>NZ_JAJVKW010000001.1:0-600000 GCF_024198255.1 Myxococcus guangdongensis
CCCTGCCGGTCTGCGCTTCTCAGCGCTCCCTGACTGGGGCCTTCTCAAAGATTGACTGCGGTTTCCGCAATCCTTCTCTTCTTCTTGGGCTTGCTATTTGGTTTTCAAAGACCGAGTCGCTTGTTTCTACCGCGACTTTTTGCTATCTTTCTTCTTGTCCGCCGCTTGCTGCTTTCGGCGGGCTGCATCTTTTATTCAGGTCCGCGTCAGCTGTCAACTTCGACTTGCGTCCCCTTGGCTCTCTCGAAGTTCTCAGCGCCGCCCAGTGGCTTCCGCTGTTTCTCTTCGTGAGGGGCGCGGCTTCTACCTCTTCGCCGCATCCCGTGTCAACCGCTGCTTCGTTGACCACCCCGTCGTTCCCGCCCGCTTGCTGCCGGGCTTCCTCGTCGGGGCGCGGCTTCTACCACCGCCGCATCTTCTGTCAACCCACTGCGCTGACCGCCGTATTTCCGATGTCGTCCTGCCTTCGCCCGAAAGACTCCGCGCCAGTGCGCGGCTTCGTTGCGAGGGGCGCGGCTTGTACCACCGCCGCGACTGAAGTCAAACCGCTGACAAGCTGCCCTCCCCCGCCGACCCAGCTCAGTGCCGTCTCCCATGAGACGACGTCCTGCCCCACCACCCGCACGCCCACTGAACCACTACCATCCGGTCGACCATGTATGGAGCGCTCCGGAGATTGTCAACTCGCTGTCACGAGCCGCTCCGGACGCTTGCCTGCCCCCTGACAGCCCGCTTAGGGCCACCTTGAGGCGCACGGTCCTATCCATTTTGAATCAGAGAACCACAGCGCCCGAGGCGCTGATTCCACGGCGTTTCCGACGTGGCTCCCGGTGACGCGAAGGCGACCTGCCCTTTCGCGCCTCGCCGTGAGGTGGGCGGCTTATCCACCAAGCCAGGGAGCAGCGCAAGAAGTTTGCTTCTCGTCACTTCCGCGCCACCCGGAGGACACCTTCCCCAGGCTCAGACGCCGAGCTTCAACCGGGAGACGTCCGCGCGACCCCGGCGGCATCCCTCGGCGACGACCACGGCCTTGAGCTCACTGTAGGCCCGGTCGAAGTCGTCATTCACGACCACATAGTCGTACGCGGCGATTCCCCGCTCCATCTCGGAGCGCGCCGCCAGCATGCGCCGACGGATGGTCTCGTCGGAGTCCGTCTGTCGGTCCCTCAGGCGACGCTCGAGTTCCTCCATGGAGGGCGGCAGCACGAAGATGAGGACCGCGTCCGGGTGCTTGCGCTTGATGGCCTGGCCGCCCTGCACGTCGATGTCGAAGATGGCCACGCCCCGGTTGGCCCGGGCGATGTCCACCGTCGACTGGGGGCTCCCGTAGAAGTGGCCATGGACCTCCGCCCACTCCACGAACTCACCGCGTTCGATCTTCGCCTGGAAGGTGGCCACGTCCACGAAGTGGTAGTCGACGCCTTCCTGCTCCTTGCCTCGGGGCCGGCGCGTCGTGACGCTGATGGAGAAGTTCGCCTGGGGCGTCTCCCGGAGGAGTCGGTGGGCCAGGGTGGTCTTCCCCGCTCCCGAGGGGGCGGAGAGGACGAGCAACAGACCGGGCGGAAGGATGGTGGTTTCGCTCATTCGACGTTCTGCACCTGTTCGCGGATGCGCTCGACCTCGGCCTTCATCGAGACCACGCGCGCGGAGATGTCCGCGTGCTGGCTCTTGGAGCCCGTCGTGTTCACCTCGCGGTGCATCTCCTGCACGAGAAAGTCCATGCGGCGGCCCGTGGGCTCCTGGCTCGCCATGAGGGCGCGGAACTGCTCGAGGTGGCTGGCCAGACGCGTCACCTCCTCGGCGATGTCCGTGCGCTCGGCGAAGAGCGCGACCTCCTGGGCCAGCCGCTGCGGGTCCACCGCGACGCCGCGCGCCAGCTCCGCCACGCGCTCGGTGAGCCGCTGCTGGTAGTCCTGCACGGCGCGGGGCGCGAGCTGCGCCACCTCCCGGCTCCAGCCCTCGAGCAGCTTCATGCGCGCGTCCAGGTCGGCGTGGATGGCCTCGCCCTCGACGAGCCGCATCTTCTCCAGGGCCCCGAGCGCCTGGTCCAGCGCCGCCGTCACCGCGGGCGTCGCGGCCTCCAGGTCCACGCCCTTCTCCTCCAGGCGGACCACGCCCTGCTGGTTCGCCACCTGGGACCAGGTGACGTCCTGAGACAGGCCCAGCTCCTTGGCCAGCTCCCGGAAGGTGCGCAGGTACTCGCGCGCCAGGTTGAGGTCCACCGTGGGAACGGTGCCAGAGGCCGTGGAGGACTGCCGCTTCACCAGCAGCTCGACCGAGCCACGCGCCAGCCGGTCCTTCACCTGCTTCGTGACGAGGGGCTCGAGGGAGGCGAGCTCGCGCGGCAGCCGCGCCTTCACCTCGCAGAACTTGTGATTGAGCGAGCGCAGCTCCACGGAGACCTCTTCGTCGCCCACGCGCGCGCGGCCCGCTCCAAACCCGGTCATGCTCTTCAGCATTGGGCGGTTGCTAGGGGCTTTCCGCCCGCAGGTCAAGCAGCGTGCTTGCACGCCTTTCAGTTCTGTGTAGGGTCCGCGCCGCGATGTCCTGGCACAAGCGGCTCGAGTTGTGGGCGAAGCTGGCACTCGCGCTCGTGGCGTCCCTGCTGTTCTGGCGCCCCGGCCGCAAGCTGCGCCCCGGAAGTTCCCTCCCCGTCCCCCGGAAGGTGCTGCTCGTGCGGCCCGACAACCGCGTGGGCGAGGCGCTCCTCACCACCCCCCTGCTGCGCGTCCTCAAGAGCCAGGTCCACCCCGCGCCCGAGGTCCATATCCTGGTCCACGCCAAGGTGGCCCGGGTCCTCGCCAACCACCCCGACGCGGACCAGGTCATCGCCTTCGACCGCCGACGCATCTGGTCAGGGCCCCTGGCCCCCGGCATCCGCGCGCTGCGCCAGGCGAACTACGACCTCGTGGTCGACTGCGCCAACTGGGAGGCCCCGTCCGTGACGAGCGCGCTGGTGGCGCGGCTCGCCGGCCCTCGCGCCGTGGTCGTCGGGCCCAAGATCTGGCCGGTGACGCACCTGCACTCGCTCTCCGTTCCTTCACGGCCCGACACCCGCAGCGAGGCTGTCCAGCGCACCCACCTGCTCTCCCCCGTGGCTGGCAATGCGCTGGCCCGGGAGCTGTCCTTCCGGGAGCCGTACATCCGCGACTCCTTCCGCACGTTCCTGGAGGAGGACGCCTCGAACCCGTGCGCGGTCATCAATCCTGGTGGCCGACTGGGGCCTCGGCGCATCCCCCCGGAGGCCTTCGCCGCCGCGGCGCGGGCGTTGCTGGAGTCGGGCCGCACGCCCATCGTGACGTGGGGGCCCGGAGAGGAAGAGCTCGCGAAGGCCGTGCTCGCCGGCGCGCCCGGGGCTCGACTGGCGCCGCCCACCAACCTGGATGAGCTCGCGGCCCTGATGCGCGCCGCGGGCCTCACCGTGTGCAACAACACGGGGCCCATGCACCTGTCCGTCGCCGTGGGTGCGCCGACGTTGGCGTTCTTCCTCCGGATGGACATGGAGCGCTGGGGCCACGCCTATGGCCCCCACCGCATGGTCGACCTCACGGCCATCGTCGATGGCGCGGGTGGACAGGGGCTCGAGGCTCGCGCCGCCGAAGAGGCGCGGTCCTTCGCCGCG
This sequence comes from Myxococcus guangdongensis, assembly GCF_024198255.1. NCBI lineage: Bacteria > Pseudomonadati > Myxococcota > Myxococcia > Myxococcales > Myxococcaceae > Myxococcus > Myxococcus guangdongensis. The sequence continues at coordinate 3,623 of NZ_JAJVKW010000001.1, forward strand.
AAGCTCACCGCGTAGGAGCGTCCTCCCGAGTCATCAGCTCGGGAAGCAGCTGCGGCACGCCGTCCTTCACGGGCCACCAGGCCCGGCAGGCCGCGCAGTGGAGCCGCTCCGTGGCGCCAGTCCCCAGGACGACGAGCGCCCCCTTGCATCGGGGGCAGCCCAGCACCGCCAGGAGCCCGGCATCCATGGGCTACTTCGCGTCCTCGCGCCCGAGCCGACGCGCCAGCTCCGTGGTGCTGTGGTTCTTCGGGTCGCCCGACACCGCGGTGCGGCCACCGTACGCGCGGACCTCGTCACCCTCGGGGATGCTGTCAGGCGTGTAGTCCGTGCCCTTCACGTGCACATCCGGCTTCAACACCCGGATGATGGCGCGGACGTTCGGGTCGTCGAAGACGATGACCCGGTCCGTGCACGCGAGGGCGGCGACCAGCTCCGCGCGCTCGTTCTCCGGGATGTGCGGCCTGCCAGGCCCCTTGTAGGCGCGCGTCGAGGCATCCGAGTTCACCGCCACCACCAGCACGTCCGCCAGCTCTCGCGCGCCCTCCAGGTAGCGCACGTGGCCCACGTGCAGCAGGTCGAAGACGCCGTTGGCGAGCGCCACCGTGCGGCCCTCCTGCTTCCAGCGGGCTCTCGCCTCCGCCACCTGCTCGAGCGACTGAATCTTCTCCAGGGTGCTCATCGCGCGCTCCGCAGCTCCGCCAGCAGCTCATCCCGGGACACCGTCGCGGTCCCCGGCTTCTGCACCACCATGGACCCCGCCACGTTCGCCAGCCTCGCCGCCTCGCCGAACGAGGCTCCGGCCGCGACCGCCAGGGAGAAGGTCGCAATCACCGTGTCGCCCGCGCCCGTCACGTCCACCGCGGCCTTCGCGCCGTGCACCGGGATGAGGTCCACGCCGCCGTCCGCGTCGAAGAGCGCCATGCCGTGGCGGCCCCGCGTCACCAGCAACGCACGACACCCCAGCCGGCGCACCGCTTCCTTCCCGGCCAGGAGCAGGTCCTCCTCCGAGCGCACGGGCCGGCCCGCGAGCGCCTCCAGCTCGGGCTCGTTGGGCTTGCACACCGTCACCCCCGAGAACGACGCGAGCGCATAGCGGCTGTCCACGCACACCGGCAGCCCATCCGCCGCGAGCTTCCGGAGCACGCCTCGGACCTCATCGTTCAGCACCCCCGCGCCGTAGTCCGAGACCACCACCGCGTCCGCATCCCGAGCGGCCTGCTCGACATGTCGGGCCAGGGCCTTGCGCGCCCGGGGCGGCAACGCGGAGTGCTGTCCACGGTCCAGGCGCAGCATCTGCTGCCGCGTGGTGCTCACCCCTCCGGCCAGGATGCGCGTCTTCGTCTCCGTCGCGAGGCCTCGACCTCCCACCGCGTGCAACCGGACTCCCGCCTCCGAGAACAGGTGGCGCAGCTCGCCGCCCATCTCGTCCGCGCCGAGCACGCCGACGGCCGTCACCTGTCCCGTCAAGGCACGGACGTTGGCCGCGACGTTCGCGCCTCCGCCCAGCTTCACCTCCGCGGACTCGTAACGGACGATGAGCACGGGCGCCTCGCGGCTCACCCGGTCCGTCTGTCCGTAGATGTAGTGGTCTGCGACGAGGTCCCCGACCAGCAGCACACGACGACGCGAGAACGCGAGCGGCAGGCGAGAGGACAAGGGCGAGGAGCGAACGGGCGAGACCGCGGCCATGGCGGCGGTTTGTCCCACAGCCCCCCTCGTCTCACAAGTCGGCTGACGCGCCCGCCAGCCCGAGCGCCCGACGCAGATGGGCCTCCCCCTCCAGCACCTCCACCCCCAACCGCACCCTCCACGCCTCGAACCCGGATGGCAGCCGCACCGCGTCCTTCTCGGTCGTCACCACCACCACGCCTCGACGCGTCGCCCGCAGGGCCACGTCCTCCAGCTCCTCGGACGTGAAGCGGTGATGGTCCGGGAAGAGCGCCGCGTCGACGACCTCCACGCCCAGCGACCTCAGGGTCTTCAGGAAGCCCCCCGGCCTGCCAAGTCCCGCCAGGGCCAACACGCCCTGCCCTCGCAGGTGCTCGGGTGGATGCGACAGGCCGGCAGGGTCCATCCATGCCGACGGCCCGTAACGCGCGCGCACCCGGGGAATCGGCTCGGATTCTCGCGGGAGGCTCACCACCAGGGGCTCGCCCACGGCCAATGCGGACGTGCGCACCCAAAGGAGCGTGGCACGTCGAATCGATGACGGAGGCTCTCTGAGGGGGCCTCGGGGAAGCATGTGGCCGTTGCCCAGCCCCACGGCTTCGTCCACCACCACCAGGTCCTCGTCCCGCGCGAGGCGACGGTGCTGGAAGCCATCGTCGAGCAACACCGTGTCCAGGCCGAACTCGTCTCGCGCTCGCAGGGCACTGGAGACCCGGTCCGGGTTCACGAAGAGCCTCACGCTCGGACAACGCGTCGCGAGCAGCAGGGGTTCGTCTCCCGCGTCCTCCACCGAGGGCAGCGGCTCCGCTCCCGTGAAGGTCAGCGGCTCTCGTGAGCGCCGGCCGTAGCCTCTCGTGAGGATGCCGACCTTGCGGCCTGCTCGAACGAGCTGCTCCGCCAGGTGCAGAACCGCGGGCGTCTTGCCCGTTCCGCCCACGTTGAGGTTGCCCACGGAGATGACTCGGAGCCCCTCGACACGCTCGGCTCGCAGAAGTCCACCGTCGTACAGGGCTCCTCGCAGATGCACCGCCGCGGCGTAGGTCCACGACAATGCCGTCAACGGCGACAGCAACGCCTTGCGGCCCCAGGCCTCCGGTGTCGGTGGGTAGAAGACCCGCTCGATGGCGGTGGATGACTCGGGGGCAGGAGGACTCAAGACCGATGGGCTCCCATCGCCCGGAGCTCGCGGTGCTCGACGTTCGCCATGGGATTCATCGACGAGCCCCGCTGGCCGCCTCGGCGTACAAGGCGAGCACGTCAGCGGCGATGCGCGCGTTTGTCGGATGAGCCACCGGCGCCAGGACGCCCGAGAGCGCGGCCGTCACGACTGCTTCGGGCGTGGGCTCGGCCACCCTGGCATCCGCCAGGTCCGGCAGCGCCCCTTCGTCCACCGCAACCACTCGGACTCCACACGCTCGCGCCTGGGCCGCGGCCCTCGCGCTCCAGTCATTCCCCAAGCCCAGCAGCCATACCTCGTCCAATGCCTTCAGCCAGCGCGCGAAGTCCGCTCCCTGCTGATAGCCCGCGAAGACCACCGCGTCCGTCAGCCCCAGCGTCGCCACCTGATTGCGCGTCGCTTCCAGCAACGCTCCGTCACCCACGAGGACGAAGCGTGCATGGGGATGGTGCTGACGGTACTTCGCGAAGGCCTCCACGCCGACCGAATGGCGCCTCGATGGCTGGAACGTGGAGACCATTCCCACCAAAGGTCCACCCGTGAGCCCCAGCTCGCGCCGGAGTGACGCACGGTCCGCTTCGGGCTGGAACCTCGGGTCCACCAGCGCCGGGAGCACCCGGGCCCGCTTCCCTCGCTCCAACAGCCTCGGCAACAACGCGCTCGCCGGAACCGTGTACGCATCCGCCGCGGGCAACGACGAACGCAGCGAGCGGGGGGCGTGCAGCGAGCGCAGCAACACCGCGCCTCGGGGACGGCCCCACCTCGCCAGGAAGTGGTCGTGGCTGAAGTGCGAATGCACCACGTCCACCTGCCGCGCGCGCAGACGTCGCGAGTCGCTCCACATGCGCCACGGCGGCGACTTCACGGACAACTCCAGGCCGCCTTCGTCCAACAGGCCGAGTTCCTGGAAGCGAGGCACCGCGGGCTCCTCCGCCGGCACGTCCTTGCGCCGACGGTCCACCGCCACCGTCACCTCGTGCCCGGCATCCCGCTGCGCTCGGGCCAGCAGCGCGACGTTCTCCGCGGGGCCACTGAAGAACGGGCTCGCGAGCAGGTGAAGAATGCGCATCCGCTCAGCGCCTCACCAGCGTGCGGTACAGCGCCTCCAGCGCGTGCGCCTCGTGCTCCACGCCACACCGACGCCGCGCCTCCTCGGCCGCGTTGCGCCCCACTTCGCGCGCTCGCTCCGGCTCGCGCATCAACATGTCGAGGAGCTCTCGCAGCGCCTTCACGTCACCCGGCTCGAAGAAGAAGCCCGTGCGGCCGTGCTCGATGAGCGTGTCCAGGTACGGCAGCTTCGACGCCACCACGCAGCACCCCGACGCCATCGCCTCCACGTGCACCAGCGAGTACCCCTCCGCATAGGATGGGTGCACCAGCACCGTGAGCCCCTGGTACCAGGGCTCGATGACCGACTGCTCTCCCGCCAGCGTCACCCGGCCCTCGATGCCGGCACGGAGGCCGTTCACCCAGTCCAGGTCCGCGCCCTTCGCCAGGCCCACCAGCACGCCCTGCCACTCGGGGTGCTCAGGCAGCAACGGCCGGACCGCCTCCAGGAAGTCGCCCTGTCCCTTCTCCTTCCGGATGCGACCGATGACGCCGATTCCCAGGCGCCCGCCTTGCCCCAGTCGCTCCCAGGCCTTCTGTCGGTCCTCGGGGGGATGGAAGCGCGTCAGGTCGATGCCATGCGAGATGACCGTCGACGGCAGCGCGATGACGTCCGCCACCTGCTTCGTCAACGACACCAGTGCGTCCGCGCCTCGCGCGATGAACCGCGTGAAGCCACTGGGCGCCATCGACGTGTGCCGCGTGAACACCAGCCGCACCTGCCGACCCACCAGCTTCAACAACATCCCCGCCAGCAGCTCGTTGTTCCGGTGCGCGTGCCACACCACCGGCTCCGAGCGCGCCCTGCGCAGCAGCTCCGGCCAGGTGATGCGCGGCAGTCCCTCGCTCAGCCCCGAGCCGATGACCCGCGTCTCCGAGCCCGAGTCCTTCACCAACGCTGGCACCACCGACTCGACGTGACGCGTGACGCCCGTGTACCGGTTGTGGAAATGCGGGTGGATGATGAGCGTCATCGCGGCTCCGCCCTGCCGTGCGGGAAGAGCGACAGCATCGCCTCGGCGTTGCGCTCGCTCGCTCCGGAGATTCGGCCCACCGTCTCCAGGGCTCGGGCCCCGAGTTCATCGATTCGCCGCGGGTCCTCCAGCAGCTCCGAGAGCCTCGCGTGCAGCTCCTCCGCGTCCGCCACCTGGATGCCTCCGTGCCCCGACAATACCGTCACGCTGTCCCGGAAGTTGTCCATGTGCGGCCCGAACAACACCGGCTTGCCCTGCCCCGCGGGCTCCAGGATGTTCTGGCCACCGCGCTTCGTGAACGAGCCTCCGACGAAGACCACCGTCCCCAGTCGGTACGCCCGCGACAGCTCGCCGATGGTGTCCATCACCACCACCTGCGCTCGCTCGGGGTTGCCCTTCGAGCGAAGCGCCACGCTCAACCCCGCGTCCCGCGCGAGCGTCATGACTCGCGCCGCTCGGTCCACGTACCTCGGCGCAATCACCAGCCGCAGCTCCGGCCACTTCGCGAGCAGCCGCCGGTACACACCCAGCAGCGCCTCCTCCTCACCCTCGTGCGTGCTTCCCGCAATCCACACGGGCGCGCCCAGGGGGAGCCCCAGGACCTCGCGCAACGTGGTGTCCTCCGGCGCGGGCCCCGAGGCCAGGGAGTCGAACTTGGTGTTCCCCGTCACCCTCACCCAGTCGGGCCTCGCGCCCAGGCTCCGCGCTCGCTCCGCTTCGTCCTCGTGGCGCATCAACATCAGGTCCAGGTCCTTCAGCGGATTGCCGATGAGGCCGAACAACGCCCGGTAGCGCCCCACGTTCGCCGGGGAGAAGCGTCCGTTGGTCATCACCACCCTCGCGCCTCCGCGCTTCGCCGCGCGGATGAGGTTGGGCCAGATCTCCGTGTACTCGAGGACCAGGATGTCCGGCCGCAGCGCCTTCATCGCCCGCCGCGTCGCGCCCCAGAGGTCATAGGGCACGTAGATGACGCCATCGATGTCCTTGGCCAGTCGCCCCGTCGCCATCGCATGGCCGCTGTCGGTCATCGTCGACAGGATGAGCTGGCAGCCCGGGAAGCGCGCTCGCAGCGGCGCGAACATCGGGGAGAGCGCGAGCAGGTCTCCCGCGCTCGCTCCGTGCAACCACACCACGGGCCCATCGCCTCTCGCGGGCAACGCCCCCGGGGCATAGAACCCCAGTCGCTGCCACAGGCCATGACGCGTCTTCCGGTGCACACACAGCACCGGGAGGAGCAGCGGGAAGAGCAGGTACGTGGCGAGGATGTAGAGGAGTCGCATGGACGGCTCCCCGGCCCTCTATCAGATGCCAGGGCTCCGAGGCAGCACACGCACGGGATTCGGAACAATCCAGGGTCGCCATTCGGACCCGAAGAAGCGCCCAGGCCCCTTCGCCCAGACCTCCACCCGCACCAGCCCCTCCCCCGTCAGCGCCACCGACGTGCCGTCCTCCCCCAGTCGGCCCTCTCCCCACACCTGCACCCGAACCGTGTCCACGTCCGGCAGGCCCGGCAGGCGCACCTTCAGGACATCTCCCACCCGCGCCTCGCGACGCTCCGGGTCCACGCCTTCCAAGGCGAAGCCCTCGGGCTCCCCCAAGGCGCGGAAGGAACAGAGGGCCGAGCCGCCTCGCAGCGCCCGCGTCACCAGCGCGGCGGCGGCCTTCGCATCCTTCGGCAAGGGCGCGGGCACCTGCTCCGGCGGGAGGTACATGGCGAGCGAGCTGAACACGGACTCGTAGGACGGCAGGCCATGCGCGTCATGCGCGCAGAAGGAGCGCTTGGGTTGCTCCCGCGAGAGCCCCATGAAGCGCTCGCCGGGCTCGGGCTCCGGCGCGACGAGCAACATCACTCCGTGCATCGGCTTCGCGAGATACGCGCCCACGGCCGGCAGCAAGCGGCTCAGCGGGTTGCTCATGGCCTGGCGGAAGAACGTGTCCGCCGAGTACAGCTCGAAGCCCTTCGCCTCACGGGCCGTCGGCTCGTCCGTCCACGGGTTCTTCTTCTGCACCGGATGCGCGAGGACCGTCATGCCTCCCGCGGCCTCCACCGCCTTCACCGCATCCGCGGCGGGCATCCATCGCGTCATGCCCTCCAGCGGGCGCTCCATGCCGAACGCGACCAGGTGCCCCGCGGACGTCGAGATTTCAACGCCGGGAATCAGCAGCACGCCATCCCCCCAGGTCGGAGCGGGCGGCGTGAAGTCGTTGTGGTCCGTCAACAACACGAAGTCGAGCCCCGCGGCCTTCGCCGCGAGCACCACATCGAGCGGGCTGCCTCGTCCATCCGAGCGCGTGGTGTGCACGTGGAAGGCGCCACGAACCCACCTCGGCTCGCCCTCCTTCGGGGGCACCACCGGGTACGTCGTGTACGACGCGGGGAGCGCGAAGAAGCCGCACAGGCCCAGGAGGAGGAGCAACAGGCCCACCAGCGCCCGCAGTCCCTTGCCGAGCACCACACGGAGACGGCTGTTCATGTCCACGCGCCTCGAGGGTTCCGCGTGAGCCCTCGACACGATGACGAAACCACCGCCTCGGCGTCGAACCGTCGGGCTCCTGCATGACTCAGCATCATCACGCGGCGCCTCGCTCGAAGGTGCCCTCCGTCTGCATCTTCCACAGCGCGGCGTAGCGTCCACCCCTCGCGAGCAACTCCGCGTGCGAGCCGCTCTCCACCGCTCGCCCCGCCTCCATCACGTGGAGCACGTCCGCGTTCACCACCGTGGACAACCGGTGCGCGATGACCAGCGCCGTGCGCCCCGGCAACACCGCCGCCAGCGCAGCCTGCACCTCGCGCTCGCTCTCGGGGTCCAGGCTGCTCGTCGCCTCGTCCAGCACCAGCACGCGCGCTCGCGCCAGCACGGCCCTGGCGATGCACAGACGCTGCCGCTGACCACCGCTCAACGTCACGCCGCGCTCGCCGATGCGCGTGTCGTAGCCCTGGGGCAACGCGCGGATGAACCCGTCCGCGTTCGCCACCTTCGCCGCCGCCTCCACTTCCTCACGCGTGGCGTCCGGGCGCGCATATCGAAGGTTGTCCAGCACCGTGCCCTGGAACAACAACGGCTCCTGCGTCACCAACGCGAGCTGCTCGCGAAGGCTCGCCGCCGTGTACCGGGCCATGTCCACGCCATCCAGCAGCAGCCTTCCGGACTGGGGACGCTCGAAGCGCAGGAGCAGCGACGTCACCGTGCTCTTGCCTCCGCCACTGCCGCCCACCAGCGCCGTCACCTGCCCCGCCTTCAGCTCCAGCGTCACGCCGTCGAGCGCGCGCCGCTCGCCATACGCGAAGCTCACGTCCTCGAACCGCACCGACTCGGACAAGGGCGGCGCCGACACCGCGTCCGGCGCGTCCTGCACCGGGTGCTTCAAGTCCAGCAACGCGAAGAGCCGCTCACCCGCCGCGCCCGCCTGCATCGCGAACTGCGTCACCCGGCCCAAATCCTTCACCGGCTGGTACACCAGGATGACCGCCGTCAGCAGCGACAACAGCGCCTCCGGCTCCATCAACTTCGCGCTCGCCGCGAAGGCCAACGCCCCCGCCAGCGCCGCCGCCGCCAGCACCTCCATGATTCCGGGCACCCCGCCACGCGCCCACGCCGCCCCGACCACCGCCTCCTCGTGCGCCTTCGCGTGCGAGGCGAACCGCGCCAGCTCCGCCTCCTGCCCGTTGAACGCCTGAATCGTCCTCAAGCCCCCGAGCCCCTCGTGGAGCTGCCCCGCCAGATGCCCCAGCTGCGTCTGCCCCTCGCGCGTGCCCTTGAGCACCTTGCGCGTCAGGCGCGACGCCGGCAGCGCCGCGAGCGGAATCACCACCAGCATCAGCCCCCCCAGCAGCGGGCTCATCGACAACGCCACCCCCGCCAGGATGATGACCTGCAGGCTGTCACGCAGGTACGAGCCCACCGTGTACATCGCCGCCGCCTCCACCGCCGCGACGTCCGACGAGAAGCGACTGAGCAAATCTCCCTGCCGCTCACGCGCGAGCTGGGCTGGCGACAACGACGTGAGCTTCACGAAGAGCTCCCGCCGCACGTCCTTCACCACCCGCTGCGCGAAGAGCCCCATGAAATAGAACTGGCCCAGGTACCCCACGCCCTTCACCGCGCCCACCACCACCATCATCAGCGGGAAGCCCCACAGCGCCGCGTCACGCGGCAGGGACGAGAGCCACGGCACCCGGTTCGCCCCGCCGAAGCCCTCCTCGCCCCCCGACAGCAGGAAGCGCAGCGCCGGGCCCGTGAGGTACGCGTACGCGCCCGTGGCGACCCCCACGAACGCCATGCACACGAACGCCACCACGAGCACCGCCACGTGCGGGCGCGCGTAGCGCAACAATCGCCAGAGTGTCCGCCCCATCTGCCTACCGTCCCACCTTGCGCAACGCCGCCTTGGCCAGCTGCGAGTACGGGTTGTACTCCAGCACCTTCAGCAGCTTCTTTCGCGCCAGCGGCGCATCCCCCAGGTCCGTGTCGATGATGGCCGCGATGATGTGCAGCCGCTCCACGTAAGGCCCCAGGGACAACGCCTTCTTCAACACCTTCTGCGCCTTCTGCGCACGCTGGACCAGCGGACCGCCCGCCCCCTGGTACGTCGCCCAGGCGAGGAAGGAGTAGTACTCCGGCTCACGAGGGTTGAGCGTCACCGCCTCCTCGAACGCGTGCATCGCCGACACGAAGTCCCGCCGCTTCAGCGCGGACTCGCCCCGGCGCAACGCAATCTCGGCGTCCACCACCACCGCCGTGTTGCGCCCCACGTCCAGCTTGCTGAAGAGGTACTGGAGGTACGCCTTGCGCTTCTCCTCCACGCTCAACACCCGGTAGGACGCCGACAGCTTCTCCTGCACGGAGTCCAGCAGGTCCTTCAGGTCCGAGATGTCGTATTCGGCATACGTGTCCGGGTGAAAGCGCATCGCCGTCTCGTGGTACGCGCGCTCCACCGCCTCCGCGTCCGCCGCGATGTCCAACCCCAGGCTGCCGAAGTAGCTGCGGGTGATGATGCGCACCGCCTCCTCGCGCAGCGAGGCCGCCGTCTCCCCAGGCAAGGACTTGCGCTTGCGCGGACCAATCCGGTCCGGCACCACCGCCGCGGACAACACGTCCGCCCCCGTCGCGACTGGCGTCGGCGAGAACGTCACGCCCCCCGTCAGCTTCAAGAACCACAGGAGCGAATACGCCGCGCTCAGCTCCCCGCGGCCATGGGCGAGCAACTCCTTGAGCACGATGCGGCCATTGACCTGCATCGCAATCTTGATGTCGTCCGTGTCCAGCGCCATCGCCTGCAGGTCGCGACCAAAATCGGACGAGCGCACCGGGTACTCGCCCAGGTTCGCCTTCAGCGACGCCGCCATCACCTTCAGCGGGAAGCAGCGCCGCGCGCCTTCCAGAATCTGCGCCAGCGGCGGCAGGTCCACCGATGCCACCTCCGCGGTGAACTCGTCGCCGGAGTAGAAGGCATACCGGCCCTCGCGCATGCCCAACACCCGCGCCAGCTTGTCGCGCGTGTAGTCACGCAACAACTGCGACAACTCTTCCCCCACCAGCTCCACGCCCGCGTCCGCCAGCGCCGAGCCGATGCGCAGCCCCGAGCCCAGCGCCCCCACCACCTGCTCCGCCTGCGCGGGCGTGGCGAGCTTGCGCTCCACGAGGTAGCGCGGCAGCGAGTCCTCCTTCACCGTCGAGTCGAAGCTCACCGGCCCGCCGCGCAGGAAGTACACCCGCCGACTCAGCCCCCGGTGCGCCACCACCAGCACACCCTCCCGACGCAGCCGGTGGATGGAGTGCAACAGGCCCGGCAGCGGATAGCCCTTCAGCTCGCCACTGTTCACCGCCGGACGCGACAGCGTGGACGCCAGGCCCGACAGCGGCACCGCCTGCGCCGCGCGCACGAGCGACTCCAGCCGGGGCACCAGCTCTCCAGGCTTGAGCGGGTCCGCGACGTACGCGTTCACCTTCAAATCCAACACCGAGCCCACGCCCCGCGCCCGTCCCAGGTGCCCCTTGTCGATGGCGACGATGGGCACGCGCCCACCCTGGCTGTGCCCCCGGATGAGCTGCACCACGTGAGCGCCCTCCACGCGCGGCAGGTCCACCGACAACACCATCACATCCGGGTTGTCCGCCGCGAAGTGCTCCAGCGCCGCGATGGGGTCATTCACCGCGCGCACGGAATACCCGGCCTGCGAGAGCAGGCCCGTCAGGTGCTCGAGCGTGGGGGGATGGCTCTCGGCGAGCAGAAGCGTCTTCAAGGGTTGGCGCAGTCTACACCTTCACCCCGGCTTGCATCAGGGTACGATGCGCCCCCCTCACATGACGCCCCCGCCCCGAATCCTCGTCGTGGCCGGCGAGGCCTCCGGCGATGCCCATGCCGCAGAGCTCGTCGCCGCCCTCCAGGCCCGCCGTCCGGACCTCACCTTCTTCGGCATGGGCGGCTCGCGCCTGGCCGCCCGGGGAGTCGAGCTGCTCTTCGACGCCCGCGAGGTGTCCGTCATGGGCATCACCGAGGTGCTCCCCCGCATCCCCCGCATCCTCCAGATCATGAAGGGGCTGGCGAACGCGGCCGCCGAGCGGCGCCCCGACGTCGCCATCCTCGTCGACATCCCGGACTTCAACCTGCGCCTGGCCGAGAAGCTCAAGGCCCAGGACATCCCCGTGGCCTATTACATCTCGCCGATGATCTGGGCGTGGCGCCGCGGCCGGGTGCGCACCATCAAACGCCTGGTGGACCGGATGCTGTGCATCCTCCCGTTCGAGGAGGACTTCTACCGGGAGGCCGGCGTCGCCGCCCGCTACGTGGGCAGCCCCGTCGTCGAGCAGGTCCCCGCTCCCGACAGCCCCGCCGCGTTCCGGGAGCGCCTGGGCCTGGCCAGGGAGGCCCCCACGCTCGCGCTGCTGCCGGGCAGCCGGATGAGCGAGATTCGCCGGCTGCTGCCGTCCATGGTGGCCGCGGCCCGCCGCCTGTCCACCGAGCGGCCCGGGCTCCAGGTCGTGGTCCCCGTGGCCCCCACCATCCCCCGCGAGGAGGTGCTGTCGCGCTTCGAGGGCAGCGGCCTGACGCCAGTGCTGGTGGACGGACACGCCCCGGAGGTGGTGGGCGCCAGCGACGCGGCGGTGGTCGCCTCCGGGACGGCCGTGCTGGAGGCAGGGCTGATGCAGCGTCCCCTCGTCGTCATCTACCGGGTGTCGCTCATCTCCTATTGGGTGGGCCGGCTGATGCTGAAGGTGGCCTTCGTGTCCCTGGTCAACCTGCTGGCCGGGCGGCGGGTGGTGCCGGAGCTGCTCCAGGGGGAGATGACCCCCGAGCGAATCGCCGACGAGGTCCGCAAGGTCTGGCTTCCGGGGACCGCCCGGGACGAGATGCTCCAGGGGCTGGGGGAGGTCCGGGGGCGGCTGGGCGAGGCAGGGGCCGCCACCCGGGCGGCGGAGACCGTCATGGAGCTACTGCCCCCGCGCGCCATTTAGGGTATGTCGGCCCGGCCATGAACCCAGCGCTGGTCTGCATCCCCACCTACAACGAGCGGGAAAACATCGAGGCCATCACCCTGGCGGTGCTCAAGGCCGACCCGCGCGTCGACATCCTCATCGTCGACGACAACTCACCGGACGGCACGGGGCACATCGCCGACCAGCTCGCCGCCAAGGAGCCCCGCGTGCGGGTGCTCCACCGCGAGAAGAAGGAGGGCCTGGGTCGCGCCTACCTCGCCGCCTTCCGCTGGGCCCTGGCGGAGAACTACACGTACATCCTGGAGATGGACGCGGACTTCAGCCATGACCCGCGCTACCTGCCCGGGCTGATGGACGCGGCCGAGGCCGGGGCGGACCTGGTGCTCGGCAGCCGCTACGTCACGGGCGGCGGCACGGTGAACTGGGGCGTGGCCCGCCAGGTCATCAGCCGCGGCGGCAGCTTGTATGCCCGCACCATCCTGGGCGTGGGCGTCCAGGATTTGACCGGGGGATTCAAGTGCTTCCACCGCCGGGTGCTGGAGACCCTCAACCTGGATGCCGTACACAGCACCGGGTACGCGTTCCAGATCGAGCTCACCTACCGCACGCTGAAGAACGGCTTCACCGTGCGCGAGGTCCCCATCATCTTCGAGGACCGCCGCGTGGGGCACTCGAAGATGAGCAAGAAGATTTTCGCCGAGGCGCTCACCATGGTGTGGAAGCTGCGCCTCACGGTGTAGTCGCAAAGGTCGTGCGGTGATGAAGGACTCCCTGACGCAATTCCTCGTCGCCCTGCCGGCGGTCTTCTTCGTGGTGGACCCCATCGGCGTGGTGCCGTTGTTCCTGGCGATGACGGCCGGGGACACGAAGGAGAAGATACGCCGCACGGCGATGCGCGCGTGTCTGGTGGCGTGCGGGCTGATGACCTTCTTCGCCCTGTTCGGCACCATCATCTTCAAGGTGTTCGGCGTGTCGCTGGGGGCCTTCCGCGTGGCGGGTGGAATCCTGCTGCTCATCACCGCGCTGGACATGCTGCGCGCGCGTCCGTCCGAGACGCGCACCACCCCCACCGAGGAACAGGAAGGCGTGGTGAAGGAGGACGTGGCCATCGTCCCCCTCGCGATTCCGCTGCTGTCGGGGCCCGGCGCCATCGCCACCGCCATGGTGCTGATGGCCCGTGGCAACTCCAACTCGATGGCCTCCACCCTTCCGGTGCTGGCGGCCATCCTCCTGACCTTCGTCTTCAGCTACTTCATCCTGCGCGCCTCCGGGCTCGTGCAGCGGGTGCTGCGCCAGTCCGGCGTCGCCATCGTCGAGCGCGTCATGGGGCTCATCCTGGCCGCCATCGCCGTGCAGTTCATCGCGGACGGCGCCAAGGAGTTGCTGAAGTAACCTAGTTGCCGACGACCCAGGTGGGGCCCGCGCGGCGCAGCGTGCCCTGGGGCTGGCCCTCCAGGGTGAGTTCGTCCGGGCCGGAGCGGCGCGCGTCGTACGCGTAGCCCTCGCGAATCTCCTGGAGGTAGACGACGACGGCGTCCAGCACGCTGTCCTGCACCACCTTGAAGGTGGAGTCGCCACAGCGGGGCTCATCTCCCTCGAAGAAGCGCTCCAGCATGGACAGCTCCGGACGGCGCACGTACACGCGCACCGGCGTGGGCTCCTGGCGTCCCTGGGCGGCAATCTCCTCCACCACCCGTGACGGCGTCGGCTCCCTCAGCACGGATTGAACCAGGCTGCACTTGTCCGCCTCCACCTCCCGCCGCACGGCGAGCGGCGCCTGATGCGCGCAGCCTGCCCCCACCAGGAGCGCCATTCCCACCACGCCCCAGGTCCACCGTTGGAATCGGTCCATCCGCTGCTACCTCCTCGGTACGTCGTCCGCTACAGCTTCCTCCACCGCGGCGAGAAGGGAGCGCCGGCGAGCACCGGGTCCTCCACCGCGATGATGTATTCAGCCCGGCGATTGGCAGCCTCCGCCGTCTCGTCTGGAGTCCGCACCGCGGGGGACTCCTCGCCAAAACCCTCGTAGAAGATGGGGACCTTCAGCCCCCGCTGGCGGAAGGCGGCGGCGATGCTGCGCGCGCGCTGGAGCGACAGCGCACGGTTGTCCGCCGTGGGGCCCACGGTGTCCGTGTGGCCCAGGACGTACAGACGAACCGCCGCGAAGCGGCCGTATTTCGCCAGCGCCTCCGCAATCAACGCATGGCTCCTGTCCAGCTTGCCTCGCTCGGCGGCGGGAATGTCCGCGCGCCCCGAGGCGAAGCCCACCTCTTCATGGGGAATGTCCATGCGCCACGGGAAGAGGTCCACACCCGTGTAGAAGTCCGATGTGTCGAAGGCTCGGAGGGAAATCTTCATCACCTTCCCCTCGGCGGCCGGCCAGCTCAAGGACAGCGGCGTGCCCGCCTTCTCTCCCTTGAAGGCCACCTCACCCTCGAAGGCCTTCTTCCCCGTGTCCATCAGCACGGTGAGCTCCACGCGGCCCGCCGGGCGCGACAGCTGGAAGCGGAGCGTGCGCCCCGGCACGTCCACGTCCTCCGGACGCACGTCCAGGCGCAGCGGCCCGTTGAGCTCCGTGTCGAAGGACAACGGCATGCTGCCCGACTCGGCGTTGGCGAAGCGCACCACCAGCTCGCCCTCGTAGTGGAAGCGGCCCTCGGGCTGCTCCAGCTCGATTCGCCGAGTCATGCCTGGCTTCCCGCCGCCCTTCACGTCGACCACCTTCCCGTCGTCGCGTTTGAGCTTCACCTCGAAGCCCGCGATGGGCTCCTCGATGTGCACGAGCAATGCCGGGAGCTTCTCGCCCGCCGCGGCACGGCCCTCCAGGGACACGCGGATGGCGTCGGCGAACGCGGGCAGGGGTGTCGAGGCGACAAGACTGAGCAATAGAACCAGGCGGGCATTCATGGCGCGGCGTCGACCTCTGGCGTCGCGGGTCGCCGTGCAACAGCGCCCCGGATGGGTGGATTCCTCCGCGCCAGGGTAGGACGGTGTCCCCCGCGTGGAAATGCTTCGCGAGCGTGGAAACGCCTCGCGAGCCAGACGCGAGAAGCACGCCGACATTCATTCCCGCGCGCCACACACCCAGGGCAGCCGGGGGGACGGCCACCAGGCCCTCTCCTGCCCGGCCCGGACGCGGGGCGCGCTACCGCACGCCGACGAGCGTGATTCCCGCCGCGCGCGCGTTGGCGAAGAGCTCCGGCGCGTCCAGGAGCACGGTGCGCCCGGCCTCCAGCGCCAGCACCCGGGCGCCCACTTCCTTCATGACCTCCAGCGTGCGGGGCCCCGCCGCGGGCAGGTCGAAGCGCAGGTCCTGCTGCGGCTTGCAGCGCTTGACCACCACGGCGCCCGCGCCTCCCAGCTTGCCGCCCCGACGGATGGCCTCGTCGGTGCCCTCCACCGCCTCGAGCGCCAGCACGTGGCCCTGGTGCACCACCACCGTCTGGCCCACGTCCGCCTGCCCCAGCAACGTCGCCACCTCGCGCCCGAGCGCCACGTCCTGCTCCTGCGTGGGGCTCAGCTGGGGGCCGGCCAGGTGGCCTTCCGGGCACAGCACCTCACCCAGGAAGTCCGTGGGGGCGATGATGGTGATGCCGCGCGACTCGAAGTCCGCGGCCACCGCGCGCAGCAGCGCATCATCCCGGAAGCTGCGCAGCCGGGAGATGATGCGCACCGCGCCCAGGTCGGGTCGGGCCTCGGACAGCGCCTTCACCCGGCCGATGCCGCCCGCCATGGCCGCCTGCTTCACGCCCGCGGCGACGAAGGCCTTCTGGATGCGGTTGACCTGCCCCACCCGCACCCAGGTGAGCGAGCCGACCTCCGAGGCCAGGGCCGGGTTCGTCTCGCCCCTGTGGGCCACGGCCACCACCTCCAGCCCCCGGGCCCGCGCGGCGCGCGCGAACAAGAGGGGAAGCTGACCGTTGCCCGCGATGAGGCCGATTCGACCGTCCGGAGGTGCGTGCTCCATGTCCACAGCCTAGCGCGTCAGGCCGCGCTTGCTCTGGGAGATGAAGTCCACCAGGTGGTCCACTTCCGGGTGGCCGCCCAGCTCCGTGCGCAGCCGCCCCAGCGCCTCCTGCAGCCCCAGCTTGGAGCGGAACAGGATGCGGTGGGATTCCTTGATGCGCTCGATCTGGTCCTTGGTGAAGCCGCCGCGCTCCAGGCCCACGGTGTTGAGCCCCACCAGCTCCGCCCGGTCTCCCTGCGCCGTGGCGTACGGGGGGATGTCCATGGTGACCATGGCCCCGCCGGAGATGAAGGCGAAGCGGCCCAGGCGGGTGAACTGATGCACCGCCGCCAGGCCGCTGATGATGACGTGGTCCTCCATCGTCACGTGGCCCGCGAGCGCGGACCCGTTGCCGATGCGGCACCCGTTGCCGACGACGCAGTCGTGGGCGACATGGCTGTTGGCCATGAAGAGGTTGCCGTTGCCGACGCGCGTGGCGCCGCCGCCGCCCGCCGTGCCCTTGTGCACGGTGACGAACTCGCGAATCTGGTTGTCGTCGCCGAGCGTGAGTTCGGTGTCCTCACCCGCGTACTTGAGGTCCTGCGGGTCCGCCCCCACCGAGGCGAACTGGAAGATGCGGTTGCGCGCACCGAGCGTCGTGCGGCCCTCGATGACGACGTGAGGGCCCACGTGGGAGCCCTCGCCAATCGTCACCTGCGGCCCGATGACCGAGTAGGGGCCCACAAGGACCGACGCGTGCAGACGCGCATCGGGGTGAACCACCGCGGTGGGATGAACCTGAGCCATGTCGTCTCCTCTACCTCGCGGGCCCGCGGTCAGGACGCCGCGCCCTCTTGCGCCGCCGCGTCCTTGTCCTTGTCCACCACCGTGGCCAGGAACTCGCCTTCGGCGACCTTCACGCCGTCCACCGTCGCCGTGCCCTTCGTCTTCCACACGGCGCCCTTGTGGCGCAGCACCTCGATGACGAGCTGCAGCCTGTCTCCGGGGAGCACCGGCTTGCGGAAGCGCGCCCCGTCCACGCCCATCAGGTAGGTCACCTTCTGGCTCGGGTCCATGTTCTCGCTCTTGTACGCGAGGATGGCCGAGGCCTGGGCGAGCGCCTCCAGGATGAGCACGCCCGGCATCACCGGGTGCCCCGGGAAGTGGCCGTTGAAGAAGGGCTCGTTGATGGTGACGTTCTTGTAGGCGGTGATGCGCTCGCCAGGGACGATCTCCACCACCCGGTCGATGAGCAGGAACGGGTACCGGTGCGGCAGCAGGTTCTGGATTTCGCCGATGTCCATCACGGGCCCTTCTCCTTCTCGAGCTGCTCCACCCTTTTGCGCAGGGCGCGCATTTCCTTGAGCAGGTCCGCCACCTGCCCCGAGGCCGCGCTGGCCCGGAGCCATTCACGGTGGGGGATGGCCGGGCTGCCGCTCACGATTTGTCCGTCCGGGACGTCATGGGCCACGCCGGACTGGGCGCCGACCTTGGCCAGGTCACCCACGCGGATGTGGCCCACCACGCCCACCTGGCCGGCCAGCACCACGCCGGTGCCGACCTCGGCCGAGCCGGACACGCCCGCCTGCGCGCAGATGAGCGCCAGCGGCCCCACCCGGACGTTGTGGGCGATCTGCACCAGGTTGTCGAGCTTGGTGCCGCGCCCCACCACCGTCTCGCCCACCGTCGCGCGATCGATGCAGGTGCACGCGCCCACCTCGACGTCGTCCTCGATGCGGACGATGCCGACCTGGGGAATCTTGAAGTGCTGTGGCCCCTGCTCCCCTTCCGGGTCGAAGGCGAAGCCGAAGCCGTCCGCGCCCACCACGCTGCTGGCGTGGAGGATGACGCGCGAGCCCACGACGCAGCGCTCGCGCACCGTGACGTTGGGGTGCAGCACGCTGTCCTCGCCGACGGAGGCGTGCTCGCCCACGTAGGCGCCGGGATACAGCACCGAGCGCGCGCCCACCGTCGCGCCCGCCTCCACCGTCGCGCCGGCAAGCACGGAGGCCTCCGGGTGCACGGTGGCCTCCGGGTGTACCCACGCGCCCGGACGGATGCCGGGGGCGGGACGCACGTCGGGGTGGAACACGCGGAGCAGCCGCGCGTAGGCCAGGTGCGGATTGGACACGCGCACCAGCGCCACGCCCTCGCGGGCCTGCTCGCTGGTGCCCACCAGCACGGCCGAGGCGCGGGAGGCCTCGAACTGGCGGCGGTAGCGCGTGTTTCCGTAGAAGGACACGTCTCCCGGGCCGGCTTCCTCGAGCCCGTTGAGTCCGTGGATGAGCTGCTCAGGGTCGCCGAGAAGCTCGCCACCGACGAGGGCGGCGAGCTCCCCGAGCCGTCGGGGTGCGGGAGAGGTCTTCACGGGAGCGCGGAGCTACTTCGTCGGGGCGTCCTTGGCCGCCGTCGTCTTCTTGCCGGAGCCGTTGTAGGCCCGGATGACCTCGTTGGAGATGTCGTACTGGGCCTTCGCGAAGACGATGCCCGAGTCACGCTTGTCCAGGACCATGCCCAGGTCATCGCGCTGCGCGATGGAGGCCACCACCTGGTCGATCTTGTTGATGATGGGCTCCATCTCCTGGCGCTCCTTGTTGGCCGCCTCGCCCCGGCTCTTCTCCCACTTCTGGGCGAGCACCATCACCTTCTTCTGGAGGTCGCCTTCCTTCTGGGCGCGGACCTCGGCCGTCATGGCGCTCGCCTGCTTGTCGAGCGTCTCCTTCTCGGCGCGCAGGGCGGTCTGCTCCTTGTCGATCTCCTTCTGCTTGTCATCCAACCACTTCTGGAGGCGGGCCTTGGCGGCCTTGCCGTCATCCACCTCGAGCAGGACGCGCTGGAGGTCCACGTAGGCGACCTTCAGTTCGGCGGCCGAGGCGGCCACCGGCAGGGCAAGCGACAGGACGGCGGCCAAGGCCGCGACAGTGGTGCGAAGCGACATGTTCAACAGCTCCTCAGGGAAGGGTACAGGGTCCGACGTCAGACGCCCGGGCTTGTTCAACCCTTCCCGCCAGGGCGGGGCCGGGACGACAGGCGACGGCTTATCAGAAGAAGTTGCCGATAGTGAACTCGAACAGAATCCGGTCATCTTCCGGCCGCCTGGTGAGCGGGATGCCCCACTCGAAGCGCAGCGGGCCGATGGGGCTGAACCACCGGAAGCCGAAGCCCGCCGAGTGGAAGAGGCCGAGCGGCAGGTCGTTCTGTCGGTCCTGGAAGAAGCGCTCGCTCGACGCGAAGGCGTTGCCGGCGTCGTAGAAGAGCACACCCCGGAGGCCGGCCTTCTCGAAGATGGGGAACTCCAGCTCGAAGTTGAAGACGAGCTGCTTGTTGCCGCCGACGAGGAAGTCCGTGACGGTGGCGTCCGGACTGCCGGAACGGGGCACCTTCACCGAGGGGCTGATGCTGCGCAGGTAGTAGCCGCGGACGCTGTTGATACCACCCACGTAGTACAGCTCGGAGATGGGCAGCGGCTTGTTCGAGTCGAGCTGCTGGATGTAGCCGATGGTGGCGTTCGTCTTGAAGACGAAGCCCAGCGGCATCGGGAAGTACAGGCGCGAGTACGCCGTGTACCGGTTGAAGAGGAACGTGCCGCCCAGGAAGTCCGGGGCCAGCTCCACCGAGCCGAAGTGGATGAAGCCGCGCGAGGGGAACAGGCGGTTGTCGCGGCGGTCGAACGAGAGCGACAGGCGCGCCGCGCTGGTGGTGCCGGACAGGAACTGGTTGGCCAGCAGCACCGCGCCCAGGTTGGAGCCCGCCTCCACGTTCACCCATTCCCGGGTGTAGCCGATGGTGCCCAGCAGGTCGTCGATGAACTGGTAGCCGATGGAGACGGTGCCGCCGGTGGAGTTGCGGATGAAGCCGTCGTAGTCGGCCTGGACGCGGAAGAACTCCGCGGACAAGAGGTAGTTCGTGTCCAGGAAGTACGGGTCGTAGAACGACAGCTGCACCAGCGAGCGCAGGCCTGAAATCTGCGCGGACGCGGAGACGCTCTGGCCCCAGCCCAGGAAGTTGTTCTGGGAGATCTGCGCCGTGAAGATGAAGTTCTCCACGTTGGAGAAGCCCAGGCCCACCTGGAAGGTGCCGGTGGCCTTCTCCTTCACCTCCACCTGCAGGACGATGGTGTCGTCGGTGCTGCCGGCGCTCTGGGTGATCTCCACCGTCTCGAAGAAGCCCAGCGCGGTGACGCGCTCCTTGCTGCGGCGCACGCCGGTGCCGCTGTAGAGCTCGCCCTCGTAGACGCGCAGCTCGCGGCGGATGACCTTGTCACGCGTCTTGCTGTTGCCGACGACGTTGATGCGCTCGATGGTGACCTGGGGGCCCTTCTGCACGTCGAAGGTCAGGTCCACCGAGCGCTTGTTGGCGTTGACGCTGGTGACGGGGTTGATGTTCGCGTAGGCGTAGCCCCGGTCGTAATACACGTCCGACAGGCCGACGATGTCCTGCGACAGCTGCGAGCGGTTGAAGCGCTGGCCCGGCGTCGACTTCATCAGCTGCGCCATGCGCTCCTTCGACACGTCGTCGAGCAGGTCGCCGGAGAAGTCGATCTTCCCGATGTCGTAGGCCTCACCCTCCTCGATGCGCAGGGTGATGTAGATGTAGCGCTTGTCGGCGGAGAGCTGGACGGTGGGCTTGTCGATCTTGACGTTGATGAAGCCCCGGTCGAAGTAGGCGATCTGGATGACGGCCAGGTCGCGCTGGAAGGCCTCCTCGCGGTAGGTGCCCTCGCCGGTAAAGAAGGAGAAGTAGCCACCCTCGCGGGTGATCATCGTCTCCTTGAGCTCCTGGGCGGAGACCTTCTCCGCGCCGATGAAGGTGATCTGCTTCACCATCACCTTGGCGTGCTCGTTGATGATGATGATGACGTCCACGCTGCCCCCCGTCTCGGAGGGCTTGATCTGGTGGGTCACCTCGGCGAGGAAGTAGCCCTTCTCCACGTACTTGGCCTGGATCTTCTTCACCGTGCTGCGCACGGCTTCCATGTCCAGGATGGTGTTGGGCTTGGCGTCGATCTCGTCCTTGAGGTCGTCGCGGCTGAGCTCTTCATTGCCCTTGAGCGTCACCGCTCGGACGATGGGACGCTCCTCCACGCGGACCACGTAGGCCACGCCCCGGGGCAGCCGCTGCACGAGCAGCTCCACGTTGGTGAAGTAGCCCAGGGCCCAGACGGCGCGCAGGTCCTCGGCGGACTTGGACGCGTCCAGCGTCTGGCCCACCCGCGTACGCAGGGCGCGGCGGATGGCCTCGGCCTCCACGCGCTTGTTGCCCTCGACGCGAATCTCCACCACCTGGTCGGGGTCACCGTCCTCGGGAGGAGCGTCTTCGTCGACGGGAGCGTCCGGGGGACGCGCGGGAGTCGGAGTTGCGGGCGAGGGAGAGCTCGGAACCGGGGCCTCGGAAGGCGCACCCCCGTTCACCTGCGCCTGGACGGAGCCGGGCACGAGCGACCACAGGACGACCGCTAGCAGCGGGAGCAGTGACTTGCGCGACAGAACGGGGTGCCTCAAGGGGAGACCGGCCAGGAAAAGGCGGGGCAATCTACGAGAAGGGGCCGAAGACCCTCAATCCAAAAGCGCGGAGCCATCAAGCCTCCGACACCTGCCCCCCTGCCAACCGCAGGCGGCGGGGCATGGAACGGGCCAGGGTTTCATTGTGGGTGACGACCACGGCGGTGATGCCCAGGTCCCGGTTGACGTCCCTCAGGAGCTGATGGATGCCCTCGCCGGTGGCCGGGTCCAGGTTGCCGGTCGGCTCGTCGGCGAGCAGGACGGCGGGCTTGAGCACCAGGGCGCGGGCCAGGGCCACCCGCTGGGCTTCACCACCGGACAGTTCCCCCGGCCTGTGGTCCACCCGCTGTCCCAGTCCCACCCGCTCCAGGAGCTCCCGGGCGTAGGTATAGGCCCCGGAGCGGTCCTTGCGCTGGATGAGCGCGGGCATGGCCACGTTCTCCAGGGCGGTGAACTCCGGCAGCAGGTAGTGGCTCTGGAAGACGAAGCCCATCGTCTGGTTGCGGAACTCGGCGATCTCCGCGTCGTTCATGGCGAACACGGAGCGGCCCTCGAAGAAGACCTCTCCGGCGGCCGGCGCGTCCAGGGTGCCCAGCACGTGCAGGAAGGTGCTCTTGCCCGCGCCGGAGGCGCCCACCAGCGAGACGAGCTCTCCCTTGCCGATGTCGAGCGACACCTCGCGCAGCACGTCGATGCGCTTGCCGTGCAGGAAGTAGCTCTTGAAGACGTTGCGGATGGACAACAGCGTCATGGCTACTCCGCCTTCAGCCCTTCCACCGGCTCCACGCTGCTGGCCTTGAGGGCCGGGTAGATGGAGGCCAGGTACGTGACGAGCACCGCGATGACGACGGCCAGCGCGGTCTGCAGGGGTTCCACGCGCACCGGCAGCGCGGGGATGTAATAGACCTCGGGGTCCAGCTTGATGCCGACCTTCTCGATGAAGAGGCACCAGGACAGGCCGGAGAACAGGCCCAACAGGCCGCCGGCGACGCCAATCTGGAGCCCCTCGGCGAGGAATATCTTCACGATGCCGCCATCGGGGACGCCCAGTGCCTTGAGCACGGAGATCTCCTTGCGCTTCTCCAGCACGAGCATGATGACGGTGGCGACGATGAGGCCCGCGGCGACGATGATGATGATGGAGAGGATGATGCCCATCACCAGCTTCTCCAGGCGCAGCGCGGAGAAGAGGTTCTTGTTCATCTCGCCCCAGTCGCGGGCCCGGTAGGGATAGCCACCCAGCGCCTTCACCACCTGCCCGGCGATGCGGCGCGCGTCGTCGATGTCGAGCACCTTCAATTCGATGCCGGACGCGCCCTGGACCCCGAAGAAGTCCTGCGCTTCCTTGAGCAGGATGTAGA
This sequence comes from Myxococcus guangdongensis, assembly GCF_024198255.1. Taxonomy (NCBI): domain Bacteria; kingdom Pseudomonadati; phylum Myxococcota; class Myxococcia; order Myxococcales; family Myxococcaceae; genus Myxococcus; species Myxococcus guangdongensis. Next base: position 26,796 of record NZ_JAJVKW010000001.1, read on the forward strand.
CGAACTTGGAGTCGTACTCGTACATCCCCGAGTAGAAGATGGCCGCCACGCGGTAGGCGCGGTTCTTGGGGACGGGGCCGGACGGCGACAGCTCGGTGCCCAGCGGGGACACGACGTTGACGCGGTCCCCCACCACCACGCGCAGAGACGCGGCCAGCTCCCGGCCAATCACGATGCCGGGCAGCACGGGCGCCTTCTTCGCGGGGCCCGTGCGGCGGATGATGTCGTCCTCCGCGGGCTCCTCGTCACCCTCCCCCGCCGGCGACCCGGACTCCTCTTCGTCCCCGCCACGCGAGAGGATCTTCTCCGGCGTGTAGAGGATGTCGAGCGAGCCACCGCCCAGGATGTTCCGGGGCAGGTCCGTCACGTCGCCCACCGTCTTCGGGTCGATGCCCTTGATGATGACGCCGTCGACGTTGCCCTCGGACGCGATCATCACCTGGTTGATGATGAACGGCGTCTGACCCGCGATGCCCGGGACCTTGCGGATGGTCTCCATGACCTTCGGGTACTCGGGCAAGTCCCCCGCGTAGCGCGACACCACCGCGTGCGCGTTGGTGCCGAGGATCTTCTGCTGCAGGTCCGCCTCGAAGCCGCTCATCACCGACAGGACGATGATGAGCGCCATCACGCCCACGCCCACGCCGCCCACCGACAGCGCGGTCATCATCATGGTGGGCGACTGCTCGCGCAGCTTCAGCTTGTGCAGCGCCTCGGAAGCGGCCAGCGGGTCGGAGAGCCCCAGCGAGCGGATGCGCGTCTTCTCCACCGCGGCCTCGGCGGCGCGGATGATGAAGTAGACGAGCAGGGGCGGGATGATGCCGAACATCAGCACCGCCAGCGTCCCCAACAGGAGCGACGGGCGGAACACCGCCACGTGGCGGCGCGCGACGAACAGCTCGAAGCCCAGCTTCAGGTCCACGCGCCCGCTGCCGGCGGCGATGAAGCCCGTGTTGATGCCGAGCACCAGCGCCAGCACCAGCCCCGTGAAGGTCAGCCAGTACGCCAGCTCCGGGCGGCCCAGCAGGCCCGCGACATACGTCACCTCGCGCAGCCGGTAGCCGAGCGCGAGCTGGAGCGACGGAATGCGCTCCATCAGCGTGAGCAGGATGGGGACGGGCAGCCCCAGGTAGAAGACGCCGATGGTGGCCTCGGGCAGCGCGAGCCGCTGCGCGCGCGAGGCGCCCACGAAGCCGGAGATGAAGGCCACCATGCCCGCGACGACCAGGGCGATGGCGAACGCCCCCGTGGGCGCGAGCGTCAGCCCGCCGCCCCCCGCGTCACGCGCGGAGGACAGGTCCGTGGAGGGCACGCCGCTGGAGAGCACCGTCTGGAGCAGGATGAGCACCAGCTCCGCCAGCAGCACACCGCCGCCGTACGCCGCCAGGGTGCTCCAGTAGAAGTCCCGGTAGCGGGCCAGGCGCGGATACAGCGGGGCGCCGGCCGCGGGGCTCGGGCCTTCGGTGGACTCAGGGGCGCGGCGGATGCCGGAGGCGATGAGCCCCCAGCCCGCCAGCCAGGCGAGCGCACCCGCCCAGAGCAAGCCGGGGCTGCCCAGGGGGAGCGACTGCTTCGCGGCGGCCTGCGCCGGCAGCAGCATCACGCCGTCGAGGAGCTGGGCCACCCCACCCCAGCCGAAGAGCGACAGGCCCAGGGCCGAGGCCACCTCCGCCCACGCTTCGGAGGCGGAGATGGAGAGGCCGACGAGGATGAGGCCCACCAGGGCCACGAGTCCTCCGGCCCAGATGAGACTCCAGCGATGGACGGTCTGCCGTTCTGCCGAGTGCACTTGGCCTCCTGGCTACTTCGCCAGTGGCTTGAGGAGGGGAAACAGGATGACGTCGCGGATGCTCTGCGAATCCGTGAACAGCATCGCGAGGCGATCAATCCCGATGCCCTCACCCGCGGTGGGGGGCATGCCGTGCTCGAGGGCGCGGATGTAGTCCTCGTCGTAGTCCATCGTCTCCTGCTGCCCGCGCTGCTTGGCGTCGAGCTGGGCCTGGAAGCGGCCCTTCTGGTCCAACGGGTCGTTGAGCTCGGAGAACGCGTTGGCGATTTCCCGACCCGCCACATACAGCTCGAACCGGTCCGCGATTTCCGGATTCTGGTCGTTGCGCCGGGCCAGGGGCGAGACGGCGGTGGGGAAATGGGTGATGAAGGTGGGATGAATCAGGGTGTGCTCGACGTGGGCCTCGAAGAGGGCGCCCACCAGCTCCCCGTGGTTCATCGTGTCCACGGCGCGCCGCTCGGCCTCGCCGCGCGTCGTCTTGAGCAGCTCGTGGCGCAGCTTGTCCGCGTCCGCCATGTCCTTGTCGGACAGCGCGCTGCCCAGCGCCTCGCGGATGGCCTCCGTCATGGAGATGCGCTTCCAGCCCTTGCCGAAGTCCAGCACGTGCTCGCCGTACTTCACCTTGGAGTCGCCGGTGACGGCCTTGGCCGCCTCCGAAATCATCTCCTCGCTCAGGTCCATCAGGTCCTCGTACGTGGCGTACGCCTGATAGAACTCCAGCATGGTGAACTCGGGGTTGTGCCGGGTGCTGATGCCCTCGTTGCGGAAGTTCCGGTTCACCTCGTAGACGCGCTCCAGGCCGCCCACCACCAATCGCTTCAGGTACAGCTCCGGAGCGATGCGCATGTACAAGTCGATGTCGAGCGCGTTGTGGTGCGTGGAGAACGGCCGCGCGGCGGCGCCCGACACCAGCGGGTGCATCATGGGCGTCTCCACCTCGACGAAGTCACGGCCGTCGAGGAAGGAGCGGATGAAGCGGATGAGCTTGTTGCGCCGCAGGAACGTCTGCTTCACGTCCGGGTTGGACACCAGGTCCAGGTAGCGCTGGCGGTAGCGGATCTCCACGTCCGTCAGGCCGTGCCACTTCTCCGGCAGGGGGCGCAGCGACTTGGTCAGCGGGGAGAACTTCGTCGCGGCCAGCGTCAGCTCGCCCGTCTTCGAGCGGAACAGCGTGCCGGTGACGGCCAGGAAGTCGCCCAAGTCACACAGCTTGAAGACCTCGTACGCGTCCGCCAACGCGTCCTTCTTCATGTGGACCTGGATTTCGCCCGAGCGGTCCCGCAGCTTGATGAAGGCGGCCTTGCCGAACGAGCGCATGGCGACCAGCCGACCCGCGACGTCGTAGGTGACGGGGGTCTGCTCGAGCGACTCCGGGGTGGAGTCCGCGTGTTTGGCGAGGATGTCGGCGGCGAGGTGCTGGGGAGCGTGGCCGTTGCCGTACGGGTTGAAGCCGGCCTCGCGCCACTTCGCGGCCTTCTCCAGCCGCTGCTCGTAGATTTCCTGCTCCTTCGAACCCAGGTCGTTGTTCTGGTCTTCAGCCATCGCGCGCCCTTCCAAGAGGCGCGGCACCGTAGCCAAGGCTCCCCCGGGACGCAACGCAACACATCGGGAAGCTTCAGGGGGCCGCCATCACCAGGAAGGCGGCCACGGCGGCGGCCAGCAGCAGGGGGATGAGGATCTCCACCGGGAAGCGGTGGTTCATATGCGCCATGTGCAGGCCCTTGAGGCCGAAGCGGCGCTGGCGGCGCACGCGCGTCATCACCAGCGACGCCAGGGCCGGGGGGGCCTTCTCCTTCTGCACACCCCGCACGCGCTGGACGGTGCGCGCATAGCCCTCCCACCCGTGGCGGCACTCGTCGCAGCCGTCCAGGTGCGTGCGCACCGCCTGCGCCTGGGGGGCGGGCAGCTCGTCGTCGGCGAGCGCGAGGAACAGGGCCCTCGCCTCGCGGTGGTTCATCCGCGGGTCCACGTCCGGGAGTCTGCGATGGAATTGGCTCATGGCTCAAGCCGCCCCAGGAGATTGGCCAGCTTCTCGCGCGCGCGGTGCAGCCGGCTCTTCACGGTGCCCTCGGGCAGCTCCGTGATGTCCACGATTTCGTCGTAGCTCAACCCTTCGATGTCGCGCAGCGCCACCAGCACGCGCGCGTCGGGGTCCAGCTGGGAGATGGCCCACTGCACCCGGGCCCGCTCGCGCGCGGACTCCAGGGCGGCGTCCGGCGTGGGTGGGGCGCCCGGGCCATCCACCCACGCTTCGCTCGTCTCGTCGTACTCCTCCGAGCGGCCCCGGCCCCGGCGCTTCAAGTACTTCAGCCGGTTGATGCAGTGGTTCTTCGTGATTCGGAACAGCCAGGTGGACAGCCGCGCGTCCTCGCGGAAGCGGCGGACGTTCTGGTGCACGCTGACGAAGATCTCCTGCACCAGGTCATGCGCCTCCTCGCGGTCCCCCAGCATGCGGACGCAGAAGTCGTAGACGCGGTCCTGGTGGGTGCGCACCAGCTGCTCGAAGGCCTCCGAGTCCCCCTGACGAAGGCGCGCCAGCAGGGCCGCGTCCTCACGCCGGGAGTCAGCCGCCTCGGCGGCCGGCCCGTCCTGTCCGATTTCGAGCACGCCGCCCGGTGACACCGGTGTCCTCCCGCGACGGCCCCTCCGTTCCAGGAGGAGCCACTGCCCCAGAAGCCTACCCCTTTGCCCTGCCCCGCCGCCTTCCGACAGCGGGGCCGGCAAAAGGTTCCACCGGACCTGTGACTAATCCAACGCCGCGTTGCGGTTGGGGTTCTTCACGCCCAACAACTGCGCGGTGATGAACTCCTCCAAGTCACCGTCCAGCACCGAGTCCACGTTGCCCGTCTCCACGCCGGTGCGCAGGTCCTTCACCATGCGGTAGGGGGCGAGCACGTAGGAGCGGATCTGCGAGCCGAAGGAGATGTCCTTCTTGGCGGCCTCGGCGGCGTCGCGCGCGGCCTCGCGCTTCTTCATCTCCAGCTCGTACAGGCGGCCGCGCAGGATCTTGAAGGCCATTTCCTTGTTGGCCGACTGGGAGCGCTCCGTCTGCGTGGTGACGATGATGCCCGTGGGGATGTGGCGCAGCTGCGCGGTCGAGGAGGTCTTGTTGACCTTCTGTCCACCGGCGCCGCTGCCTCGGATGAACTTCAGGTCGATGTCCTTCTCCGGCAGGTCGATCTGGATGGCGTCATCGACCTCCGGATAGACATCCACGGACGCGAAGGCCGTCTGGCGGCGCGCGTTGGCGTCGAAGGGGGAGATGCGCACCAGCCGGTGCACGCCCACCTCGGCCTTGAGGTAGCCGTAGGCGAAGTCGCCCTCGATGCGCAGCGAGACGTTCTTGAAGCCCGCCTCCTCGCCCGGCACCTCGTCGTTAATTTCGACCTTCCAGCCCTTGGTCTCGCAGTAGCGCGTGTACATGCGCAGCAGCATGGCCGCCCAGTCCATCGAGTCCGTGCCACCGGCGCCGGCGTTGATGTCCATGAAGCAGCTGCTGCGGTCCTGCTCGCCGGAGAGCATGCGCGCCAGCTCCAGCTTGGCGACCTCGCCGTCCAGCCCCTCGAGTGAACCTTCCGCCTCGCGGGCCGTGTCCTCGTCACCAGCCTCCGCGGCCAGCTCCAGGAGCGTCTGCGCGTCATCCAGCCCGCGCATCACCTTGTCGTAGGCGCCCACGCTCAGCTCCAGCGTGGACTTCTCCTTCAACATCGCCTGCGCCTTGGTGTTGTCGTCCCAGAAGTTGGGCAGCGTGCTGTCCCGCTCAATCAGCGCGATGCGGGAGCGCTTGCGGTCGAGGTCAAAGATGCCCCCGGAGCGCCAACACCCGCTCCCTGAGGCCGTTGATCTTCTCCATCGAATCGTTCGCCATGGTGTGTCGTTCCTCGTCTTCGGACGCGCGCGGCGACGCTCGTCGGCCGCCGCGGTGAAAGGGTTGAAGGTGAAGGCCTCAGGGCGCCCCGAGCCGAGCGACGGGCCCGTCCCGCCCCGCTGACGTCCGCGCCCCGCCCGGCAGCCGCGCCAGGAGCCGCTCCAGCCCGAAGGCCCCCGCCATCCCCAGGGAGATGGGCAGGATGAGCGCGATGAGCCGCCAGTTGTCCTGGTCGAACGGTGGAAGCACCTTGAGCACCACGCCCAAGACGCCGCTCGCCGCCAGCACCGCCCAGAGCTTGAACAGCCGCGTGCGCGCCTTCGGGTTCTTCCCTCGCAGGAGAGACACGCCGAAGGGGATGGCGAGCAGCGTCAGCGGGTTGGCCAGGAAGAGGTTCTCGTTGCGGTACGTCACGGTGTGGTCCGTCACCAGCCACATGACGAAGAGCGCCGTGCCGGGGATGCCCAGCACCAGCCCGAGCAGCGCGTTCTCCAGCCCGAGCAGCACCCGGGGCAGCCGCCCGCCCTTCTTGCGCTCCCAGGCGGCCAATCCCAGCGCCGCGCCTCCGAGCCCCAGCCCGAGCGCCAGAATCCAGGGCCCCCAGGGCGGCGGCTCGACGGGGGGACGCGGGCGGTTGGACGCCTCGTAATAGTTCCACTGCCGGGCCACCAGCGGACGCAGTTGGCCATCCGCGCCCTTCAGCTGGAGCGAGGCGACCTGCAGCTCGAGCTCGTCCGGAAGGAAGGCCTCCTCCCAGCGCGTGATCGGGTGGTCGATTTCATCGTTCATCATGAAGTCGAGCAGCACGCTCATCGGCGGGTTCACCGCGGTGTAGCGCCGCGTGTGCTCGCGCAGCGTCATCCGCCCCGGCGCCCGGTCCGCCTCGCGCAGCTGGCCCCCCGTGGCCACGTCGATCATGTCCCGCAGACGCGTGACGCAGTTGTCGTTGTAGTGGTGATACAGATACTCGCGGTTCTCCGGCAGGACGTTGTCGGCCAGGCGCTTGGCGACCTTCTCCCGCTGCTCCGGGGTGAGGTTCAGCTCCTGGATGCGGACGTCGCGGTCCTCGGCGCGGTAGTAGCGGTAGGTGGCCTCCACGCGGGCCTGCCCCACCCAGAACTCCAGGCGGCCCATGGCGAAGCGGGCCAGCATGGCGTCGTCGAAGGAGAACATCCCGTAGTTGTAGAGCCGGGAGACGCCGAGCTTGCGGTCCTCGACCACCAGCGAGCCGTGGCCCCACCAGGAGGGCACGTCATCCCCTGGGCTGAACGTGGCCAGCGAGATGGCCAGGTCCTCGCCCTGGCTCTCGCCCGTCCCCCAGGGGGGCGTGAGCCCCGACTGCGCATGCGCGGGAGACGCGAGCAACAGGCCGAGCAGACCGAAGGCGATGAGCGACAGGCGGAGCATGGCTGTGTCCAACACGCGGGAGGCGGCCTACCTATCATGCGCGATGGCCGACTCAATCGACAGGATGCCGGATTGTCCGACAGGGAGCCGTGCGAGGCCTACATCAGGCTGCGCGCCCGGCGGGCCTTCGCGTCCACCTGGAGCGAGTCCGCCACCATGCCGCGCTCGCCCAACAGCTCCTCCTCGAGCGCCGCCATCCGCTTGGCGTCGCGCGGGCGCTCGTGGTCGTGCCCCAACAGGTGGAGCAGCCCGTGCGCCAGGTAGCGCGCCATCTCCGACTCCAGCGGGCGGTCGTACTCCTTGGCCTGCCGCTTCGCCGTGTCCAGGGAGATGACCACGTCGCCCAGGGGCCGGGGCCCCGGAGTCCCCTTGGGCAGGTCGCCCGCGGGGAAGCTCAGCACGTCGGTGGCCTTGTCCTTGTCGCGCCAGGTGCGGTTGAGCCGGCGGATGGCCCGGTCGTCGACGAGCGACAGCGACAGCTCGCAGTGCGCCAGCGACAGGCGCGTCAGGTAGTCGCGCGCCCACGTCGTGAGCAGCCGGCCGAACTCCTTGCCCTGGGGGTGCGCCACCTGCAGCGTGACGATGTTCTCCGTCTTGGGCGGCGCGGGGGCCTCCATGTGCGCGCGCTCGGGACGGAAGGCAGGGGCGCAGACGGACCAGTAGTCACACGCGCCCTTGCCGTCGTTGCGGTACACCACGCGCTTGCCGCGCGGCACCAGGCCCACCTCGCCCGCGGCGATGCGCTCGCGGCGGCCCTCGATGACGAGCGTCAGCTCCCCCTTGAGGACCAGGACGACCTCGTCGAACTCCGGCCGCTGCGCCGGCTCCGCCCAGCCCGGCGGCGCCAGCATGCGCGCCACGGAGGCCGCGTCCGTGCCGGTGGTCGCCGCGCCCACGAACTCCTCGATGCGCTTGCCGTCGTCCCTGGGGATGACCTTGCCCTTGCGCAGTCTCACGCCGTCACTCCTCGCACCCCTGTCACGAAGCCCCCGCCGAGCGGGCCTTGTCCTTGGTCTCCACGGCCTTGCCCCCCGCCACCACCAGCGGCGGCGCCTTGCCGCCTCCCACCGCGCCCGCCGGATACACCGGACGCGTGTGATAGATGCCCTCGAGCGTGTGCAGGAAGGACTGGGAGATGAGGTTCAGGTCCTTCAGCGTCAGGTCGCACTCGTCGAGCTGCCCCTCGGAGAAGATGAGGTTGATGATCTTCTGCAGCTGGCCCTGGAGCTTGGGCGTGGTGGGCTCCGACATGGAGCGCGTGGAGGCCTCCACCGCGTCGGCGATCATCACCAGCGCCGCCTCGCGGAACTGGGGCTTCGGTCCCGGGTAGCGGTAGATGCTCTCGTCGATGGGGGGCGCGCCTTCCTTGCCCTCCTGCTCCTTCAAGGCCTTGTGGTAGAAATAGCCCACCGTGCGGGTGCCGTGGTGCTGCGGAATCGCGTCCGCCACCAGCTTGGGCAGCCGGTACTGGCGCGCCATCTCCAGCCCTTCTGTCACGTGGCGCTTGATGATGACGGCGCTCATCGCGGGGGCCAGCGAGTCGTGGCGGTTCTCGCCCTTCTGGTTCTCACCGAAGTAGAGCGGATTCCGACCCTTGCCGATGTCGTGGTAGTACGCGCACGAGCGCGCCAGCAGCGGATTGGCGCCGATGGTCTCCGCCGCGTTCTCCACCAGCGTGCCGATGATGATGGAGTGGTGGTACGTGCCGGGCGCCTGGACGATGAGCTCCTTGAGCGCCGGGTGGTTGAGGTTCGCCAGCTCCAGCAGCTTGATGTCGGACGCGTAGCCGAACGTCATCTCGATGAGCGGCGTGAGCGCCATCACCATCACCGGCACCGCGAGCGACGAGCCGATGAACGCGCTCAGCGCGGTGATGGCCGTGTCGGCCGTCAGGCCCTTGCCCTCGACGAGGAACAGGAACAGCACCGCCACCGTGTTGGCCGCGCCGGTGACGAGCCCCGCGCGGAAGATGCCCACGCGGTCCTTCGCCCGGACGATGCGGTCGGCCGCCACCAGCGAGCCGACCAGCGTGTAGATGCCGAACGCCAGCGAGTTGCCCAGCATCACGCCCGCCAGGCACGCGAACACCATGGCGAAGAAGAGCGCCAGCTCCTGCGTGAGGATGAAGCGCACCAGCATGGCGCCCGCCGCCACCGGGAACACGTAGTACAGCGCTTCAATCGGCAGCGCCGTGTACCGGTCCTGGATGGCGTCCGCGATGGACACCCAGAGCTGCAAGAGCGCCAGCGTGCCCACCAGCAGCACCCCCAACAGGACGCCGTCCTTGCGGGTGGGCCGGAAGCGGCGGAACGCCGTCATGCAGAAGAAGTACGAGGCCACGATGAGCAGCGCCACCAGCCCGGTGCCGCCCAGCTGCACCTGCACCAGGTCCAGCCGGTCCGTCTCCGCGCGCATGCCGCGCAGCACCACGAGGTGCCCCTCGTTCACCAGCTCGCCGTCACCGATGACGCGCTGGCCCTTCTTGATGGAGATGACGGCGTCCTTCACCGCCTGCGCGGCCTGGTGCCGGCGCGCGTCCGTCTCCGCGATGTTGATGGTGAGGTTGGCGCGGACCAGCCGCTTGGCCAGCCGCAGCACCGCGCGGCGCTGCACACCGGGCGCGTCCGGAAGGAGGTTGCCGGGGATGGACGCGAAGCGCTCCATCTCCTGGTGCGCCTCGCGGATGTCCGCCACCTGGGGCGCGCCGTTGGGCAGGGTCTCCTCGCCCTTGTTCACCACGTCCCGCACGGTGAGGCCCTGCGGGGCCTCGCGAGCCAGTTCCTCCCGGGAGCCCGCCACGTTCACCGGGCCCTGCTCAGAGCGGTACGCCCGCTCCAGGAGCAACAGGGTGGCCGTCTCCACCTCGTCCGAGAACCCCTTCGCGTAGAGCGCCTGGAAGTCCTCCGCCTCCAGCCCCGCGTCGCGCTGGCCGAAGAGCAGCTCCTGCAGCTCCGCCTGCATCTCCTCGCGGGTGCGGCGCTCGCGCTCCTGCTGCTCGGGCGTCAGCACCGGGGCCTTGCGCGACTTGCGCGGAGCGGCGCCCTCCTCCGGCTCCAGCTCCGACTGGGCCTCCGCCAGCTCCGCGAGCCGCTGGCGCATGGTCGCGAAGGACGCGCGCACCACGGTGCGCAGGTGTCCCACCACGGCCGGATTCAAGTCGTACACCGGCTTGACGGCGGAGCGGGCCTCCAGGCGCCGCTGGGCCGTCATGGCGCGGTGGACGACCTCGTAGTCGCGCGCGGCCTTGAAGCCCGCCGGAGAGCTGGCGCGGAAGGGCTTGCCGAGGTTCTCCTCGGAGAGGGCGGGGATCTGCTGGCTGTACAGCCCGGGAGAGATGACGAAGCCCGCCCCCACCGACACGAGGAGCAGGAGGAACACCTGGACCGCACGCCGCCCCCACACGCCCCGGCCGAGGCCAAAGCGTGCTGCGAGCGCGTCCAACGGACTGGGCGCGGGGTGCTGTGGTTCCGGTTCGTCCATGGAGGTCCTCACCCTAGATAGGGGCCGTGGCTCCATCAAGGCCGCAGCGCCCCGGAATATTCACGGGGCCTGAAATACGAATGCCCGCCCGCCAGGGTAGGCGCGGGTGGGCATACGTAAGCCTCGACAGGTGCTCAGCCGACGGCGGACTCCGGCGGAATGGCGACCAGGGGAGCGGACTCCGAGGTGGAGGCCGGGGCCTGGGCGGTTTCGCGAGCAGGCTGGGCCCCGCGCTGCGCCAGCTCCGCCCTGTCGTACGCGCGGATGACCTCCTGGACCAGCGGGTGGCGCACGACGTCCACGTCCGAGAACTCCGCGAAGTGGATGCCGTCGATGTTCTTGAGCACCGCGCGGGCGTGGTTCAGGCCGGACAGCTTCCCGGTGGGGAGGTCCACCTGCGTCACGTCGCCGGTGATGACGGCCTTGCTGTTGTAGCCCAGGCGCGTCAGGAACATCTTCATCTGCTCCACGGTGGTGTTCTGGGCCTCGTCGAGGATGACGAAGGCGTCGTTGAGGGTGCGGCCGCGCATGAAGGCCAGCGGTGCCACCTCCACCACGCCCTCCTCCACCAGGTGCGCCGCCCGCTCGGCGGCCATCATGTCGTGGAGCGCGTCGTAGAGCGGCCGCAGGTACGGGTTCACCTTCTCCTGCATGTCTCCGGGCAGGAAGCCGAGCTTCTCACCCGCCTCCACCGCGGGGCGCGCGAGGATGATGCGCTTGACCTTGCGCTCCTGGAGGAAGGCCACCGCCATGGCCATGGCCAGGTACGTCTTGCCCGTACCGGCGGGGCCGATGCCGAAGACGATGTCGTGGGCGCGGATGGCGTCCACGTAGCGCTTCTGCGCGATGCTCTTGGGCGCGATCTGCCGGTTGCCGGAGCTCTTGAGGACCGGGCCGAGCATGACCTCCTGCAGGGACTCGGCGCCGCGGCCGAGCACCTTGATGCCCTGCTCGACGTCCTCGCGGTAGATGGGGCGACCGGCGCGGATCATCCCCTCCAGGTTCTCCAGGAGGCGCACCGTGAAGGCCACCGCGTCGGAGGGGCCGGACAGGTGGAACTCCGTCCCCCGTTGTCCCACACGGACCCCGAGGCGGCGCTCCATCAGTTTGAGGTTTTCGTTCTGGTTGCCGCACAGCGCCAGGGCCGTCTCGTTGTCACGGACGTCCACCTTGGCGGAGGAGGCGGTGACGGCGGCTGCGGGCGCGTCCAACGTGGCGGGGTTTCGCAATGCGGGTCGTTCCTCGGTCGGTACCAGTTGTCTTCAACGTAACGCCGCCCCCCCGGCTCCGAAAGACGACTTCACGCAGAGGCTAGCGCAAGGGTGGCAGGAGGACGAACCGCCGAGCGGCCAGCCGCCGGTAGTAGTACTCCTCCCGCCAGGGGTATCTGAGTTCCTCCGCGCTCAACAATCCAGCCTGGACCAGAGCATCCAATCGCTCCGGCAACTCACCCCGTTCCAGACGGAACACTTCGAGCGCGGCCTCGATGCGGACGCGTTGGGCATCGGAAACATGACGCTGGGCCGCCGCGTCCGCGAACGACGTGGCCCCGCGCGTGCGCTCCGGATCAGCGAGCGCCACCCGGAAGACGACCACCGCCAGCACCGCCAGCACCAGCATGGTGGCCACCACGCGCCCCACCGCGCCCACCAGCCGTGAGAGCAGCCGCTCGTCGCCTGGAGCCGGGGCCCGGGCGCCCTCGGGGTGGATGACCCGGACGTACTCGCCCTTCACCAGGTTGTGCAGCGCCTTGCAGGTCTCGAACTCGCCCAGGCAGCAGACATCCACCAGCTTGCGCAAATCACGCCCGGGCGCGATTTCGTCGTACACGCGGCGCTCGGTGCTGGCGATGACGCCCAGCTCGCCGCCCTCCTCGCCCTCGCGGGGCGGGGGCAGCGCCTTGAGCCGCTCGAAGGAGAGGTCGTCGCGGTGGATGGACTTCCGGATGACGGGCCACTCGTCCACCATCCGGAAGCCCTCCATGAGCACCGTCTCGGCGCGCAGGGGGCGGATGGCCTCGGCGTCGGGCTCCACCGGCTCCTGGATGAACTCGTAGGTGCCGGCCTTCCACGTGAAGAGGCGGTAGAGCGTCTCCGTGGCCTGCAGCTGCATCATCGACTGGAAGCGCTCGGTGGTGAGCGCCTGGCTGGAGACGAGCACGTCGCCCAGCCGCTTCAGGGTGCGCCGCTGGGTCTCCAGCGCCGCCTCCAGCTGCGTCTCGGTGATGAGCTCGGCGCGCACCAGCATGGCGCCGATGAGGTCCTTGCGCTTCCGGGTGACGCTCTCGACCTTGATGATGTGGCCGTCCCGGAAGCCGATGCGGACCTCCTGGTCCTTGTTCTCCAGTTGCAGCGTGCCCGTCTTCTGCTGCTGGCCGATGAGCTGGAGGATGTCGCCGATGCCGAAGTCCTTGAGCGTTCCCTTCAGGGCCATGGCTACTCCTCCTCCCTGCGCAAGCGGACGAGGCCTCGCAGCGACATCAGGTGGATGCCCACCAGCAGCAGCACGGCCGGCACCAGCTTGAGGTACAGCGGCGCGTCCGCGTACGGCGCCCGCACCAGGCCCCGGTAGAGCAGCGAGGCGGCCAGCGCGAAGAGGAACAGGAAGGCGTACAGCGCGCCGCGCACCGTGCCGCCGGAGAAGACGTGGCCCGCGCCGGACAGCACCGCGCCCACCGCGTACGTCACCCGACCCACCCAGGCCTGGTGACGCTGCACCTCATCCGCCTTGCGCTGACGCAGCTGCTGGGGAACCAGGCCCCGGCGGCTGAAGACATTCACGCACTGGCCACACTGGTTGCTGCCCACGCCCAGCTCCGGGTCGCACCGGGTGCACACCGGACGGCCGCAGCGCTCGCACACCTTCGCGGCCTTGAGGCGCCGCGCCGCCAGTCCCCAGAGGATCAACAGTCCGGCGACACCCGCGGGAAGCAGCCACGACACGGGGCCCGGCGCCACGCCCGGCAACACCCAGCGCGACAGCTGCGCCTCCACCCGCCGCCCCGCCTCCGAGCCGTCCGCGAGCGACAGCCACTCCGACGCCGGCACCGTGGGCGCGAGCGTCAAGAGGTTCAGCAGCAGCCGGTCGTCCGGAGGAGGCTCGCGGCGGAGCAGCTCGCCATCGAGCGCCTGCGCGGACGCGGTCGCCGTGGCCGCCCGGTCCAGCTCCTTGCCCACCTCCGAGTCCGGCAGCGTCTTGGCCCGCCGGCGGTAGAGCTGCGCCAGGTTGTAGTGCGGCGCGGCCATCCGAGGGTCGGCCTGCGAGGCCTGCACGTAGAGCTGCGCGGCGCCGTCCACGTCCCCCAGCCCGACCAGCGCGTTGCCGAAGCGGGTCAACAGGCGCGCATCCCCGCTGCGCACGGCCGAGGCCGCCTTGAAGTGCGTGCGGGCGTCCTCCAACAGCCCCCGGCGCGACTCGTACTGCCCCAGCGCGTTGAGCTCCGCGAAGGTGGCCGCGCGCGACTCGTGCCGCGCCTTGACGCGGGCCACGGCGCCCTCGGCGGACAGGCCTCCTCGCTCCAGCAGGTAGACGTCCTCGGCGGGCGTGCCCGCGAAGGCCGTCACCCGGGTGAGCTGCCCCGCCGCGAGCGGCGTCAGGCCGAGCCCCGCGACCAGCACGGCGGAGACGACGCGCTCCCGGTTCGTCAGGTACGCCGCCACCACGGCGAGCAGCACCAGCAGCCGGGGCGCCAGGCCCCACGGCAGGGTCAGCGGCAGCCCGAGCAGCAGCACCCCGAGCAGCGCCGACTGCCAGCGGGCGACGGCTCGCGGCAGCAGGTGGTGGAAGTCGTGCAGCGCGTAGCGCACGCGCCTCAGGAACAGCAGCGCGACGAAGAGCACGGCCGTGGCCGACCAGGCCAGGAGCAACAGCGAACCCAGGTCCGCCAACGCGGGGCCCCGGTAGCGAGGGTCCAACGCGATGGCCAGGAAGGCGGCGCGAAGCTCGCCCAGCACCCGACCCACGGCGGTGAAGTCCTCCTGGGCATAGAGCTCCGCGAGCTCGAAGTGCGCGAGCGGGAGCCGGGGCGACAGCTCCACCGCGAGCCGGGCCAGCCGCACCGCGCCGCCCATGTCTCCGGCCCGACGGCGCACGTCGGACTCGCGCAGGAAGCCGACGCTGATGGGCTCCAGGTCCGCGGCGAGCAGCTCCTGCTTGAGCGTCACCAGCTCCTGTTGCGCCTTCTCCGCCGTGGCGACGTCGTTCGTCGAGCGCGCTTGCCGCCAGCGGTCCCACACCGCGAGCACCTCCTCGTCCGACACGCGAGGCGTCAGGACGGGGCTCAGCACGGGCCGGGGGACGATGACGGGGGCCGGCGTGGGCTCAACGACGGGAGGGGTGGGCGTGGCGGTGCGCGCGGGGGGCGCCTTGGCCTTCTCGCCCCGGCCCGCGCGCCGGGAGGCCGGATCCTGCTCGTCGTCGACGTCGAGTTCACCGTCCTCGACGGGGGTGTCGTCCTCGGGTCCGGCCGCGTCGTAGGACTCATCCTGGAGGTCGGGCTCGAGCGGGCCTGGATCCACCTCCTGGAGGCGCGTGGGCGCCTCGAGCTGCGCGAGGGCCGACGCAGGGGACAGGAGCAGCAGGCCCGAGAGGAGGAGGGAGGGAAGCAGGAAGCGGATCATCCAGGGCTCGGATGATAGGCGAGCCGGGCCGAACCACGAAAGACAACGCCACCTGCCCGGTCAGGACCGGCTTTCCAGGACGGCGGGCCAGGGCCACGTGCTACAGGGACGGCATGTCGCGGGACGGCCCCGCGCGAGGGAGGCGTGAACGACATGGGGACCCCCGGGACCGAGCTGGAACGTCTGGTGGACATCATGCGGCGGCTGCGGGCCCCGGACGGCTGCCCCTGGGACAGGGAGCAGACCCTGGGCACGCTGCGGCCCTACCTCCTCGAGGAGGCCTTCGAGGTCCTGGACGAGATGGACCGCGTCACCGAGGGCGGCCCCTGGCACCCGCTGTGCGAGGAGCTGGGAGACCTGCTCTTCCAGATTGTCTTCCACGCCCAGCTCGCCGCGGAGCGGGGCGAGTTCACCATGGCCGACGTGAGCCGGGCCATCAGCGACAAGCTCACCCGCCGCCACCCCCACGTCTTCGGCGAGCAGCGCGTGGACGGCTCCGAGCAGGTGCTGGCCAACTGGGCGAAGCTCAAGGCCGAGGAGCGCAAGAAGAAGACCGGCAGCGAGGGCTCCGTCCTGGACGGGGTGCCCACGGCCGCGCCCGCCCTGCTGCGCGCCGAGCGGCTCACCGAGAAGGCCAGCCGCATCGGCTTCGACTGGCCGGACCTGGCCGGCGTGCGAGGCAAGCTGGCCGAGGAGCTGGACGAGCTGGACGAGGCCATCGCCTCCGGGGACAAGGCCGCCATCGAGCACGAGCTGGGGGACGTCCTCTTCTCGCTCGCGAACCTCGCGCGCTTCGTGAAGACCCCCGCCGAGGACGCGCTGCGCCTGGCCAGCCTGCGCTTCACCCGACGCTTCCAGCACATCGAGGCGGCACTCCGGGACGAGGGGGTCCCCTTCGGCGGCGCCACCCTGGAGCACATGGAGCGCCACTGGCAGGCGGCCAAGGCCCAGGAGAAGTCCCTCCCGCCCCCCACCACCCTGCCCCGCGCCCCCCTCTCCACCCTGCGCCTGGGGGTGGTGGATCTGGAGGCGCAGGCCGCCTTCTGGACGCCGCTCGCGGCCGCGCTCGGGTGGATCATCCCGGCCCGCGTCCCGGCGGACGAGGCCCGCTACGAGAGCGGATCCATCCGGCTCGTCTTCCGGCGGGCGAAGACAGCGCCTCCGGAGGCCACCCTCACCCTCGAGGCACCCTCCGAGCACGCGGTGGAGATGATCCGCCAACAGGTCGAGCGGATCTCGCCGGGCGCCATCCTCGAATCGGGCGCCGGGCGGCTGACCTTCCGGGACCCCGCCGGGCTGGTGTGGGAATACACCCCCCAGGCTGGGTGATTCCCTCCGCCAGAGCCCTCTGATCGCGTCCGGAGCCCGGAAAACCCGTCCGAACGCGCACGCCCGTCTTGACGCCTGCGAGGCGTCGCAGTAAGGACGGCCCCTCTTTTTAGCCTGCCTTTCGCTGGAGATTTCTCTTGGCCAACACCAAGTCCGCAGAGAAGCGTCACCGTCAGTCCCAGAAGCGCCGCGCCCGCAACGTCTCCGTCCGCACGGACGTGAAGAGCGCCGTGAAGTCCGCCCGGGAGGCCATCGGCACCAAGGACGGCGCCAAGAAGACGGACGCGCTCAAGTCGGCTTCCAAGGCGCTGAACAAGGCCGCGACCAAGGGCGTCATCCACAAGCGCACCGCCGCGCGCCGCATCTCCCGCCTGGCCAAGGCCGCCGCCAAGAGCGCGCGTCAGGCCTGATGCACCCGGGGGCTCCTCGACGAGTCCCCACTCAGTCCTCGAAACAGGCTCCCCGGGAGGAGGCTTCTCGCCTCCTCACCAGGTGCTTGCGAGCCGATCGAACCCATCCCGCATGAGCACCTGCGCCAGCCGGTCCAGGGCCGCCTGACGGTTGGACTCGGCCTCGAGGATGTCTCCACTCCCCGGCAGGTAGTCCTCGGTCCCCGAGATGACTGTCTCCTGGGGTGGCTGTCCTTCCCGCACCAGCCGCAGGCGCACCGTCGCGGCGACGCGGAAGAAGCGCCCCACAATCGTGGGCGAGCTCCACAGCGACAGCACCGCCCCCTCCACCTTCGCGTCGCACGACGCCCCGCTGCCCAGCCGCCCCACGCGCGTCAGCTCCTGGCGGAAGTAGCGCGTGAAGAGCGTCTCCAGCGCGGGCTCTGGCGTGTCGTTGGTGAAGATGGGCGCGCACACGGACTTCACGCCTTCGGGCAGTCCCTCGCCCCGCGGCGTGAAGCGGTAGCCACACCCGGACAGCAGCGCCGTCCCCATCCCCAAGCCCGACAGCAACACGGCCACGTGGAGACGCCGTGAGGCGGGCTTCGAGCGGAGCGACATGGGGCGGCACCCTACCCGCCCCGGCCCTTGCGTCAAGCGGGAGGCCCGTCCACCGGGCGCCCGTCCGCGTCCGTCACCACCACGCCCCGCGCCTTCAGCGCGCCCGCCAGCGTGCGCCAGGACTGGAGCAGCCGCGCGTCCCGCTCCGAGCCACGCCGCGCGAGCCCCAGGGACCAGCGCGTCGTGCCGCCACGGGACGTCTCCAGCACCAGCGTGTGCACGCGGCACACGGCCGCCAGCAGCACCCCCAGCGCCGTCAATCCGAAGGCGACGACTTTGAGCACGAGCACCGAGGCCACGGCCCCCAGCGCCCCGAAGCCGCAGAGCATCAGCGCCTCCAGGAAGGGCCGTGACTCGAGCGTCAGCGCGCGCAGGTGGACCAGCTCCACCACCCGGGGGGCCACCCCGTCCGCCATGCGATAGGACAGCCGTCCCGCCTCGCCGACGAGCTGGCGGCCTCCCCCCAGGTCCGCCGTCAGGAACGGCCCGGGAGGACTCGGCGGTGGCACGTCCGCCGGCGGTGGGGCCGGCAGCGGCGCGTCCGGCAGGGGCGCGCCACACGCGATGCACCGCGCGCCGCCCGCCGCCTGGGGCCGACCGCACGCGGTGCACATGACGAGGACCTCGGTGGGCACCCGACTCCCCGCTCAGCCGACGACGAAGTTCACCAGCCGCTTGGGCACGAAGACGAACTTGCGCAGCGTCTTGCCGGTGATGGCGGACTTCACCCGCTCGTCCGCCTCCGCCGCCGCGCGCACGTCCGCCTCGCTCGCGTCCGCCGCCACCTGAATCTCCGCGCGCAGCTTGCCGTTCACCTGCACCGCGTAGGGGATGACGTCATCCACCACCAGGGCCGGGTCGAACTCGGGCCACGACTGCGAGACGGTGAGCTGCGTGCTCCCGTAGGCCTCCGCGATTTCGTCCGCGATGTGCGGCGCGAAGGGCGTGAGCATCATCGACAACAGGCGCACCGCCTCCGCCATGGCCGCCTTCTCCGCGGGCGTCTCCGGCGTGCCCGCGTCGGAGAGCGCGTTGAGGCACTCCATGATGCCCGCGATGGCGGTGTTGAAGGACAGCCGCTCGATGGCCTCCCCCACCCGCTTCAGGCCCTTGTGCGCCGCGCGGCGGATCTCCAGCGCCTTGCCCTCGAAGGGGCCCGCGTGCGTGGCGCCCGCGACGGCCGCCTGGTGCGTGGAGGCCAGCACCCAGACGCGCTTCAGGAAGCGGAACACGCCCTCCACCTGGGCGTCGGACCAGTCGAAGTCACGCTCCGGCGGGCCGGCGAACGCCACGTACGCGCGCGCGGTGTCCGCGCCGTACTTCTCGATGATGGAGGCAGGCGCGACGACGTTGCCCCAGCGCTTGGACATCTTGCGCTTGTCGGGGCCGTTGACGATGCCCTGGGTAATCAGGCGCTTGACGGGCTCGTCCACCGGGCTCAAGCCCAGCAGCTTCATCACCCGGGTCCAGAACCGGAAGTACAACAGGTGCATCACCGCGTGCTCGGGCCCGCCCACGTAGATGTCCACGGGCAGGAAGCGTTGGGCCTCCTTCGGGTCGAACGGCGCGGCGTCGTAGTGCGGCGACAGGTAGCGCGCGAAGTACCAGCAGGAGTCGACGAAGGTGTCCATCGTCTCCGCCTCACGACGGGCGGGGCCACCGCACTTGGGGCACGTGGTGTTCACCCACGAGGCGACCTTGGCCAGCGGGGGCTCGCCCTTGCCGGTGAGCACCTCCTGCACGTCGATCTCCGGCAGCTTCACGGGCAGCTGCGCCTCGGGCACGGGGATGCCGTGGCGCTCCGGGTCGCACTTCTCGCAGTAGACGATGGGGATGGGCGTGCCCCAGTAGCGCTGGCGGCTGAAGCCCCAGTCCTTCTGGCGGTACGTCACCGTCGCGCGGCCCTTGCCCTCCGACTCCAGCTTGCGCGCCATCTCCTGACGCGCCGCCTCGGACGTCTTCCCGCTGTACTCACCCGAGTCCACCAGCACGCCGTACTCGGTGTAGGCCGCCTCCAGCACATCGCCCGCGGGCAGCTTGTCGCCCGTGGCCGGCTGGATGACGACCTTCACGGGCAGGCTGTACTTGCGCGCGAAGGCGAAGTCGCGCTCGTCGTGCGCGGGCACGCTCATCACCGCGCCGGTGCCGTAGTCGCTCAACACGAAGTTGGCGATCCACACGGGCACCGGCTGGCCGGTGAAGGGGTTGAGGGCGTGGGCGCCCGTGAAGACGCCCTCCTTCTCCGTGTCCTCGCCCGTGCGCTCCGTCTTGGACTGGGCCGCCATCTTCTTCACGAAGGCGTCCACGTCCGCGCGGCGCTCGGGCGTCGTCACCTGGGCCACCAGCTTGTGGTCCGGCGCCAGCACCACGTAGGTGCAGCCATGGATGGTGTCCACGCGCGTGGTGAACACGCGGATGGAGGCGTCATGCCCCTGGACGCGGAAGTCCGCCTCCGCGCCATCCGAGCGGCCAATCCAGTTGCGCTGCATGGAGGTGATGCGGTCCGGCCACTCCTTGAGCGTGTCCAGCGCGTCCAACAGGTCCTGCGAGAAGGCGGTGATGCGGAAGGCCCACTCGGGCATCTCGCGGTCCACCACCGGCGACGAGCAGCGCTCGCACACGCCGTCCTTCACCTGCTCGTTGGCGATGACGGTGTGGCAGCCGGTACACCAGTTCACCTTGCTGAAGCGGCGATAGACGAGCCCCTTCTCCAGCATCTTGATGAAGAACCACTGGTTCCAGCGGTAGTACTCCGGCTGGCTGGTGTTCACCTCGCGGGACCAGTCGTAGCTGTAGCCCAGGCTCTTCATCTCCGCCTTGAAGGAGACGATGTTCTCCTGGGTGCGGATGGCCGGGTGCACGCCGTCCTTGATGGCCGCGTTCTCCGCCGGCAGGCCGAAGGCGTCCCAGCCCATGGGGTGCAGCACGTCGTAGCCGCGCATCAGGAAGTAGCGCGCGTACACATCCCCGATGAGGTAGTTGCGCACGTGCCCCATGTGCATCTTGCCACTGGGGTACGGCAGCATCTCGAGCACGTACTTCTTCGGTGCGCCCGGACGCTCGCCCGCCCGGAAGATGCCGGCCTCGTCCCAACGGGCCTGCCACTTACCTTCAATCGCCTGCGGCTCGTAACGCTCGTTCATCGCCATATCCGCTGCGCCTCTTATGGGAGGGCCGGCCCTGGGGGCAACCAATCTCGCCGGCCACTCCTGGCCGACGGAGCCCGTTTTCTCCGGCTGACCCGATAGAACCCCCGGCGCCGCCGTTCTGTGCCCGGCGCGCGCGGTGGAACCGGGCGGCCGCAGGCACGGATGCACCGCGCCAACACAACCCGCTACAGCCCCGACGTGCGGGGGCCCGGTCCGGTTACGCCACCACCCCTCCCACCACGTCGACCTGGCGGAGATCCACGACATCTCCCCTCGGGCAGGCCCTCCCGTGTCCCTCGTGGAGCCGGTCCATCGCGCTTCGCGTCAGTCGGCCCTCGATACGAGATCGGAATATTTCCGTTTGGATGGATTTGGCCAACATTCTTGAAAAACAAGTCTTACCATTGACTTGGTTCAGTTCACCCACCGACGATTCGCGCCCACGGCACCTGCAGGGGGGGCCGCTCCCACGTTGCGAGGAAAGATCCGAATGACGCTTAAGAGAGCGTTGATTCCGGGGTGCGTGATCGCACTCTTCTCGTTGGAAACCATGGCGCAGGAAGCCACGCCTCCGGCTCCCGAGCCGCAGGCTCCCGCGGCGCAGGCTCCGGCGACCCCGGCACCCGCTCCCGCGCAGGACCCGGCCGCCACGACTCCGACCTCCCCCCCGCCCGCCGCGGCGCCCGCGCCCTCCTTGGGCCGCACGGTGAAGGGCCGCGTCGCGGACCGGCTGACGAACGAGGGCCTGCCCCTGGTGCGCGTCATCATCAAGGGCACCACCCAGGGCGTGGAGACGGAGCTGGACGGCACGTTCTCGCTGCCCAACGTCCCGCCGGGCGCCACCACGCTGCTGTTCTCCAGCCAGGACTACGGCGAGCGTGAGGTGCGCGTCGGCGCCGGGCAGACCAGCGTGAACGTGGCGCTCGACAACGTCTTCTCCGAGGAGATGGTCGTCGTGGGCCGCGCCTCGGAGCTCGCGCGCAAGCACCTGGCCAACTCGGTGGCCTCGGTCAGCGCGGAGGAGATGAACCGCGCGCCCGCGCAGACGGTGGACCAGGCCCTGCAGGGCAAGATCGCCGGCGCCAACATCCAGCAGAACTCCGGCGCCCCGGGCGGCGGCATCCAGATGCGCCTGCGCGGCGTGTCCACCATCAACGGCTCCACCGCGCCGCTCTACGTCATCGACGGCGTGCTCGTCAGCGACGTGGCCATCGCCTCGGGCGTGTACGTGGTGACCGACTCGGTGGGCGGCTCCAACCCGAACCCCACCCAGGACAACCAGGTCAACCGCATCGCGGACATCAACCCCAACGACATCGAGAGCATCGAGGTCCTCAAGGGCGCGTCCGCCGCCGCCATCTACGGCTCCAAGGCCGCCAACGGCGTCGTCATCATCAACACCAAGCGCGGCCGCGCCGGTGAGCCCAAGGTGGAGCTCACCCAGCGCGTGGGCATGTACACGCTGGCCAACAAGCTGGGCACCCGCCGCTTCGAGACGGTGGAGGAGGCCGTGGAGGCCTTCGGCCCGGCGGCCGCCGACTACTGGACCGGCAGCCGGTATGACCACGAGGCCAAGCTGAGCGGCCGGCGTGATTTGTCCACGGAGACGCTCGCCAGCGTGAGCGGCGCCAGCGGCAACACGCGCTACTTCGCGTCCGCGATGCTCCGCAACGACGAGGGCATCATCAAGAACACCGGGTACGAGAAGGAGTCGTTCCGCCTCAACCTGGGTCAGACGATTGGCGAAGTGGTGGAGGTGAACGTCGCCACCAACCTCATCCACACGCTGGGGCAGCGCGGTCTGACGAACAACGACAACCAGACCATCACCAACTACATGGTGCTGCCCAACGTGCCCGAGTTCCTGAACATGGACCCGGACGCGGCCGGCGTGTACCCGGTCAACCCGTTCCTGCAGAACGGCGCCAACCCGCTGCAGACGGCGGCGCTGGTGAAGAACGACGAGGACGTGTGGCGCTTCATCGGGTCCGGTGACGCCACCCTCCACCTGATGAAGACCGACGAGCACCACCTGCGCGTGCTGGCCAACGCGGGCGTGGACCGCTTCCAGCAGGAGAACCGCCTGCTGTTCCCGCCCGAGCTCAACTTCGAGCCGGCGGACGACACCTTCCCGGGCACGTCGCTGTTCGGCACCAGCCAGGTGCGCAACCTCAACGGCGGCCTCAACCTGGTGCACAGCTACAAGCCGGCCTCCAAGTTCCTCAGCGCCACCACGTCCGTCGGTGTGCAGCTCGAGGAGCGCCGCATCGACTCCACCTACGTCATCAGCGAGAACCTCAACGCCGGCCAGCCCGGCGTGGACAACGGCACGGTGATTGGCGTCCGCGACGACGCCAACCACGTGCGGGACCGCGGCTACTACCTGCAGGAGGAAGTGCTCCTGCTCGAGGAGCGGCTGACCCTGGTGGGCGCCATCCGCGGCGAGCAGTCCAGCGTCAACGGCAACCCCAACAAGCTCTTCTTCTTCCCCAAGCTGGCGGCCGCGTACCGCATCCCCACGACGCCCGCGTTCATCAACGAGCTGAAGGTCCGCGCGGCCTACGGCGAGACGGGCAACCTGCCCCAGTACGGCATGAAGTTCAGCGGCATGAGCGCGCTGAACAACGTGCAGGGCACCCCGGGCCTCATCGGCACGGGCGTGGCGGGCGACCCGAACATCCGTCCGGAGCGCCAGCGTGAAGTCGAGGCCGGTGTCGACGCGCTGCTGTTCGGCGGTGACCTGACGCTGGAGCTGTCCGTGTACCAGCGTGGCATCAGCGACATGCTGCTGCGCCGCGCGCTGCCCACCTCCACGGGCTTCACCACCCAGTTCGTCAACGGTGGCTCGCTGCGCAACCGCGGCGTCGAGGCCATGGTGCAGGTGACGCCGCTGAGTGGCCCCTTCGAGTGGACCAGCTCCGCGACCTTCGCGCTCAACCGCAGCAAGGTGACCAACCTGCCGGTGGCCGGCTTCCAGGCGGGCGGCTTCGGCAACTCGCTGGGCTCGTTCTTCATCGAGGAGGGCGCGTCCGCCACCCAGATTGTCGGCAACGTGGGTCGCGACGCGAACGGCAACCCCATCGTCCGCAAGATTGGCGACACGGAGCCCACCTTCACCATGGGCTTCGCCAACACGCTGCGCTACGCGGACGTGACGCTGTCCTTCCTGTGGCACTGGCAGCAGGGCAGCGACATCATCAACCTGACGCGCTACCTGTATGACAGCGCGGGCACCACCGTGGACTTCGAGACGGCGGGCCGCGAGCGCGTGGCGAACCGCCGCGGCAACGCGACCATCTACATCGAGGACGCGACGTTCCTGAAGCTGCGCGAGGTGACGGTCAGCTACAACCTGCCCAAGAGCTGGGTGTCGTCCATCCCGAAGCTGCAGAACGCGCGACTGAGCATCAGCGGCCGCAACCTCCTGACCTTCACCGGTTACTCGGGTCTGGACCCCGAGGTGAGCAACTTCGGCAACCAGGCCATCGCGCGCAACATCGACGTCGCCCCGTTCCCTCCCAGCCGCAGCTTCTGGACGTCGCTCGACGTCGGGTTCTAAGCCATGAACAAGTACCAGACGAAGAAGACCCTCTTGGCGTTGTGCGCGGCGGTGGGCCTGGGCGGCTGCGGCAGCCTGGACATCGGCGACCTCAACAACCCCAGCCTGGACGCCTTCCGCGACAACCCCACCGTCTCCGGCATCAACAGCGCGTCCACGGGCCTGCTCCTGGGTCACCGCGCGGGCGTGTCGGCGCCGAACGGCTACGTCGCGCAACTGGGCGTCATCGGCCGCGAGGCGTACGTGTTCGACCCCGCGGACCCGCGCGCCATCGACGAGATGCTCGGCCCCATCCTGGACCCGGGCGCCGCCGCCTTCGGTGGCAACTACTGGACCGGGCCCTACGCCAACATCCGCAACGCCAACACGCTGCTGGCGGCGCTGGAGAAGGTGGCGGGCCTGTCGGACGCGCAGAAGGAGGGCGTGCGCGGCTTCGCGAAGACGATGCAGGCGCTCGACTTCCTGGTGGTCATCAACACGCGTGACACCAACGGCGCCCCCATCGACGTGGACCGCCCGCTGGGCGCGGACCTGGCCCCCATCGTGGGCAAGGCCGAGGTGTTCGCCCACATCGCCGGGCTGCTCGACACGGCCGCGGGCCACCTGGACAACGCCGGGGCCAGCTTCTCGTTCCGGCTGAGCACGGGCTTCAACGGCTTCGACACGCCGGCGACGTTCCGCACGTTCAACCGCGCCGTCCGCGCGCGCGTGGCCGTGTACATGGGCCGCAACGAGGACGCGCTCACCGCGCTGAGCCAGTCCTTCATCGCCTCCAACGCCCCAGCCGAGGACGGCGCGAAGGCGGCGGCGCTCGCCTCGCTCAACATCGGCGTCTACCACGTCTTCCGCGCGGCCTCCGGCGACGCGGACAACGGCCTGCTGGCCACCACCGTGTTCGCCCACCCGTCCATCGCGACGGACGCGGAGACCGTGGGCGCGGGGGGTCCGGTGGATGACCGCGTGACGCGCAAGACGACCAAGCTCGACGCCCCTGTCAGCGCGGCGGACGGCAAGCTGACGACGGACCTGCGCTTCACGCTGTACACGTCCGCGGACGCGTCGGTGCCCATCATCCGCAACGAGGAGCTCATCCTCCTGCGCGCCGAGGCCAACCTCGGCCTGGGCCAGATTGGCCCCGCCGTGGATGACATCAACTACATCCGCACCCGCTCCGGCCGCCTGCCGGCGCGCGCGGACATCACCGCGGAGAACGCCCTGGACGAGCTGCTCAAGCAGAAGCGCTACTCGCTGATGTTCGAGGGCGGCCACCGGTGGATCGACATGCGCCGCTACGGGAAGCTGGACGAGCTGCCGCGCAACCTGGACCCCAACGTCCCGCCGCACTCGTTCTTCCCCATCCCCGTCGCCGAGGTCAACGGACGGCAGTAGCCGTCCTGCGGGGCTCCAGCGCCAACGCCTGGAGCCCCCTGTCGTCCCCCGCCCCGGGTGCGCGCCTCGTCGCTCGCCCGGGGCGTTTCATTTCAACGAGGAGGCTTGCCCAGCCCCGCGCGCTCCGCGACGAGCGCGCCCAGCGCGGACCAGTCCAGGTCCCCATGTCCCTGGGCCACGCCGCCCAGGTACTGGTCCTTCACGAGACTGGCCAGCGGCATGGGCACCTCCGCCGCGCGCGCCGCCTCCAGCACCAGCCCCACGTCCTTGAGCCCCAGCCGCAGGGCGAAGCCCGCCGGGGAGTAGCGCTCCTCCGCGATGGCGCGGGCGTAGTTGGCGAAGATGGGAGAGCCTGCGAAGACGGACTGGAACACCTCCAGGAACTGCCGGGGTTCGACGCCGGACTTGCGCGTGAAGGCGAACGCCTCCGCGAGCGCCTCCATCATCGACGCGATGAGGAAGTTGCCCGACAGCTTCACCACGTTGGCCATGGAGGCGCGCTCACCCAGCACGGTGAGCCCCCGGCCCAGCGACTGGAGCAGCGGCTTGACGCGCTCCACGTCCACCTGCGCGCCCGCGGCCACCACCCACAATTGCTTCGCCTCGGCGGCCTCGGGACGGCCGAACACGGGCGCGGCCACATAGCCCTGCCCCGCGCTGGCGTGCGCGTCTGTCAGGCGCTGGGAGAGCGCCACGGAGATGGTGCTGGAGGAGACGTGCACCGCGCCCTTGCCCAGGCCCTCGAGGATGCCCTGGGGGCCCACGGACACGGCCTCCGCCGCCACGTCGTCCGCGAGCATGCTGAACACCACGTCCGCGCCCCGGGCCGCGTCCGCGGGCGTCGCCGCCATGCGCGCGCCCTGCTTCACCAGCGGCTCGCCTCGCGCCGGCGAGCGGTTCCACACCGTCAGCGCATGTCCGGCGCCGAGCAGGCTCTTCGCCATGGGCAGCCCCATGTTGCCCAGTCCCACGAATCCCACCTTCATGTCGCGCTCCCGTCAGTTCGGTCCGCGACTACCTGCGCGCCTGGGCCCGCCGCTCGCAACCCTTTCCGGGCGCGAGTCCAGGAGCCGACGCTCGGGCCTACTCCGGGCGGTCCTCGGAGACGTCCAGGTGTTCGAAAGCGCGGCCCAGCCAGAGCACGCCCAGCCCCACCTCCGTCAGCAGCACGGCCGCCGCCGACAGCCCCGCCAGCGGCAGCGCCCAGAGGTCCAGCGAGCTCCAGGCCACGAAGGCCACCAGCGAGCCCACCAGCGCCGCGGGCACCAGCCCCAGCAGGGACACCACGAGCGAGCCCACCAGCGTCAGCAGGCGCTGGCCCAAGGCCTCGATGCCGCGCGCGCTGCCCATCCGGTCCGCGGGCACCCACGCGGGGAACAGCACCACCGCCCCGTTCTGGACGAACAGCCCCGCCAGCGCCACCGAGGGCAACAGCGGCGCCAACGCCAATCCACCGGGCCACCAGTACGTCGTGAGCCAGTCGTCCTCGGCGCCCGGGCCACAGACGAGGCCCACCGCGAGCAGCCCCAGTTGCAGGCCGCCCACCACCAGCGCCGACGCCGCCAGCTCCGCGCCCACCACCTGCCAGCCCGAGAGCGGCAAGGCGCGCAGCAGGTCCAGCTTCGGCAGGTCCATGCGCAGGTCCATGCGGAACGCGCTCGGCCCCACCACCGTCATCATCACCGCCAGCAGCGTGGCCATGGGCCCCACCACGCGGCGCGTGTCGGTGAACACGTTCGACTCGCCCATCACCGACACGATGACGGCGGCGAGCAGCAGCGGCGCCATCACCGTCCACACCCCGCCCGCCATCCGCTTGCGGGTGATGAGGTTCTTCCAGATGAGCGCCACCTCGGGGCGCCCCCGCGCCGACAGCGTGAAGGGCGCCTTGCGAGCCCCCAGCCCGCCCTTGCGCACGAGCACCCCGGCGAGCCGCTGGGACTGCTCGCGCACGCGCGCCTCCGCCTGCGTCACCGCCGTCTCCTCGAAGGGCACCTCCGCCAGTCGCACCCAGACGTAGTGCGCCACGGCCAACACCAGCACGGGCGGCAGCGCGCTCCAGAAGGCCGACGTGTCGCGCGCCAGCGAGGGCGCCACCAGGAGCCTGCCGGGCCACAGCACCGCGCTCAGCCCTGGTGAGGCCATCACCGCCTCCACCCAGTGCCGCAACGCCCCCGGCGTCCCCACGGTCCTGGGGAACGGGTGCGTCTCCAGCGTGGCGAACACCCCCATCACCACCGCGGCGAGCACCAACCCCACGCCCACCCAGCGCTCCACCTGCCCTCGCCGTCCCCGGGCCGCCCAGCGCGTGCGCATGAAGGACGCCGCGATGCCGTGCAGGTACAGCGTGCCGAGCGACAGGAAGGCCCCGGTGAAGAAGAGCGCGGGCTCGGGGCTCACCACGCGGCCGACGAACAGCGTGGCGAACAGCGCGCCCATCGCCGCGCCCATCGCCCCTCGGGCCAGCTTGTAGTGCAACAGCGAGCGCCGGGTGACGGGCGCGGGGAACAGCTGCACCACCTCCGTCTCCGTGAAGGTCAGCGAGGGCCGGTCCGGCCCCAGCGCCCACGCGGAGAACAGCGTGACGAGCACCGAGCCCACCAGCGACAGCTCCGCGAACAGCCTCACGCCCGGAGGCACCGCGCCCACCGGCCCCGTGAAGTCCAGCCGGCGCAGGAAGAGCGAGTAGATGTAGAACAGGCCCACCGCCGCGCCCACGAGGTAGCGGGGCTTGCGCAGCCGCAGCACCTGGAGTCGGAGGCGGTTGCGCGTGGACGCAAGCCAGAGGAAGAGCACCGCGCCCGGGAAGCTCACGGCCCGGACATCTCCGTCCCCGCGCCGCTGGTGATGCGCACGAAGAGGTCCTCGAGCGACGCGCTGCCCGCGTCCGGTCCACTCAGCCGCGCGCGAATCTCCTCCAGGCTGCCGAGCGCCATGGCCCGCCCTCCGGCAATCACCAGCAGCCGGTGACACAGCTCCTCCACCAGCGGCAACAGGTGCGAGGACAACACCAGCGCCGCGCCCTCCTCCGCGCGCCGCCGCAGCGAGTCCTTCATGCGCCGGATGCCGATGGGGTCCAGGCCCGTGAGCGGCTCGTCGAGCAGGATGAGCCGGGGCGAGTGCAGGAAGCCGCACGCGATGGACAGCTTCTGCTTCATGCCGCGCGACAGCTCTCCGGGCAGCGCCTTCTCCTTACCCGTCAGCTCCATCTCCTCCAGCAGCGCGCGACCCCGCGCCTCCCAGTCCTCCACGCCGTAGAGCCGCGCGGTGAAGTTCAGGTGCTCCCACACCGTGAGGTAGTCGAAGAAGCGCGGCTCGTCGGGCAGGAAGGCCAGCTCGCGCTTGGCCTCCACCGCGTCCTTGCCCAGGTCATAGCCCGCCACGATGACCTTGCCCGCCGAGGGCGGGAGGATGCCGGCCAGACAGCGCAGCGTGGACGTCTTCCCCGCGCCGTTGGGCCCCACCAGGCCCAGCACCTCGCCGGGCGCCACGTTGAAGTGCAGGCCCTGCACCGCCGTCACCGCGCCGTAGCGCTTCTCCAGGCCCGCCACCCGCAGGACGAAGTCCATTCGCACGCCCCTCGGCTCAGGCCAGCTTCAGCAAATCCTTGACGGTGTCCATCACCACCTTGGCCTGCACGGGCTTGACCAGGTACGCACTGGCCCCCAGCGCCAACGCCCGCTCCCGGTCCGCCGCCGCGCCTTCCGTCGTGATGACGACGATGGGCACGCCGCGATGGTCCGTGGCCTGACGGATGTGGTGGATGAGCTTCAGCCCGTCCATCAACGGCATGTTGATGTCCGTGAGCACCAGGTCGAAGCGGCCCTGGGTCAACTTCTTGAGCCCCTCGGCGCCATCCTGCGCCTCGGTGCAGACCATCCCGCTGATGCGCTGCAACGCGTACATGATGCTGCGTCGCATCGCCTGCGAGTCGTCGACGACGAGGGCTCGAATCTGCTGCGTCATGGCCCGCGCACACTAACACCCGACCCCGTCGCCCCGCCCGGCCATCTCACCGTCGGCGGCGGGCCAGCGAGGCGAGCGCGGGTCCGATTTCCCCCAGTCGCAGCACCCGCTTCACCGCCCCGGTCGCCACCGCCTCGCCCGGCATGCCGTACACGACCGCGGTCTCCTCCGACTCCGCCCAGACCTCGCCCCCCGCGCGCTGCACCTCGCGCGCCCCCTGCGCCCCGTCCGCCCCCATGCCCGTCAGCACCACCGCCAGCGCGCGCGAGCCCAGCACCTGCGCCACGCTGGTGAAGAGCCGGTCCACGCTCGGCGCGTACTTGTCCACGGGCGTCGGCGGGGGCGTGTGCAACTCCAGACGCGTGCCCCGGTCCACCACCACCAGGTGCCGCCCCCCGGGCGCGATGTACACGTGGCCGGGCTGCACCACGTCCCCCTCGCTCGCCTCCGTCACGATGAAGGGGCCAATCCGGTCCAACCGGTCCGCGAAGGCCCGGGTGAACTGCGCGGGCATGTGCTGGCTCACCAGCACGCAGGGCGTCGGCTCCGCGGCCAGCCCCTCCAGCACGCGCTGCACCGCCGGAGGGCCTCCCGTGGACGCGCCGATGGCCACCACCAGGGGCAGCTCGCCAGCCACCGCCAGCGCGCGCGCCCCGGGCGACGCATGGCGCTGTCCCGGCCGCACGTGCAGGGCCGCGCGCACCTTGTCGAGCAGCTCCACGCGCAGCCCTTCCAGCTCCTCGGGCGTGCCGCGCGCGGGCTTGGCGATGAAGTCGAAGGCGCCCAGCTCCAGCGCCTTGAAGACATCCGAGCGATGCGCGTAGCTGGAGATGACGATGACGGGCGTGGGCGCCGTGCGCATGAGCAGCCGCAGGAACGTGTAGCCGCCCAGCTTGGGCATCTCCAAATCCAGCGTCACCACGTCCGGCTTGAGCTCCAGGACCTTCTTGAGGCCCTCCTCGCCGTCGGCCGCGCGGTCCAGCACGCGCACGTCCGGCGCGGACTCCAGCAGCGTGGTGAGCGTGTGCCGGTTGTGCGCGGAGTCGTCGATGACGAGCACCGAGACCGTGCCCCGCTCGCTCATCGGACCTCACCGCCCACCAGCCCCGGCAGCTCGGGCCTGCGGTACACCAGGTCTCCGCGCAGGTGCACCAGCTCGAAGTCCGCGCCCAGGTTGAGCAGGTTCTCCGAGTGCCCCAACAGCAGGTAGCCCCCGGGCACCAGCCTGTCGCGGAGGATGCGCAGCACCTTCCTGCGCGCGGACTGGTCGAAGTAGATCATCACGTTGCGGCAGAACACCGCGTCCATCTTCATCACCAGCTGACTGCCGGCCTCGTCCAGCAGGTTGTGGTGGCCGAAGGACACCATGGCGCGGACATCGTCTCGCACGCGCACCTTGGTGTTGCCCGCGGGGACGAAGAAGCGCTCCAGCAGGTCCGCGGACGTGGCGCGCAGCGCGGACGGGCCGTACTCCGCGCGCCGCGCCATCGTCAGCACCCGCCGCGAGATGTCCGAGCCGTACACCTCCACGTCCCAGCCCTCGAAGCGGGGCTCGTCCCTGAGGACCATCGCCAGCGTGTACGCCTCCTCGCCGGAGGAGCACCCCGCGGACCACAGCCGCAGCCGCTTCGTGCGCGCGTTGCGCTTCTCGAGCACGGGCAGCAGCTCCTCCCGGAAGGCCTTGAGCTGCGAGGGCTCGCGGAAGAAGTACGTCTCGTGCGTGGTGAGCGACTCGACGGCGGCCTCCAGCTCCGCGTGCCGGTTGGCGTCGTAGCGCAGGTAGCGGTGGTAGGCGCTGAAGTCCGGGACGCCGAGCGTCTCCAGCCGGGGCCACAGCCGCCGCTCCATCACGAACTTCATGTCCTCGTGCACGAGGATGCCGCAGTGCGCGTACACGTGGTCGCGCAGGAGCCGGAACTCCTCCGCGGTCATCTCCGGCCGACTGTCGTCGAAGCGAGCCACCCCGAGTCCCCCCGCTCAGCGCCGCGACAAGCGCCCCACCGCGTCCGCCAGTGCCTGTCGAGCCAGCGCGTCCGGCTCCGTCTCCAGCACCCGCCGGGCCGGCTCCAGACACTCCGGCCCTCCCGAGTCCCCCAGCACTCGCGCCGCCGCGGCGCGCACATCCCAGTGGGGATGCTCCAGCAAGGATACCGCCAGAGTCACACCCTCCCGCGACACTGCACCCGCGGACAACACCGCCTTCACCACCTCCTCGTCGGGATGCCCCGACGCTTCCCGCAGCACCTTCGCCTCCACCCGACCCAGCCTCGACAGCGCCCGCACCGCGGCCACCGCCAGCGCGCCGTCCGGATGGCGCACCAGTCGCTCCAGCTCCGGCACGCGGTCCACCGCGCCGCTCTCCCCCACCGCCTCCACCGCGGCCCGCCTCACGGAGGCGTCCTCGTCCTGGAGCGCGGAGCGCAGCAGCGCGCCCGCCTCCGTGCCTCCCAACCGTCCCATCGCGCGAGCTCCCGCCGCCCGCACGGGCGAGGCCTCGTCCGCGAGCGCCACGCGAGCCAGCTCCCGACCGACCCGGCCATCCACCTCTCCGGCCACTTCCACCGCCGCCGCTCGCCAGCGCGGGTCGACATCCCGCGCGAGCGCACGCAGCGACGGCAGCGCGGGCGCGCCTCCCACGCGGCCCAGCGCCGTCACCGCCACGGGGGTGGCCCGACGCGCCACCGCATCCTCCAGCGCCGACAGCACCGCCGCGCGGCAGCTCCCCGCGAGCACGCCCAACGCCCGCGTCGCCGCGCCCGCCGTCACCGGATCCCGCAGCAGGTCCACCAGCGGGCTGGCCGCCTCCGGGGCGCGGGTCCGCCCCAACGCCCGCACCACCACCCCGCGCAAATCATCCTCCGCCCACTCCAACAGCGCGCACAGCGGCGTGACGGAGCCGGGGTCCACCAGGTCCACCAGCGCCTCGGCCGCGGCGGCCCTCGCCGGCGCGGAAAGGTCCGCCATCGCCGCGAGCAGCAGCCGCCCTCCTTCCGAGCCCAGCCGCCCCAGCGTGCCCAGCACGTCCCGCAGCAGCCGGTCCTCGCGGGCCACCTCCGCCACCCGCACCGCGAGCGAGGCCTCGCCCATCGCCGCCACCGCGAGCAGCGCGCCGGAGCGCACCGCCACGTCCTCCGCTTCCAGCGCCTGCTCCAGCCGCGTCACCGCGTCCGGCAGTCGCCGGAGCGCCGCGAGGATGACGGCCTCCAGCTCACTGCGACGCGACGGCTCCACCAGCGAGGCCTGCGTGCCGAGCGCCGCCAGGGCCGCCTCGCGAATCGAGCGGGCGTCCGACGACAGGCCCTGACACAGCCGCTCCGTGGCGGCCACCTGGGGGATGAGGCCCAGCACCCGGAAGGCGCTGCGCCGCAGCCTCGCGTCATCCAGCAGCGCCACCACCACGGGCAGCGGCGGAGGACGACGCAGGAGCGCCAGGCCCTCCAGCGCGGACAGGCGCAGCAGCGGCTCCGCGTCACCGAGCAGCCGCGACAACGCGCGCGCCGCGTGCTCCCCGCCCACGCGCCCCAGCGCCTCCGCCACGGCCACGCGCACGTTCAGGTCCGGGTCCTCCAGTGCCTGCACGAGCGGAAGCTCCGCGGCGCCGAGTCCCAACTGTCCGAGGATGTCCGCGGCGAACTTGCGCTGGTCCGGGTCCAGGTGGCCCAGCAGCTTCACCAGCGGCGCGAGCGCGGCCGGACCCAGGCCCGCGAGGGCCTCCGCCGCGGCGTTGCGCGCGCCCGTCTCGCCGCGCTCGCCCAGCACCGAGACGAGTCGTGAGGCCACGTGCTCGGGAGGCGTCAGCCGCTGAAGCCCCGTCGCCGCCGCGTGCCGCACGCGCCAGCTCTCGTCGTGCAGGCCGGTGACGAGCACGTCGAGGATGCCCTCTGCTCGCGGATCCAACTCCTGGAGCGCGCGGTAGCGCTCCTCCTCCGCGGGGAAGATGGGCAGGTGGCTCATTCGAAGACCCGGTCGGACCCTTCCTGCGCGTAGAACCAGATGGCGTAGATGCCCAGGCAGGTGCCCAGCGGGAAGTTCGCCAGGTTCAGGATGCCCAGCACCAACGCCAGCACCCGCGACCACGTGCGCCGCTTCAGCAGGCCGATGCCCGTGACGAGCCCCGGCAGGCAGTACACCAGGATGCAGACACTCACGCCGCCGCCGAACCACCAGAAGTCGGCGCGGTCCTTGGCCGACGCGTTGTCACTGATGATGCCCAGCCCCATCACGGTGAAGAAGAGCATCGCTCCGATGCCCACCAACACCGTCAGTCCATTCACCACCAGGAAGCTGATGCCGAGGATGCGGCGGTGGTTGTCCAAATCACTGCGAGGCATGGCCCTTCCCTTCATGGTTCATCGCGCCGGACGAATCGCCTCGCGCTCCAACTCCGCGCGCAGCAGCGCCTTCAAGTCCAGCAACAGTCGCAACCGGTCCGGTGGACCGCACACGCCCACGACGAAGGGCGAGCGCCCCGCCACCGTCAACGCGGGCGCGGGCTTGATATCACCCCGGCGCGCGCGCAGCACCTCCGCCACGCGCTCCACCTTCACCGCCACCCGCCGCGCGCCCAACCTGCAGACCAGAAGCCTCGCCTTGCGCGACTCCACCGAGGGCTGCCCCTGCAACCGCTTGCGCAGGTCCACCACCGGCAGGATGACGCCGCGCAGGTGCACCACGCCCTCGACGAACGAGGGCGCGTGGGGGATGGGCGTCACGCGCTGGAGCGGGAGCACTTCTTCCACACGCTGGATGTCGAGCGCGTATTCGTCCTCGCCCACGAAGAAGGCGCACAGCTGCACCGGGGTGTCCGGGGGTCCCGCGGGCGCCTCGTGCACGCCGGAAGGATGGTGCGACAGCAGGTTGACGGAGTCCTTCATGACGCCAGCGCCTGTTCCGGGTCCAGGAGGATGAACAGCGAGGGGCCGCGTCGGCCGATGGCCACCACGCAGTCGCGGTCTCCGAGGCGGAGGCTCGACGGTGGCGGCTCCAACATGGAGGGCTTGAGCTTCACCACGCCGCTGACGCTGTCCACCCAGACACCCGCGGGCCCCGTCTGCGTGCGCAGCACGAGGATGCGCGCGTCGCGCGGAGGCACGGGCGCGTCGGGACCGGCGACCAGGGGCGCTCGCTCCGCGAGCCCCAGGCGCACCTTGATGTCGTACGCGGGCAACAGCTCTCCGCGAAGGTTCAACACGCCGAGCAGTTGGGGCTCCGCCCGGGGTATCTCCGTCAGCGGCGGCACCTTGGAGATTTCGCGCACCGCGCGGATGGGCACCGCGTAGGACTCTCCCTCCAGACGGAAGGCGAGGTACTCCTCGGGGACCTCCTCGGGCGTGACGGAGGCCACGCCGTCGCTGCCGGCGGCGAAGTCCTGCAGCCCGCTGACGTCCTCGTCCGGACGGAAGAAGAAGTCGTCGAGCAGTGCGGCGAACCTGGACACGGCTCGCGAGGATAGCAGCCGGCCGCGCCTGGCGTCAGGCCCGCCTTCGCTCCATGGCCAGCCCGTCTTCCAGCAGCGCGCCGACATCCAGCACCAACACGGGAGTCCGGTTTCCCAGGTCCGTGGCGCCGGAAATGCCCCGGACGGATTGGAGCCGGCCGCCCAGGGGCTTGGTGACGATGTCCTGCTGCCCGTGCAGCTCGTCCACGGCGATGCCCAGCCGCTCCTGCGCGAGTCCCACCACCACCACGAAGTAGCGGCTCACCGGCCGTTCGGGGAGACCGAACAGGCGCGACAGGCGCACGAAGGGGAGCGTCTGTCCGCGCAGGTCCAGCACCTCGCGCCGCTCCACGGTGCGAATCTCGCGGGGCTGCACGGAGAGGATTTCGAGCACGCTGTTGAGGGGAACCGCGTACGTGCGAGCACTCACGCCCACGACCAGCGCGCGGATGATGGCCAGCGTGACGGGCAGCGTCAGGTGGAAGGCGGTGCCCTTCCCGCGCTCGCTCCACACGTCGATGATGCCGGAGAGGTTGCCCAGGTTGTTCTTCACCACGTCCAGGCCCACGCCGCGGCCGGACAGCTCGGACACGCTGCGAGCGGTGGAGAAGCCTGGGAGGAAGATGAGGTTGAGCAGCTCGCGGCGGCCCATCTCCTCGGCCTGCGCGAAGGTGATGAGGCCGCGCGTCAGCGCCACCTCGCGCACGCGCAATTCGTCGATGCCCGCGCCGTCGTCGCTCACCTCGATGACGACGTGGTTGCCCTTCTGCACCGCGCGCAGCGCCACCACCGCGCGGCGGGACTTGCCCGCGGCCAGTCGTGCGTCCGGAGACTCCACGCCGTGGTCGATGGCGTTGCGGATGAGGTGCATGAGCGGGTCGCTCAGCTCCTCGACGATGAGCTTGTCGAGCTCCACCTCGCCGCCGCCGATGACGAAGTCGATCTCCTTGCCCGCCTCGCGGGTGATGCGACGCACCAGTCGGGCCAGCTTGTCGAACACCTGGCCCACGGGGACCATGCGCGCCTCGAGCAGTCCCTCCTGGAGGGCCTCCAGCTTGCGCTCCAGGCCGCGGGTCTCGCGCGCCAGCTCCTGACCGAAGAGCTTCGACAGCGGCACGACGCCATCCTGCCGCGCGGACTCGGCGAGCCGCTGGAGGTTGGCCTTGATGAGCAGGAGCTCGCCCACCATGTTGATGAGGCCATCCAGCTTGCCGATGTCGACGCGCACCGTCTGCGTCAACGAGCGCAGCGACGGCTCCGGCGCCGCGGCGGCCACGGTGGGCGGAGGTGTCGAGGCAGGGGCCTCGGCGGAGGTCGACACGGCACGAACGGGGGCGCGGCCTCCCGGGCCCTGGAGGTACGTCACGAGCGACGGCCCGGTGGAGCCCGAGCCACCCTGGGGCAACGCCACGCCACCCGGGCCCATGACCGGGGAGGAGCGCAGACCCGAGGGGAACACGCCCGAGTTCGCGACGGTCGCGCTCCAGCCTGCGGAGGGTGCGCCGGGGCCGCGTGTCCCAGCCGGGAGTCCCGGGTCCGAGGGAGGAATGAGGCCCGGGGGAATCGCCCCCGTCGGAGGCGCCGACGAGGGATTCACGCCTCCGGCACCAGGGCCCATCGTCGATGCCCCCGACAGGTGCGCGGAGGCAGCGCCACCAGCGCCAGGCCCCAGGGGGAACGTGCCCGGTATCTGCCCTGAGGGATTCACGCCTTCGGCGCCATGCTCCATCGGGTGCATGCCCGGCACCTGCGCCGAGGAATTCCCCCCACCCTGCCCCATCGGGGACGTGCCCACGTCCTCACGCCCGGCGCCACCCGGCGCCACTCCAGGCCCTTGTTCCGTGAGCGGCAGCGACGGCTGTCGCCCCTCCGCCGTCCCCTTCGCGCCGCGCTTCTTCCCGCCGCGCTTCGTCGTGGGCGGCGCGACCGTGGAGACCTCGGGACGCGTACCCGGTGGCTCCACGACGATGGCGGGAGTCTCCACCACCCGGGCCAGCACCTCCGCCGAGTGGGCCGTCGCGGGCACTCCCACGGGCCGCACGTTGAGGGGCGCGAGCTCCGCGGGCGTCCCACTCAGCCCGGACTCCAGCTCCATCACCGACACGTGCGTGCCGAAGATGAGATCGAACGCGATGCCATGCGCCCCACCCGGCCGCGCGGACGGCAGCGTGCTGATGACCTCGCCCAGCGGCTTGAGGCGCGTGTTCAGGTCCGCCAGCCCCTTGTCGAAGTCCGACAGGTCGAACGCCGCGCGCACGCGCCACAGCGCCACGCCCCGCCGCACGTTCTCTCGGAGCCGATGCTCCTCGTACTCGGTGAAGACCGAGCGCACCTGCGCTTCCAGCTCCAGCCGCTCCAGCGGGTCCTCATCCAGCGCGATGGGCGCCTCGCCCAGGCGGATCAACCGCTCCGCCATGCCCTCCACGCGCCGGCTCAGCCCCTCCGTCTCCGAACCCCGCGCCGTCTCCGCCAACAGCGCCTGGAACGCATCCAGCGCCTCAATCAGCGTGTCGAGCACCGCGTCGTCCAGCAGCAGCTTGCCCAGCCGGAGCCGGTCGAGCAGGTCCTCCGTCCCATGCGCCAGCCGGGAGATGCGCTCCTGGCCGAACAGCCCCGCCAGGCCCTTGAGCGAGTGCGCCGCGCGGAAGATGCCATTGACCCGCTCCGGGTCCGCCTCGTGGCCGCGCCGCTCGTCCAGCACCAGCAGGTCCTTGCCGAGCGCCTCGAGAATCTCGGTCGCCTCGGCCACGAACTCGGCCAGGGCCTTGCTCGGAGGACTCACGGCAGCTTCAGGTACCGGCGCAAGAGCCCCTCGAGACTGCCGGGCTGGAACGGTTTGACCAGGTACTCCGCCGCCCCCAACGCCATGCCCCGCTCGCGGTCCTGCTCCCGCCCCTCCGTGGTGATGATGAAGAGCGGCACGTCGCGGTAGTTGGGGTTCTTCTTGACGAAGTTGATGAGCTCCAGCCCGTTGATGTCGGGCATGTTGATGTCGGTGATGATGAGGTCGAAGCGGTGACGCGGCAGCAGCTTCAGCGCCTCGAAGCCGCTGGACGTCACGACGGCCTCGATGCCATCCACCGCCTCCACCGTCGACGCGATGTATTCGCGCGACGCCTTGGAGTCCTCGACAATCAACACCTTGACACGCATGCGTGCACGCCCCGGACGGTCTCCCGATGCTAACAGAAGGCCTGCCCGGTCGCCGAGCTTCAGCCCTTCCTGCCTGGTAGGAGCCGGACGAGCCCCTTGTCCGTCAGAAGGGCCACCCGTCCGCCCTTGAACGCGGGCAGGAAGCCCTTCTGGAAGGCCTCCGCCCGCGCCGCGTCGTCCAGCGAACCGCCGCCGGGGATTTCCAGCGCCACCGACGCCACCTTGGCCCGGCTGAGCACCTTGCCCGCCTCGGCCAGCGCCTCGTGGAGCCCCTGGGCGTCCAGCGCCTTCCGGGCCCCCAGGCCCACGACGAAGATGCGCGGCACCTCCAGCTTCCCGTCCGCGGGCAACAGGAGCCAGTCGTCCTTCACGCCGGAGAAGAAGCCGCCCTTGAGCACCCGCGACAACACACCGCACAGCCGCCAGTCCACGTAGCCCGCGGTGGCCGGCAACGGGCGATCATCCTCGGCCACGAACAGGCACAGGGCGTCCACGCCCGTCAGCGAGTCCAGCCCCTCCATCCCGATGTCGTGCGTCGTCGTCTGGCTCACCGCGGTTGCTCCTCGGCTCGGGACTTCAGTCCTTCTTGAGCGCCACCGCCACCCGGTCCAACAGGCCGTTGACGAAGGCGCTGGACTCCTCCGTCCCGAAGTTCTTCCCCAGCTCCACCGCCTCGTTGATGGTGACCTTGCGGGGGATGTCCGGACGGTACTTCAGCTCGAAGATGCCCACGCGCAGCACGTTGCGGTCGATGCGGGACATGCGGTCCAGCCGCCAGTTGTGGCTGTGCGACTCGATGAGCCGGTCAATCTCCGCGCGGTGGCCCTGCACGCCGTCCACCAGCTCGCGGGCGAACTTCACCGCGTCGGGGTCCCGCTTCGGCTCCTCGGCCTCGGCGGAGGCGGTCC
Organism: Myxococcus guangdongensis; assembly: GCF_024198255.1. Lineage (NCBI taxonomy): Bacteria > Pseudomonadati > Myxococcota > Myxococcia > Myxococcales > Myxococcaceae > Myxococcus > Myxococcus guangdongensis. The sequence continues at coordinate 65,859 of NZ_JAJVKW010000001.1, forward strand.
ACGCCGACTCCAGCGCCTCGTACACCGACGTCCCCGGCGTCATCTCCAACTGGTAGAGCGCCTGCAACGCCCGCTCACGTCCCGTTCTGCGCGCGCCCATGGACTAGCCCTTCCTCGCGTCGAGCGCGGGGATGCGCGCATACAGGTTCACCATCTCGATGCAGGCCAGCGTGGCCTCGGCGCCCTTGTTGCCCGCCTTCACGCCCGCCCGGTCGATGGCCTGCTCCACCGTGTCGGTGGTCAGCACGCCGAACGTCACCGACGTCGCGGGGTTGGCCGCCGCCGCGTTGAAGGCCACCGCGCCGATGCCCTTGGCGCACTCGCCGGCCACGTAGTCGAAGTGGGGCGTGCCGCCACGGATGACGGCGCCCAGGGCGATGACGCCCACGTACTGACGCGACTCCGTCACGCGGCGCACCAGCCCGGGCAGCTCGTACGTGCCGGGGCAGCGGTACACGTCCACGTCCGCGTCGGCCACGCCGTGGCGCACCAGCGTGTCCACGGCGCCCTTGGCCAGCTCCTCGGTGATGAAGCCATTGAAGCGGGCGACGCAGATGGCGAAGCGGCCCTTGGGGGGGAGGAAGTCACCTTCGATGTAGCGAGGCATGCGGGGCTTCCTACACCACCCGCGCCCCCGCCGTCGCCTGCTACGGCGTGCCGAAGCCCGCCGCCCGGACGGCCGCCTCCGTCACCCCACCCCCGCCGCCCACCTGCCCGCGCTGGAGCGAGAACAGCCGGGCCACGTACTTCCCAATCGGGTCCGCCTCCAGGTTGACCCGGGCCCCCACCGCCTTGGCCCGCAAGGTGGTGCGCTCCTGCGTCTCCGGAATCAGCTGCACCCCGAAGCGGTCCGCGCCCACGCTGTTGACCGTCAGACTGATGCCGTCGATGGCCACCGAGCCCTTCTCGATGAAGTACGGCGCCAGGGACTCGGGCAGGCCGAACACCATCACCCACGAGCCGCCTTCCGGGTAGGTCTCCAGCACCGAGCTGACCTGGTCCACGTGCCCGGAGACCAGGTGCCCGCCCAGCCGGTCCCCCAGCGCCAGCGCCCGCTCCAGGTTGACCCTGTCCCCGGGCCGCACCCCGTCCAGCGTGGTGCGCCTGAGGGACTCGGGCGCCACCTGCACCCGGAAGGTGTCCCCCGCCAGCTCCACCACCGTGAGGCACGCGCCATCCACGGCGATCGACTCACCCAGCGCGAAGCCCGAGGCCCCCAGCGCCGTGCGAATCCACAAGTCCGTCATCCCACCCGGAATGACGCGCTCCACCCTGCCGATGTCCTGAATGAGCCCGGTGAACATGATGCCCAGGCTTATAACGAACGGCCCTCCGGGTCGCCCCCGTCCGGCGCGCCGATGTGTCCGTCATTCACCGACACCATGGCCCCGCTCATGGGCGCCTGAAGTGCCTAGAGCAGCGCCTGGAGCAGGATGTCCGGGCCGTGCTGCTCGAAGGTGAGGTCCTTCACCGCGAGCGCCTGGGCCATCTCCTTCACGCCCAAGTCACCGGCCCACGACATGCCCTCGCGACCGAGCAGCTTGGGCGCCAGGAACAGCGCCAGCTCGTCCGCCAGCTTCTCGCGCAGGAAGGAGCCGTACATCTCCGAGCCGCCCTCCACGAGCACGTGGTTGTGGCCGGAGCGGGCCAGCTTGCGCAAGAGCGCCTTCAGGTCCACCCGGTCCGCCTTGGGGCGCACCTGCCACACCTCCACGCCCTGGGCGAGGAAGCGCCGGGCCTTGCGGCCCTCGGGGTCCTCCAGCGTCGCGATGATGGTGCGCGCGGAGCTCTTCTGGTTGAAGACGGTGTAGCGCGGCGACAGGCGCAGCCGGCTGTCCACCACCACGCGCAGCGCGTCCTTGCCCTGGCCACCGGGCAGCCGCGTGGTGAGCTTGGGGTCGTCGTGGCGCACGGTGTTGGCGCCCACCAGGATGACGTCCACGGAGTCGCGCAGCCGGTGCACCCACTCGCGCGCCTTCTCGCCCGTCACCCAGCGCGAGTCCCCCGTGGCCGTGGCCAGCTTGCCGTCCAGCGTGGCCGCGGCCTTCAGCGTCACCCAGGGCAGGCCCGTGCGCAGCTGCTTGAAGAAGGGCCGGTTGAGCTTGTCCGCCTCCGCCTGGAGCACGCCGGTGACGACCTTCACGCCCGCGCGGCGCATGCGCGCCACGCCCTTGCCGCTCACCTTGGGGTTGGGGTCCGCCGAGCCGCAGAAGACGCGGCGCACGCCCGCCTCGATGATGGCCAGGCTGCACGGCGGCGTGCGGCCATAGTGGTCGCACGGCTCCAGCGTGGAGTAGAGGTCCGCGCCCCGCGCCTTGGCGCCCGCGGCCTCCAGCGCCACCACCTCCGCGTGCGCCGTGCCCGCCTTCTTGTGGTAGCCGCGCGCGATGATTCGGCCGCCCTTGACCAGCACCGCGCCCACCACGGGGTTGGGGCTGGTGCGGCCCAGGCCCTTGGCGGCCTCCTCCAGGGCGATGCGCATGAAGAACTCGGCCACCGCGCGGTCGAAGTCCGCCGCCCGCTTCGCCCGGGGCGCCCTCGTGGCTTCGAGCTTTGCCCGCGTGAGCAGCCTCATCCGTTCTCCTTCAACTCCCCTGGCCCGGGAGGAGCGGCGGCTTCGACTTGCGCTCGCGCTCCTGGTCCTCGAGCAGGTCCTTCAGCTCATGCAGGAACTCGGAGATGTCGCGGAAGCTGCGGTACACGGAGGCGAAGCGCACGTAGGCCACCTCGTCCATCTGCTGCAGCCGGCGCATGACCTCCTCGCCGATGACGGACGAGTTGATCTCCTTCTCTCCCATGCCCTGCAAGAGCCGCTCGATGGCCACCACGGTCTCCTCCAGCTTGTCGGCGGAGACGGGGCGCTTCTCGCAGGCCTTCTTCAGGCCGCTGACGATCTTCTCGCGGTCGAACGCCTCCCGCCGGCCGTCCTTCTTCACGATGAGCGGGTAGAGCTCCTCCACCCGCTCGTACGTCGTGAAGCGGCGCTTGCAGGCCAGACACTCGCGGCGCCGCCGGATGACGGAGCCCTCGTGTGACTCTCTCGAGTCGATGACCTTGTTTTCGGCATCCTGGCAGAACGGGCAGCGCATGGAGGCGGGAGAGAATCTCCTGTCGGCGAACGAGCGGCGAGCTACTTCAGACGCGAGGCGTACAGCGGGAAGCTCTGGGCCAGCTCCTTCACCTGCCCGCGGATGCGCGCGAGCCCGGCGTCATCCTGGGCCGCGTCCAGCGCGGCGCCGATGAGCTTGCCCACCGTGGCCATCTGGGCCTCGCGCATGCCGCGCGTGGTGATGGCGGGCGTGCCCACCCGGACGCCGGAGGTCACCATCGGCTTCTCCGGGTCGAACGGAATCATGTTCTTGTTCACGGTGATGCCCGCCTTGTCGAGCACCGCCTCGGCCACCTTGCCCGTCAGGTTCTTGGGCCGCAGGTCCACCAGCATCAGGTGGTTGTCGGTGCCGCCGGACGTCAGCCGCAGGCCCGCGGACTTGAGCGCCTCCGCCAGCGCGCTCGCGTTGGCGACGATCTGCTTCTGGTACGCCTTGTACTCCGGCGTCAGCGCCTCGCGCAGGGCCACGGCCTTGCCGGCGATGACGTGCATCAGCGGGCCGCCCTGGATGCCGGGGAAGATCTGGCTGTTGATGGACTTCGCGTACGGCTCCTTGCCCATCACCAGGCCACCGCGCGGACCGCGCAGCGTCTTGTGCGTGGTGGTGGTGACGATGTCCGCGAAGGGCACGGGCGAGGGGTGCACGCCGGCGGCGACCAGGCCCGCGATGTGCGCCATGTCCACCATCATGGAGGCGCCCGCCTCGTCGGCGATCTCGCGGAACTTCGCGAAGTCGAGCGTGCGCGGGTAGGCGCTGGCGCCCACGACGATGACCTTCGGCTTGTGCTCCAGGGCCAGCTGCCGCACCTGGGCGAAGTCGATGGTCTCCGTCTCGCGCGTCAGGCCGTAGTGGACGACCTTGTAGAGCTTGCCGGAGAAGTTGAACGTGGCGCCGTGGGTGAGGTGGCCGCCGGAGTTCAGGTCCAGCGACAGCATGGTGTCACCGGGCTTCATGAGCGCCATGTACGCGCCCATGTTCGCCTGGCTGCCCGAGTGCGCCTGCACGTTGACGAAGTCCGCGCCGAACAGCTGCTTCGCGCGGTCGATGGCGAGGTTCTCCACCACGTCCACCACTTCGCAGCCGCCGTAGTAGCGCTTGCCGGGGTAGCCCTCCGCGTACTTGTTGGTGAGCACCGAGCCCACCGCCTCCATCACCGCGGGGCTGACGAAGTTCTCCGAGGCGATCAGCTCCAGGCCTTGCTCCTGGCGCTCGGTCTCATGACACACGGCCTGGGCAATCTCGGGGTCCACCTCGGCCAGAGTGCGGGTGTTCTCCATGGCTGATCTCCTCACGACGACGGGTACTGCGAAGGCCGCTAGCCCTGGGACTCGGCCTCGCGAATCTTCTGGACGCGGCGCTCGTGGCGACCGCCCTCGAACGCCGTGCCGAGGAACGCCTCCAGGATGGCCCGGCCCACGCCGGCCCCCACCACGCGCTGGCCCAGGCACAGCACGTTGGCGTCATTGTGGGCCCGCGCCATCCGGGCCTCGAACTCCGTGGTGCACAGGGCCGCTCGCACGCCCTTGTGCTTGTTGGCGACGATGCTCATGCCGATGCCGGTGCCACACACCAGCACGCCCAATGTGGCCTCGCCGGACGTCACCGCCTTCGCCACGCGCGCGGCGAAGTCCGGGTAGTCCACCGAGTCCCGGGCGAAGGGACCCACGTCCTCGTGGGCCACCTTCTTCTCCTGGAGCGCCGCCACCAATTCCTGGCGGAGCTCCAGGCCCGCGTGGTCCGAAGCGAGAATGACTTTCACGCGGGTCTCCTCGCTCCCGTTACTGGAAGCGCTTGAACAGCAGCACCGCGTTGGTGCCGCCGAAACCGAACGAGTTGCTCATCACCGCGTCCACCCGGAGCTCGCGCGCCTGGTTGGGCACGTAGTCCAGGTCGCACTCGGGGTCGGGCGTCGTCTGGTTGATGGTGGGAGGCAGGATGTTGCGCGACAAGGCCAGCGCGCTCACCACGCCCTCATAGCCGCCCGCCGCGCCGAGCATGTGGCCCGTCATGGACTTGGTCGACGACACCGCCACCTTGCGGGCGTGGTCGCCGAACACCGCCTTGATGGCCTTGGTCTCGTTCGCGTCGTTGAAGGGCGTGGAGGTGCCGTGCGCGTTGATGTAGCCCACGTCCTCGGGGTTCATCCCCGCCGACTGGAGCGCCAGCCGCATGCAGCGCGCCGCGCCCTCGCCTTCCGGCGCCGGCTGCGTCACGTGGTACGCGTCCGAGTTGGCGCCGTAGCCCACCAGCTCCGCGAGGATCTTGGCGCCGCGCTTCTTGGCGGCCTCCATCTCCTCGAGCACCAGCATGCCCGCGCCCTCGCCCATGACGAACCCGTCCCGGTCCTTGTCGAACGGGCGGCTGGCCGCCGTCGGGTCGTCATTGCGCGTGGACAGCGCCTTCATCACCGAGAAGCCGCCCAGCCCCAACGGGGTGATGGCCGCCTCGGCGCCTCCGGCGATGGCCGCGTCCGTCTCGCCCAGCTTGATGGACTTCCAGGCCTCGCCGATGGCGTGGGCGCTGGTGGCGCAGGCGGACACCGGAGCCCAGTTGGGCCCCTTGCAGTTGTAGCGCATGGAGATGAGGCCCGGCGCCATGTTGACGATCATCTGGATGATGAAGAAGGGCGACAGCCGGTCGAACCCCTTCTCCAGGCCCTTGCGGTGCTGCTCCTCCAAGGAGGAGATGCCGCCGATGCCCGAGCCCACGATGACGCCCACCCGCTCCGGCACATAGCCGTGCGGCACGTCCGGGCCCACCGGCAGCCCAGACTCCTCCACCGCCATCGCCGCGGCGGCCATGGCGTACTGCGCGTAGAGGTCCATGCGGCGCACCTCGCGCCTGTCGATGAACTTCTCCGGCTCGAAGTCCCTCACCTCGCCGGCGATTCGCGTGTCGATCTTCTTGGGGTCGAAGCGGGTGACGAGGGAAATGCCTGAAGTGCCAGCAAGCAGCGCCTGCCAGTTCTTCTCGGTTCCTGTGCCCAGTGCCGAGATGAGCCCGGTACCGGTGATGACGACTCGACGGTGTGACACGGTCCTCTCCGGTGGCGCCTGAGACGCCGGGGACGCCGCGCTTCAACGCGGCGTCACCCCGCCCCCCGGCACACAGTGTGCTGTCTACTTCTTGTGGTCGGTGACGTACTTGATGGCGTCGCCAACGGTCTTGATGTTCTCGGCCTCCTCGTCGGGGATTTCGACCTCGAACTCCTCCTCCATCGCCATCACGAGCTCCACGATGTCGAGGCTGTCGGCGCCAAGGTCCTCGATGAAGGACGACTCGGGCTTGATCTCGTCCTCTCCCACGCCGAGCTGGTCGGCGATGATGTTCTTGACCTTGGCCTCAATAGGTGACGTCGACATAATGCTGAACCCTCCAGGAACCAGATGTAGGCCCGGAAGGCTTCCCGAGCCCTGTCGAAAGCCGGCGCGGTATATCCCACGCCCGCTGGCAATCCAACCTTGGGTTACATGTACATGCCGCCGTTGACCTTGAGGACCTCGCCGGTGATGTAGGAGGAAGCGTCACCCGAGAGGAAGAGGACGGCCTGGGCCACCTCCTCCGGGTTGCCCAGCCTCCCCAGCGGGATGCCCTCCACCATCTTCTGGCGCAGCTCGTCGTTCAGATGGGCCGTCATGTCCGTGCTGATGAACCCGGGGGATACGGCGTTGACCCGGATGCCCCGGCTGGAAAGCTCCTTGGCCACCGTCTTCGTCAGGCCCACGAGGCCCGCCTTGGCCGCCGAGTAGGCCGACTGGCCGGGGTTGCCCATGTCGCCCACGACGGAGGTGACGTTCACGATGGCACCCGAGCGCTGCTTCATCATGGGCCGGCTGGCGGCCCGGATGAGGGCGAAGGGGCCGCGCAGGTTGGCGTCGATCTGCTTGTCCCAGTCGTCGTCCTTCACCCGCATGACCAGGCCGTCCACGGCCATGCCCGCGTTGTTGACGAGCACGTCCAGCCGGCCGTGGCTCTTGACGATGCCCTCGATGGCGGCCGCGCACGCGGCGGTGTCCGACACATCGAAGCGCAGCGACTCCGCCTTGGCGCCGGCGGCGGTGAGCAGACCCACCGTCTCCTGGGCCGCGGCCTCGTTGCCCGCGTAGCTGATGATGACCGTGGAGGCGCCCGCCTTCGCGAACGCCACCGCGCACGCCCGGCCAATGCCGCGCGAGCCACCCGTCACCAACACCACCTTGTCCTTGAAGCTCATGCGCTCACCCCAGCGCCGCGAGCACCTTCTCCAGGCTCGCGGCGTCCTCGACGTTGAAGGTTTCGATGTCCTTGGTGATGCGCTTGACCAGGCCGCACAGCACCTTGCCCGGCCCCAGCTCCACCACGCGCGTGACGCCCTCGGCCTTGAGCGCCTCCACGCATTCAATCCAGCGCACCGGCGCGCTCACCTGCTCGAGCAGCAGCGGCACCACGCGGGAGGCGTCCTGGTTGGGCCGCGCCTCCACGTTCGTCACCACCGGCACCGACGGCGCCGACAGCTTCACGCCGCCCAGCACCGCCGCGAGCCGGGGCTTCACCGGCTCCATCAGCGCGCAGTGGAAGGGCGCGGACACCGGCAGCGGCATCACCCGCTTGGCGCCGGCCTCCTTGCACTTGACGCCCGCGCGCTCCACCGCCGCCACGTCGCCGGCAATCACCGTCTGCTCGGGCGAGTTGTAGTTGGCCGGCGACACCACCTGGCCTTCCGCCGCCGCGTCACACGCCGCCTTCACCTTGGCCGGCTCCAGCCCCAGCACCGCCGCCATGGCGCCCACGCCCGCGGGCACCGCCTCCTGCATGAAGCCGCCGCGCGCGCGCACGGCCCGGGCCGCGTCGCCCAGCGACATGGCGCCCACGGCGACCAGCGCGGAGTACTCGCCCAGCGAGTGGCCGGCCACGAAGGCCGCCTGGGGGCCGCGCCGGGAGAACACCGCGTGCGCCGCCACCGACACCGTCAGGATGGCCGGCTGGGTGTTGGCCGTGAGCTTCAGCGCGTCTTCTGGTCCCTCGAAGCAGAGCTTGGAGAGCGACTCTCCGAGCGCGTCGTCCGCGGCCTCGAAGATGGCGCGGGCCTCGGGGAACTTCTCGAAGAGGTCCTTGCCCATCCCGACGGCCTGGCTGCCCTGCCCGGGAAACACGAATGCGACCTTCGCCATGTGCGGTCTCTGCCTCCTGATACGTCCAAATCCGTCCTGTGACATCGGGCGCCTTCGCGCCGACATCCCCCGGGCCACGGCCTTTGGCCGGGAATCACTCACCCGACCTCGCGGGTCGCGGGGCGCGTCCTGTCTCCAGCCGGTCCTGACGTCACCTCGAGGAGACTCGTCGCAGCCCAATGCCCAGGCGTCCGCTCTCTAATCGGAAACCGATTGCTCTGTCCCCTTTTTTCCCCTCGGGTGGGCAGGCAGCCAGGACGCGGCGCGGGCGATGCAACGCGTCAACTCCTCCTGCAGTCCGGCCTGGGCGGTGGCCAGCGCGGCGACCAGCGCGTTGTGGATGGCGCGCGGGGACGAGCGACCATGCGCCACGATGCCCACCCCGTGCAGGCCCAGGAGGGGCGCCCCGCCATACTCGGCGTAATCCACCATCTTGCGCAGGCCGGCCAGGGCGGGCTGGAGCAGCATCGCGCCCAGCTTCTCGGACAAGCCGCCCCGCTTCTCGATGGCCTGACGCAACAGTCCGATGACGCCCATGCCCACGCCCTCGGATGTCTTGAGGACGACATTCCCGGTGAAGCCGTCCGTCACCACCACCTGCACGTCGCCGGAGAACAGGTCCTTGCCCTCGACGTAGCCAGCGAAGTCCAGGTCCGACTGGCGCAAGAGGTCGCTCGCCTCGCGCGTCAGGGGGGTGCCCTTGGAGGCCTCCTCTCCGTTGGAGAGCACCGCCACCCGGGGGCGCGCCACGCCCATTCGCAGGCGCACGTAGGCCTCGCCCAGCACGGCGAACTGGGCCAGGTGCGAGGGCTTGCAGTCCACGTTGGCGCCCGCGTCGAGCAGCAGGCAGCGCCCGCCGCCCTTGAGCGCGGGGAAGAGCGCGGCCAGGGCGGGACGCTCCACGCCCCGCAGCCGGCCCAGCGTCATGAGGCCCCCCGCCATCACCGCGCCGGAGTTGCCCGCGGACACGAGCGCGTCCGCGTGGCCGTCGCGCACCAGCTCGAAGCCCACGCGCAGGGACGAGTCGCGCTTGCGGCGGAAGGCCGTGGAGGCGTGGTCGTCCATCTCCACCACCTCCGAGGCGTGGTGCACCCGGAGGTTCGGCGGGGGCAGCCCGCGGCCCAGGTGGGGCGTCACCCTCGCGGTGTCCCCCACCAGGACGACCTGGTGCTCGGGGTGGGCGCGGGCGAAGAGCACGCCGCCCTCCACCGGAGCGGCCGGGGCATGGTCGCCCCCCATCGCGTCCAGGACCAGCCTCATCCCTGCCGTCCCCTCGTCTGTGCGCGTGTCATGTCCCACCCGGCCCGCACCTTCCGGGCGCGAGACGGCGCGCAGGAGACCAGGAACCTCCCAGGGGGGCAACGAATCGCTGGCCTCGCCACGTGGGGTGGGAGCAGGTGGGCGAAGGGCTGGGAGACGCTCCGCATCGGTGCCCCGTACCTGGGGTGGGGTCAGCCCGGCGGGCGGCATGGATCCCCGCGCCACGCCTCCGGACTGGGGCCGGGATGATCCACGCGGGGGCCAGAATGGGCTGGGCGTCACAGGCGTTGTCCCGACGCGCCCCATGGGATATCTGGCCCTGCGGGTGGCCTTCGAGCGCCGAGGTCTGGATGATGGATCCAAGCCATACACGCTCATTGACTCGGACCTTGTGAGCCGCTAGGGTCCGCCGCCTTTCAAGCCGGACAGGGAGTACGCGAGTTGATCGCGACTGCTTCCAGCCCGGCTTTGGACCGACATGTTGCGCAGGGAGCCGGGGACCCCGGCACAGCGCGTGAGACAGAGGTGAGCCGTGGGCGTCCCCAAGAAGCGTACTTCCAAGATGCGTCGTGACCGCCGTCGTGCGGCGAACAACAACCTGCGCACCGCGGTGCAGGTGACCAAGTGCCCGAACTGCAAGGAGCCGGTGATGCCTCACCGCGCCTGCACGTCCTGTGGCCAGTACAAGGGCCGCGAGCTGCTGCCCCAGGCCGAGGCCTGAGTCTGCCTCACTGACGCTCCCTTCCGGGAGCGTCGCCTCAGTGCGAAGGGCCGCGCCTCCCGAATCCGGAGGTCGCGGCCCTTGCTCTTTTCACGACCCCGCCGACCGCACGGGGCCATGAGCACCTCCCCCGGACTTCAGTTGTTGAGCTTGATGTCCTTGAGCTTCGCGAGCCGGGGGTCCACGGGCTTCGTCTCACACTGGCACGTCGCCTCGTTGAGGTTGATGCCGCACTGGCCACACAGGCCCTTGCAGTCGTCCTTGCAGACGAGGTTCATCGGCAGCGCCAGCAGGAACTGCTCCCGGAGGATGGGGTCCAGCTCGATGCGCTTGCCGTCGAAGAGCTCCTGGTCGGCGTCATCCAGCTCGAACGAGCCGCCCGTCTCGCCCTGCTGCCGCTCCTTCTTCTCCATGGACTTCTCGTCGTCGTCCTTGAAGTCGTCGCCGCGGGCCAGCGACTCCGGCACCAGGTTCAGGGTGAAGGACACGGGCAGGGACAGCTCCACGTCCTTCAGGCAGCGTTTGCAGGGGGCCGTCAGCTGGGCGGTGAACTTCCCCTCCAGCAGCACGCCGCCGCTCACCTTGCGCAGCAACGCCTTGAGCTGGGAGGCCTGCGTCACTCGGAAGCCGGTCTCCTCGCCAGACGACTCGCCGTCCAGCGCGGCGCTCAGCAGCTCCTGCGCGATGGGCTCGTCCAGCTTCAGCCCGGACTCATGAATTTGTTCAACCTTTACGAGCATTTACGCGACTTCCCGGTCAAAATGGGGCGGGCAACATAGAAGGCGGACCCTCCAGCGTCAACACGCCCGGGTTCCACAGCACCGCGAAGATGTCACGCCGCCGTCACCACCGGTGGAATGGCCTTCGTGGATCCTCCAGACAACGCTTTGCTAGGGTCGGTTTGATGCACAGGCATGATTCGCCGTCGCGGGTGGGGGCGCTCTTTCTCGTCGTGGGCCTTCTGGCGCCCCCCGGGTTGGCCCGTCCGCTCTTCCCCGCGCCCGTCCTCGCACAGCTCGGTCCCACCAGCCCTCAAATCGACCGCGCGCGCGAGCAGATTGACGACGGCGAATTCGAAGAAGCCCGGCGCACGCTCCAGGAAGGACTGGATGCGCCCGATGTGACGGACGACCAGCTGGTGGAGCTCTACCGCCTGCTCGGCCTCACGGCGCTCTACCTGGGCGACGAGCACCAGGCGCGCGAGGCCTACGAGAAGCTGCTCCAGGCCCGTCCCGACTACGAGCTGCCCCGCACGGCGCCGCCCAAGCTGCGCTCGCTCTACGCGCGAATCAAAGAGGACATCCGCAGCCGGCGCGTGCGCCCCGTCACCCTGGACGTGGACCCGATTCCGGATCCACGCGGCGGAGAGCCCATCGTCGTGGAGGCCACCATCCAGGAGCTGGCGCTCGGCGCCCGCGCGCGGCTGTTCTACCGACGCGCCGGAGGCCAGGCCTACAACTCCGTCGACTTCGTGAAGGACCGCGGCGAGAAGGAGCGCTTCCGCGCCGTCGTCCCCGCCTACGACGTGCCCGTGGAGCCCGAGCCCTACGAGGTGGAGTACTATTTCGAGGTGGTGGACGCGGCGCAGCGCCGGCTCGCCGGACGCGGTGACTCGTTCCAGCCGCTGCTCTTCCAGGTCGCCCCCGAGAAGTCCACCGCCACGGCCGCCGAGGCCTCCGAGGGTCGCCCCTGGTACAAGAGCCCCTGGCTCTGGGTGGCCGTGGGCGCGGTGGCCATCGGCGGCACCGCGGGCGTCGTCGCCCTCACCTCGTCCGAAGACCGCGGCCGCGTCCCCATCACCATCCGCGTGGACCCCTCCCAGCCATGAGCCTGCGCCTCTTGAACGTCCTGCCGCTCGCCGCCCTGCTGGGCGCGTGTGGTGATGCCCCCTCCTCCCACGCCGGCCGCTTCCCGCTGGACGTGACGATGTCGCGCGCGGTGGCCAACGAGGTCCACGCGCTGCAGGTGAGCGTGCTCAAGAACGGCTCGGGCCGCAGTTGCACCGAGCTGCAGCGCACCTGCCTCAACACGCAGGTGAAGCGCGAGGACCTCGTGGTGTTGGAGGACTCGCGCGGCAACGAGGGCCGCGCGCTGCGCTTCACCGTGGACATGGCCGCGCTGCAGAACGGCGGCAGCCAGGCGCTCGAGGTGGATGTGCCGGTGGGGCGCGACTACGCGCTCGTCATCGAGGCCATCGCCGTGGGCTCGCCCTCGCGCTTCCTGGGCAGCTCCTGCAACTACCTGCAGGTGGTCAACTCCGGGAACAACGCGCCGGTGCTGGCCGCGCCGCTGATGCTGACCGAGCAGACCTGCGACCCGAGCATCGCCCCCTGAGCAGCCGTGCGCCCACGCTCCGGGCGCCGCGCCGCCCACTGTCTTAAGAGGACGCCATGACGCGTATCCTGATCATCGAGGACGAGCAGGACCTCGCCGGCCTCGTCGAGTACAACCTGCGGGCCGCCGGCTTCGAGACCGAGTCCGCCAACACCGGCGCCGGGGGCCTGGCCCGCGCGCGCGCCAATCCCCCGGACCTGCTGCTGCTGGACCTGATGCTGCCGGACATCGCGGGCGGCGAGGTGCTGCGGATGCTCAAGCAGGACCCGGAGCTGCGAAAGACGTCCGTCATCATCGTCAGCGCCAAGGGCCAGGAGTCCGACCGCGTGCAGGGCCTGGAGCTCGGCGCGGACGACTACGTGGTGAAGCCCTTCTCCGTGCGCGAGCTGCTCCTGCGCGTCAAGGCGGTGCTGCGCCGGGGCGACGCCGACGAGGGGCCCGCGCAGGTGCTCGCCGCGGGCGACATCCTCCTGGACACGTCCCGCCACCAGGTGCGTGTGAAGAACGAGGAGGTCATCCTCACCGCGCTGGAGTTCCGCCTGCTGCGCACGCTCTTGGAGCGCAGCGACCGCGTGCAGACGCGCGAGGTGCTCCTGTCCGACGTCTGGGGCATCCAGGCCGAAATCCACACCCGCACCGTGGACACGCACATCAAGCGGCTGCGCGAGAAGCTCGGCCCCGCCGGTGACATCATCGAGACGGTGCGCGGCGTGGGCTACAAGCTCAGCCCTCCGTAGCCGACGAGCCCGCGCCATGCCCCTGCGCTACACGCTGTTGCCCCTGCTCCTACCCGCCACGCTGGTGGGCCTGCTCGTGGCCTCGCTCGGGACGCCGAGCGGCGCGATGGCCATGGCGCTCATCACCCTGGCCGGCTCGCTCATGGCGCTGGGGCTCAGCCGCGGCGCGCTGCAGCGCCAGTTGGACCGGTTGGAGCGCAGCACCCGCGGCCGCGCCGAGGGCGGCAACGGCCCCACGCCGGACCCGGACCGGCTGGAAGAAGTAGCGAGCCTGGAGGGCGCCATCGACTCGCTGCACTCGCGGCTGTCCGCGCGCAACACCGAGCTCAGCCAGGAGACACGCACGCTCACCGCCGTGCTGGACAGCATGGCCGAGGGCGTCTGGGTCACGGACGCCGAGGGCACGGTGGTGCGCCACAACGACGCCTTGCGCGGCATCCTCCAGCCCGGCGCGTCCCTCGTCGGCCAGCGCCCCCTGGCCATCCTGCGCGACGACCAGCTCCATGACGCCGTGATGCGCGCCTGCCGCGAGGGCGCCTCCCGTCACCTGGAGCTGTCGCTGGAGGGGCTGTTCCCCCGGACCCTGTCCATCCGGGTGACGCCGCTGGGCAAGGACCTGCCGGGCAGCGCCGCCGTCTTCCACGACGTCACCGAGCTGCGCCGGCTGGAGAAGGTGCGCAAGGACTTCGTCGCCAACGTGTCCCACGAGCTGCGCACGCCCATCACCGCCATCCGCGGCTACGCCGAGACGCTGCAGGGCGGCGCGCTCGGGGACGCGAAGATGGCCCCACGCATGGTGGAAATCATCCACCGTCAGTCCGAGCGCCTCTCCGAGCTGGTGGAAGACCTGCTGGAGCTGTCGCGGCTGGAGTCGCGCGAGGTGAACCTGAAACTCGGGGAAGTCTCGCTCGCGGAGGCCGCCGCGCGGGCGGCCGACACGGTGCGCCTGAAGGCCGAGGGCAAGGGCCACGTGGTTTCACTCCACGTCCCTGCGGGCCTGCGGGCGGTGGGGGACCCGCGCGCGGTGGAGCAGGTGCTGCTCAACCTGCTCGACAACGCGGTGAAGTACACGCCGGCGGGCGGGCGGGTGGACGTGGACGGCGCGTGCGAGGACGGGCGGTGCGTGGTGCGGGTGCGGGACACGGGGGTGGGCATCGAGCCGCGGCACCTGTCGCGAATCTTCGAGCGCTTCTACCGGGTGGACAAGGGGCGCAGCCGGGACATGGGCGGCACGGGGCTGGGGCTCTCCATCGTGAAACACCTGCTCCAGGCCATGGACGGCGAGGTCAAGGTCGAGAGCCAACCGAACGAGGGCAGCACCTTCACCATTTTTCTGCCCCAGGCGGCCCCCGCGCGGTCTGCGACGGGATAGGATGGCGCGACCATGCGGGTCGCCATCCTCGCGGACATTCACGGCAACCTCCCCGCCTGCGAGGCCGTGCTGGAGGACATCGAGCGCTCCGTGGCGCCCGACTTCATCGTCGCGGCCGGAGACCTGGCGCTGCGCGGCGCGCACCCTCGCGAGACGGTGGACCTCATCTTCGACCGCTGCGACTCCGTGCTGATGGGGAACACGGACTGCTACCTCGCCGGGAACTACCTGGGGGGTGCGTACCGGGAGCGGGACCACTGGAAGACGGAGCTTTTGCGCTGGACGCGGGAGCAGCTGGGCGAGGAGCACCTGCGCAAGCTGGGCGCCCTGCCCTTCTCCGTGCGCTACACGCCGCGCAAGGGGCAGGACCTCTTCGTGTGCCACGCCAACCCGCGCAACCTCGAGGAGTCGCTGGACCCCACGCTGGATGACGTGGCGGTGCGCCGCTACTTCGCCCACCTGGACGCGGCCGCGTGCGCCTTCGGTCACCTGCACTTCCCCTATCGCCGCCGCGTGGGCCGCATGCTCATCGCGGACGTGGCCAGCGCGGGCATCCCACGTGACGGAGACTTGCGCCCCGCCTACGGCGTCTTCACGTACACGCCCAAGGGCTGGCGCGTGCAGATTCGCCGCGTGCGCTACCCGGTGCGCAAGGCCACCCAGGCGCTCACCGCGCGCCGCGTGCCCGGCGGCCCGCTGCTCATCCACAAGCTCGTGGAGGCGCGCTACCGCCACCACCACGCGCTGATGGAGGCCGCGCGCCGTCACTCCGGCCTGCCGCCTCCGGGCCCCGTGCTGCGGCCCCCACCGGGCGCGCCCATCCGCAACGCGGCGGTGCCGCTGGAGGGCCGGGCGCCACCGGAGGTGGACCCCACCTCCCTGCCCACGGACATGGACGGAACCGTCACGGACGCGACGCCGCTGCCGCTGGATGTGTTGAACGACCTGGACGGCTGAGTTTTGTCGCCAGGGCGTTGCTTGAGTCGAGGCGCGCCGGGTGGTTGAGGGCAGGCCACCATGTCTCCCCGCGAACTGCCCCTGCTGCTCGTCCGCCACGCCGAAGCCGAGGAAGCCCACGTCCTGGGCGACGAAGCCCGCGCCCTCACCCCCGAAGGCCGCGCCCTGTTCCGCCAGCACGCGCGCAAGCTGGCCCGCCTCACGCCGCTGCGCGGCATCATCACCAGCCCCCTGGTCCGCGCCGTCCAGACGGCGGAGCTGCTCGCCGAGGCCCTGGGCCTGGCCCAGGTGGACGTCCACCCCGCGCTCCTGCCGAAGAAGGGCGCGGCCCGCCGAATCCTCAAGCTCGCCCACGAGCTGGGCCCGGGCTTCGCGATGGTGGGCCACAACCCCTCGCTGGAGAAGGCGCTCGCGCTCGCGCTGGGCGACGACACCCGCGCCCCCGACAAGCTGCGCAAGGGCACGGCGGTGGCGCTGCGCTCCCTCGCAGACGACGGCGGCTACCAGCTGGTCTGGTGGGCCGCGCCGGGCCGCTCGCTCAAGCGCTACGACACGGAGGACTGACGTCAGCCCTCCGCCGCGCCCACCAGGAAGGACACCAGCAGGAGCGTCAGCACGCAGGTGGTGATGGCCACGTAGAGCCGGTCCTTCTGCTGCCGGAAGATGAGCAGCGACAGCGCCACGCGCATCACCGGCACGGCCATCATCACCAAGAGGCCCGCCATGACGAAGGACTGCCCGCGCGCGGCCATGGCGCCGGCCACCACGTCCGCCAGCCCATGCGGCACCGGGTGCGGCGCGGTGAGGCGCTCCAGCGCCTCCGACGACACCAGGTAGTCGGGGTGACGCAAGAACGTCACCACCGTGCCCAGCGTCACCAGCGCCATGCTGGCGAGCACGCCGTAGCGCAGCAAATCGCTGATGAGCAGCTCCGCGCTCAGCGGAGCGGAGCCGGCGGGGGGCACCACCACCGCGCGGACCTCCACGCGGGGCTCGTTCGACCTGGGCTCACTCATGACGACCACCCCTTGCGCAGCATCTCGAAGGCCACCCACAGCAACACGCCCACGAAGAGCGCGCGCAGCCACGCGGCGTTCACCCGGGCCATCAGGTGCCGCGAGCCCAGCCACGCGCCCAGCGTGACACCCACGCACACGGGCCCCGCGATGAACGGGTCGATGTGGCCCCGCGCGAAGTACACGCCCGCGCTGGCCGCCGCCGTGACGCCAATCATGAAGTTGCTCGTGGCGGTGGACACCTTCAACGGCAGCCGCATCGTCAGGTCCATGGCGGGCACCTTCAGCGCGCCCGAGCCGATGCCCAGCATGCCGCTCACCGTGCCGGCCACGTACATCAGCCCCAGCCCCGCCACGGGACGGGTGACGCGGTAGCCCACCTCGCGCCCCAGCGACTCGTCGAAGTAGCTGCCGTGCAGCCCCAGCCGGTCCGCGAGCGCGTCCTCGGGCACCTCGGTGGGGACAGCGTCCGACTTCAGCCGGCGCAGCATCACCAGCGCCGAGTACGCCATGACGGCGCCGAAGACGAGGTACACCCCACGCCCGCCCACCCGACCCGACAGGAAGGCCCCGGTGAGCGCGCCCGCGGTGGTGGCCACCTCCAGGAACATGGCCACGCGCAGGTTGGCCATCCGCTCGCGCACGTACGCCGCCGCGGCCCCGCTGGACGTGGCGATGACGGAGACGATGGACGCCCCCACCGCGTAGTGGATGTCCACCTTCAACAACAGCGTCAGCACGGGGATGAGGATGAGCCCGCCGCCAATCCCCAGGAGCGAGCCCAAAAGGCCCGCGCCCACGGAGAAGGCGAGGACGACGAACGTGAAGAGGAAGGGTGTCATGCGGCGCCGGGCCGCATCCTTCCTCTCCCCCGCCCGATTTCCAATCAGGAGTCACGGCCCATGGCGGGCCGTGCCCCTCGCCTGCTTGCTACGAGACGACTAGTGGCCGCCGGCCACGGCCGACAGGTGCACCGCGCCGTTCGACTGGTTCGCCGCCGTGCCCTCGCCGGGGTGCAGCGAGTCGCCGCCCAGCTCGCGCAGGAGCGCCTCCCCCACCAGCTCCGTCATGGGGATGAAGCGGCCGTGCGCCGGGCGCCACACGTGCACCTGCGCGTTGGCGATGTCGAACCACCACCCGTGCAGCCGCAGCTTGCCCGCCGCCACGCGCTCCTTCACGAGCGGGTAGGAGGCCACGTGCGCCAGCTGCTGGAGCACGTTGAGCTGCGAGAGGCGGTCGTACTCCGGCAGGCCCTCGCCCACCGCGCTGCCCGCGTTGAACGTCTTGAGCGACTCGTTGCCGTGCGCCAGCCACGCCGACAGGTTCGGCGCGCCGGGCACCTGACCGCCGCCGAGCAGCGCCTTCATCGCGCCGCAGCTCGAGTGGCCGCAGATGACCACGTCCTGGACCTCGAGGTTGGAGATGGAGAACTCCAGCGCCGCGGCCTCGGACTGGTCACCCGTGGAGACGCCGTGCGCGTCCGACGCGGGCACCATGTTGCCCACGTTGCGCACGACGAACAGGTCGCCGGGGTCCGTGGACACCATGAGGTTCGGCACCAGCCGGCTGTCCGAGCAGGAGATGAAGAGACAATCCGGAGACTGCCCCTTGGCCAGCCTGGCGAACACGTCTCGGTAAGCAGGCCGGCTCTTGAGCTGGAAGTCCAAGAGACCACGAATGAGCTTCTTCATCGGGCACCTTCTGAGGCGAGAGTGTTGTTGGAAACCTGGTGACCCAGGACAGGACTCGAGGTCTTGGACGTCCCGCTGCGGACCCAGACCTCCTCGAGCGACTCCATGACGACCGAGCCGCCCGTCTTGCGATGCGT
The DNA here is from genome assembly GCF_024198255.1 of Myxococcus guangdongensis. NCBI lineage: Bacteria > Pseudomonadati > Myxococcota > Myxococcia > Myxococcales > Myxococcaceae > Myxococcus > Myxococcus guangdongensis. Next base: position 84,344 of record NZ_JAJVKW010000001.1, read on the forward strand.
GTCACTCCAGCTTTCGATGGCCTCGAAGCCCGAGTGGTCCAGCGTATCCACGGCCAGGTCCACGCGAACCTTGGAGCCCGCGGGAACCTGCGCCAGCGCCGTCGACAGACGGGGAACACCCACGAAGGTGAGCGAGCCGCTCACCACCACGAGGTACTCGTCGTGGGCCTGCTTCACGTCGACCTTCACGCTGCCCAGCCGCCACAACAACCGCAGGATGGCCACCAGCAATCCCAGGCCGATGCCCGCCAGCAGGTTGATGCCGACGACGCCCGCCACCGTCACCGCGTAGACCATGACTTCGCCGCGCTTCTGCAGCTCGCGGATGTGGTGCAGGTTCACCAGCTTGGTGCCGACGACGACGAGCAGACCGGCCAGCACCGTCAGCGGCACCAGGCCCGCCACCGAGCCGAGCGTGGTGACGAACACCAGCAGCAGCACGCCGTGGATGACCGCCGACCAGCGCGACTTCGCGCCCGCCGCGATGTTCGCCGCGCTGCGCACGATGACGCCCGTGATCGGCAGGCCGCCGACGAGCCCGGACACCGTGTTCGCCACGCCCTGCGCGAACAGCTCCTTGTCCAGGTTGGCCCGGGGGCCCGTGTGCATCTTGTCCGTGGCCACCGCCGACAGGAGCGACTCCGCGCTCGCCACCAGCGCCAGCGACAGCACCGCCGCGATGAACGTGCCCCAGTTGCCCGTGGGAATCGCCGGCAGCTGGATGCTGCTGAACACGTTCTCTGGCAGCTGCACGCGCGCCACTTCCGCGCCCCAGAACACCGAGGCCGCCGTCGCGCCCACCACCGCCACCAGCGGCGCGGGGACGAGCTTCAGCTTGCCCTTGGCGAGGAATGGCCACACCACCATCAACCCGATGGTGACCAGGCCCAGCACGGCGGCCGGACCATGCAGGCCGATGATCTGCTCGGGCAGTTCCTTGATGTTCTGCCACGCGCTCGACTGGGGACTGCCGCCCAGCACGATGTGCACCTGCCCCAGCACGATGAGGATGCCGATGCCCGCCAGCATTCCGTGAATCACCGCGGGCGAAATCGCCAGGGCCGCGCGCGCCACCTTCAGGCCACCGAAGGCCATCTGCAGCACGCCCGCCACGGCCACCGCCGCGCATGTCATCGCCAGACCCATGGTCTGGATGAAGCCGAACACCATCACCGCCAGGCCGGCCGCGGGGCCACTCACCTGGAGCGGCGCACCGCCCAACAGGCCCACCACCACACCGCCCACCACGCCGGCGATGAGGCCCGACACGATGGGCGCACCGGAAGCCAGGGCGATGCCCATGCACAACGGCAACGCCACCAGGAACACCACCAAGGAAGCGGGCAGGTCAGCGGCCAGGTTCTTCCAGGCCGAGCCAGCGTTCCCATGACTCGTCGACATCGCCATACACCTCCACGAGAAGACGCCACCGGGGTGGCGCACGCTGAGTCTCGCGGCGCGTCATGGCAATGAATGTGCCACGCCTCAAACCCCTGGATTCACATGCGAATCCCCCCATCAGGGGTGGGCGGGCGATGAAAGGAAACTTCAGTGACCGAGGGCCGACTTCAAGAAATTTGAGCAAGGAACTTGAAGTCCCCTGCCCCGGGCGGCCGGCAGCGGCCCGACTGGCGACAGCGGCTCAGGACTCCTCGAGCTTGCGCAGGAAGGTGGGATACGACAGGCCCAGGGCCTTGGCGGCCTCCATGCGCCGCCCCTCCAGCCTGCCCAGCACGTGCTTCACGTAGAGCCGCTCCACCTCATCGAGCGTGCGAGGGCCGCCGGAGACCACGAAGGCGTCCGGGTCCACCGCGGCGGGGCCCAGGTTGCCGCGGGGCTCCAGCGCCTGGAGCTCCAGCGCGGGGCCGGGCTCGAGCACCAGCGCGCGCTCGAGCACGTTGCGCAGCTCGCGCACGTTGCCCGGGAAGCGGTAGCGCTCCAGGCGGGCCTTCGCCGCGCTGGAGAAGTCCACCGGCCTGCGCCCCAGCTCCGCGCACAGCTCCACCAACAGCGACTCCGCCAGCGGCAGCACGTCCTCGCGCCGCTCGCGCAGGGGCGGAATCTCCACGCGGAAGACGCTGAGCCGGAAGTAGAGGTCCTCGCGGAAGCGGCTCTCGGCCACCTCGCGCGTGAGGTCGCGGTTGGTGGCCGTCACAACGCGGGCGTTGCTCGTCAGCTCCGTCGTCCCGCCCAGCCGCCGGAAGGCGCCCTGGTCCAGGAAGGTGAGCAGCTTGGCCTGCAGGCTCAGGGGCAATTCGCCAATCTCGTCGAGGAAGAGGATGCCGCCGTCGGCCACCTCCACCAGCCCGCGCCGGGCCGCGCGCGCGTCGGTGAAGGCGCCCCGCTCGTGGCCGAACAGCTCGCTCTCCACCAGCGCGGACGGCAGCGCCGCGCAGTTGACGTGCACGAAGGGCCCCTGCCCGCCCTGCACGTTGTGCAGGTGCCGCGCGAGCACCTCCTTGCCCGCGCCCGTCTCGCCGGTGATGAGCACCGGGCTGCGCGGCGCGGTGGCGATGCGCTCCATCATCTGGAGCGCGGCCACCATGGCCGGCGCGCGAGGACGCAAGAGCCGGCGCCGTCCGCCCAGCTCGCTCTCCGCCTGGCGCAGCCGCTCGTGCAACTGCAGGTCCTGCGCGGCCCTGCGCGCGCGCAGCACCAGGTCGTCCAGCTCCACGGGCTTGGACAGGTAGTCGCGCGCGCCCTGCTTGATGGCGTCCACGGCGCTCGCGATGTCGCCATGCGCCGTCACCATCATCACCGCCGTGTCCGGGAACTGCGCGCGCAGCTCCGGCAGGAAGTCGATGCCGTCCCCGTCGGGCAGGCGCCGGTCGAGCACCACCACCTCGGGGGCCTGCCTCGCGAGCGCCGCGCGGGCGTCATGGAGCGAGTGCGCCAGCGTCACGCGGAAGCCCTCGTGACGCAGCACGGTGGCCGCCAGCGAGGCGAAGGTCCGGTCGTCATCCACCAGCAGCAGATGGGTGTTCATGAGGTGCGCTCCAGGGGCAGCCGCAGCGTGAAGAGGCTGCCCTGTGGACGGCGGGTATAGGTCAGGCTTCCACCATGTGCCTCCACGGACGTGCGCGCCATGGGCAACCCCAGGCCCACGCCCTTGGCCCGTCCGGTGGCGAAAGGCTCCCACAACCGGGGCTCCAGCCGGGGGTCCACCCCGCCCGCGTTGTCCTCCACCACCAGCACCGCCTCCGGGCCCTCGCGCGACAGGCTCACCGACACCCACGGCGAGGGGCGCAGGCCCGTGTCCTTCGCCACCGCGCCCGCCTCCACCGCGTTGCGCACCAGGTTGTCGACGGCGGACACCAGCAGCGCCGCGTCCCCCTGCACGGTGAGATGCTCCTCCAGCGACGTGCGCAGCTCCACCGTCTCCGACTCCGGCAGCATCCGCACCGACTGCAGCGCCTCGCCCACCAACAGGTGCAGCTCACAGCTGCGGCGCAGCGCGGCGCGGGGCGCGCCGAACGACAGGAGCGAGCGCGCCAGGTGCCCCAGCCGCTCCACCTGCGAGCGCAGGCCGATGACCGGCAGCTCGCTGCCCGCGGGCGTGGTCCTCAGCACCGACAGCGCCGCCTGGATGCCGTTGAGCGCGTTCTTCACCTCGTGCGCGATGAGCGCGGCGGCCGTGCCCAACGCCGCCATGGTCTCCTGGCGACGCAGCCGCTCCTCCGCCGCGAGCAGCGAGCGGTAGGAGTGACGCAGCAGCACGAGGAACAGGCCCAGCGTGCAGGTGAGCAGCGCGATGTGGAAGGCGAGCTGGCGCAGGAAGCGCGAGCGCAGCCCAGCGGTGGCGGACTCCTCCTCCTCGAGCACCACCAGCAGCAGCTCGCTCCTGCCCACCCACGCCGCGGCCCCCATCAGCCGCGTGCCCTCCAGCATCAGCGGCCCGGGCGCCTTCGCCAGCGCGCGCAGCGACTGCGAGAAGTCCTCCGCGTGGCTGAAGGTCGCCGACGGCAGGAGCAGCCGCCCGCGCGCGTCCATCAGGAACAGCGCCGTCTCCTCCGTGGCGCGCGTGGGCAGGGCCTCCGTGCGCACCTCGCCGAGCAGCACGCCCTTGAGCTGGCCGTCGTTCATCATCGGCACCGCCACCACCAGCGGGCCGCCCTCGCCCTCCAGCAGGTCGATGGTGGGCGCCTTCCTCTCCACCATGCGCTGGAACCAGGGCCTGCGCGTAATCGGCGTCGCGCCCAGGGACATGCCGGGAGGGTCGCTCCACACGCGCTCCCCCTTGGGGCCCAGCAGCGCCACGCCCTCGGAGAAGAGCGACGAGTGGTAGAAGGCGCTGTCGAGCAGGGCCTGCTCCGCGGGGGACGCGCCGTCCTCGGGCAGCAGCATGGGGTGACCCGCGACGCGCGCGAGCTCCGCCTCCAGGAGCAGCAGGTGGACCCCCAACGCGTCCGCCTGCACCCGGGCCTGGTTGGACAGGTGGCCGAGCAGCTCCTCGCGCGCGTTGTCCACGTCCTCGAGGTAGCCGAGGACGGGGCTCGTCAGCGCCACCACCCCCACCAGGCCCAGGCCCAGGAGCGCCGAGCGCCCACCCCTCCGCTGCTCCTGCGCCAGCTCCCCGGGCGTGGGCGTCAGCGTGGGCAGCGGCAGGTGGCGCAGGGGCGCGGTGGAGGGTGGCGCGGGAGGCGGTTCGGGCGGGGTCATGGCGTGCTCGCCCCGCCGTTGTGGCACAGCCCCCGCGCCTGGGGAACCGACAACGCGCTGGCGTCAGCCCGCGCTCACTCCAGGTCCTCGCGACGACGCAGGTCCACGGTCGGAGGCGGTGGCGCCAGGCTGGCCGCCTCCCCTCCACCGCGCATCCTGTCCAACACCTGACGCGCCCGGTCCGGCTTCACCTCGCCCTCCTGCACGAGCAGCGCGGCGATGGCCTCCACCCACTCGGGCGGCGCGCCCACGCTCGAGGCCACGGTGCGCGCATGCACCGTCATGTGGCCCCGCTGCACGCCCGCCGCGCCCAGTTCGCGCAGCGCCGCCAGGTTCTGCGCCAGCCCCACCGAGACGAAGATGCACGCCAGCTCCCGCGCGCTGGGACGCCCCAGCAAGGTGAGCGCCGACTGGACCCCCGGGTGCGCCTGGAGCGTTGCGCCCACGGTGCCCAGCGCGAGCGGCAGCTGGATTTCGCCCAGCAGGTTGCCGCCCTCCCTGCGCCACACCGACAGCGGGCCGTAGCGCCCCTTGAGGGCCGCGAACGCGTGCGCGCCCGCCTCGATGGCGCGCCAGTCCTGCCCCGTCGCGAGCGCGAGCGCGTCGATGCCGTTCATGATGCCCTTGTTGTGCGCGGCCGCCCGGTACGGGTCCGCCTGGGCGAAGCGGCTGGCCTGGACCACGCCCTCCGCCACCTCCGTTCCGGACAGCCCGAAGTCCCCCAGCATCCGTTCGGGGATGGAACAGCGCGCGCGCGCCAGGCACTGGGCCGACAGGTGCGTCAGGGCTCGCACATAGACCTTGCCCCCGGTGAGCTGCTCGATGCGCGGCGCCAGCGTCTCCATCATCGAGTCCACCACGTCCGCGCCCTGCGCCTCCCGGGTGTCGACGTGCACATGCACCACGAGCAGCGGGTCCATGCCGGGCTCCGGCGAGGGCAACAGCCGGACCTCCACTTCCCGCGCCCCGCCGCCCTCCTGCGCCAGCTGCGGGTGCAGGCTGTTGGCCAGCGCGAGCAGCTCCGTGCGGGCCTCCAGGATGCGCGCCATGGCGAAGCTGGGCGGACCGAAGCGGGTGACCTGGATCTGCCCGAGCATCAACGACGGGTCCGCCTCCGCGAGGAAGCCGCCCACCTCCCCCACCAGCTTCGCCGCGAAGGAGGCCGCGGTGATGATGGACGGCTCCTCCACCACCATGGGCACCGCGTAGACGCGCCCGTTCACCTTCAGATGGAGCCCCAGCCCCAAGGGCAGGCTGAAGAGCCCCACCGCGCTCTCCACCGCGGACAGGGTCGTCTGCATCCGGGGCCCCTGCTCCCCGGTGAGCCCGCTCAACGCCTCCGCGTCCAACCCCAGCTCCACCCCCACCCGCTCACGGCGCTCCTCCAGCGACAGCCGTTGGAAGCCGGCGAACACGGACTGGGTGGACCTGTCACCACGAACGCCCTGCGTATCCAGAAACTCATCCGTCATCGATCACCTCACGCCATGACAATCCCTCTCAAATGAGTCACACACCACCCACGAGCAATATGACACATCACCACCCCCTGGGAGCCATTGTCTCCCCGTGGACGTTCGTGCCCCGAGGCGGTTCGTCAGCCCACAGATGCATTGAACCCGAGCACAGGGAACCCCGTCCCGAAGCAACGGGCCAGGTCTCATGGACGATTCCTTGCATCAAGGCCTTACAATCCTTCCACACTAATCCCGGGTGTCCACTCCATCAGCCCGCAGCCGGACCCGCACGCGCCTCGTCTGTCTTTGCAAAGACTTGCAGCCCGCGCTTCGTTCGCCGCGTGCAACACGTGCGGGCTGTCCGGCACGTGGAGGCGAGGTCTCCCCAGAAGACGTCCGGGCCCCCGGACCTGTCTTCAGTAATGGGCTGGGGCTGGCGGACGCAGGCCCCCTCGGTCCCAGCGCCATGTCACATTCTTGTCAGAACTTCTCAGCCCGCAATCCTGGCGGCTCGCTCGCCCTGAAATCCGCCCGCATCACACAATCGTTGCAAACGCGTCACGTGCATGGAAATCGGGCCACGCAGACTCCTGGGCGCCATGGCCCACGTCCTCATCGTCGACGACGAACCCGATCTCGCCCACCTCATCGACTTCAACCTGCGCGACTCCGGCTTCTCCACCCAGCTCGCGGGAACGGGCGAGGCCGCCCTCATCGCGGCCCGCGAGAAACCTCCCGAGCTCGTGCTGTTGGATTTGATGCTCCCCGACATGTCCGGCATCGATGTCTGCCGGCAGCTGCGCGCCCAGGCCCAGTCGCGCGAAATCCTCATCGTCATGCTCACCGCGAAGGGCGAGGAGGCGGACCGCATCCGCGGCTTCGAGGTCGGCGCGGACGACTACGTCGTCAAGCCCTTCAGCGTCCGGGAGCTGGTCCTGCGCCTCAAGGCCATCCTGCGCCGGGGCGGCACGCCGCAGACCACCGCGGACACGGCGCCCCTGGCCCTGGGCGCGCTCAAGCTGGATTTGTCCGCCCACCGCTTCTACGTGGAGGAGAAGGAGGTGCCCCTCACCGCGCTGGAGTTCCGACTGCTCGGCCACCTCATGACGCGCACGGGCCGCGTCCAGACGCGCGAGCAGCTCCTCGAGGAGGTGTGGGGACTGTCCTCGTCGCTGGAGACGCGCACCATCGACACCCATGTCATGCGCCTGCGCGACAAGCTGGGCCCGGCCCGCACCCTGCTGGAGACGGTCCGCGGTGTTGGCTACCGCATCGTGGATCCCACGCACTGACGTTCGTGACCTGGATGTCACAAGGAGGCCGCGAAACAGCCACAGACCTTCCCTAAGAAGCCCGTTTCGTGACCCTCCCGAAACCTTCCTCGATGCGTCTCGCCACCCTTCTCACTCTCTGTGTGGCTCCCGGCCAGGTCCTGGCCCAGGAGCCCCCGTCGACGCCGGCCGGAGAGGCCGCCCCCCAAGCGCCCTCCGCCGATACCCAGACGCCCTCCGAGCCGCCTCCCGCCGACAGCGCGCCGGCGGACGCGGACCTGGACGAGCGGATGACCAACGCCGAGGGGAAGGTGGCCGCGCTCGAGGAGCAGAACGCGGAGACGAAGGTGGACCTGTCCGCGCTCAAGAAGCTGAAGATTTCGGGCTACGTCCAGGCGCGCTACCAGTACCAGCAGAGCCTGGATGACAGCGGGACGGGCGGCTTCAGCCGCTTCACCGTGCGCCGCGGCCGCATCAAGACGACGTACACCACCGACTGGTCGCAGCTGATGCTGCAGATCGACGCGGTGCCCACGACGGGCGTCACCGTGCGCGACGCCGAGGCCACCCTCTACATCCCCGGCACCCATCAGCAGATGGGCCTGACGCTCGGTCAGATGAAGTGGCCCTTCGGCTACGAGGCCGTGCAGTCCTCCGCCGACCGCGAGATTCCCGAGCGCACCCGCGTGGTGCGCGCCTTCCTGCCCGACGAGCGGGACCGCGGCGTGAAGTTCGCCGGCAACTTCCTGGGCGGGAAGCTCAACTTCAGCGGCGGCGTGTTCGACGGCGACGGCATCTTCAACCAGGGCTACGTCGGCTCCGACAACGACAAGGAGAAGGACGCCATCGGCCGCGCGGGCTTCGATTTGGGCTGGGTGTCCGGTGGCGTCTCCGGCTGGTACGGCCACACCATCACCAAGGGCCCCACGGACACCTACCGGAAGGCCTACACGCGAGACCGTCTGGCACTGGACGCCCAGCTCTACCTGGACGTGCTGCCCATCGGCGCCACGGCCATCAAGGGCGAGTTCATCACCGGAAAGTCCTACTGGAAGAGCTCCGGGGACGTGAAGATCGAGCAGCCCGGAGTGCCCGCCAGCGGATGGTACGGGCTCATCGTCCAGAACGTGGGCCTGACGGACGCGGTGGCCGTCCGGTACGACTTCTTCGACCCGGAGAATGGACGCAAGAACAGTACGTCGGAAGGACGTCCAGCGAGCACCAACTCGGTGGGCACCCTGGCCGTCGCCGTCCTCCACTACTTCGGGGAGCACTTCAAGGTCACCGCCGCCTACGAGATGCCCGTGACGGCCGCGCCCGGCGCCCCGAAGGATCCACACGACAATCTCTTCACGCTTCAGATGCAGGCTCGCTACTAGGCCCTACCTTCCCACCGACTCACAACGCTTCGTCAAGGAGCCGACCACCATGAAGACTTTCATTGGTTCACTCATCGCGGGCCTGCTGCTCGCCCTCCCGCTCTCCGCCCATGCGGGCAACGTCACCGTGAAGGGCTCGGACACCATGGTCATCCTCGGGCAGCGATGGGCCGAGGAGTTCATGAAGACCACGCCCGCCACCAAGGTGCAGGTCACCGGCGGAGGCTCCGGCGTGGGCCTGGCCGCGCTGCAGAACGGCACCACCGAAATCGCCATGTCCAGCCGTGAAATCAAGGACGCGGAGAAGCAGAAGCTGCGCGCGCGCTACAACACCACCGGCGTGCAGATTCCCGTCGCCAAGGACGGCGTCACCTTCTACGTCAACGAGGGCAACCCGCTGACGGCCCTCACCGTGGAGCAGCTGCGCGGCATCTACGTGGGGGATGTCACCAACTGGAAGCAGGTGGGCGGCCCCGACGCGCCCATCATCGTCTACTCGCGCGAGAACTCCTCGGGCACCTACGTCTTCGTCAAGGACCACGTCCTGGACGGCGAGGACTACGCCGCCTCCGCCCAGACGCTCCCCGGCACCGCCGCCGTGGTGAACGCCGTCTCCAAGGAGAAGAACAGCATCGGCTACGGCGGCTCCGCCTACGCCAAGGGCATCAAGGAGCTGAAGATCAAGAAGGGCAACGAGGACATCGCCCCCTCCGCTGAGAACATCAAGACGGGCAAGTACCCCCTGTCGCGCGACCTGTACTTCTACCTGCGCAACAAGCCCGCCGGGGAGGCCAAGGCGTTCATCGACTACGCCCTGTCCCCGGAAGGCCAGGCCGTCGTCACGAAGGTCGGCTACTTCCCGGTGAAGTGACGCGGGCAGTCACACGAATGTCACGCGAGGCCGGAAGGTACATGGATAGACAGGCCGTCATGGAGCAGGGTCTCACTCAGCCTGTGGTCGCGCCCACGCTGTCCCCGGCCGCGCGGCGGCGGCAGTTGAAGGAGAAGGCCATCGCGGGGTTCATCACCCTGATGGCCTTCACCGGCATCGCGGCGCTCATCCTCATCATCATCTTCGTGGCGAAGGAGGCGCTGGCGCTCTTCACCGAGGCCGAGGCCCGCCACGAGGCCAGCCTGTCCAAGATGTTCCTGGCCCAGGACGTCGCGCCCGGCCGCCCGGCCTTCCGCTGGCAGCCGGTGTCGAAGGTCCCCAAGGTCAGCATGATTCCGCTGTTCGTCGGCACGCTGAAGACGACGGCGGTCTCCATGCTCGTCGCGGTGCCGCTGGGCATCTTCGGCGCGCTGTTCGCCGCGGAGTTCGCGCCCCGGCGCCTGCGCGAGCTGCTCAAGCCCGTCATCGAGCTGCTCGCGGGCATCCCCTCCGTCGTGCTCGGCTTCTTCGCCCTGATGGTGATGTCCACGTTCGTCAAGGACCTCTTCGCCTTCGACCGGCCGCTCAACGCCATGGTGGCGGGCCTGGGCCTGGCGCTCGCCATCGTCCCCGTCATCTTCACCGTGTCCGAGGACGCGCTCACCGCGGTGCCGCGCAGCTACCGCGAGGCGTCGCTCGCGCTGGGGGCCACGCCCTGGGAGACGGCCTGGAAGGTGGTGCTCCCCGCGGCCGCCCCCGGCATCCTCGCCGCGTGCGTGCTGGGCTTCGGGCGCGCCATCGGTGAGACGATGATCGTCCTCATGGCCTCCGGCAACGCGGACGTCATCTCCTGGAGCCTGGGCGATTCGGCCCGCTCGCTGTCGGCCACCATCGCCGCGGAGATGGGCGAGGTGGTGGTGGGCAGCCCGCACTACTCGCTCCTGTTCTTCATCGGCGTGCAGCTCTTCCTCTTCACCTTCGTGCTCAACCTGATGGCCTCGACCTGGACGAAGCGGGTGGTGAAGAAGCTCACCGGAGGTGCGGCGTGAAGCCCGGCACCCGCCGCGCCGTGGGCCTGCTGCTCACGTCCCTCACGGGCCTGGCCGCCTTCGTCATCATCGCGGTGCTGGCCATCATCCTCTTCAACGTCGCAGAGAACGGCGCCGGGGGCGTCACCTGGACCTTCCTCAGCCAGCCGCCCGCGGACGGCATGATGGCGGGCGGCATCTTCCCAGCCATCTTCGGCACCGCCGCGCTCACCCTGCTGATGACGCTCGCGGTGATGCCGGTGGGCGTGCTGACGGCGGTGTACCTCCACGAGTACGCGCCCCCCAACTCCCTCTTCGCCCGCTTCGTGCGCGTGGCGGTGGTGAACCTGGCGGGCGTTCCCTCCATCGTCTTCGGCCTGTTCGGCCTGGGCTTCTTCATCCTCTTCGTGGGCCAGGGCATGGACCGGGCGCTCGGCCACGAGGAGATGTACTGGGCCCAGCCCGGCATCCTCTGGGCGTCGCTGACGCTCGCGGTGCTCACGCTGCCCGTCGTCATCGTCTCCACCGAGGAGGCACTGCGCGCCGTTCCCATGGACCACCGCACCGCGAGCCTCGCGCTGGGCGCCACCCAGTCCCAGACGCTGGCGCGGGTGGTGCTGCCGGGCGCGCTGCCGGGCATCCTCACCGGTGCGGTGCTGGCCATCTCCCGCGGCGCGGGCGAGGTGGCGCCCATCCTCTTCACCGGCGCGGCCTACTTCCTGCCGGACCTGCCCTCCCACCTCAACTCGCAGTTCATGCACCTGGGCTACCACACGTACGTGATGGCCACGCAGTCGCCGGACGTGGAGGCCACGCGCCCCCTGCTCTACTCGACGGTGCTGGTGCTGCTCCTGCTCACGTTCGCCCTCAACCTCGTCGCGGTCATCATCCGGACCCGCACGCGCCGCAAGGCCGCGGGCGCCCACTGACGGTACACGCCCTCCATGTCCCTCACGCCCAACGCTCCCCGCCCGAAGATGGAGGCCCGCGAGCTGACGCTCCGGTACGGCGCCAAGGAGGCCATCAAGACGGTCTCCCTGGCCATCCAGGACCGGCGCGTCACCGCCCTCATCGGCCCGTCCGGCTGCGGCAAGTCCACCTTCCTGCGCTCGCTCAACCGGATGAATGACTTGATTCCGGGCGCCAACCACACCGGCACCATCCTGCTGGACGACACGGACATCCATGACCGGAGCGTGGACGTGGTGGACCTGCGCCGCCGCGTGGGCATGGTCTTCCAGAAGTCCAACCCGTTCCCCAAGAGCATCTTCGAGAACGTCGCCTACGGCCTGCGCGTGGGCGGCATGAAGGACAAGGCGGCCCTGGCCCAGCGCGTGGAGAAGTCCCTGCGCGGCGCCGCCCTGTGGGACGAGGTGAAGGACCGGCTGCACGAGAGCGCCCTGGGCCTGTCCGGCGGCCAGCAGCAGCGCCTGTGCATCGCCCGCGCGATGGCGGTGGAGCCCCAGGTGCTGCTGATGGACGAGCCGGCGAGCGCGCTGGACCCCATCGCCACGGCGAAGATCGAGGAGCTCATCCACGAGCTGAAGGCGACCTACACCATCGCCATCGTCACCCACAACATGCAGCAGGCCGCCCGCGTGTCGGACCGGACTGCTTTCTTCTACATGGGTGAGCTGGTGGAGTGCGGGCCCACCGAGCAGATCTTCACCAACCCGCGCGAGAAGCGCACCGAGGACTACGTCACCGGGAAGTTCGGGTGAGCGCAGAGAAGGGATTGTCGCAGATGCCGTTGACCCACACGGACAAGGCGTTCGAGCAGGACCTGAGGGACTTGCGCGAGAAGCTCCTCGCGATGGGGGCCAAGGTGGAAGGCCTCATCGCCCAGAGCATGCGCGCCCTCACGGACCGCGACAGCGCCCTGGCGGAGAAGGTCGTCGCGGCCGACAAGGACGTCAACCGGCTGGAGGTGGAGATCGACGAGCTGTGCCGGCGCATCCTCGCGCTGCGCCAGCCGGCCGCCAGTGACTTGCGCCTCATCACCACGGCCTTGAAGATCGTCACGGACCTGGAGCGCATCGGCGACCTCGCCGTCAACATCGCCGAGCGCTCCATGGACTTGAACCAGGTGCCGCCGCTGGCGCCCTACGTGGACACGCCCCGGCTGGCGGAGCTGGCCCAGCAGCAGGTGAAGCGCTCGTTGGATGCCTTCGTGTCCAACGACGTGGCGAAGGCGGAGGAGGTGCTCCAGGGGGATGACCTGCTGGATGCGCTGTTCCTCAAGATCTTCAACGAGCTGCTGGCGTACATGATGGAGGACTCTCGCAACATCCGGCGGGCCACCGCGCTGATGTTCATCGCCAAGCACCTGGAGCGCATCGGCGACCACGCGCTGAACGTGGCGGAGATGGTCGTCTACATGGTGCGGGGCAAGGACATCCGCCATCCGCGCAGCCGCAACCTGGGCGACTAGCCCCGGCGACTTCACTCCGCCGTCACGTGGAATTGCCCGGGGCGCCCCGGGCGCTCCCCACTGCTGACGCGCGGGTCCCCTAGCGTGGAAACCGGTCGCGCGATGACCGCGCGCCAGTCCCCGGGGACCGCCCGCGCATGTCGCTCGCCTCCGCCCTCCTGCTGTTCGCCTCCTGCTTCGGCCTCACCGCGCTCGCCATCCAGTACGTGCTGGTGCTCCGCCACCGCCGGGAGGCGCCTCGGGCCCTCCCCGCCGGCGCCTGCTGGCCGGCCATCTCCATCCTCAAGCCCCTGTGCGGCGCGGATGACGACCTGGAGACCAACCTCAAGCACTTCGCCCACCTGGACTACCCCGGCGCCTATGAAGTCGTGCTGGGCGTCAAGGACACGCGCGACGCGGCCTACCCCGTGGCGTGCGAGGCGGTGCGCCGCTGGCCCGGCGTCATGCGCCTGGAGCTGCAGGAGGGCGCCCCCGGCCTCAATCCGAAGGTGAACCAGCTCATCACCCTGGCGGACCGGGCCCGGTATGACCTCTTCGTCATCAGCGACAGCAACACGCGCGTGGCGCCCGGCTACCTGGAGGAGATCGCCGCGGGCTTCGCGGACCCCACGGTGGGCTGCGTGACGCACCCCGTCTCGGGCATCGGCGAGAAGAGCCTGGGTTCGCTCCTGGACAACCTCTACCTGACGTCCAGCGCGGCGGCGGGGATGATTGGCGCCAAGCGCTTCGCGGACCAGGACATCGTGGTGGGCAAGTCCATGGCGCTGCGGCGCTCGGACGTGGACGCGCTGGGCGGCTTCTACTCGGTGCGCGACGTGCTCGCGGAGGACTTCGTCATCGGCCAGTGGGTGACGCGCAAGTTGGGGCGCCGCGTCGTGGTGGCGCGCGCGCCCGTCTACAACGTGTCCCTGGGCAAGAGCGTGCGCGCCTTCTTCCAGCGCTACCTGCGCTGGAGCGTCATCCACCGGACGGCCGTGACGCCGCCCACGTATGTCGCGCAGTCGCTGCTCAACCCCGCGCCGCTGGCGGTGGCGGGCGCGCTGGTGAGCCCCTGCCTGGAGTCGGTGACGCTGGCCATGCTCGTCGTGCTCGGCAAGGTCCTGGTGGACCTCTGCGCGTTTCGCGCGCTGCGTCCGCAGCCGGTGTCATGGCGCGTCGCGCCGGCGGTGCTGCTCAAGGACGCGCTGCTCTTCATCGCGTGGTGGCACGGCGTGTTCTTCCGCACGGTGGACTGGCGCGGGACGCGGCTGCGCGTGGGCCCGGGCACGCGCCTGTTGCCGCCGCGCGCGAGCGTGTCCACGGCGAACGCGGCGCTGACCCCTCGGGACGAGTGGGTCGCCGGCTGATGCACAGGTGTTTCATCACGCTCGCGACGGATTCACGTGGCGGACGTGAAGCCGCCGCGGTCGATGCCTACGTTGCTGTCCATGCCCCCAAGGACGTTGGCGCACCTTTCGGATCTGCACCTGGACCTGAGCCCGGCCAGTGACGCCCAGGCCCGCGCGCTGGTCACCGCGCTCCAGGCGAACCGCGCGGACCACGTGGTGGTGACCGGTGACTTGACGCACCAGGGCTCGCATGAGGAGTACCGTCGCTTCCTCGACATCTTCTCGCCGCTGTTGGACACCGGACGGCTCACGCTCATCCCCGGCAATCATGACCGCCCCGGCGAGGACGTGGGCGGCGGCTGGATGGACGGCCTGAAGGTGCGCACCGTGGAGCGCCCCGGGCTGTATCTGGTGTGCGTGGACTCCACCGGCGAGCACAACCGCAACTACTTCGCGAGCCACGGCGAGCTGTCGCTCGAGACGGTGGAGCAGGTGGAAGCGGCCCTGACGCGGGCGCCCAAGGACGCGCTGGTGGCGGTGCTCGTGCACCACCACGTGTTGCCCCTGCCCGAGGAGAGCTTCCCGGAGCGGCTCGCCACGCGCATGGGCTGGCCCCACGCCTCCGAGCTGTCGCTGGGCGCGGAGCTGGTGGCGCGGCTGCAGGGCCGGTGCGACCTGGTGCTCCACGGCCACCGTCACCACCCCAACGAGACGGTGGTGGACACGGCCCACGGCCGCCCCTTGCGCGTCTTCAACGCGGGCAGCTCCACGGATTTGGGGCGCTTCCGACTGCTCCAGCACTCGGAGGGCCGCCTGCTGGGCGAGCCGGTGTGGTGCCAGTCCACCCAGCCGGAGCGTCCGCGCACGGCCAGCCACAACGTGCGCCCCGCACTGCAGTACCTCGTCACCCAGCTGGGGATGGCGCTCTTCTGATGTCCGCCTGCTCGCTCTGCGAGCGGAAGCCATTCCACCGGGGGACGTGAATGGCGTGGGGGCGCGAGGGGGTTCTCCTCATGTTTGGGGAGGATGCTTGGCGCGACTGGACACCGATGATGGCTCGAGAAGAGTGCTGGTGGTCGACGACGACGCGGACTGGCGGGAGTTCCTGCGGCTCAGCCTGGAGGAGCTGGGGTATGACACGATGGAGGCGGCCGACGGCCAGGAGGCCCTGGACAGCCTCCGGCGCGGAGAGCGCTTCGAGGTCATGCTGCTGGACCTGAACATGCCGGGCATGAGCGGCCTGGAGGTCGTCGAGCGCCTGGAGCGGCTGCCCCGGGGGCCCCACCCCCGGGTGGTGTTCCTGACCTCGGCGGCCGCCCAGGATGTGGGCATGGCCCTGCTGGCCGGGCCCCACTACTACCTGCCCAAGGGCGCCAGTCGGGATCAACTGTCTCTCCTCTTGCAGTCACTTGGTGAGTGAGCCGCTGGCCAACCGAGGATACGGTAGAGGGCTCCTGAGAGGAGGGCCGTCATCGCATCGGAGCTGCTCATCATCTTGTTGCTCGTCCTGGCCAATGGCGTGTTCGCCGGGGCCGAGCTCGCCATCATTTCCATCCGAAGGACGCGGCTGAAGGAGCTGATGGAGCAGGGCAGTGGCTCCGCCAGGGCGGTGGAGGCCCTGCGGGCCAACCCCGAGCGGTTCCTCGCGACGGTGCAGATTGGCATCACCGTCATCGGCGCGACGGCGGCGGCCTTCGGTGGCGCGAGCATCGCCAACCGGCTGGCCCCGGTGCTGATGGAGCTGGGTCTGCCGGAGGCGACGGCGGACGAGGTGGCCCTGGCCGCGGTGGTCGTCTTCGTGTCGTTCCTGTCGCTGGTGCTCGGGGAGCTGGTGCCCAAGTCGTTGGCCCTGCGGGCCTCGGAGCGCTACGGGATGCTCATCGGCCGGCCCCTGCTGGGCCTGTCCTGGGTGATGCGGCCGGTGGTGTGGTTCCTCACGGCCAGCTCCAACGTGGTGCTGCGGCTGTTCGGGGACAGGACGAACTTCACCGAGAGCCGGCTGTCCGCGGAGGAGCTCCAGGCGCTGGTGGAGGAGGCCGCGAAGCAGGGCTCGTTGGACCCGAAGGCGGGTGAAATCGCCGCGCGCGCGTTCGAGATGGGCGACTTGACGGTGGGCGAGCTGATGGTGACGCGCGAGCAGATCGTCGCGCTGCGTCGCCACGCGAACGCGGATGAGATTCGCCAGATGCTGCTGGAGCGCGGGCACTCGCGGATGCCGGTGTTCGAGGGTTCACTGGACAACATCGTCGGCTACGTCATCGCCAAGGACCTGCTGGCCGTGGCGTGGGAGGGGAACCTCATCGTGCTGGAGGACGTGCTCCGGCCGGCCTTCTTCCTGGTGGAGACGATGCGGGCCATGGACGCGCTGAAGGAGCTGCAGCGCCGTCGCATGCAGCTGGCCATCATCGTGGACGAGCGCGGCGGCGTGGTGGGCCTGGTGACGGTGGAGGACCTGGTCGAGGAGATGGTGGGCGACATCCTCAGCGAGTCGGAGACACCCGAGGAGCTGGTGCGACGCGAGAGCCCCGTGGCGGCGGTGGTGCAGGGCAGCGCGGCCATCCGCGACGTCAACCGCGAGCTGGGGTTGGAGCTGGCCGAGGACGGCGATTACTCCACGGTGGCGGGGTTGAGCATCGCGCTCGCGGGCGGCGCCATCCCCGAGCCCGGCACGAAGCTGAAGACCAAGGACGGCCTGGAGCTGGAGGTGGTGGAGGCATCGCCCCGGCGCGTGCGCACGGTGCGCATCTTCCTGCCGCCGCCCCAGCCCGAGGAGGGCGACAGCGCCTGAGGCCCGCGCTCACCCCGCGTCCATCAACCCCAGGGTGAGCGCCTTCACCACCGCCTGGACCTTGTTGGTGGCGTTGAGCTTGAGCAGCGCGTTGCCGATGTGGAAGTTCACGGTGCGCTCTGAGATGTCGAGGATGGTGCTGATGTCCGCGGACGTCTTGCCCTCCCCCGTCCAGAGCAGCACCTCGCGCTCGCGCGGGGTCAGCGCGGTGTCCACCTCGGGCGCGAGCCGGGGCACCAGCAGGCCCATCATCCGAGCGTGGAGCTGGTGGGCCGTCACCAGCATCGGCTGACGCAGCGCCTCCAGCGTGGCCTTGGAGAGCGGCTCGGGTGAGGCGCGGGCGAAGGTGAGCAGACCGAAGACGCCGTGCGCGGCCCAGCACGACTGGCTCACCGCGGAGGCCAGCCCGAAGGCGCGCGCGTCCTCGAGGAGTTGGGGGGCCTGGGCGAAGAGCGCGTCGGACCAGACCAGGAGCTCGGTGGTGCTCGCACCCAGGCGCACCACCGGGTCGACGCGGAGGTAATCGTGCGCGTGGTAGTGCGCCATCCATCCAGGGGGATAGGAGTCGAAGGTGGCCACCGCGGGATGGGAGACGGGCCAGGGCATGCGCAACAGGTAGCCGCAGAAGTCGAAGCCCAGCGCCCGCGCCAGGGCATCCACGTGCTCGAACAAGGCCTGCGCATCCTCCACGCGCCGCGCCGGCGGTCCACGTGGAGGTCCCGAGTCGACGGACACACCCACCCCCAGGCTCCAAACGACTGGCACTGGGTGGAGGATATAAACAGCCCGCCTCCGGCGGACCAGCCCCGATGACTGTCTTTGCTCCACGAGGGCATGACGTCTGGCCCGCACCGAGTCCTCAGCGCGCGCGGAGGGCCCTGGCGAAGGTCGAGGTGATGAATTGAGGGCGGGTGATGGCGCTGCCCACGACGACCAGGTCCGAGCCGAGCCGCAGCGTCCGGGCGGCCTGGGCTGGCGTCGAGATACCTCCCTCGGCCACCAGCGGGCACCGCACCACGGCGGCGCGAAGTTTCCGCAGGTGCTCGAAGTCATCGTCGGAGAGGTGGCGCCCGGCGGTCTCCTGGGTGAAGCCATACAGCGCGCTGGAGACACAGTCGAACCCCAGCTCCTGGGCGAGCGAGGCCTCGCGGACGGTGGCCACCTCCGCCATCAACGGGACGTCCGGGTAGCGGGCGCGGACCGTCCTGACCAGGTCCGGGAGCGACTGTCCTTCCGGACGCCAGCGCTCCGTCGCGTCGATGCCCACCAGCTGGGCGCCGGCGTCCACGACCTCGGCCACCTCCGCGAGCGTCGGCGTGACGCTCACCGTCGAGTCGGGATACTCGCGGAGGAGGACGCCGATGAGCGGCAGTGGGACCTTCGCGCGAATCGCGGCGAGCTCCGCGGGCCCGTTGGCGAGGATGCCCTGGGCGCCTCCCCTGGCCGCCGCGACGGCCATTGCGACCATGAACGCGCTGCCGTGGAGTGGCTCCCCGGGCAGGGCCTCGCAGGCCACCACGAGGCCTCCCTGGAGTTGCTGGAGCAGCCTCATCCGGTGACCCACTCCGGTTGGCGGTCGCGCACGTCGCTCCGCGGCAGGTCTCCCAGCGAGTGGCGCACCGCGGGCACCTCGATACCCCGAGGCCAGGGCCAGGGGGCGACGTCCTCGGAGGGGCTCCCCAGTTCGTCGAAAGGGCGCTGTCCGGCGGTGGTGGGCATTGACGACCTCCCGTGCGAAGGGTTCCCCTGAGTTAAAGCCAGACACCCGGACGGGAAACCTGTCAGGACTGACAGGATGAGCGCCCGACAGAGGGGCCACGCACCGGGCGACGCCGGAGCCGCCTGGCGAATCCCAGACACCCACGGCGGACGCCCGCGCTTTCTCGACGTGTCAGACACTGTGACGCGCGGCGGGTCCTTGGGGACACGGAGCCTGCGCTTTACTGACGGAGACTCGGTGACATGAATCTCATCGGTTGGGTGGAAACCGCCCCTCGGTGAGTCATTGCGTGAATGAATTGACCCAGTTCAATACACCCATGCGATTCGCCTAACGTGGTCGTGCCTCATTGCGAGGCCATTGACCGGAGCCAGACATGACACGTGCATATGGATTCCCCGCGCTCGCGGCGCTGTTGCTCTTGGGCGGCTGCGACGGCAGCTCTTCCGAAGTGGGCGCGCCATCCTCATTGCAGACACAGGAGGCAGCGGTAGGTGAGTTGGACCTGGCGGTGGTGGACCTGGTGGCGTCCTGCCAGGCCACGGCGCTGACGCTGTCCGCGGCGGTGCAGAACCTGGGGGCCACCGGCATCGCCGGCTCGACGGCGGCCATCTACGCGGGCGAGCCGGGCGCGGGAGGCACGCGCCTGGGCATCGTCAGTGTTCCCTTCCTGGTGGGCGGCGAGCGCTTCCCCTTCCAGCTCTCCTTCACGGTGCCGGAGGGAACCCAGCGGGTGGTGGTGCTCGCGGACGACGACGGAATCTTCGACGAGGGGGACGAGGCGAACAACCGCGCCGCGTTCGACTTCCTGGTTCCGTGCGCGACCAATCAGCTGCCCGTGGCGAACTGCCAGGACGTCACCGTCCCGGCGGACGCGACCTGCCGGGGTGTGGCCTCGGTGGACAACGGCTCGTTCGACCCGGATGTCTTCCCGGGGCCGTTCAGCGTGAGCCAGACGCCCGCGGGCCCGTTCTCCCTGGGGACGACGCCCGTCCGCCAGGACGTGACGGATGGCGCCAGCACAAGCACCTGTGCCGCGACGGTGAACGTGGTCGACGTCACCGCGCCCACGCCAGGCGCGAGCCGGGGCATCACCCTGACGCCCTCGGCCGGTTCCGACTATGTGCTGGTGTCGCTGGATGACTGCGCCCTGCCGGCCACGGACAACTGTGGCGGCACGCTGCCCCTGGCACAGGCGGGGACGCTGCTGCGCGTCACCTCCGACGAGCAGAACGATGCGCTGTCATTGCTGCGGTTGTTGGCCTGTGACGACATCAAGCTGAGCGCGGATGGCAAGTCCGCGCTGGTGCGAGCCGAGGCGGCGCTCCTGGGCAATGGCCGCGTCTACACGTTCGTCTATGGCGTGAAGGACAACGCGGGCAACCAGTCCGTGGGCTCCTGCCAGGTCCGGGTCCCCGCGCTGCTCGGCAATCCCGCGGTCGACTCGGGGGCACGGTATTGCCAGGGTGAGGGCTGCCCCTCGGGGACGACGTACCCCGGGCTGCTCTGCTCGCTGCTGTAGTTCATGGGAGGCATGGCACTCCGCCCGGATTCGCTCTGGGCGGAGTGCTGTCAATGCCTCTCAGCCTCCGACGGATGGGCCGGGCGCTGAATCCTGCATTCCCGGGATGGCCTGGAGTGCTGCTTTTGTAATATGGTTACATCCTCCCCAAGGAGGAACAATGTCGACGAGATATTTCATTGGTGCGGCACTGGGAATGCTGGTGGCCGTGGCCATGGGCTGTGGAGCGCCGTCTGCTGAAGAGGTGGTAGGGGTGGAGGGGGTCGAGGAGGTCTCGCGGGAGCTGTCGACCTGTTCGGCGGCCTGCGCCACGGGGTCGGTGACCTGTCCGTCGGGCACGACGGTCTGCTCCGCCCAGGACAACTCCGGGGTGACGTGCAACGGGACGTTCATCGCGTGCCCCACGACGCCCCCGGCGTGTGGCGGACTGCCGCAGTGCAGAGACCTGGTGGGAAGCAGTTGCGCCCTCGGCTCCAGGGAGCCGTGCTGCACGGCATCGGGAGCCGAGAGCTTCTGCGTCTGTACCCTCAGTGGAATCCTGCGCTGCAACGCACTCTAGGCAGAGTCCGAGTGGCCTTGACTCGCCTCCAGACGACTGCCCGTTGAGGTCGTGTGAGCTCATCCGGGCGGATGATGGAGGGCTCCATAGGACATAAGCCCGGGGCGCCAGAGGTAGGCCCCGGCACCCTCTACCGGCAGGAGCCCCCACACCGCCCAGCCCCCCATCGAGCCCTCATGTCGGGAGTCCTCTGGGAGGACTCCCGACATGAGGGCCTCCGTGCCTGCTTGCCCCTAGGGCACGGAGGCGGCCGCAAATAGCCGGCGGTGTCACCTCACCAGCCCCAGGCCGAATGTGTGCTTGCGTCGGCAAGGAAGTTCGGCTACTTGTCCCCTCGCCTCAGCGGTTCTGCGCGATTAGCTCAGCTGGATAGAGCGTTGGCCTCCGGAGCCAAAGGCCGCAGGTTCGACTCCTGCATCGCGCGCAGGGACAACCGCCCGGTCTTCCTCAGGAAACTGATGGAGACCGGGCGGGAAATCCTGCCCTCCGCGAGGCTCCCCCACAGCTTCCGACCTCTTCAGCGCCAGCCTCCAGGACGATGGCCCTCGCCTGTCGAGACGCCCTGGCGTGGAGAGCCGCCGCTACCGCGAGCATTCCCCGCGGACCCGCAGGGAACAGCGACGCCGCAGCCGGCGTCACGCCACGGCTCCGCGAGAGCCATCACTCAATCCGAGACACGAAATCCGCAGGCAGGCCGTCACACGGCTCGTGATACCGATATCGCCAGAATCGCGGACAGTGCGGTCACGGTTCATCTCCTGGCACGAGACTGGTCGAGCCCCCCTCGCAAATCGGCCCCAATTCCACGCGCACCCAGGGGGTCTTCCGCGAAATGATTGGCTCTCGCCCGCAAGCGCATGAGGAAATCCACAGCACCGTCGTGTACGTCGCATCGCTGTAATAGTAATAGGTATAGGTGTTCGTACAGAGGGCAAGGGACTCCACGTCCTCAGCCTGAGCGCTCTCGGACTGGGCCGTCTCGACAGAGCCTTCGCCCGCCCCCAACAACACACCCAGCGACATCACGAGAACGACAGGTAGCGAGGACATGTCACCTCCATGAACGGCGGATGAAACTCCGGTCCGAACCCCAGGCACTGGAGCCAATCCCATACTACTCGCCACCATCCACGACACACAACCAGGGCCCAAGTCTCGTACGGCATTGCGAGGTTGTCTTTGCCCCTCGGAAACCCCGCATCAGCCCATCCTCCTCGGCGCCGTCGTGACCCTCTCCGTGGGTTGACGTTCGCCCACGGCACTTCCGCACGCCGCCGTCTCCATCGCCGTCATCGCCATCCTACGGACAGCCGCGACGCGGCTGTTCCGCGGACTCGAAGGCATCCACTGCGAACTCGCGCTCGGCCCCATCCGCCTCCAGCGTGCTCGGCCCACGAGTCCTGCTCGGAATGCGCGCGGCCCCGCGCGGCCACTCCCGGACTGGTGATGGGAACGGGCGCCGGTCACATCCTCGGCTGGTACAGCGCGTCAGGAATCCTCGCGGCACTCGCCTGGTCGCGAGACACACGGGTCCCCATCGTCGCGAAGACGCAGCCTGGACCCAACACCCTCACGCTCCATCACATTCCCACCGGGAGACCTTCGTTTTTTCGAAGCCTCCCCGGGGCTTTTCCTATTGGCGCGAAACTCCGCGGGCCAGCAGATAGGAGAGAGGCCCATGGTGGGCCGGAAGGAGCCGAGGATGCGAATCGAAATCCGAGCCCGACACTTCACCCTCACCGAGACCCTCCGCACCCACGTCGAGCGCCGCGCGCGCTTCGCCATGGGACGACTGTCGGACCGGGTCCGCGAGGTGACGGTGCGCTTG
The DNA here is from genome assembly GCF_024198255.1 of Myxococcus guangdongensis. Classification (NCBI taxonomy): domain Bacteria; kingdom Pseudomonadati; phylum Myxococcota; class Myxococcia; order Myxococcales; family Myxococcaceae; genus Myxococcus; species Myxococcus guangdongensis. Next base: position 107,185 of record NZ_JAJVKW010000001.1, read on the forward strand.
GAAGACATCAACGGCCCACGCGGAGGCGTGGACAAGGTGGCGAAGGTCACGGTGCGCCTGGAGCACGGCGGACAGCTCGCGTCGGAGGCGATGGACGCGACCTTCCCCGGCGCGGTGGACCGGGCCCTGGAGCGCGCCGGGCACGCCGTGGGCAAGGCACTGGGACGCTCGCACCGCCAGGACAGCGAGAGCGTGAGGACCGGCCCCTGGGAAGCCGAGGAGCAGCCCAGCCCCCTGTGAGGTGAAGCACCGCCGCGGGCCCTTCTCCCCGAAGGGCCCCGGCGATGTCAGGATGGGTCCATGACGCGCGGGGCCTGAGCGCTCGCGCGTCCCTTTCCTGGAGGCTTTCCGATGCAGACGGCGGGGACGGGCGTGCTGGCGCGAGGACGGGCCGCGTGGGCCCGGGCAAGGCAGCGCTGGTGGGTGCGCTGGGGCGTGGACCTGGTGCTGCTGGCGCTCGTCTTCACCGCCGTCGCGGCCTGGCAGACCCGGCACCTGCCCGGCTCCGGAGCCCCCGCGCCGGACTTCACCCTGCGGACCCTCTCGGGAGAGACGGTGTCGCTCGCCTCGCTGCGAGGCAAACCCGTGGTGCTCGCATTCTGGGCCCCGTGGTGCGGCGTGTGCGGCGCCGAGTCCTCCAACCTCTCCCAGCTTCGTCGCGTCGCCGGAGACTCCGCGCACGTCGTGTCCGTGGCCCTGGCCTACGAAGACGTGGCCGCCGTGCAGCGCTTCGCCGAGGAGCACACGGTGGACTACCCGGTGCTCCTCGGCGACGACTCGATACAGCAAGCGTGGCGGGTGAACATGTTCCCCACCGTGTTCTTCCTGTCCGCCGAGGGACGCATCGAGCGCTCCGTGGTGGGCTACACCACCCTGCTCGGCCTGTCCTGGCGGTGGATGTTGTAGAGTCCGGAGCACCTCTCGGAGCCAACGGATGGGAACGACCAAATCCGCAGATGAGTGAGCCGCGGCGACCCTGTTGCCGCGGCCCTCTGTCCCAAGCTCATCACGTTCCCGTGGAGAGGCAGATGGCCGCCCGCTGTTCCCCTTTTGTGCGGATGCCATCGTGTCTCACTCGAAAACCTTGTCGTGGACGTACTCCGTGCCAGCAGCGCTGTTGCTGATGGCCCCCTTCGACCTCCTGGCCTCGCTGGCCATGGACATCTACCTGCCCGTGGTTCCGGCCATGGTCGGAATCCTCCAGACGTCTCCCTCCATCATCCAGCTCACGCTCAGCCTCTACATGGCGGTGCTCGGGCTGGGCCAGGTGGTGTTCGGCCCCCTGTCGGACCGCATCGGTCGGCGGCGGGTGCTGTTGGGAGGCGCGCTGTTGTTCGCGGCCACCTCGTTCCTGCTCGCGGGCACCTCGGACGCGCTGACGTTCGTCGGCTTGCGGCTCCTGCAGGCCGTGGGCGCCTCCGCGGCGCTCGTCGCCACGTTCGCCACCGTCCGTGATGTCTACGCGGAGCGGCCGGAGAGCGCGGTCATCTACAGCCTGTTCAGCGCCATGTTGGCCTTCGTCCCCGCGCTGGGCCCCATCGTCGGGGCGCTGCTCGCGAGGCACTTCGGCTGGCGGGCCATCTTCATCACGCTCGGCGTCCTGGCGACGGCGGCCGTGCTGAACGCGTGGCCCCGGTGGCATGAGACCCACGCGGCGGACGGGCCACGTCCCTCCGTCGCGTTCCGTCCCATCCTGCGCGACGCGGGGTTCTGGACGTACACCCTGGGCTTCAGCTCGGCCATGGGCGCGTTCTTCGTGTTCTTCTCCACCGCGCCCCGGGTCCTCATCGGACAGGCGGGCTTCACCGAGCTCGGCTTCAGCCTGGCCTTCGCCACCGCGGCGCTCGCGATGATCGCGACGACGCGCTTCGCCAGGCGCTTCGTGGCGGCGTGGGGACTGGACGGCAGCCTCACACGGGGCATGCTCCTGTTGCTCACCGGCGCGGCCCTGCTCGCGGCGGGGCAGCTGCTCGCGGCCCCCTCGTTCTGGACGTTCGTCGCGCCGATGTGGGTCATCGCGGCGGGAATCGTCTTCGCCGCGTCCGTCACCGCCAACGGCGCGCTCCAGGCCTTTGGCGCCGTTGCGGGCACGGCCGTCGCGCTCTACTTCTGCGTCCAGAGCCTCATCGTCGGCACCGTGGGCACACTGATGGTCGTCCTCCTCGACGGTGACACGGCGTGGCCCCTGGTGGCGTATGCCTCGCTCATGGCGACGGTGACGCTGAGCGCCCAGGCGAACCTGCGTCGGAGGCGGGTGCACGCCACCTAGCGCGGGGCTCCACCGCGCCGGAGGGAGGTGCCACCTCCGGCGCGGCGTGCATCGACTACAGCTTCACCAACTGCACATCATCCATGTGCACGAAGTTCGCGCCGTTGCCCGTGGTGGCACGGGTATGGAACCCCAGCTCCAGATACCCGCCGGTGACGGAGATGACCGGCGTCTCCACCAGCGTCCACGCGCCATACGTCCCCAGCTCGGTGAACACCGGCGCGCACGAGCCACACGTCTTCGCCTGGATGCGAGACAGGTCGAAGGTGCCACCCTTTCGCACCCACGCGCGGACCCGGTAGTTGCCGGACGCCAGCCCCGACACCGTCTGATACGTCCACACCTCGAAGGGCGTGGCGTTGGTCCAGTGCGTCAGGTGATAGCTGCCCGAGTGCCCTCCGTTGTGCGTCTCGCTGAAGTCCGCCGCCTCGGTGCCGTTCGGGCTCCACGTCGCCCAACCGCTCATGTCCGACTCGAAGCCCGGGTTCGTCAGCGTCCCGCCCGGCGTGCTGCCGGCCTGATACCAACGCACCCACTCCACCTCCATCGTCTTGCGCTGTCCCGACGGCAGGTCCACGTTGCCCGCCGGCGTATTGCCATACCAGTTCCCACCCAGCGCCAGGTTCAACAGGATGTAGTGGTTCTGCCGGAACGCCTGGGCGCCGTGCACGAAGTCCGCGTTCGCCCGGACCTGGTTGTCCAAGCGGAACACCATCCGGTCCGCCGTCCACTCCAGCTCGTAGACGTGGAAGGCATCCGCCAGGCTGTAGCCCCGGTTCGCCCCGGAGCCCCAATCCCTCGCACCCTCGCCCCAGTGCGTGGCCACCTTCATCCATGACGGCTCGTTCGAGTGCCACTCGAGGATGTCGATCTCCCCCGCCGCCGGCCAGCCGACGCTGGAGATGTTCGCGCCCAGGGTCCAGAACGCGGGCCACATGCCGTAACCCGACGGCACCTTGATGCTCGCCACCAGCTTGCCGTAGGTCCGCTCCACCTTGCCCTTGGTGTGGATGCGTCCCGAGTAGAACGAGCGCGGCCCATAGCCAGTGCAACGTGAGTCATTGGGAGCGTCGCTGGTGCGCTCGGCGGTGAGGATGAGCTTGCCCCCGCTCACCGTCACGTTCTGCGCGCGCGGGTACTCCAACTCCCCCGTGCCGAAGTTGCAGTTGCCCGTCACCGGGTCGAAATTGCTCGTCAGCACGTTCCAGTTCGCCGAGTTCAGCGCCGAGCCCGTGAAGTCGTCCTGCCACGCCAGGTTCCAGCCCGCCCCTGGGTCGTAGGCCAACTCCTTCTGCTCCTGCGCGACCAGCGGCGGCTCGGACTCCGCTGGGACCTCGCTCCCACATCCCCCCAACAACAACCCACCCAACACGAAACACGCACCCCAGCTGGACTCGCTCCGATATGCCATCCGCTCCTCCTGGAATAATGCGAGAACACGATTTACTCGAATTCTAGCATCTACTTCCTTCGGAGTGAAAACAAAGTCAGATGGCGTAGTCCCCCAGGAAGACGGAGGCGGAGCGCACGTCGGCGTGGACCGCGTCACCTTCCGAGACGCCGAGCGCATCGAACTCGGAGCGAGACACCTGCACCGTCACTTCATCACCCGAAGGAAGTCGCAGGAGCACCTTGACGAAGCCGCCCACGGACTTGAGGCGCTCCACCCTCCCCATGACGGGCGAAGTGCTGCGTGCCGCGCCATCCGTGCGCGCCAGCTTGATGTCATGAGGACGCACGAAGGCATGCACCGCCTCGCCCTCGCGCGCGGCGGCCGGCACCGACAGCGCGAGGGCGCCGAGCGTTGCGCGCCCCGCCTGGACATGGCCCCGCAGGATGCTCGCCCCGCCGATGAACGACGCGACGAAGGGTGACGCCGGGCGGTCGTAGATGTCCTCCGGCGAGCCCGCCTGGGCCACGCGCCCCTCGCTCAGCACGACGACATGCTGGGAGATTTCGAGCGCCTCCTGTTGGTCATGCGTCACCAGGAGCGTCGTCAGCCGCGTGCGCTCATGCAGTCCATGCAGCCACTCGCGAAGCTCCTCGCGCACCCGCGTGTCCAGCGCGCCGAAGGGCTCGTCCAGGAGCAACACCCGGGGACGGATGGCGAGCGCCCGCGCGAAGGCCACGCGCTGACGCTGGCCGCCGGAGAGCTGCCCCGGAAAGCGCGAGCCCAAGGCCTCGAGCTGTACCAGGCGCAGCATCTCGTCCACCCGCGCCTCCACCTCGGCCCGGGGTCGCTTGCGCATCTCCAATCCGAAGGCGACGTTCTGCCGCACCGTCATGTGGCGAAACAGGGCGTAGCTCTGGAACACGACGCCCACGTTGCGTTGTTGCACCGGCTGGGCCGTGCAGTCCGCGCCGTCGATGAGGACGCGCCCCGAGTCGGGGACCTCCAGCCCGGCGATGAGCCGCAGCAGCGTGGACTTCCCCGCCCCGGATGGCCCCAACAGCGAGGTGATGGCCCCCGCGGGCGCCTGGAAGGACACCGACGAGACGGCGGGGCTGCCGCCCGGGGAGAACCGCCGGGTGAGCTGCTCGACGACGATGCTCATGACGCCTCACTCCTCCACTCCACGTACTTCTTCAGGACCAGCGTCACCAGCGCCAACACCGTGAGCAACGAGGCCACGGCGAACGCTCCGGCGAAGTCGTATTCGTTGTAGAGAATCTCCGCGTGCAGCGGCAGCGTCGTGGTGACGCCGCGCACGTGCCCGGACACCACCGAGACGGCGCCGAACTCGCCCATCGCCCGCGCGTTGCAAAGGATGACGCCGTAGAGCACGCCCCACTTCACCTTCGGCAGCGTGACGCGCAGGAAGGTGCGCCAGCCACTCGCGCCCAAGGTCAGCGCCGCCTCCTCCTCGTCACTGCCCTGCGCCTGCATCACCGGGAGCACCTCCCGGGCGACGAACGGGAAGGTGATGAACACGGTCGCCAGCACGATGCCCGGCACCGCGAAGATGATGTGCACGTCGTGCTCGGCGAGCAGCGGACCCAGCCAGCCTTGCCGCCCGAAGAGCAGCACGAAGATGAGCCCCGCGATGACGGGCGACACGCTGAACGGCAGGTCGATGAGCGACAGCAACAGCGCGCGTCCCCGGAAGCGGAAGCGCGCGATCAACCACGCGGCCGAGAGTCCGAAGACCAGGTTGAGCGGCACGGCGATGCCCGCGGCCATCAGCGTCAGGAGGATGGCGGAGCGGGCCTCCGGCTCCGTGACGGCGGCCACGTACGCGGCCCACCCCTTCTGGAACGCGAAGCTGAAGACAGCCACCAACGGGACGACGAGGAAGACGGCCAGGAAGCCCAGCGCCAGGGTGATGAGCGTCCAGCGCACCCACCGTGAGCCCTCCAGCGGGCGCGTCGCGCGGTGCGCCACCAGACTCGAAGGAGCCAGCATGTCCGTCACGCTCCAGGCCGGACTTCGAACCGGCGGTGGCTCCAGCGCTGGAGCAGGTTGACGACGAGCAGGAGCAGGAACGACGTCACCAGCATCACCACGGCGATGGCCGTGGCCCCCGCGTAGTCGTACTGCTCCAGCTTGGTGACGATGAGCAGCGGGACAATCTCCGTGCGCAGCGGCATGTTGCCGGAGATGAAGACGACGGAGCCGTACTCGCCCAGCGCCCGCGCGAAGGCCAGGGTGAAGCCGCTGAGCAGCGCGGGGTAGATGGCCGGGAACAACACCCGCGTGAAGGTCTGCCACGGCGTGGCGCCCAGCGTCGCCGCGGCCTCCTCCACGTCCGCGTCCAAACCCTCCAGCACCGGCTGCACCGTGCGCACCACGAAGGGCAGCCCGATGAACGTCAGCGCCACCGCGATTCCCACGGACGTGTAGGCCACCTTGAGGCCCAGCGCCTCCAGGTATTGGCCATACCAGCCCTTCGAGGAGAACAGCGTGGTGAGCGTCAGCCCCGCCACCGCCGTGGGCAGCGCGAAGGGCAGGTCCACCAGCGACTCCACCAGCGAGCGCCCCGGGAAGCGGTAGCGCACGAGCACCCACGCGACGAGCAGGCCGAACACGACGTTGACCAGCGCCGCCACCAGCGACGCGCCGAAGCTCAATCGGTACGCCGCGAGCGCGCGGGGCGCGGTCACCGTCTCCCAGAACTGCGGCCACGTCAGGGAGAACGTCTTGAGGAACAGGCTGGACAGGGGGATGAGGACCAACAGCCCCACATAGGCCCAGGTGAAGCCCAGCGACAGACGGAAGCCGGGCAGGACATGTCGACGCGCGGGCGTGCTCATGGCTCAGCGCGCCTGGGGGACGTAGATGCGGTCGAAGACGCCGCCATCATCGAAGTGCGCGGCCTGCGCCTTGCGCCAGCCGCCGAACACCTCGTCGATGGTGAAGAGCTTCAGCTTCGGGAAGCGGGCGCCCTCCTTGCTCGCCACCGCCTCCGAGCGCGGGCGGTAGTGGTGCTTCGCCGCCAGACGCTGCCCCTCCTCCGAGTACAGGAACTGGAGATACGCCTCCGCCACCGCGCGCGTGCCGCGCTTGTCCACGTGGCGGTCCACCACCGCGACAGGGGGCTCGGCCAGGATGCTCACCGAGGGCACGACGATGTCGAACCGCCCCTGCCCCACTTCGTTCGTCAGCAGGAAGGCCTCGTTCTCCCAGGCGATGAGCACGTCCCCCAGCCCGCGCTCGGCGAACGTGGTGGTGGACCCGCGCGCGCCGGAGTCGAGCACCGGCACCCGGCGGAAGAGCGTCTCCACGAAGGCCCTCGCGCTATCGGGGGTGCCTCCCGGCTTGCGCAACGCGTAGCCCCACGCGGCCAGGTAGTTCCACCTCGCGCCGCCGGAGGTCTTCGGGTTGGGCGTGATGACCGCGACGTCCTCGCGCAGCAAATCCTCCCAGTCACGGATGCCCTTGGGGTTTCCCTTCCGCACCACGAAGACGATGGTGGAGGTGTACGGCGCGCTGTTGTGCGGGAGCCTCGCCTGCCACGCCTCCGGGATGAGCGACGCCTTGTCGTGGAGCATGTCCACGTCGTAGGCCAGCGCCAGCGTGACGATGTCCGCCTCCAGCCCGTCGATGACCGCTCGCGCCTGCTTGCCGGAGCCGCCATGGGACTGCTTGATGGACACCTTCTGGCCGTGCTTCGCCTCCCACTCCCTGGCGAACGCCGCGTTGACGTCCACGTACAGCTCCCGCGTGGGGTCGTAGGACACGTTGAGCAACGTGACGCTGTTTCCCGAGGCCGCGTCGGCACCGGAGGACTTCGAGCACCCGACGAGGGCGAGCACGACGAGCAGGGACGACACGAGCCACGAATGCATGGAGGGGCCTTTCACCAGCTCACCTGGAAGCGGGACATGACGACGGATTCGGGCAGGCGCGCTCCCTCGACGGCGCCTCCCTCGTACTCGGTGTGGTCATACGTGGTGGCCACCCGGACGTTGTTGTTGAGGTACCAGTTGGCCACCGCGCCCCAGCCATGGGCCTTGCGCGCCGAGCGCGTGGGGTCCGCGTAGACGGGGAATGCGTCCGGGTCCACGCGGAGCTCGGACAGGCGCGCCCCCAACTCCACCGCGCCCCAGCCCTCCGCGCTCGCGCCGAACGGCGCGGTGGGCTTCACGCCGTCGTAGGCCGCCTTGCCGCCGAAGAGCACGTACGACGCGCTGGCCTGCCAGGACTCGAAGCGAAGCCGCGCGTGCTGGTCCCCCAGGTTGACCTCCTGGGTCGAGGAGACGTACTCGGCCATCGCGCCCAGCGGCCCCACGTAGAGATAGCCCTGTGGGGACCAGCGGACATGCGGGCCGTGGGCGACGACGGTCTCCCCCAGGCCGTTGCCCGTCCTGAAGATGAAGAACGTCTGCTGCCCCATGGAGCGCAGCGGCGCCTCGCCCGTGGTGGACGCCGAGCCGAACTGCGACCCGCGCGACGCCGCGATGCCCAACCCCAGCCCCGAGAGCGACGGCAGCCCCAGCGCCCGGAACGGATGGGCGAACACCCGCGCCGTCAGGTCGAAGCTGTCATCCAGGTTGGTGTCGGCGCTCGCCCCGTCCGCCGTGCCGTTGAAGGCCCCCAGCGCGTAGCTCACCACGCCGTCCACCAGCTCCCCGTGCACCATCACCCCCACGTCCCGGTTGGGCACCAGGTCCGTGGGCAGCGCTCGCTCGATGAAGAGCGTATGGATGCCGGACTGGTTGCGCTCGAGTCCCACCGGCGGACGGAACTTGCCCACGCGCACCCGGACCTCCTTGCGCGGGCGGAACTCGAGATACGCATCCCACAGCGGAGGCACGTTCGCCGCGAAGTCCACCAGCAGCCGGAAGTCGAACAGGCTGAAGAGCGTCCCCTCAAGCAGCGGACGCGCACGCCGGATGAGCAGCGTGGTCGCGCCGGGACGGTCCGCGCGGCTCTCGAAGAAGCGACCATCCAACTGCACGTAGCCGCGCAGCTTCAGCAACAGGGCGTTGTCGGCGGAGTGGAGGGAGATGCCCTCGGACGTCGCCCTCACGCTGACGCTCCCCGGGGCGGGAGGCGTGGGCGCGGGCTCGGCGGACGCAGGCGCCTGGGCCAGCACGACGGACGAACACAGCCAGGTCAGCGTCGCGGCCAGGAGCGTGGGAGTGCATCGATGTGGGCGTGGACCTGCCATGGCGAAACCTCGACAGCGGAGAGGGACGCGATGGACGGGGGTTTCGAACACCTGAAAGTCGAAAGCCCACCTCCTCGCGGATGGTGGGCTTCCTCGAACCAGCTCGAACCAGGCTTCTCAGGCCACGGGTCGACAGGCGCCCACCGCAGGTGCGTCACAGCAGCAACATGCGTGGTGGGTCGAGCGGCGCATCGAGGTCCATCACGATGCCCGCCACGCTCCACCTTGTCAACGCGGGCCCTGACGACAGTCATCCGCCGTCAGCCGCACTTTCCACTCCGGACAGCCGCTGCCCGTCCCCTCTCACGCGCCCCCCGAGGGCCTCGCGGCCAATGCTGGTAATTCAAGCATAATTTGAACTCCAAGTCAGGAGGTCCCATGTCGAAACACAGTCGTTCGTGGTGGGTTCCACGGCTCGCCACGCTGGTCTTCGCGGGAGTGGCGGCGCCCGAGGTGCTCGCGGCGGAGCGCCCTTCATTGGTGAACACGCGCATCACCACGCCGTTCGGCGCGAACGGGCATTCGTCCACGATTGATGGCCGCGTCTTCGTGGGCAACATCCGCGAGGACGCCGCGACGACGACCACGACCTGGGTGGCGAGGGTGTTCCGCCCGGAGGCGGTGACGTACGACGCGGAGGGCAAGCCCCACTTCTCCGCCGCGTTCTCCACCGGGCGCACCACGACGGTGAGGAACGGGGAGAACGCGCTGGCGTTCTGCTTCACCCATCCGGCCCTGCCCTACACGCTGGTGGAGGGGCTCGCGGTGTACCAGCCGTTCCTCTTCGACTCGATGATGTTCAACGGCCCCAACGTGTTCCGCCGCCGTCCGGTGGACCTCCGCGTGTCCCAGCCCTTCACGGCCCAGGCGGACATCTCGTCGTTCACCACCGGCAACCTGGAGACGCTGACCACCGTCACCGGCGCGAGCATCCGAGGCATCGAGCCGACGATGACCTCCGACGGCCGGCTGCTCATCTTCCAGGGCGGTCCCCAGAACGACGGCGGCATCGACCACCTGATGTACGCGTACAACCCCACGCCGTGCGCCGCCTCGGGATGGAGCAACCCGCGCCCCCTGTCGATGATGAACATCGACACGGCCTCCGGCGTGCAGCGCTATCCGCTGGCGCGGCAGAAGCTCAAGGCCTCCACCGGTGAGCTCTTCGGCGAGACGACCTCCGGCGCGCTGCTGCGCGGCGCGTACCCCTGGGTGGACCACGAGGGACGCAACGTCACGTACACCGGCGTCGTCTACACGGATGGCGCGCGCCGGGAGGCGGTGAGCCTGATTGGCGCGGACACGGGCTGGACGGCGTACCACATCGATGGCGCCATCAACACGGGCCGGCTCGACATCGCGCACCTCTTCTACTCGGGCCCGATGTGGAACTTCGAGCAGGAGCGCGCCCCGGAGCAGAACTTCCCGCCCGGCGCCAACAACGACAGTCGCTACCTGCCGGTGACGAAGTCCCACGACGTGCTCGCCCTCTTCGGCAGCAACACGTCGGACTACAACGAGGTGGACGTGGGCGAGCTGGTGGACCCCTTCCACGTGCTCAACCTGCCCATGAACGAGCTGGTGACGCGCGCGGGCGCCTACGACTTGACGCGCACGCCGGACCACTCGGGCTCCTTCTACACGGGCACCCTCACCGGCACCGCGTCCATCTCCGCCGGCAACTTCGTGACGCAGTCCACCTCCGGCTCGCTGTGGGAGCCGCACGGCAAGGGCAAGGCGCTCGTCGTCCCCGGCGGCGGCGCCCTCTCGGTGAATCTCACCGATGCCAGCGGCACCGTGCGCGGCGTGGGCGCGCTGGTGCGAGGCTTCACCGTGCAGCTCGCCGTCCGCCCCGACGCGAACATCCACGCGGGCTGCACCACCGGCAATCCCTATCGCTACCTCTTCCAGAAGTCGGGGGCCATCGACCTCATCTACGAGTCCGACAACACGGTGCAGCTCTCCTTCGTCATCAACGGCACCCGCGTGCGCCTGGGGCGCAGCCCTCCGCTCCCTGTCGGCGCGTGGACCCACCTGGGCTACTCGTGGGACGGCGTCACCGGCGTCTTCCGCGAGTACCTCAACGGCGTGCCCACGCGCCGCGTCCTCCCGGTGGCTCCGGGCAGCTTCCGCCTGGGCACGGGCGTGCTGAGCATCGGCGCGGGCAACGTGATGAGCACCGAGTCCTGCCCCGCCAACGGCGAGGGCTCCTTCAAGGGCGCCATCGACGAGGTCCGCTTCTTCAGTCACGCGCGCTCGGCCCGCTCCATCTGCATGACCTCGCCGGGCGCGGCCTGTCTGGACACCGCCATCCAGGAGACACCCACGGAGGGACAGTTCGGCATGAGCCAGCAGCTCCACCTGTGCAACAGCTACGCGGCCCTGGGCACCCGGGCTTGCTCGGCCGCCATGCACCGCGTCTGCGCGCAGCGAGGCGCCCATGACGCGCTGGCCAACAGCACCAACGTCCTGGAGACGATTCAGCAGCTCATCGGCAACCGTCCGCCCATCTCGCTCCTGGGCGTGCTCGCGGGCGCCACCGCGACCGACGTCAACGTGGCCTGTGGTCCCATCCAACACGAGAGCGTGGCCGTCACCTTCGAGGAGCTGTCGCGCCTGCACGGGCTCTGCACGGACGAGCGCGTCGCGCAGACGCTCGACTGCGGCGCCGCCGCGCATCGCTGGTGCAACAAGCTGGGCTGGACGACGGGACAGATTTTCGAGGTGACGTCTCGTCCCTGGGTGGGCTGCTTCAACTCCGGCCTCATCCAGGACGTGCCCAAGGACCAGCTCGGCCCCGTGTCCAACACCAGCGCCTTCATGGCCACCGACTCCAAGCTGGAGGTCAGCCGGTGGTGCCAGGCGAAGGGCTTTGGCGCCGGCACGGTGCAGGAGCTGGGCTTGGGCTACCTCGCGCAGGTGCACTGCTTCCAGCCCGCCGTGACGGTGCCCTGGAAGATCAACCCCTGAGCCCCTGACGTCCTTCAGGTTCCCTGGAGCCTGAAGGGCGCCACACTCGCTCCGGCGGAGTGCTCGCGGTTGAGCACCTCGAGCACTTCGCCAGGGAGCGGGAACCACCGCAGTCGCTCGGCCTCCGCGCGGAGCGGCGCGTCATCCGTCTTCAGGCTCGCGTAGTCCTGGAGCGCCTCCTCGACGGCGTCGTGTGCGCGAGCGACATAGCGGGTCAGCTCCGTCTCTGGCACGGAGCGTCCGGGAGCGGGCGCCTCGGCATGGCCGTGCGCATAGGACAGCGCCTCCAGGCGTCGCAGCGTGCGCTGGTGGCCCCGGTAGCGCCACTGTCCGGTGGCCGGGTCCAACACGTAGCGCGGCAGCAGCTTCCACCCCTCGGTGGCGACGAAGTCCACCGCGTCCAACAGGAAGCCGAACGTCGTCTCGGACAGGAAGTAGTTGAAGCCCAGACGCACCCAGCCGGGCTTCACTCCGTCCGTGCCGCTCAGGATGACGTCCTGGAAGCGGTGGCTCGTGACGGGGTCGATGCTCAGCAGGCGATGGCCGTACGGGCCCGCGCAGGAGCAACCTCCCCGCGCCTGGATGCCGAACAAGTCGTTGAGCAGGGCGACCACGAAGTGGTGGTGGAGGTACGCGTCACCGTGGCGGACGAGGAAGCTCACGATGGGGAGCCGGGGCAGCGCGGGGTTGCCCAGGATTCGCAACGCGGGGTTCGCGCCCCAGCGTTCGAGGGCTCGGCGGACGAAGTCCTTCTCCAGCGCGTCGATGTGCTCCACGCTCACGGACTCGCGCAGGCGGAACACCAGCCCGGCGCGAATCGAGTCCACGATGGCGGGCGTGCCGCCCTCTTCCCGATGCACCGGGTCTCGCTGGTAGACGTGCTCGCTGCCGCTCACATAGGACACCGTGCCTCCACCCGGCACGGTGGGGATGCGGTTGCCGAGCAGCTTGCGTTTGACGACGAGCACCCCCGTCGTGCCCGGCCCGCCGATGAACTTGTGCGGTGACAGGAACGCCGCGTCCTTCTCCACGCGAGGCCGCGCGGGGCCGTCCTCGCGGCCATTCATCTCCACGCGGACGTAGGGGCCCGCCGCGGCGAAGTCCCAGAACGCGAGCGCGCCGTGGCGACGCAGGAGCGCGCCCAGGCCTTCCAAGTCGCTCAGGATGCCGGTGACGTTGCTCGCGGCGGAGAAGCTGCCGATGCGCAGCGGGCGCTCCTGGTGCCGCACCAACTCCCGCTCCAGGTGGGCCTGGTCGATGCGACCGTCCGCGTCCTCGTCGATGGTGACCACGTCCGCGATGGACTCGCGCCAGGGCAAGTCGTTGCTGTGGTGCTCGTACGGCCCCACGAACACCACGGGTCGCTCGGCGGCGGGGATGCGCGAGCGCAAGTCGTAGCGCGCGTCCAGGTCCGCGGGGATGCGCAGGTTGAGGATGTCGATGAGCTTGCAGACGGCCGCCGTGGCGCCCGCGCCACAGAAGAGCACGACGTCCTCGGGCCCTCCGCCCACGGCCGCATGGATGATGTCGCGCGCGTCCTCGCGAAAGCGCGTCGTCTGGGCGCCGGTACCGGACGTCTCCGAGTGGGTGTTGGCGTAGAACGGGAGCACGTGGTCCCGGATGAAGTCCTCGATGAAGCCCAGGGAGCGCCCCGACGCGGCGTGGTCCGCGTACGTGAGCCGGCGGGCGCCAAAGGGCCCGTCGAGCACCCGCCCCTCCCCCAGGATGGCGCTTCGAATCGACTCGACCAGCCGTGTACGCGCGTCTTGCATCGCTCGCACCTCTCGTGGTGGAGCCCAGCGTCCCGCCGAAGCGCCTCGACTGTCCAGCCCCCACGCGCCGACGGGCCGCGTCAGCCACGCAAGCGCCGCCCCGTCACTGCGCCGCCCCATGTTAGCGTGAGCACACTCCATGAACTTTCGCTTCCAGTGCTGGGTGCAGCGCCACGCCAGCGGCCGGGTGACGCTCACCCCGCTGTCACTTCCCCACCTCGCGGTGCACGCGGACTCCCTGGAGAAGGCCACCGAGGAGCTCACGCTGGCGCTCGACGACCAGCTCACCCGCATCCATCCCCGCCGAGTCCCCGAGTTCATCTCGGCCACGGGTGGCGCCCCGCACTCGCTGGAGCTGAAGGCAATCCCCGTCTGGGGCGGGGAGCAGAACGCCGTCGCCCCGCTGTCGCTCTTCGCCGTCTCCGCGCCCACGCACCAGTCCTACCTGGGCCTGAACACGCCGCGCCTGGAGACGCAGCTGTGGTTCCAGGGGAAGTCACTCCCCGACGATGCCCCGGAGCGCCTGCGCGAGCGGCTGGAGGGGCTCAGTGACGCGCGCCTGTTGGCCCTGCGCGCCGATGGAGGCGAGGCGTTGATCGACGTGGAGGTGGAGGCCACCCCCACGCGCCTGTCGGCCCTGACGCCGCGCCAGCTCCACCTGGACATCCGCCCACCGCCGCGCCCACCGGACGCACCGGACCCGTCCGACGAGCCTCGCGTCACCGGGCCGCTCGACGAAGAGGACGAAGAGGAGGTCTTCGACGACGACACGTGGGAGCCCCGGAAGCGCAAGCGGCGCCATGAGCCGGGGGACAAGGCCGCCAGGCCGCCCCCCACGCCCGTGCTGGACCGCATCGCGGTGCCCTGGCACAAGCTCGCGGAGGACGGGCAGTTGGACCCCGCCTACGAGCAGGACGGGCTGGTCTCCCTGCTCCGCGCCCGACTGGCCGCGAAGGACGCGGAGGCCGTGGTGCTGGTGGGCCCCTCGGGCGTGGGCAAGTCCGCCCTGCTGCACGCGCTCGCCGAGGCGCTGCGCGCCCCCACCGCCTCGGACGACGAGCGCGCGCGGCCCTTCTTCTTCGTGGACGGCAGCCGTCTCATCGCGGGCGAGGGGATGTGGGGCGGCTGGCAGCAGCAGGTGCTCCAGTCCTACCGCGAGGCCTCCGAGGCCCGCGCCATCCTCGCCCTGGGCCACGCCGTCGACCTGCTCGACGCGGGCAAGAGCGCGCACAGCGACCAGAACGTGGCGCAGCTGCTCCTACCGCTGCTCTCCACCCGCGAGGTGTCCGTGGTGGCCGAGGCCACGGCGGAGACGTGGGCCCAGGTGGAGCGCCGCAACGCCAGCTTCGCGCGCCTGTTCTCCGTGGTGCGCGTGGACGAGCCCGCGCTGGAGTCCCTCTCCCGCATCCTCACGCGCGTGGCCCAGGACATTGTGGGCGCCACGTCGCTGGAGGTGAAGCCGGAGGCCCTGGAGGAGGTCCGCTTCCTGTGCCGGCGCTTCCTGCCCTACGGCGCGCAGGTGGGCAACGCGGTGGCCTTCCTCCGG
This sequence comes from Myxococcus guangdongensis, assembly GCF_024198255.1. NCBI lineage: Bacteria > Pseudomonadati > Myxococcota > Myxococcia > Myxococcales > Myxococcaceae > Myxococcus > Myxococcus guangdongensis. Next base: position 122,353 of record NZ_JAJVKW010000001.1, read on the forward strand.
CGGCTGCTCGCCACCTGCACCCACGCGGCCCAGGCCCACGTCACGCGCCTGGACGCCGTCCGCCAGTTCGCCTCCGAGTCCGGAATCCCCGAGTCGCTCCTGCGCGACGACATGCCCCTGGAGGCCGAGCAGGTCCGCGCGTTCCTCGCCACGCGCGTGCTGGGACAGCCGACGGCGGTGGAGCGGGTCGCCAACGTCGTGTCCGTGCTGAAGGCGGGGCTTGCGGACACGCGAAGGCCGCTGGGCGTGCTCCTGTTCGTGGGGCCCACGGGCGTGGGCAAGACGGAGCTGTCCAAGGCCCTGGCGGAGCTGCTGTTCGGCTCTCGTGAGCGCATGGTGCGCCTGGACATGGGCGAGTACGCCGGCCCGGACGCGCTCCTGCGCTTGCTGGGTGACGGCCAGACGCCGGGCCACCTCTCCGCGGCCGTGCGCCGTCAGCCCTTCTGCGTGGTGCTGCTGGACGAGGTGGAGAAGGCCCACCCCGCCGTGCACGACGCGCTGCTGGGCGTGCTGGGCGAAGGCCGGCTCACCGATGCATCGGGCCGCTTCACCGACTTCCGCAACGCCGTGCTCGTGCTGACGAGCAACCTGGGCGCGGACACGTGGCGCGCGCGCGTGGGCTTCGACTCGCTGGGCGGCGTCCCCGACGTGGCCGCCCTGCGCACGCACTACCTGGCGGAGGTGCAGCGCTTCTTCCGGCCGGAGATGTTCAACCGCCTGGACGACACCATCGTCTTCTCGCCCCTGTCCGCGGAGCTGCTGCGTCGGCTGGTGGTGCGCGAGGTGGAAGCCGTGCGACGCCGCTCCGGCCTGTCCCGCCACGACGCGAGCCTGGAGGTCTCCGAGTCCGCGCTGGACTGGCTCGCCGCGCGCGGCTTCGACCCGCGCTACGGCGCGCGTCCCCTCAAGCGGGCCCTGGAGCGGGAGCTGGTGGTGCCCGTGGCGGCCTGGCTCGCGGAGCACCCGACGAGCGGCCCGGTGACGCTGCACGTGGAGGGTGGCGACGGTGGCCTGAGCTTGCGCGCGGAGGCGGTGGGCGGCGCGGCCGAGGGCGTGGGCCGTCAGGCCATCGAGCAGGTGCTGGAGGAGGCCGCCTCCCTGCGCGCGGAGGTGCAGCGCTGGGGCCGCTCTCCGCCCATGCGCGTGCTTCGCCAGGAGCTGGCCGTCTTCGACAAGATGTCCCGACAGACGTCCTACTGGGAGGAGCGCTCGCTGGCGGAGGAGTCGTCCCGCAAGTCCGGCGAGGCGCGTGAGCTGGACAAGGCCTTCCGCGAGTGCGCCCAGCAGACGGAGGCCATCGAGGACCTGCTCTTCGAGGCGCACCTGTCGCGCTCGGTGGGACAGGCGGAGTCGCTCGCGCGCGACGTCACCTCGCTGCGCACCACGTTCCGTCCCTTGAGGGAGCGGCTGTACGGGAGCCTCTACCAGTACTCGCGCAGCGTCTCCCTCATCCTGGTCCCCAGCCGCGGCGCCTGGGCCCGGCTGTGCTTCCTGGCGGCCTCCTACGAGCGCTGGTGCAACAGCAAGCAGCTCACGTTCCAGCGCGTGCTCATGTGGCCCTACCAGAAGCCGGAGGGAGAGAAGGCGCCTCGCAAGCCACCGCCTCCGACGTGGAGCTACGAGAAGCTCGAGGACCTGACGAAGCTGAAGACGACGCCCGTGGCCTACGCCATCGAGGTGACGGGCGAGACGCGCCCCCTGCTGCTCTCCGCCGAGCACGGCGTGCACCGCTTCGTGGAGGGGAGCCAGGCGGCGCTGGTCCGCGTGCTCTTCACGTCGAATCCGTACAGCAGGGACGTGCTACCCGACTGGGAGAAGCTCGAGAAGCTGCTGCCGAAGGAGGAGGTCCGGAGGATTCGCCCCGGCTCGACCGAGATGGCGGGCGGCTCCGTGGAGGACCTGCGCACCGGCGCGCGCGTGCGCTACGCGGGCGGCGTGTTGGACATGGAGTCCCTGCAGGAGCCGTGGATGAACTGGCGCGTGTTCGGCGAGACGGAGGAGGACTGACTCATGGATCTCAAACTGCCCCTCGTCTACGCCCCCATGGGTGGCCGCCTCGTCGAGGCCTGGGTCCCCGCCTTCTGGCCCGCCCTCCACCGCGTGGGTCCCAGCCTGTCCGCGCTGCGCGACGACCTGGCGCTCGCCATCATGGAGCGCTTCGAGAAGGAGCACCCATCGCGCGTGGCCAGCTACCAGCTGCCTCCGCACCTGTCGCTCAAGCACGTGAAGGTGGACACCGAGGCGAGGGACCGGGAGAAGGGCCTTCGCATCGCGCTCGAGGGACGCATGGCGGTGCTGCTGGAGAAGTGGCCTCGCGATGACTTCTGGGTGGTGACGCCCACGCGCATGCCGGAGGCCCGCTTCGCCATCGCCAAGCCCGAGGAGCTGGCCAATGCGTTGGAGCGCAGGCTGGGCGCGTGGTGCCTGGAGCACGGGCTGAAGAACCTCGACTCCCGCTGGGCCCAGGGCCGTGAGCGGCTGGAGCTGCTGGAGGTGGACGCCTACGCGCCCTCCATCCTCCCGCGCACCCCGCCCCGTCCGCCCAAGCCGCCCCGGCGCCGCCGCGCGTCCGCGTCGGAAGCGAAGCAGGCCGCGACGCCGCCCGAGACACCGGAGCAGCGCGAGAAGCGGCGCAACCGCAGGCGGCTGACGCTCACGGAGCTGCGCGAGGTGGCGCGCAACCTGAGCCACGCCGCGCGCGACGACGGGCTGGAGCACTGCTACGGCCGCGAGTCGCTGGTGCGCGAAGTCGTGGACGCACTGGAAGGGCGCGAGGGCGCGGCCATCGTCCTGGTGGGTCCGCCGGGCTCGGGCAAGACGGCGCTGGTGCACGAGGTGGTGCGCAGGCTCACCGCCCGTCAGGACGCCGCGGGACAGCGCCGGGACGTGTGGCGCGTGGACGGCAACCAGTTCATCGCGGGCATGAGCTACGTGGGCCAGTGGGAGGCGCGGGCCCGGGGCGTGGTGAAGGAGCTGGTGGAGGTGGGGGATTTGCTCTACGTGGACGACCTGGCGTCGCTCGTCTACGCGGGCCGCACCTCGAACGAGCGCACCAACGTGGCGCAGTTCCTGGAGCCGCACATGGCGCGCGGCGAGCTGACGGTGCTGGCCGAGTCCACGCTGGAGCGCTTCGAGCGCGTGCGCGAGGAGGCCCCCACGCTCGCCTCGCTCTTCCGCGTGGTGCACGTGCCCGCGCTGGAGCCCCGCACGACGCTGCCCGCCCTGCTGGGCACGCTGCGCGAGCTGGAGGGCTCGGGGGACGGTGGGCCCGCGGTGCGGCTGTCACCGCTGGCGCTGGAGACGCTGCTGGATTTGCAGCACCGCTTCGTCGCGCACGAGTCCTTCCCGGGCAAGGCGGTGCGCCTGCTTCGCCGGGTGCTCGCGCGCCCGGGCACGGTGGAGGAGAACGTGCGGCGCTTCACGGAGGTCGACGTCACCGCCGCGATGCGCGAGCAGACGGGCCTGCCGGACTTCGTGCTGGGCAGCGCCCCGCCCCGCTCTCGCGAGGCCTTGGAGCGGGCCCTGGCCACGCAGGTGGCGGGGCAGCCGGAGGCCGTCGGCGCCGTGGTGGACGCCATCCTCACGCTGCAGCGCTCACTCCAGCCGCCGGACAAGCCGCTGGCCACGTACCTCTTCGTGGGCCCCACCGGCGTGGGCAAGACGGAGACGGCCAAGGCGCTGGCGCGCACCCTCTTCGGCAGCGAGGAGCGGCTGGTGCGCTTCGACATGTCGGAGTTCATCTCCGCGTCCAGCATCACCCGCCTGCTCGGACGGCCCGGAGCGCCGGACGGCGAGCTGACGACGGCGCTGCGCACGCAGCCCTTCTGCGTCGTGCTCTTCGACGAGGTGGAGAAGGCGCACCCGCGCGTGTTCGATGCCCTGCTCCAGTTCCTCGGCGAGGGGCGTCTGACGGACGGCGCCGGACGCACCGTGGACGCGCGACAGGCGGTGGTGGTGCTCACGTCCAACCTGGGTGTGCGCGAGGCCGCCGCCCGCACGGGCTTCCACCGGGCCCCCGAGGGCGCGGAGGCACACTACCTCTCCGCGGTGCGCGCGTTCTTCCGTCCGGAGTTCTTCAACCGGTTGGACCGCGTGGTGCCCTTCCGCTCGCTGACGCCCGCCGCGCTGCGGCTCGTCGTGGAGCACGCGCTGGAGTCGCTGCTGTCGCGTCGGGGCATCCGCCGGGGCAACGTGCTGGTGGAGGTGGAGTCCCCGCTGCTCGACCTGCTCGTCGAGCAGGCCTATGACCCACGCTATGGCGCCCGCCCCCTGAAGCGCGCGTTGGAGCGGCGCCTCACCGTGCCCCTGGCGCATCACCTGGTGCGGCGCGGGGGCGATGACCTGGCCCGCGTGGAGCTGTATCGCCAGGGCGACGACATGGGCCTGTCGGTGGAGCTGCTCGCGCTCGAGCCCGCCTGGGCGCCCGAGCCGGCCGCGAGCACGTGGACGCTGCCCGCGGTCTCCCGGGCGCTCGAGGAGGTCACCGCGCGGATGGACGCGCTGCTGGCGGCCGAGGCGAAGCTCGCGGAGCAGGGGCAGGTCCCCGGTGGCCCCGAGGCGCTGGAGCTGTTCGAGCGCCTGGAGCGACTGTCGGCCGAGGCGCTGGACATCCGCGAGAACGAGCTGGCGGACCGCGACTTCCTCGAGACGGAGCAGCGCACGGGCAAGGAGGAGCGCCACTCGTACGACGCGAGCTGGCACAACAAGGGCCGGGGTGGATTGCGCCCTCGTCCAGCGTACGCCGCGCAGCCCCTGCCGGTGTCCCCCGAGGAGCGGCTGCGCCGCTGCCGCCCCCGGGTGATGAAGCTCCGGGACGAAGTGGAGTGGCTCGCGCACCAGCTCGCCCGACGCGAGCGGGGCTTGGAGACGCACAGCCTCCTCGTGGAGGGCCTGGCCGATGCGTCCACCTTCGCGGTGAGCGCCGTGACGGGCTCGCTGCCCCAGGGGCTCGGCCGCTGCGTCATCCTCGAGGAGCGCGTGGAGCCGGATGGCAAGACGTCCTGGGAGCCGAGCGGGACGGCGCTGTCCGTCGGCGTCCGCGTCCGACGCGCGGTGGTGACGCTGACGGCGTTCGGCCTGTCGGACGTCCTCCCCCAGCTGGAGGGCTACGCGCTCGTCCTCCTCCCTCGCGATGACGGCCCCAGGCCCGCGCTGCTGCGCGTGGAGCGACTGGACGGCACACCGGAGCAGCTCGCGGACGTGGCCCAGCGGGTGGCCGCGCGCGACGCGCTGAAGCTCTCGGAGCAGCAGGCCCGCCGCGCGGGCACCGCCCCCGCGCCCCCTCCGGGCCGCGTGGTCCTCGAAGGAATGCAGCCCCCCATCCACCACCTCGCGAGCGGACGTCCACCCGCGGACGCCCTCACCTGGGCGGCGCGAGTGCTGCGCGAGCAGTCCCGAGGAGGGCACTGACATGGATAAGAACTTTCACCTGTTCGTGCGCAACTACCCGGGCGTGGGTGTGGCCGCGCACGTGCTGACGCATCCGCACCTCGCCTCGTTCGCGCCGGACCTGGCGACCGCGCGCCTGGACGTGGCGGAGGTGCTGGGGCGGCTGCTCAAGCGCGGCCAGCTCCACGATGAGGTCACGCACTGGCCGGACCTGCGCACCAAGAAGATGAACCTCACCGTGCGCGTCGTGCAGCACGGACGGCTGTTGCCCGTGCCCCTCAAGCTCACCGTGGTGACGCGCGGCGGGCGCGCAGGTGCCAAGGCGGAGCGCGCGACGCGCAAGGCGGGCTCGGGCAAGAGCCCCGTGCACGTCTGGGTGCCGCGCGTGGACGTGCAGGGCTCGCTGCAGGACCTCTCGGACTTGGAGGCGTACGTGGAGGAGCTCGTCCGGCACGAGCTCTACCTCGCGCCCCTGGAGCGGCTGCACTCGCTGGCCTACCTGGGCGATGAGACCGTCGAAACCCTCTCCGTGTCGATGAAGCACCGCGAGGCGCCCCGCGCGCGGATGGCCGATGAGCCCCGGCGCGCCGAGCGCAAGCCGCCTCCGCCCCCCGCGCTCGCGGAGGCCAGCCGTTGCCTCAACGAGGAGGTCCGCGCGGGCCTGCTGGAGCGCGCGTGGGAGCGGAACAAGGAGGTGGGGCTGCTCACCGAGGCCGTCACCGCGCGCGCTCGCGCCAGCGTGCTGCTGGTGGGGGCGCCCTCCGTGGGCAAGACGGCGCTGGTGCACGAGCTGGTGCACCGCGCCGAGTCCGCGCCCGCGGGCAACCCGCTCCACGGGCTGGAGGTCTACAGCTCGTCGGGTGGCCGCATCATGGCCGGCATGGCCTACCTGGGGCAGTGGCAGAAGCGCGTGCAGCAGATGGTCCTCGAGCTGCGCGTGCGCCGCGCGGTGCTGCACCTGGACAGCCTCTCGGAGCTGCTGTCACTGGGTGGCGGCGACACGGGCCTCGACGTCGCGCGACACCTGCTGCCCGCGCTGGAGGGCGGCGAGGTGGTGCTGGTGCTGGAGGCCACGCCCGAGGACGTCGCGCGCGCCGAGCGCACGCATGGCGCCTTCCTCCAGGCCCTGCGACACCTCGCGGTGGAGCCGCTGCCCGCGTCCGCCGCGAGGGCCGCCGTCCAGCAGGCCTCACAGCGCGTGGCCAAGACGCGCAAGGTGCGCTTCACGCCCGAATCCCTGGAGCGCGCGGCCGAGCTGACCGAACGATTTGGAGAAGGGCCGCCTCCTGGAGGCGCGGTGTCGCTGCTGCGCGCCGCGACATCCCAGCTCGACTCGGGCGCGGAGGTGGGCCCGAGCGCGGTGACGGCCGCCTTCTGCACGCGCACCGGCTATCCGCGCGAGCTGGTGGACGCGTCCATCCGGTTGGACCCGGACGCGCTCCTGCGCCGCTTCCGTGAGCGCATCGTCGGACAGGACGAGGCCACGCTGCTGCTGCGCAACCTCGTCGTCACGTTGAAGACGGGCCTCGCCGACCCCTCGCGTCCCCTGGGCGCGTTCCTGCTCCTGGGCCCCACGGGCGTGGGCAAGACGGAGTCCGCGCTGGCCCTGGCGGAGTACCTGTTCGGCGATGTGACGCGGCTGGCGCGCTTCGACATGGCCGAGTACGCGGCACCGGGCAGCGCGGGACGCCTCGTCGGCGAGGTGGGTGGACAGCAGGGAGGGCTCGCGCGGCGCGTGCGCGAGCAGCCCTTCGGCGTGGTGCTGCTGGACGAGGTGGAGAAGGCGGACGCGGGCGTGCACGACCTGCTGCTCCAGGTGCTCGGCGAGGGACGGCTCACGGACGGCACGGGCCGCACCGTCAGCTTCCGCAACACGGTGGTGCTGCTCACCAGCAACCTGGGCGCGGAGTCGGCGGCGCGCTCGCTGGGCTTCGGCGGCGATGGGCCTCGCGACATGGAGGCCCACTACCTGGGCGCGGCCACGGCCTTCTTCCGGCCGGAGCTGCTCAACCGGCTGGACCAGGTGGTCCCCTACCGCGCCCTGTCCGCGGACGTCATCCGCACGCTCACCCGGCGCACGCTGGACGCGGCCCTCGGACGCGAGGGCCTCTCGCGGCGGGGGGTGAGGGTGTCCTTCGGGGAGGACGTGGTGGACTTCCTCGCCCGGACGGGCTTCGACGCGCGCTATGGCGCCCGTCCCCTGAAGCGCGCGGTGGAGCAGCACGCGGTCGTCCCGCTCGCCCAGTGGCTCGCCGCCCATGCGGGCACGCCCCACCGACACGTGGAGCTGCGGCTGGGCACCGAGGAGCGCCTGGAGGTGGTGCCCCGCTCCTGACATCCCCTCGTGACAGGGCTCTGCTATCGTCCCTCGCGCGCCCTCCCCCACCTGGAGCCAGAGCCCTCCTTCATGCGCTGTGTCGACGAGACCGTCTTCATGAAGTTGCTGTTGGGGGAGCTGTCACCCCAGGAGTCCGCGGAGGTGGATGCGCACCTCGACACGTGCGCCTCCTGCCGGACCATGGTCGCCGAGGGACTGCGCGCCCAGTCCCCGGACGCCACCGGCGCGGAGCCTCCCACCGAGCCCGCGGTGTCATTCTCCGGCCGTCCGGACGCGGCCCTGGAGAAGGGCACCGCCGTGGGCCGCTACCTGGTGCTGGAGCTGCTCGGCGCCGGGGCCATGGGCGTCGTCTACGGGGCGTATGACCCGGAGCTGGACCGCCGCGTGGCCCTCAAGCTCCTGCGCACCGGCGCGCTCGGGCTGAATGTCGAGAAGGAGCGCGCCCACCTGCTGCGCGAGGCGCAGGCCATGGCCCGCGTCTCCCACCCCAACGTGGTGGCCGTGTACGACGTGGGCACCTTCGGCCAGCACGTCTTCCTCGCCATGGAGCGCGTGGAGGCCCAGACGCTCGTCGAGTGGCTGAAGGCCGCGCCCCGCCCGTGGCGACAGGTGCTCGCGCTCTTCCTCGACGCGGGCCAGGGGCTCGCCGCCGCGCACGCCGCGGGCGTGGTGCACGGCGACTTCAAGCCGGCCAACCTGCTGGTGGGCGACGACGGCACCGTCCACGTCACCGACTTCGGCCTCGCGCGCCTGGGCGCCGCCAGCGCGCCGGAGGGCAGCGCCTCCACCGCCGACAGCCCCGCCGCCGTCACGGGCATGGAGCGCTCCGTCACGGGCGGCACGCCGGCCTACATGGCGCCGGAGCAGTTGCTCGACAAGACGCGCGCGAGCGCGGCCGGAGACCAGTTCTCCTTCTGCGTCGCGCTGCACGAGGCCCTCTACGGCGCGCGGCCCTTCGAGGGCGCCACGCTGGCGGAGCTCTCCACCCAGGTGTCCTCGGGACAGGTGCGGCCCTCGCCCACCGGCACCCGCGTGCCGCCCTGGGTGCGCCGCGTGCTGCTGCGCGGCCTGGCCCGGCGCCCCGAGGACCGCTTCCCGCATCTGGGCGCGCTGCTGGACGCGCTCCAGAAGGATCCCGCGGCCCGGTGGAAGCGCGGGCTCCAGCTGGCCAGCGCCCTGGCCGTGCTGGGCGCGGCGGTGGGCCTGACGCACGCGGTGCACACCCGCGGCGCCCGCTCCTGCGCGGGCGCTCCGGACGAGATGATCGCCGTCTGGGGACCCGAGCAGCACAACGCCATCCAGAGCGCCTTCGCCGCCACCGGCCGTCCCTACGCCACCGCCGCCTGGGAGCGCGTGCGCCGCGAGCTGGACGCGTACACCGCCGCGTGGACGACGACGCGCATCACCGCCTGCGAGGCGACGCGCGTGCGCCAGGAGCAGCCCGAGGAGGTGATGGCGTGGCGCATGCGCTGCCTCGACAATCGGCTGGCGGACGTCTCCGCGCTCGCGCGCCTGTTGTCCCAGGCGGATGCCCGGACGGTGGACGAGGCGCACCGCGCGGTGAAGGGCCTGCCAGCGCTGTCCGGCTGCTCGGAGGCGCTCGCGCCGGGCGGGGCCGTGATTCCCGAGGGCCCCGAGGCCCGGGCCCAACACGCCGCGCTGCGCGCCACCCTCGCCCGGGGCCGCGCGCTGCTCGCCACCGGACGCTACGCGGAGGGCGTCACGCTGGTGGAGCCCACGGCGCTCGCCGCCCGCCTCGCGGCGAACCGGCATGACGGCGCCGAAATCTCGATGCTGCTCGGTGAGCTGCGCGAGGGCGCCGGCGACTGGCGCGGCGCGGAGGCCTCCCTCTTCGAGGCGCTCAACGCCGCGGAGGCCACGCGCCAGGACGCCGTGGCCGCGCGGGCCTGGACGCTGCTGGTGCGCGTGACGTGCATCGGCCTGGACGAGTACGAGCTCGCCTCGCGGTGGAAGGACCGGGCCGCCGCCGCCATCGAACGGCTGGGCGGCGGCAACGAGCTGACGCGCGTCAACCTCCTCACCTACTCCGGGACGCTGCTGCGCAAGCAGCGCCGGTTCGAGGAGGCCGTCACGCTCCAGGAGCGAGCCCTCCTGTTCGCCGAGAACACCTTCGGCCCGGACAGCCTGGAGGTGGCGGACGTGCTGCTGGAGCTGGGCTCCACGCAGTGGGTGCACCCCCGGCTGGAGGAGGCGAAGGCCCACCTGGAGCGCGCCGCCGCCATCACCGAGCAGGCCCTGGGCCCCGAGCACCCGGACGTCGCGCGCGTGCGCATCGCCATCGTCCCCGTGCTGCGGGACTTGAACGAGCTGGACGTCGCTGAGCGCATCGCGCGAGAGGCGCTCGGCGTCTTCGAGCGCACGCTCGGCCCCGAGCACCCGCGGGTGTACGACGCGCTCAACGACCTGGCCTCGACGCTCGTCGTCGAGTCGCGCACGGACGAGGCCCTCCCGCTGTACGAGCGCGCGCTCTCCATCGTCGCGAAGACGGACGGCGCGGTGAGCCTGGGCGCCGCCGTCATCAACGCCAACCTGGGCGTGCTCTACTTCCAGAGCGGCAAGCACGACCTCGCGCTCGAGCGCTTCCGCGCGGCCGTGAGCATCCGGGAGCGGGCGCGCGGCCCCACGGACCCGGGGCTCGTCAGCCCGCTGCGACTGGTGGCCCGGGTGCTCGCCTTGAAGGGCCATGTCGAGGAGGCCCTGCCGCACCTCCAGCGCGCCGTCGACATCCAGATGCAGCAGGCGGACGACAGCGCCAGTCAGTGGACGCTCTGCCTGCGCGACCTGGGCGCCGCCTTCCTCAAGCTCGGCCGGCCCCGCGAGGCGCTGGCGCCGCTGGAGCGTGCCGTCGCGGGCTGGGACAAGGCCTTGCCCGGTCCGGGCCACCGCACCGAGGTGCGCTTCTTCCTGGCCCAGGCCCTGTGGGACTCCGGCAAGGACCGCGAGCGCGCCGTGCTGCTCGCCAACGAGGCGAAGGCCATGGCCCTCAAGGACGACCCGTCCCCGAGGACGCTGCCGCTCGTCGACACCTGGCTCGCCGAGCACCGCCTGCGTTGAGCGCGCCTCAGCGCGGCGCGGGCGTCACCTGCTGGTCGGCGAAGCTGCCGCGCTTGCCCTCGCTCCACTCGTCCCAGAGGTTGAAGGAGCGCAGCTGCTCGGGCAGGTCCGTCGCCTTCATGAGGGCCTCCACCTCCGCGCGGCCCTGACGCCCCAGCCGCTCCTCCATGGTGGCGAAGCCCCACGCCAGCGAGCCCACCACCGCCGCGTTGCCGCGCAGCGTGCGCGCGTCGCACTGCTCGAACTCGTCCGAGCGCGCGTGGTAGTTGGGCCCGTACGTCGCGGACTCCTGATTCGCGATGAGGTTCGCCACGCCGCTGAGCAGGAAGTCCAGGTTGTCGGTGCCCACCACCGGGACGTCGACTTGCGTGAACGGCCCCAGTCCCGCCACCGGCGAGAGCGCCCGGTCCACCAGGGGCACCAGCGGAGGCCGGCCGTTGGTGAAGAAGCCGTTGATGCGCCCGCAGCCGATGTCCACTGACAGCGCCATGACGTGCCCGTCCAGCTCCGCCGCGTGCGAGCGCACGTAGCCCGCGGAGCCATACAGCCCCTGCTCCTCGCCGTTCCAGAGCGCGAAGCGAATCGTCCGCGCGGGCTTGAGCCCCAGCCGGCGAATCTGCCGGGCCAGGTCGATGAGCATCGCCACGTTGGCGCCGTTGTCCAACGCGCCTCCGCCCAGGTCCCAGCTGTCCAGGTGCGCCCCCAACACCACGACTTCGTCCGGCGTCGTGGTGCCCCGAATCTCACCGATGACGTTGCGCGCCTCGTAGGGGCCACCCGTCTTCAAATCCAACACCGCGCTCAACGTGAGGGCCGTGCCCGCGCGGAGCAGCCGCTGCGCGCGCCGGGCGCCATCGCGCTCCATCACCATCATCGGCCGGGTGTTCTTCGCGCCCGTCGACACGTTGTGGCGGTAGAGCTGATTGCCTGGGCGGCTGCCCATGTAGACGACGCCCGCGGCGCCGGCGGCCACCGCGCGCGCCTCGATTCCCACCGCCTCCGCGTACTCGCGGAACAGCCCGTCCACGTCGCGCAGCTCATCCGTCTCCACCAGGACGAACGCGCCCTTCACCTTCGCGCCCACGCGCGCGTGGTCCGCCTCCGTGCCACGGCCCAGGTCCACGAGCGGCGCGGTGAGCCCCGCCTTCGGCGTCGCGGCCGAGAAGGGCATCGCCGCCACCCGGGGCGAGAAGCGCACGCCCTTGCCCTGCACCGTCGCGCTCGCGCCCTGCTCCAGCCACAGCGCCGGCATCCGGAATGACTCCGCCTTCGCGCTGACCCCCGCCTCCCGGAAGCGCTCCAGCGCCCACTCCACCGCGCGACGGTTGGCCTCCGAGCCCGTGGCCCGCCCACCCACCTCATCCACCAGCGAGCGCAGGTCCTCCACCATCGGCGTGGACCCCAGCACCGCCCCCGTCAGCGCCATCACCTCCCGCTCTCGCGCCGAGGGCGGCGGAGGCTCGGCCTCCACCCGCTGCGACGACACGAGGACCAGCGACACCAACGCCGCGCTCCAGCGCTTCTGATGTAAAGGCATGACGCGCAGCATTCACAACCTCCCACGTCCGCATCAAGCCGCAAGGCGCCACGGACCTCGCGGTACATCCGACTACAATCGCAGTCTTGTTTTATCTGCGTCCGCTTGAGTTCCACCTGGGGGAATGGCACACGGGCGCTCCATCCCAGGGCGGCGACACCCGCCGTGGCGCCGTCCTCACCCCGTGGAGGCCCAGACGATGCGTGGGAATCTGAAGCAAGCCATGCTGTGGACGTTGCCGGCGGCCCTGTTGAGCGCGTGTGGTGGAGCGCCCGAGACACCGGCTCCCGACGACGCGGCGCTGGAGCAGGGCCAGTCGGCGCTCGTGTCCGCCCCGCCGACGCCGCCTGGCGGCAACATCGCGGACAGCGTCGTCGACCAGGGCGTGCTGACCGTGGGCGGCGCGGTGGCCGGCTCCCCGGGCGCCCTGCCCGGCTACTTCGGCTACACCGTCCAGGCGAACGCGGGCGCGCAGCTCCGGCTCGAAGTCACGCACCTGGGCAGCTCCATGTACCTGGACACCGGGCTGTTCCTCTACGGCCCCAAGGACGCCAACGGGAGCTTCGGGGTGACGCCGCTCGCGCAGGACGACGACTCGGGCTACGGCACGCTCAGCAAGGTGGAGCTGGTGACGGTGCCGAAGACGGGCGAGTACCTGGCGGTGGTGGGCTTCGTGAACGCCTCCAACAAGCAGTTCCGCCTCGCGGCCTCGTGTGTCGGCGGCACCTGCCTCGTCAATCCGCCGGCGCCCCCCGCGGGCCTCACGCTCAGCTGGCTCGAGCAGCCCATCACCGAGCGGCTCCAGTCCGGGGTCGACCAGGGCAATGCCTGGTTCGAGAACGAGACGGGCTCCCTGCGCAGGCTCGACTACTACTGGACCTTCACCGGGCAGGCCACGCTGGACCAGGCCGTCCAGGCGGTGCTCGCCCAGGGGCGCTACCTCGTCTACCGCAGCGACCCCGCGCCGGCGGTGCTCTCGCTGTCGGAGACGAGCAGCTCCATGTGGTTCCAGTTCCGCCCGCTGCTGCCCGTCATCCTGGAGACGTACGGCAATGGGACGGAGGCGGTGCAGGTGAAGCGCTATTCCCGCGAGTACTCCACGGGCCCCAACGGAGACACCCAGCGCATCCTCTACGTCATGCTCTTCCCCCAGTCGTACAAGGTCATCGTCTTCGAGCAGACGTGGCACGAACTCTGACGCTCGCCTGAAGGCAGGCGGCCCGGCGGGCGCAAGTCCCCCGCCCTCCGGTGTCGCGCGGCCTCCACTGTCACCCGACGACCGCGGGCTCGCCTCCTGGTGGGCCCGCCTCTCCCCGGGGCCAGGGAGGATGTACAGACTCGGCGTGGGTGAGGTGTGCCCGGAAGCGCGCGCGGGCACCGCCCACCCACCACTCATCCAGGGTGGAGCCGGCGAGGGGGGACACCGTGTGCGGGGACCAGGCGCCAGCGTGACGGACGAGGAGGGCATCGAGGGCATCTCCCCGGAGCAGTCCCGCTTCTTCCTCGAGACGATGGTCGCGGGGGCGCCCGTGGGGCTGGCCTTCGTCGACCTGGAGCTGCGCTACATCCACATCAACGAGGCGCTCGCGGAGATCAACGGCGTGCCGCGCCACGCGCACCTGGGCCGCAAGGTCCGCGACGTGGTGCCAGACCTGTGGGTCTTCATCGAGCCACACTACCGACAGGTGCTGGAGCACGGGCAGCCGGTGCGCGACCTGGAGATCGTCGGCGCCACGGCCAAGGCGCTCGGCGTCCCCCGCAGCTTCGTCGTCAACTACTTCCCCGTGCGGGATGCGGGGGGCGCGATGCAAGGCGTGGGCATCACCGTCGTGGAGACGACCGAGCACAAGCTCGCGCAGCAGGCCAACCGGATGAACCAGGAGCGCTTCCGTTCGCTCGTGGAGGCCACGGCCCAGCCGGTGTGGACCACGGACGCCCAGGGGGAGCTGACCGAGCCGGCGTCCCGCTGGATGACCTTCACCGGACAGTCGCGGGGGGCACACCTGGGGCTCGGCTGGCTCGACGCCATCCACCCCGGGGACCGCGTGCGCTTCGTGAAGGAGTGGCGCTCCGCGCTGAAGACGAGCGAGCCGTACCGAGGGGAGGTGCGACTGCAGCACCGCGACGGGACGTGGCGGGACGTCATCCTCCGGGGCGTGCCGGTGTTCGACGACGACGGCCTGGTGCGCGAGTGGATGGCCACGGCCGAGGACGTCAGCGAGCGCAAGCAGGCGGAGCAGGAGCTGCGGCAGACGACGCGCGCGCTCGCGGCGAGTGACGAGCGCTACCGGACCTTCCTGGCCCAGAGCACGGAGGGCATCTGGCGCATGGAGTTCGACGCGCCGCTCGACACACGCCAGTCGGAGGACGCGCTGGTCGACGCCATCATCCGCACGGGCCACATCGCGGAGAGCAACGAGGTGATGGCGCGGATGAGCGGCTTCGACTCCGCTCGCGAGCTGGAGGGCGTGTCGCTGCGCGAGCTCATCCAGCGCGCGGGAGGAGCGGCCGACGCCCTCCGGACCTTCGTCCAGAAGGGCTTCCGGGTGCAGGACATGGAGACGCGCCAGCGGGACAGGCGGGGACTGGAGCGGGTGCGGCTGTCCAACTTCGTGGGCGTGGTGGAGGACGGCTGGCTCGTGCGGGTGTGGGGGACGCAGCGGGACGTGACGGAGCAGGCCCAGGCGAAGCGGGCGCTGGAGCAGAGCCGGCTGCAGGCGCGCCAGCGGGAGCATCAGCTGCGCACCATCACCGACGCGCTGCCCGCGCTGGTGGCCTACCTGGACCCGGAGGAGCGCTACCTGTTCTGCAACCGCGCCTTCGAGACCTGGTTCGGCGTGAAGCCCAGCAGCGTGATGGGCAGGACGCTGCGCGAGGTGGGCGGGGAGCTGCTCTACCCCATGTTCAAGGCCTGGGTGCGCCGCGCCATGTCGGGAGAGCACGTGGCGCACGAGACGGCGCTCGGCCTGCGCGACGGACGTCAGATTCACGTCCAGGCCACCTTCGTGCCCAGTGAGGACGCGCGCGGCCGCATCCAGGGCTGCGTCGTGCTCATCCACGACATCACGGACCGCAAGCGCACGGAGGCCGAGGTGGAGGCCCAGCGCGCGCGGCTCTACGACGTGTTGATGAACGCGCCCGCGGCCATCGCCATCCTCTCCGGCCCGGAGCAGACCTTCACGCTGGTCAACCCCAACTTCCGGCGACAGGCGCAGAACGCGGAGCTGGTGGGCACGTCCCTGCGGGACCTCGCGCGGGAGAGCGAGCAGGCCCGGGCATACTCGCTCTCGCTCGACCAGGTCTTCGCGTCGGGGCGCCCGATGACGCACACGGAGACGCCGCAGCTGTTGAACCTGAACGACAAGGGGTTGGAGCAGCACTACTTCAACATCGTCTATCAACCCCTGAGGGACGCGCGGGGCGAGGTGGAATCGGTGCTGTCGTTCTCGCTGGACGTGACGGACCAGGTCCGGGCGCGCTACCAGGCGGAGGAGCTGGCCGCGCACCTGGCAAGCCAGCAGAAGTGGCTGGAGTCGCTGCTGCACATGACGCCGATTGCGTTGCTCATGATGGAGCCGGGCACGGGGAGGATTCTCTTCGCGAACCAGGCGGCCCATCAGCTCGCGGGGGGCGAGCTCGCGCTCGGTGTTCCCGTGGAGCGATACCGCACCGTCTACGACATCGTCGACGACCACGACGCCCCGCTGCCCAACGAGCGCATGCCCGTCGCGCGGGCGGCCCGGGGAGAGATGCTGCGCCGGGAGCCCGTGCGCTGGCGGCTCAAGTCAGGAGAGGTGCTCGACATCCTGGTGGACTCCGAGCTGCTGCCCGCCATGCACGGCCATCCCGCCACGGTGGTGCTGGCGCTCCAGGACGTGACGCGGCTGAAGGACACGGAGGTGCGGCTCCAGGAGGCGGTGCGCCTGCGCGACGAGTTCCTCACGGTGGCCTCGCACGAGCTCAAGACGCCGCTGACGCCGCTGCAAATCAAGCTCCAGGGGCTCGCGCGAGAGGCCAGCTCGTCCACGTCCGAGGAGCACCTGCGTCACAGCGTGATGCGAGCAGCGGAGAGCACGTCGCTGCAGGTGCGCAAGCTGGCCGCGCTCATCAATGACTTGCTGGACGTCACGCAGCTCGCGGGCTCACCGCTGCCGCTGGAGCTGGGGCGGGTGGACCTGTCCGCGGTGGCGCGGGAGGTGGCGGAGCAGCTTCGCGCGCAGGCGGCGCAGGCGGACAGCGTGGTGGAGGTCGAGGCGCCCGTGGCGGTGGTGGGACGGTGGGATGCGCGCAGGTTGGAGCAGGTGGTGCGAGGGCTGGTGTCCAACGCCATCAAGTACGGGCCCGGCAGGCCCGTGCGCATCCGTGTGGAGGAGCGAGGAGGCCGGGGGCGCATCTCGGTGAGCGACGAGGGCATCGGCATCGCACCCGAGGACCAGGAGCGCATCTTCGAGAAGTTCGGCCGCGCCGTCCCCGCGCGCAACTACGGAGGCCTGGGATTGGGGCTCTTCATCAGCCGCCGCATCGTGGAGGCGCACCAGGGCTCCATCCGCGCGGAGAGCCGGCGGGGCCACGGTGCCACGCTCATCGTCGAGCTGCCGCTCACCGGGCCCGAGCCCACCGCGCCGCCGTCGATTCACTGACGGGACATCAACAGGTCCCTCCGCTCAGTTCTCCTGGCAATCCCAGCGAAGTCCCGCGGAGGTGTTCTTGCAAATACACACACCCACGGTTCCATTCGACTGCCACGTGCACTCAGCGATGCGCAGGCGGCAGGACTGGCCGTCCATTGCTTCGCAGGCGGGCAACTCCAGCGCGAGCGACTCCGACATCATGACCTCGGACCCGTCGCCTTCGACGTCGCCACCACATCCGGCCAGCAACGCCACAGCCAACACTCCGCGAATGACGAACGTCTTCATGGTGTCCCCCGGACAGACTTTCTGGAACTCCAAGAAGCCTAACATCAAGTCCGGTTACACGGGAACCGTCCGGACGATGGGCAAATCCCTCACACGCGTACCCGTGAGGGCGAAGAGCGCGTTGGCGATGGCGGGGGCCACGGGTGGCACGCCCGGCTCGCCCACGCCGCCCGGGGGCGCGTCGCTCTGGATGATGTCCACGTGGATGGCCCGTGGCGCCTCGGCCATGCGCACCAGCTTGTAGTCGCGGAAGTTCGACTGCTCCGTCGCGCCGCCCTTCATCGTGATGGCGCCGTAGAACGCCAGGCTCATGCCGAAGATGATGGAGCCCTCCATCTGCGCACGCACGCGGTCCGGGTTCACCACCAGCCCCGCGTCCACCGCCACCCACGCCTCGTCCACGCGCGCCCGTCCCGCCGCGTCCTTCTTCATCGACACCACCACGCCCACGTAGCTCAGGAAGCTGCGGTGCGCGGCGAGCCCCAGCGTGCGGCCGTTCTTCTCGCGCTCGCTCCAGCCCGACATCGCCGTGACGCGCTCGATGACCCCGCGCAGCCGCTCCGCGTTCACCGGATGCGCCTCCACCGGCGCGCCGTAGTTCGGCAGCGTGCTGACGCCCAACTCCGCCACGGACACGAGGCGCGGAGGCCCAATCACCTCCAGCAGGTTCTCCCGAGGGTCCACCCCCCGCGCATGCGCCAGCTCGTCCATGAACGAGCCCACCGCGAAGCCGTGGAAGATGTTGTTCACCGAGCGCAGCCAGCCGATGCGCACCTTCGCCAGCGCCTCGCCCATCTCCGCGCGCACGTTCGGAATCGCCAGCGCCAAATCCAACACGCCCTGGTTCAAGTCCCTCGCCACCGGCCCCGTCACGTCCTCGGAGAACGTGGAGCGGATGGCCGGAAACGACGTGCGGTGCAGCCACGCCGTCGGCTTGCCCGCCGAGTCCAGACCACAGCTCAGCCGCTGAGCGCTGGCCGAGTGGTAGTAGTCATGACGGATGTCGTCCTCGCGCGTCCACTGCACGCGCACCGGCACGCCCGCCATCTTCGCCAGGTGGACCGCCTCCGCGACGAAGTCCGCCTTCGACTTGCGTCCGAAGCCGCCACCCAGCAGCGTGACGTTCACCGTCACCTTGTCCTCGGGCAACCCCGAGGCCTGCGCCGCCTCGGTGCGCGCCGCCTGCGGATGCTGCGAGGGCGCCCACACCTCGCAGACCCCATTCGCCACCCGCGCCAGCGCCACCGGCGGCTCCATGGGCGCGTGTGACAGGTGCGGCGCGTAGTACTCCGCCTCCACCACCCGAGCGGCGCTCGCGAGCGCCTTGTCCACGTCCCCCACCGTGCGCGCCGGCTTGCCCGGCACCCGCACCGACTCCAGCAGCGCCTCGCGATACTTCACCGAGTCGTACTCGGCGTTGGGACCATCCTCCCAGGTGATGTCCAGCGCCGCGCGGCCCCGCATCGCCGCCCACGTGTTCTCCGCCAGCACCGCCACCCCACCCCAGCCCTGGAAGACGTAGGGCCGCTTGGGAACGGGCAGCTCCAGCACCTGCTTCACACCCGGAATCGCGAGCGCCTTCGCGGCATCGAAGCGCACCACCTTCCCGCCGACGACGGGAGGGCGCGCCACCACCGCGATGAGCATGCCCGGCAGCTTCAGGTCCGCGCCGAAGACGGCCGTGCCCGTGACATAGGCCGGCCCGTCCAGCAGCGGCAGCTCCTTGCCCACGTAACGCAGCTCCGACGAGGGCCGCAGCGCCACCGACTCCGCCTTGGGCACCGGCAGCTTCGCCGCGTCCGCCACCAGCTCCCCGAAGCCCAGCGAGCGCGAGCCGCGCTTGTGGAACACCGCGTGGTCCCGCGCCTCGCAGTCCGAGGCCGGCACCTTCCAGCGACGCGCCGCCGCGGCCACCAGCATCTCCCGCGCCGTGGCGCCCGTGCGGCGCAGCGACTGGTACACGCCCCGGATGCTGCTGGAGCCATCCGTGTTCTGGTCGCCGTACACGGCGTCGCCCACGGCCTGCACCACCTTCACCCGCGCCATGTCCGCGCCCAGCTCGTCCGCCACCACCACCGGCATCGAGCTGCGGATGCCCTGCCCCATCTCCGAGCGGTGGCAGACGATGGTGACCTGGCCATCCGAGGCGATGTGGACGAAGACGTTGGGCTTGAGCTCCGCGGGCTTCCCCTTCGCGCCAGGGGCCGCGCCCGCGAGCGTCACGGTGGGCACCACGCCCAGCGCCAGCCCTCCCACCGAGAGGTTGAGCCCTTCGAGGAAGGAGCGCCGGGAAATCAACTCAGGCTGTTGGCTCATCGCGTCCTCGTCACTTCGCGTCGGGCGTGCCCGCGGCCTTCTTCACGGCCGCGCGGATGCGCGTGTACGTCCCACAGCGGCAGAGGTTGCCCGCGAGCGACTGGTCGATGTCCTGGTCCGTCGGCTGGGGCTTCTTCACCAGCAGCGCCGCCGCGCACATGAGCTGTCCCGCCTGACAGAACCCGCACTGCGGCACGCCCATCTCCACCCACGCGCGCTGGAGCGGATGCGTCCCGTCCGGCGACAGGCCCTCGATGGTGGTGACGCTGTGCCCGTCCGCGCGGCGGATGGGCGTCACGCACGCGCGCACCACCTGCCCGTCCAGGTGCACGCTGCACGCGCCGCACAGCGCCTCACCGCAGCCGTACTTCGTCCCGGTGAGCCCGAGCACGTCGCGCAGCGCCCACAACAGCGGCATCTCCGGGTCCACGTCCAGCACCTGGTCCACGCCGTTGACCTTCACGCGAATGCTCATGGCCGCGCCTCCTCGCTGGGGCACTCCGCGCCCGTCTCCACCCACGCGCCCACCAGCGCGCCGAACTGTTCCTGCGTGCCCGGCGCGGGCTCCCGCCCGGAGCCCGGCGTCCAACCCCACGCCACCAGTTCGTCATGCGCGTTGTGCTCGACGATTTGCGCCAACGTCTTGCCTCCGTTCCTCGCGGGGTCCTTGAGCTGCTCGCACACCTGCCGGGGGCTCTTCCCCACCCAGGCCATGGACAGCGGCGCCAGGTGCCAGTTCGGCGCCCCCGGCACGCGCGTCAGCGCCTGGTTGCGGTCCTGGTGACAGCCCGCGCACTCCATGCCCACGACACCGAAGCCCTCGGGGCCTCGCGTCACGGGCGGGTCATGCGGCTTGAAGCCCATCTCCTGGAAGGGGCTGTTCCCATCCGGGTGGCAGTTCGCACAGCGCGGGTGCAGGAGCACGCGGCTGGCCTCGAGGAACAGCGCCCGAGAGCGCTGCTTCGGGTCCTCGATGCGCTGGAACAGGTCCAGGGAGCGCAGCTCGCGGGCGTCCACCCGCGGAAGGGGCTCCCACTGCGCCGCCTCGGGTTCAGGCTGACGCCGACATCCTTCGGCGCCCGCGAGGAAGAACACGGAGGCCATGACCGGAAGGGCGAGCTTCATCGCGACAAGGTTCTGGCATGTCGCTTCCCTGCTCAAGCCGAATGTTCCACCGACTCCCACCACTGAACGGGGAGGTGGGAGACCCACCCCTTGTCCCGCTTCACCGGCTGGCGGGGTCGCGAGGACGACGCGTCTTCCCGCTCGGGCGTCGAGCGCGTCGCACCGGAGGCGCGGATGACGCCTCTCGAGGCCCCTGACGGGTCAGCTCCGACAGCACGGCCGTCGGGGCCCGCTTGGGACCGGGCGCCCGGGGCACCGACGGAGCCACCATGAACATCATCCAGAGGAAGTCATACATGGGCGAGGACCTCAGAAACCTCGAAACAGGGGACGCCCCTGGGACAACCCGGCCCACGGGATGGCGCACGCGACCAGACACATCGCGACGAGCAGCCCCACGGCCCAGGCGCGGTGACGTGAAACGGACACCTCCGCGCGCTGGCTCAGCGCGGACCCCACGTGCGCGGCGACCAACGCCAGCAGCATCAGTATCGGGTGTTCGATGCCGAAGAAGCGCAGCGTCGGGTGGGCCAGGCTCTCGCGCAAGCCGCCCTCCAGCGAGAACGGCGTGAAGGGGCTCACGCCCGAATAGAGCACCATCCCCAACAACATCTGCGTGTCGAAGGCGGAGACGCAGAAAACCTGGAGCCGCCGGTCTCCCCCCGTCCACTCACGCCCCCAGCGCCAGCCCACGAGCGCCCTGCCCAGCGCGAGCACGCCCAGCAGCACCACCGCCCAACGCACCCACGAATGAAGGAAGAGCACCACCGGGTACGCGCTCACGCTCACCTCTCCGCCGTGGTGGGCATGGACTCAATCCAGCGCTGGACGAGCCCGCGCCCCTGCTCGTCCACCACATGGGTGCCGATGGGAGGCATCTGGACGGGAAGTCCGCGAGCGCTCATGCGATGCAACAAGGTGCTGCGCTTCACATCCCCCGGAGCGATGCGGGGCACGGCGTCCCCGAACAGGCCCGTGGTGCGGAAGATGGAGCGCACGCCCACCGCCGTCTTCCACGCATCCGTCAGGTGCACGGCGCCCAGCTCCGCGGCCTCCAGACGCAGCAGCAGCCCGCCTGCTCCGCCCAGCGCCAACGGGTTGGTGTTGTGGCAGGACACACCGCAGTTCATGTGCAGGTAGCCCAGCGCCGCGCGGTCCACCTCGCTCCCCGGGATTCGCGGCGGGTGCGCGGGGGGATGGGTGAGCAGGCCCTCCTCCACGAGCTTCGCCAGCGTCAGTCCCCGCGCAGCCTCGTGCCCGAGCGCCACGGCCTCGAAGCCGAGCACCTCGTCCTCACGCCCTCCGTGACACGACAGGCAGTCCGTCTGGCTCGGGATTTCATGGCCCGGTGTCCCTGGTACGTTCTTCTCGCCGTCGGTGAGCTCGGTGGCCTGCTGACCGTCGTCGCTCCAGCGGTACGTCGTCCGCAGCCACTTGCCCTCGGGCTTCTTCCACAGCAGCCGCGTCTCGATGGGCCGCCCCTTCCAGCGGAACTCCTTCCAGAGCTTCGTGCCTGGAGGAAAGCGCCACTCGTCCGGGCGCGATGAGTCGATGCGAGTCCCGGGCGGCAGCTGGATGAAGCGAGATTTCTCCAGCCCGTCGCTCCAGAGCTGCAGGCCGGGCGCGTAGGCGTGAATCCCGGCGGCCACCGTGCGCTTCTCCCAGCCCTTGCCACCCTCGCCGTAGAGGCCCGTGCAGGCCAGGTGCTGCACCCCTCCGCCCTCGCAGACGATGCCTCCATCGACGGCCTTCCAGCCGGAGTTCCCTCGCGAAGAGCGACGCTCACAGCCCGGAGCGAGGAGGACGAGGACCAGGAGACAGACGATGCGCACGCCACCACACTAACGAAGGAGGCCGGCCGCATCGTGCGTCTTGGTGACGCACCCCGCGTCGTCCGCCTGCTGCCGCACGGGGTGCGTGGACAGCACCCACGAAGGGCGCCGGTCGCATCGTGCGTATTGGTGCCCCCGCGTCGCCCGACTCACTGCCGCACAAGGAGCGTGGACAGCACCCACGAAGGGCGCGGGCCGCATCGCGCGTCTTGCTTGCGCACCGCGCGTCGCTCGACTCATTGCCGCACGGGGTGCTTGGACAACTTGCGCTGGAGGCTCCGTCGTTGGATGCGCAGCAGACGGGCGGCCTGGGAGATGTTGCCGCCACAGTCCGCGAGCACCCGCTGGATGTGCTCCCACTCCGCGCGCGCCAGCGAGGGCACCTGGTGCTCCAGGGCCGCGGCCTCTCCGGCCGGCAGCGTGGCGCCGGCGAAGGCCAGCAGGATGTCGTCCACGTCCACGGGCTTGGAGAGATAGTGCGTGGCGCCTCGACGCACGGCCTCCACCGCCGTGGCGATGCTCCCGTAACCGGTGAGGACCACCATCGTCGTCCGCGCATCCAGTGCCTTGAGCTCGCGCACCAGGTCCAACCCGGAGCCGTCCGGCAGCTTCAGGTCGATGACGGCGTAACCGGGGCGCAGCGACGGCGCCAGTTCGAGCGCCTCCTTCGCGCTGCCCGCGCCGTGGGCGGTGAAGCCCTTGCGCCCGAAGGCGCGCACCAGTCGCTCGCGATAGGGCTCGTCGTCGTCGATGACGAGCACCACCGCGGAGGTCTCAGGCCGCTGCATGGACAGGCTCCCTCCGGCACGGCAGCACGAGCGTGGCGCGAGTGCCCCGGCCCTCCTCCGTATCCAGCTCCAGCCGTCCGCCGCACAGCTCCGCGAACGTCTGCCCCAGGAACAACCCCAGCCCCATGCCCTGCCCCGCTGGCTTGGTGGTGAAGAACGGCTCGCCCACGCGCTCCAGCACCTCGCGGGGGATGCCCGTGCCCTGGTCCTCCACCACGAAGGCGGTGCCCTCGGCGTCACCGTGCACGCTCAACGTGACGGGCGCCTGCGACGCCTCGCTCGCGTGCAGCGCGTTGCGCACCAGGTTGGCCAGTACCTGCACCAGCCCGCGCGTGGGGAAGAAGAGCGACACGTCGGGCCCTTCCGTGAAACGCAGCCGCGAGAGTTCCCCGGCCGACAGCTGCTCGCGCAGCAGCCCGAGCACCGCGCCCGTCGTGGTGCGCTCGGGCACCTCGCCGTAGGTCTGCCCCGCGCGCGCGCTCATGCGCTCCAGGATGTCCCGGCAGCGCTCCACCTGGTCGCGGATGAGCCGCGCGTCCTCGAGCGCCTCGTTCGGCTCCTCCTGGATGAGCGCCTCCAGTTCGTTGGCCGCGATGGCGATGGTGCCCAACGGAGAGCCCAGCTCATGCGCCGCGCCCGCCGCCAGGGTGCTCAGCGAGGCCAGCTTCTCCGCCCGCGCCGCGAGCAACTGGGCGCGCACCAGCGCCTCCTGCCTGTCCCGAAGCGCCGCGGACACCCTCGCCACCATCAACGCGATGAGCATCACCGTCAGCGAGAAGGCGACCCACAGCCCCAGCACATGGCGCGAGTGCGGCGGCATGGGGCTGGCGACATGGGCCACCTCGGCCAGCGGCACGTGCCACTGCATCAGCAGCATGGGCCCCAGCACGGACAGCATGGACAGGCAGACAATCCAGCGGCGCCCCAGCACGAGCGCCGCCAGCGACACGTGCACCAGGTACAGCATGGCGAACGGGTTGTCCGGCCCCCCCGAGAGCGCGAGCATCGCCGTCAGCAGCATCGTGTCGAACGCGAGCACGCCGCCCAGGTGGTGCGTCTTCACCACGGGCCCCCGACGCAACCACAGCGTCAGGAGCAGGTTGGACACGCCTGTGGTCGCCACCAGCGCGAGCAGCGGCACCACGGGCAGGTCCAGCTTCAGCCCGCGCACGGCCACGATGATGGTGAGCCCCGTGCCCGCCACGGCGTGCCAGCGCAGGCGCACCAGCCACCGCAGGGCAATCGCGCTGGACGACAGCAGGTCCACCATGTCCTGCGCGGAGCGGTGGAAGGCGGAGCGAGGCGGAGGTGGTCTCGACGCCGGCGAGCCACGCGGGGCCGCCTGCGAGTCGGAGGGCGGGCGGAACACGCCTCCTTGTAACCCGTAAGCCCCCGGTCCGCGAGCGCGTCAAGTTGACGCAGGGGCACCGGACCAGGGAGGAGGAACACGACGCCCTGCTTCCCTGGCCGGTGCGGGGCTCGGACTAGATGTAGCCCATCAGCTCACCACGGTCCAAGGCCTCGCCCTTCGACGTGTACGAGGAGTACCAGGACGTGTTCTTGGTGCCGTACTGGTCCTTCTGGAAGTGGGAGTGGGGACCGGTGGCGTTGCCCGTGCCACCCAGGTTGCCGACCTGGCAGCGATTGCACGTGCGGTCATACGAGTCACTGGTCTTGATCCAATGCCACTGCCGGAAGGACCACCCGTTGCCGAGGTTGAGCTTCGCCTCGTTCTGGTTGCCGCTGCCGTTGCCGTTGCACACCACGCCCGAGGTGCGCACCGTCACGTTCCAGTAGACGGTGGCGGACACGCCCGTCTCCGCCCCCCAGTAGTTGCAGCGCGAGTTCGCCACGTCCACGGCGCCGTGGTACGTGCCGCTCGAGTAATACGTGGTCGCCGTCACGGTGCTCGGATAGGGCGCCACGGCGGTGTACGCGAGCGCGGCCGTGGGAATGGAGACCAGGGCCGCCAGCGCCATCAGGCGCGACTTGGAGCTACGCATCGTTGTTCCTTTCGGGCCGGCTGTGCGGCCCCCAGAAGGACTGCTGCTCAGCGAGCCTGACGCAACCGCTGCTTCTCCCTCAGGAGCAGGCTCCACTCCTGAAGACCGGTACTCAACGCGCCAATCCAGGCGTCGACCTCGGGAACCAGTCGCGGGTCGACACTCCGCAGCGCTCGCAACTCCGGCACCGCGCCCTGGAACCCCAGCCGCGCGAGGCTCTGGAGGATGGCCGTCCGCACGCCCACGTCCTGCTCGGAGCGATACAGCGCGCCGAGCGTCTGACGCGCCCGCGCCATCTCCGACGCGGGCACACCGCCCAGCGCCGTCGCCGCCGACGCGCGCACCCGCGCGTCCTCACTGCCGAGCAGCGAGTGCAGCGCTCCGGCGGAACCCGCGCCGATGGCCGCGGTGGAGAGGTTGCCCAGGATTCTCGCCGTCACCTTCGGGTCGCTCGACGCCGCGGCCGCCGCCACCGCCAGGTCCGAGGACGGCCCGTGCATCCCCGCGTAGACGAACTGGTTGTCCTCGATGAGGTTCGTCGCGGCTTCCTCGCGGACCTCGGGCGACGAGTCCCTCACCAGCTGCGAGTACAGGTCCCCGGTGTGCTCCTCCGCGCTCGTGCGCCGCAGCGCGCGCGTGGCGGCCGCTCGCACCGCAGGGTCCGCGTCCCCGAGCGCGCGCTTCGCCACGAGCTGGAGCGTGCCCGGACTCTCGCCCCGGTCCGTCTTCGCCGCCAGCGCCACCGCCAGGTGCTCCACCATGACGGGCTCCGTCTCGCGCTCGAAGGCCGCGCGCAGCTGCGCCTCCGACAGCGTGACGGCGGACTCCTTCAGGAGCTCGCGCAGATAGCGCCGGTACGCGGGCGACTTCGATTGGAGTCCGCGACGGATGGAGTCCATCAATCCCTCCACGGAGCACGTCTCCGGCTGGAGCGTGGGAGGCGGCGCGGCCCAGGACGGGAAGGACAGCAGGAGCGACGACAGGGCCAGCAGGCGGAGGGCCCGACGAGGAGACGAGGTGCGCGTCATGGGGGCTCAGTCGTGGTGGAGACAGCCGAGGGGGTCCTGGTCCGCCAGCGCGTTCCACACGCGCTCGAAGTCCACGACGCCGCTGGCGTAGACGCGCTCGAAGTCCTGGTAGAGCGGCTGGAAGCGTGGGTCGAGGAGCGCCATCTTCGCCATGACGGGAAGCGCCTCACGCCCCGCGGCGCGCGCGGAGAAGCGGAACAGCGCCCACCTCACGCACACGTCCTTCTCCGGTTCGAAGGCGCGCGTGAAGGTGTCCAGCACCTTCGCCCGGTCCTCGGACACGGCCAGGTTGTGCGCGGCGGCGGCGCGCGCGTCGGGGCTGCCCTCGGAGGTGAGCACCTTCGCGTAGCCGTCCGTGGCGCGTGCATCCAGCACCGGCGCCGTCTCCATCGGCGTGGAGAGCGCCATGTAGCGCACGTGCTCGTCGAGCGACTGCGTGCCGATGCTCAACAGCGACTCCAGATAGGGCGCCGCGTTCGCCGTGCGCCCATGGTCGTTCTTCATCACCCGGGCGATGGTCCGCGCCGCCGCCCACCCCGCCTCACCCGAGGCCGGGTCCCTGGCGAAGTCCGACAGCTTCGACAGCGCGTCGGCGGAGAGCTCTTTCTGCGTGTCCAACGCGGACAACACACCCGCGCGACGCTCGGGCGACAGCTCCTGGTCCAACCCCAGCTCCAGGATGCGCCGCGACACATCCGGCAGGTGCACCGCGTCCGAGTCCTTCAACGCCATCGCGAAGACCTTGAACTCCTTCGGCCCCGCCTCGCGCGTCCACTCCAACACCTCTCGCGCCTTGCCCGCGTCGCCGCCGATGAGCTCCGTCAGTCGCTCCTTGAGGTACATCCGGACCAGCGGGTCTCTCGACGCCAGCAGCGGCGCCGCCCACTCGCGGAACGTCTCCAGGCTCACGCCGTCATTGAAGCGCTCCAGCTCCCGCCAGCAGGTGGTGGCGTCATACCGGGGCGCCGCCTCGACGGCCTCCTCCTGCGCCACCCCTGCTGGGATTTGCCCACCCGCGCGAGCCCCCTGACGCGGCGCCCCACCCCCGGGCGCGACGCCAACACCAGACACCGGATTCGAAGGCGCGGAGTCCCCACGCCAGAAGGCCACCACCCCCACGACCAACACCAGCAACAGCCCACCCACGAGCACGGCGACGACGCGATGACGCGACAGCCGGCCCGAGGAGGTGGAGCGCGAAGACGTTTCGGGACGCATGCCGCGCCGACCCTACTACGCACTCCAACCCTCCAAACCTTAAAATCTCAGAAATCAGACAATTACAGTATTTCCACGAAGATACAATTCGCTCTGTCATTGCACGACACAGCGGAGCGGCTCATGGCGCAAAGAAAGGCACCACGGAGGTGGTGGCCATCATCAGGTTGCCGGAGGCGTCCTTCGCGAGCCCGTACAGCTTGATGGGACCCTTCACTGACGGAAGCTTCACGCGCCACGAGCCCGGGGTTGCACCGGGCGTGGAGCGCAGGCGGATGACCTCCCCGCGCTCGAAGCGGGTGGCGGCGCCCCGGAAGTTGTACGCGAAGGAGATGTCCAGCGGCCGGCCCTTCGGGTCCTTCACCTCGAAGGCCACCTCCGCCCAACTGCCCGAGGCCTCCTTCTTCACACCCTGGACGACGAGCGCGCCCACCTCCGGCAGCGGCGGCTCGGGCTTCTGACCGGTGTAGGCCTCGCGCACGGCGTGCCACGCGGGCCGCGTCGACTTGTCCGACAACATGCCGAGCCACAGGCTGGTGTGGTCGAACGTCGAGCTGAAGTTGAAGACGAAGAGCCCCAGACAGTCACCGGCGCGCACGTGGGGCGCGAGCAGCGTGTTCCACGCGTCGACGATGACGGCGTACTTCTCCCGGTCCTCGGGCTCGCGAGGGACACCTCGCTCATCCTTGGGCGCATCCCACTCGCCCTGTGCGCCGAACTCGGTGATGAGCCAGGGCTTGGTGCCGCCCTCCTTGCGCAGCGCCTCCGGCAGCACCTGGAGCCCCCGTCCATAGACATTGAGGCCATAGGCATCCAGCGACGGGACGAACTTCTCCCACCACTTCACCGCGAGCACCCACGCATCCACCGAGATGACCGGGTGCGAGTCGTCCACCTTCTTGATGTCCCGGACCACGCCCTCCAGGAAGCGGGCGTA
This sequence comes from Myxococcus guangdongensis, assembly GCF_024198255.1. Classification (NCBI taxonomy): domain Bacteria; kingdom Pseudomonadati; phylum Myxococcota; class Myxococcia; order Myxococcales; family Myxococcaceae; genus Myxococcus; species Myxococcus guangdongensis. The sequence goes on from NZ_JAJVKW010000001.1 coordinate 150,857, forward strand.
GGCCTCCTTTGACGCGTCATTGGGGCTGTTGAGGATGACCTCGTTGCCCACGCCCCACGCGAGCACCGCCGGGTGGTCCTTGTAGCGCCGCACGCTCTCGAGCGTGTCCTCGCGCTGCTTCTTCATGCCCGCCGTGTCGGTGAGGTAGTCGAACGAGTCGTCATCCTCCGCGCCGGGCTGGCCATGCCGCATCCACAGCCCGACGAGCACCTTGAGCCCGTGCTTGTGCGCCGCGTCGAGCAGGGGCTGCGTCTGCGGCCCCACTCCCCAGGTCCTCAAAGTATTGACGCCGAGCGCCGCGAGCCGCGCGCAGTCCTGCTCGTACGCGGCCGAGCCCGCGCTGCCGCTGAACGTCACCCCCTTGGCGACGTAGGGGCGACCATCCACCTGCAAGCTCCAGCCGCCCTCCCCTTTCACCAGGGTGGTCCGGGCCTCCGCCACCGGACCAACAGACATCACCACCGCGAACAGCCACACCAGGACGACGCCAGGACAGCGAAGTGTAGGGGCCATGGGCGCGGAGGATAACGCCAGACAAATCGCGGGAAGAAATCCACCCGGGTCCGTTCAGCACGCCAGCAAAGGACCAATCACGATGAACTTCTTGCGAAACACCCGCCGGGACCGGCGGAGATTCTGGGGCCTGGCGGCCGCGCTGGTGCTGGGCGCCTGTGGCGACAACGGCCTGCCGGAGACCGCCCGTCCGGCGGGCGACGAGCCGTTGGAGACGGGGACCACGGCGCAGCCGCTGGCCTTCTCCTCGCCCATGGACTTCTCGGAGCTGCGAGGGCTGCCCGCCGCGCCCGCCTCCATGGACACCACGGTGGGCGAGCTGCTCGCGGTGCTGCCCGACCCGCGCTTCGCCGACCTGCGCGGCGTGCTCCAGACGCGCCACCAGCCGACCGACAAGGTGCGCCTGCTGACGTCCTACGCGCGCGACTACCCCGTCTTCCTCAAGGGCAACCAGGCCCTGCTGCCCCAGGCCGACGGCGTCATCGCCACCCAGAGCCCCGTCGTCACCTGGCAGACGCTGGCCTCCAACGCCTGCTCCTCCACCCACGCGTGCGCCAACCTGTTCGAGGTGACGCAGCAGGAGACGGGCGCGCTCGAGCACAAGGTCATCGTCATCGTCGCGCCCGTGGTGGAGCTGGCGGGCCCGGTGCAGACGGGCGGCGCCACCCTCATCGTCGCCTCGGGCGGATACACCTCGCGCGGCTTCTCGGTGCGCACCACGCCCGGCCCGCGCACGCCGCAGCAGGACACGAACCTGGCGGACCTCATCGTCCCCCCGGGTCGCGACGGCCAGAATGGCGGCAGCTTCGTGCTCTACACCAACGTCCTCAACGGCGTGCGCGTCGCCACCGCCGGAGAGAAGGGCGAGGACGGCTGGGCGGGCATCGACGCCGTGGGCAACCCTCCCACCACCACCATCACCGGCAACTACGGTCCGGACCCGAAGGTGAGCTGCGCCGGCACCCCCACCTCGCAGGCCGGCCACGGCAGCAACGGCGGCAAGGGCGGCCGCTCCGGTGACGTCGTCATCCGCTACACCTCCCTCATCGGTCCTGGCCTCGTCAACGAGCCCCACAAGTCCTCGCCGATAACGCCCGAGCAGTGCTTCCAGGACGAGGATGGCCCCTGCCACAGCCTGCGCTGCCGCTGGAACCCCGCCATCGCCCTGTGTGACTTGCGCACGGAGGCGGACAACACCCAGTGCAGCGACGGCATGGACAACGACCTCAACGGCTACACCGACTGCGAGGACTACGCCTGCTCCAAGAACCCGCACGTCACCGTGTGCGCGGACGCGTCCTGGGGCCCCATCCAGCGCGAGTCCTCCGCGGAGGCCTGCAGCGACGGCAAGGACAACGACAACGACGGGAAGATCGACTGTCTGGACCCGGAGTGCAGCCAGCGCGGCTTCTGTCAGCTGGGCCGCCTGGCCAACAGCGAGTTCTCCGAGGACGCGTGCTCGGACGGCGTGGACAACGACGGTGACGGCTTCGTCGACTGCGCCGACTTCGGCTGCAAGAACTACTCGACCACCTGCGGCACCGCGGGCGAGGGCGGCGACGACGAGTGCACGGACCTCATCGACAACGACGGCGACGGGCTGGGTGACTGCCAGGACCCCGGCTGCTACGGCAACGCGTACTGCGGCCTGGGCCCGGCGCTGCTGCTCACCACGGGCCTGGAGGAGACGAGCGACGTGGCGTGCTCGGACGGCGTGGACAACGACGTCGACGGCGACGTGGACTGCGCGGACAAGGAGTGCCGCTACAACCCCCGCGTGCAGAGCGCCTGCGGCAGCGAGCGCACGGTGCTCAACTGCTCGGACGGCATCGACAATGACGGCGACGGCAAGGTGGACTGTCAGGACCCGGGCTGCGCCGGCAACCCCTACGTGAAGGTGTGCGAGCCGGACACCTACCCGTTCCTCCAGGAGGCCACCGCCGCCACCTGCTCGGACGGCATCGACAACGACGGCGACCACTATCCGGACTGCGCGGACTTCCAGTGCAACAACAGTCCGCTGACCGGCAACGTGTGCGGCCCGCAGGAGAACACCTTCGTCCAGTGCACGGACGGCCTGGACAACGACAACGACAACCTCAAGGACTGCGCCGACCCCACCTGCCGCAACAGCCCCTTCTTCGGAGACCTGGCGTGCAGGAACCAGATCCAGACCTGGCACGACGTGTCCCTGGGTGACTCCTACAACGGCCGCTACGTGGACACCCGCGCGGAGCTCGTCACCTCGGCGGCGCCGGCAAGCAAGAAGGGCCTGGCCGGCAAGCGTCTGTTCAAGACGGTGCCGGTGGTGGTGCAGGAGGCGCCCCCGGGCAGCTGCGAGTTCTATGACGACTACCTCTGCGTGCCCCGCGATGAGACGCGCACCTGCTACATCGGCACCAAGGCCAACGACGGCGCGGTGGGCGCCGCGGGCACCACCGGCACGCAGAAGGTGCTGCGCTCGATGCGCCGCGACGTGGACATGCTGCGCGCCCTGCTCGCGCCCCAGTCCTGGCGCGTGTCCCAGTCCCACGCCAACGCCCTCTTCAAGCGGGGCGAGCTGCAGCGCGCAGGCTTCCACTACCTGCAGAACATCATGGAGATGGGCGGCATCCTGGCCCAGGCGGGCCTGGTGTGTGACGAGGTGCCCGCGGCGGGCCGTCCCTTCGCGGACCTGTACCTCTACGGCTCGCTGTGCCCGCTGATGGCCCACGACGTCACGCGCCTGAGCTTCCTGCAGAGCCAGCGCAACTTCTACGGCCTGGCCAAGGACACGCCCTTCAACCCTCACCTGCGCTACGAGCAGCTGCGCTCGGAGTTCGACGCGCTCTACGGCGTGCTCGACAGCTCCGTGAACCAGTGGCTCACGCTGGCCAACGGCACGCAGCTGTCCGCGTGGATGACCCAGAACCAGGCCACGCTCAACGCGGAGGTCGGCGTGCTGGAGGCCGAGAAGCTGGTGGCCGACCAGCGCATCACCGTCGCGAACGCCTCCATGGCCGCGCTCCAGCAGTCCATGAACAACCGCAAGGCGGCCATCCAGCTCCTCACCGAGAACATCCAGGCCACCGACCAGCGCATCACCAACCACTACAACACCAGCAAGGGCTTCGGTGAGTTCGTGCTGGACCTCATCGGCAAGGTGGCCGCGGCGTACGGCGGCGAGTTCCTGGCGGACCTGGCGGGCAAGGCGGCCGAGTCCCTGTGGAGCGAGGTGAAGAAGAGCTTCAAGTCGGAGTCCACCGGCACGCCCGTGGCCGGCGCGGGCGCGCCCAGCAGCGAGGGCAGCTCCATCCAGACGCTGCTGTGGGAGGCCATCAAGACGAGCACCACCGACGCCGCCAAGAGCAAGCCCTTCAAGGACAAGCTCAAGAGCGGTGGCACCGAGCTGTGGGACATCGTCTCCGGCAACCAGAAGAAGCCCGCGCGCAGCATCATCTCCGACGAGGTGAAGAAGGAGATCCTCGCCCAGTCCCAGGTGGAGATAACGCTGGACCTGATGGACCTCCAGGCCCAGGTCACCAAGGCCCAGGCAGAGCACCGGCTGGCGCTGATGGAGCGGGACATGGTGACGCTGCGCCAGCGCAACTCGGTGGCCGCGCGCGACGCGCTCAACGACATCCTGGCCTTCGGCAACGGCACGGAGCTGCGCAAGTTCGACCAGCTGCTCATCGGCCAGCAGGTGTACGCCCGCGCGCTGCGCACGCTGGACCAGCTCTCCATCCGCTACTGGGAGCTCATCCGCGTGGCGGAGTACCAGTACCTGCCGTTCGACGCGTCCACCGGCGACAGCGCCATCCCCGCGACGTTCCGCGACAACTACGACTTCAACCTGGCCAACTACCCGGACATGAAGACGCGGCTGGTGCAGCACCTGGACAACCTGCCCTCGCACACGGTGATGAGCCTGACGCCGTACTACCGCCGCGTGGCCGCCACCGACTTCCACCCGCTCACCGTCAACGAGTCCGAGCGCATGAAGGCGCTGGGAGACCTGGTCACCGGCGGGACGACCTACCGGGCGGCGCGCTTCCAGGTGACGCCCACGGACGTGAATGCCTCCACCGTGCTGTCGCTGCGCAAGGGCCACCGCGTGCGCAACGTGCGCGTCAACGTCGTCACCACCACGGGCGCCTCCGTGTCCGTGCCGGCGGTGCTGGTGCGCGACACCATGGACGGGTTCAAGCTCGGCAACTACTTCGCCGAGTTCGAGCTGGTGGACCGGGACGACTACACCTCCGGCGGGACGCGGCAGGTGCTGCACTACGTTCCCTTCACCGCCTGCGTCTCCGGCCCGCCCGCGTGCGACGTCGCCAACCCGGCGTGCTCCACCCCGTTCCAGGGCGCGGCCTTCACGGACGCGTGCAGCGTGGCGCCGGGCGGCTCCACGCCGGCCAACAACTCCTTCTATGACCGGAGCCTGTTGGGCGAGTGGACGCTGCTCATCGACACGGCCAGCTTCACGGGCCTGGGCGATGTGCGCGCCGCCGAGGTCGTCTTCATGACGGCCGGCATCACCATCTAGTCGCCTTGACTCCGGGTGCGGGCCCGCGGACATCCGCGGGCCCGCGTCCGCCAAAAGGGGTGGCTCCCTGGAGCGGGCCGGCGCAGCATGCGCCCCATGGAGACTCCCAAGCGAGTGCCGACGGCGCTCACCATCGCCGGCTCCGACAGTGGCGGTGGCGCAGGCATCCAGGCGGACCTGAACACCTTCTCGTATCACCGGGTGCACGGCACCACCGCGCTCACCGCCGTCACCGCGCAGAACACCCGGGGTGTCACCCGGGTGGACGTGCTCCCCGCCGCCGCCGTGGCCGCGCAGGTGGACGCCGTCGTCGAGGACCTGGGCGTGGGCGCGGTGAAGACGGGCATGCTCGTCAACGCGGAGATCATCTCCGTCGTCGCGTGGCGGCTGAAGTCGTTGAAGCCGGGCCCGCTCGTGGTGGACCCGGTCATGGTGTCCCGCGCGGGCGCGCGCCTCATCGACGACTCGGCCGTCGGCGCCCTCAAGGAGCACCTGCTCCCGCTCGCGGACGTCGTCACGCCCAACCGGCACGAGGCGCAGCTGCTCGCCGGGATGGAGCTGCAGACGCTCGAGGACATGAAGGAGGCCGCCCGGCGCATCCACCAGCTCGGTCCCCGGGCGGTGCTCGTCAAGGGCGGTGGCATGTCGGGCGAGCTGCGCGGCCTGGACGTCTGGTTCGACGGGGAGCGGATGGAGACGTTGTTCCTCCGCTCGGTGAAGACGCACAACACGCACGGCACGGGGTGCACGCTGTCGGCGGCCATCGCCGCGTGGATTGCGCTGGGACAGGCGCCCCTCGAGGCCACCCGGCGCGCCAAGACGTTCGTCACCTCGGCCCTGGAGCACCCGCTCCCCCTGGGTCAGGGCCATGGCCCCTTCAGCCACTTCTCCCCGCTCGAGCCCTCCTGAGGGCCCGGGTGGAAATGGGCCGGAAAATCCCTGGGGAAATGGGCGGTCGATTTCCGGCCGGCCTGTTCGACCCAGGGCCGGGAGACTTCACTCCCCTTCGTCACCGTGAGGATGGACCCATGAAGTACCTGCTGATGCTCTTCGAGAACGAGAAGGCCTGGGACGCGCTGCCGCAGGAGGAGGCCCAGAAGGTGCTGGAGGAGTACATGGCCTTCAGTGAGTCCATCGAGAAGAGCGGGAACAACATCGCGGGCGAGGCGCTGCAGCCGACGTCCACGGCGACCACGGTGCGCGTGCGCGACGGCAAGCGGCTGACGACGGACGGGCCGTTCGCGGAGACGCGCGAGCAGATGGGTGGCTTCTTCCTGGTGGAGGCCAAGGATTTGGACGAGGCCATCGCCCTGGCCTCGCGAATCCCCGCGGCGAAGTCGGGCTGCGTGGAGATACGCCCGGTGATGGACTACTCCGACGTCATGGGCTGAGGCCCGGGCGCGGAGCGAGTCGTCCATGGAGGACGTGCGGTCCATCGTCGAGCACACCTACCGCGCCGAGCATGGCCGCATCGTGGCCATGGTCATCGGCGCGATGGGTGGGGATTTCGCCTCGGCGGAGGAGGTGGTGCAGGAGTCCTTCGAGGCGGCGCTCCAGCAGTGGCCGCGCGAGGGGGTGCCGCGGGAGCCTCGGGCATGGCTCCTGCGGGCCGCGCGCAACAAGGCGGTGGACCGGGTGCGGCGCGGGGTGCGGCTCGGGGCCCGGGTGGATGCATTGGAAGTCGTGGCGAGGCTCGAGCAGGAGCTGGCGGCCACGCCTGGGGGTGAGGACTGGCAGGCGCATCCGGACGACTCGCTGCGGTTGCTCTTCACGTGCTGCCACCCTTCCCTCGCCGTGGACGTGCAGGTGGCGCTGGCGCTGCGCACGTTGTGCGGCCTGACGACGGAGGAGGTGGCGAGAGCGTTCCTCGTGCCACCCGCGACGATGGCGCAGCGGCTGGTGCGAGCGCAGCGCAAGATTCGGGATGCGCGCATCCCGTATGTCATCCCGGAGCCGGACGCGCTGGGCGAGCGCACCCGGGGCGTGCTGCATGCCATCTACCTGCTCTTCTCGGAGGGACACTCGGCGACGCAGGGCGCGGAGCTGGTGCGCGTGGACCTGTGCGAGGAGGCGCTGCGACTGGCCCGGCTGACGTGCCACTTGTTGCCCCGCCATCCCGAGACCACCTCGCTGCTGGCGATGATGCTGCTCCACCATTCCCGACGTCACGTGCGGGTGGCCGAGGATGGAGGGCTGGTGCTGTTGGACAGACAGGACCGTGGGCGATGGGACGCGGCGAACATCGCGGAGGGGCTGGCCCTGCTCGACGGTGCGTTGGCGCTGGGCGCCTTCGGCCCGTACACCGTGCAGGCCGCCATCGCGGCGCTGCATGCACAGGCGAAGCGGCCGGAGGAGACGGATTGGGAGCAGATCGCCGCGCTCTACGAGCGGCTGGCGAAGCTGACGCCAGGGCCGGTGGTGGAGCTCAACCGCGCGGCGGCGGTAGCGATGGCGAAGGGCCCGGCGCAGGGACTGGTGTTGGTCGACGACCTGGAGTCGTCCGGACGGCTCACCGAGCACCACCTGTTGCCCGCGGCCCGAGCGGAGCTGCTGCGCAGACTGGGACGCACGGACGAAGCCGTGGCGGCCTATCGCCGCGCGCTCGCCCTGGTGCGCACGGAGCCAGAGCGTCGCTTCCTCGAGGAGCGGCTGAAGGAAGTGCTGGCGGACGTGCCGCCGACTTGAGTGCCCCGGCACGTCGCGGAGCGAGGCTCGTGCCAGCTCGCCTCCCGTTGAAGCACCGGGACGCCTACGTCAACGCCAGCGTCCCGGCACGAACAACCGGGGAGCCTATCCACCATCGCGGGAACGACCTCCCGCGAGGACAGTCCCAACACGCGCAAGGCTGCGTCCTCGGTCGGCGCGGAGACCTCGGCGCGCAGCGTCTCCTGACCTCAGTTCCACAGCTCGCGGGAGAGCACGTCGACCATCGCGAGAACGACCTCCCGCGAGGACAGTCCCAACCCGCGCAAGACTGCGTCCTCGGTCGGCGCGACGACCTCGGCGCACAGCGTCTCCTGATCTCAGTTCCACAGCTCGCGGGAGAGCACGTCGACCATCGCGAGAGCCACCTCCGGCGGGGGCAGTCCCAGCGCGCGCAGGACCGCGTCCTCGGTCGGCGCGGAGACCTCGGCGCGCAGCGCCTCGACGGCCCGCTGACGTGCCGCGCGCACCGTCTCGCGCTCCTCGGGCGAGAGCTTCTCCTCCGCCCAGCGGTCGACGGCCCACGACAGGTCCGCATGCCGCGTCTCGTCCTCCGCGATGCGCACCATCGCCTCGCGCACCTCCACGTCCTCCGCGTGCAGCGCCTGGTGATGCGCCAACAGCGCGCCATACGTCTCGCGCACGCAGCCCTCCACCGCGTTGTCCAGCGCAACCTCGAACAGCGGCCGGGGAGGAAGCGGCGCCACCACCGCGCGCTCCGGCGTCACCCCGTGTCGGCGCGCCAGCCTGCCGCACACCTGCGTATGCGCCACTTCATCCAGCGCGCTGCGCAGCGCCGCCTGTTGCAGCTCGACGGCCGCGCCATGCAGCGCCAACTCCTCACGAAGCCGCAGGAACGCCGTGATGGAGGCCTCCTCCAGGTGAGTGATGAGCGCGAAGTGCTGTCCCAGCTCATCCACGCAATCCACCGAGCCATCCGAGCGGAGCCCCGCGGGCCGGCGTCCCACTGAGCATCCCTTGTCGCCGCGCTCGAGGACATGCGTGCGCTTCTCGACCACCTCGCCGGAGGGCTTGACCACCAGCAGGTACTGCGTCAGCTCTGTCCCCTCGCCACACGCGAACCCCTTGGTGGCGATGACACTGAAGGTCCCGTCGGCGTTCGTCTTCACCGCGCCATGCTTCAGCTCGGAGCAGCTCACGTTGTAGCGCTCCGCGAAGACCTGGAGCAGCGCCTCAGACGGGGTGTCGATGCTGCCCAGCAGGGCCGCGAGCGCGTTCCGAGACGTGTGCGCCTCGACCGAATCTCCTCGCGTCGTCACGAGGTAGTACGCATGGCACTCTGGATCGCAGCGGGAGAGGAACCCATCCTCGGAGGCCACGGCGTCCAGCTCCGCGCCGCACACCGCGGGCTGCGTGGCGGTCGCGCACGCCGTCCCGACGGAGGACACACGTTGCTGCTGCGGCGAGCCCCGCAGGTCCGTCACCAGGCGCAGCTCGATGAAGTCCGTCGGGGTCTCGGGGGCCAGGCCCTGGAGCGACACGCGACCGTTGTCACAAGGCGGCGCCGAGAACCCCTCCAAGGAAATCCCCCCGTCGCCACAACCGGTGAGCATCAAGGGCGACGCCAACGATGCACTCAGCGCACGGGCGAAGAGCCTGCGCAGTTGATTCGAGTTCAAGCAACACTCCTCTCTGGATACGACCTCACGGCCGACAGCAATGCAGATGCCAGAAGCGTCCCATTCGAGAAGCGGTTGTGGCAGCCCGATGCGGCCTCGGTGTTTTCCGCGAGCGCACTCAGAAACCTGAGGGGCGCGGTGTCTCGAATTGAGCACCCCACCAACACATCCGGCGGCGAACCGCGGCCCTCATCAATGGGAGCGCGTCGAGTCCGTGCTCTCGTCGAGCATCCGCACCGCCACCGCGCGGCATCCGCCACACACCACACCCGCCCGCTCCCAGTGCACCTGGTCCTCGAGCTCGCGAGCATCCTCGGGCCCCTCTTCCAGTCGCCGCACCAGCGCCGCGAGTGCGTCCCGCTCACCGTCCTCAACAGCGTCGGCGGACTCCAACACGTCCTGCTCGCCCTCCAGGACCAGCTTGAAGCGGTAGTACACCTCGCGTGGATTCAGGGCGCGCCCACACGTCGCGCAGTGCCGAAGTCGGGGTCCGGTCATCGCAAGGGGGCTCCCTCGTTCGGATGCGCAGCAGCCATGGCATTCCGCCACCCCCAGCGTGGCACACTGCCACGCCCGACCGACACTGCTTCCCTGAATTCAGGGAGATAGTTTGAGGCACGAGGATTGCTGGCGACCCCGGGTCCCACGTCCCCAAGGGCTCTCCCCTCGTGCCTCATCCATGAATCCCCTGTCCGCTCCCGAAGTCGCGGGGGGCCTCGTCGTGGCCTCCGAGCGGGTCCCGTTCGTCCTCCCGAAGCCGAGTCGCTCCGGGGTGCTCGCCGCGCTGCTCTTCGCCCTCACCGCCTGTGAGAGCACGCCGTCCTCCGACAAGGCCCTTGGGCCCGCGGTGGACGAGGAGACGGCGTCCCCCGCCGTCACCATCGACGCCATGGACAACGAGCAGCACGTGCTGCGCGGCGGCTTCCAGCTGGACGCGGGCATCGTGCGCGTGGAGGTCTACGAGGGCTCCATCCTGCTCGGCCTGGCGGTGCTGGAGGACGGGCGGTGGAGCATCCCGTGGCAGCCGGGCCACGAGAGCGAGTCGCTGGAGGTCGTCGCCTATCACGACAGCGGGGCGGAGGTGCGCACGCGCCTGGAGTTCCAGCGCCTGGGCTTCGAGACGCGAGACAACCTGTACGCCGCCGAGGCGCTCCTGACGCTGCCCACGTCCCCGGACACGACGACGCGCTACACGCTGGATGGCTCCACGCCGGGCCCGACTTCTCCCGTCTACACGGCGCCGTTGGTGCTGCTCAACCGACGTGGGCAGCCCGCGCCGCTCAGCCTCATTCCGACGAATCCCGCCGAGTCACCGGAGCCCTGGCGCTGGAAGCCGCCCACGGCGCCCACCACGCTCGCGACGGTGGTGCGCGCGCGGCGGTTCTCGGGCGAGACGCCGGTGGACGCGGGGCAGGCGCGCACGTACCTCATCGGACAGCCACGCGCGTACACCTTGCCAGTGTTGTCGCTGGCGACGGACGCGGCGAACTTCTTCGGGGACGAGCAGGGCCTCTACGTGCCGGGCCGCGTCTACGCAGAGACGCCGGGGCCGATGGAGGGCTGGGGCACGGGCAACTACATGCAGTCCGGCAAGAACTGGGAGCGCCCGGTCCACGTCGAGTGGTTCGACGCCGCGGGCGCGACGGTGCTCGCGCAGAACGCGGGCGTGCGCATCCACGGCTCGGGCAGCGCGGCGATGCCGCAGAAGAGCCTCCGGCTGTACGCGAAGGAGGACTACGGCCCGGAGATGTTCCAGGCGGACGTGTTCCCGGACCATCCGCTGCGCGAGTTCAAGCGGCTCATCGTGCGCACGTCGGGGCAGGACCAGGTGGGCTCCAAGCTGCGCGACTGTGTGCTCCAGGGATTGATGCGTGAGACGTCCCTGGCGCTGCAGGCCTGCCAGCCCACGTTGGTGTTCCTGGATGGTGAGTACTGGGGGCTGCACGAGCTGCGCGAGCGGTATGACGAGTACTACCTGGCGACGCACCACGAGCTGAAGCGCAAGGACATCGTCATCCTGGAGGCCTACGGCATCCTCGACACGGGCGAGGACGCGGACGTGCTGCCCTACCAGGCGCTGCTCGCCTACGTGCGCGAGAATGACCTCTCCGTCCCCCAGCACTACGCCTACGTCGCGGCGCGCATCGATGTGGAGGACTTCATCGACTACCACATCGCGGAGGTCTACTTCGGCAACGAGGACTGGCCGGACAACAACGTGAAGTTCTGGCGCCTGCGCGGGGGTGAGACGTCCGGCAAGACGGGGCCCGCGGATGGCCGGTGGCGCTGGCTGTTGCATGACCTGGACGCGGCCTTCGTGGGAGGGCCCGACGCCAACTCGCTCGGACGGCTGCTGCGCGACGAGCGGCTCAGCGAGCCCTTCGTCGTGCTGTTCCGGAGCCTGATGAAGTCCCCGGACTTCAAGGGCCTGTTCATCTCGCGCTTCCGGTGGCACCTGGAGCACACGTTCGCGCCGGCGCGGGTCCTGGCCTGGCTCGACGCGGCCGAGGCACGGCTGGCGCCCGAGATGGCCGAGCACGTCGCGCGCTGGGGTTACCCGGCCTCGGTGGAGTCATGGCATGGGGACGTGGAGTTCCTGCGCGAGTGCGCGCGGCGCCGCGCCGAGGTGCTCCAGCGCCACCTGAGGGAGGAGCTGGGCGCGCCCTGAGCCCGTATCCCTCATGCCGCGTCGACCCGACCTGGATGCCCTGCGGGGGTTGCTGCTCGTCCTGATGACGCTGACGCACCTGCCCACACGGCTCAACGCATACACCAGCCAGCCCTTCGGCTTCGTCTCCGCGGCCGAGGGGTTCGTGTTCCTGTCGGCGTTCCTGGTGGGGGGCACGCATGCGAAGGCATGGGACGCGCCGGGGAAGCTGTGGCGCGGCCTGCGGCGACGTGCGCTCAAGGTCTACGCGCACCACGTCGGGCTGCTCTGCTTCGCCTTCACCTTCATCGGCGCCGTGGGCTGGCTCACCCACCGCCCCGCGGTGCTCAACCTGCTCGACTTCTTCCACCAGGAGCCGCTCACGGCGCTGCTGAGCAGCCTGGTGCTGTTGTACTGCCCTCCGCTGCTGGACATCCTCCCGCTGTATGTCGTGCTGCTGTTCCTGACGCCCTTCGTGCTGACCGCGGCGCGCCACGCGGGCTGGGGCAAGGTGGTGTGCCTCAGCGCGCTGGTGTGGCTGTGGGCGCAGCTGGGCCTCAAGCGGGAGCTGTACGGCATGTTGGGGAGTGTGTCCTGGCTGCGGATGAAGATGGACCACTCCGGCGCGTTCGACTTGTTCGCCTGGCAGTTCCTCTGGGTGCTCGGCGTGTGGCGGGGAAGCCTCCGGGCCCAGGCCGGTGGGAGCCCCGCGCCGCCGCCGCGCCTCCAGTGGGTGTTGGCGTGGGCGGTGGTCGGCGTGTTCCTGCTCGCGCGGTACGAGGTGCCGGGGTTCCAGTGGCTCACGAGCTGGCCGGTGCTGCTCGACAAGTGGACGCTGGCGCCGCTGCGGCTGGTGGACTTCCTGGCGCTGGCGTTGCTCGCGGACCGGGGCGCGCCGCGCGTGTATCGCTGGCTGCGGCCGAGGGTGTTGGAGCTGCTGGGCAGCGCCTCCCTGCCCGTCTTCAGCGCGCATCTGGTGTTGTGCCTGCTGAGCCTGGCGCTCATCAACGAGAGCGAGGCGCCCTTGGACAGCCTGGAGGAGGTCGCCGTGCTGGCGGTGACGTTCGCCGGGATGGTGGTGGTGGCGCTGCATCACCAGCGGCGCGCGGCGGCCCTCTCGGGCTGAGCCGCGCGCCACCGCGTCAGAGCACCTGACGAAGGCCGAAGCGGCCCCGGGCGCGGAGGGAATCTCCATCCGTGGCGACGACGGGGGTGAACTGCCCTTGGCTCGGCTCATAGGCATGCACGCAGCCGTCCTCGAGCTGGTAGACCCAGGCGTAGAGGTTGAGCGCGTGGTTCGCGAGGGCCTCGGCGACCGTGGGATGGGAGCGCAGGTTCTCTATCTGCACGAGGACGTTCTCCCCGACGGCCGCGTCGAGGAGGGCATCTCCGCTCAGGTGGGCGTAGCTGGCCTCGACGATGCGCCGGGTGGACTCCGCGTGGCGCAGCCATTGGGCCATCTGGGGGAGCCTCTCGAGGAGCTGGGGCTTGAGCAGGCCCTGCATGGCGCCGCAGCGGGTGTGTCCGCAGACGATGATGTGGCGGACCTTCAGGGCGGCGACGGCGTACTCGATGGTGGCGGCCGTGCCGTTGTTGGCGGTGCTGTAGGGCGGGATGATGTTGCCGGCGTTGCGGATGATGAACAGCTCTCCAGGTCCCGCGCCCGTCACCTCATTGGGGAGCACGCGCGAGTCGGAGCAGGTGATGAAGAGGACCTCGGGGTTCTGCGCCTCCGTGAGCTTCGAGTAGAGCTCCTGCTTGGAGCGGAAGACCTCGGTCTGGAAGTGATGCAGTCCGGGGATGAGTTTCTCCATGGAGACGGAGCCTTCACCAGGAGCGGGGTCTCCGACAACCCCATTGCGTGTGCCACGCACGTGACGGTGAACCTTTATGCACACCCAGCGGCCGTGGCATCATCAAAAGGCAGTACACCAAGCGCCACTCGCGTTGGGAGGAACCATGCGTACCCTGTTGCCCCTGGGCCTTGCAGTCCTTGGCTTCCAGTTCGGCTGTGGTGTGGATGATGCCAACACGGAAGCGCCACCCGACATGGCTTCACAAGAAGCCCCGCTGCTCGCCTGTCTGTCGGAGTACTTCATCAGGTACTACAGCGACGCAACCTTCACCACGCTGGTCGGCACGGAGCGGTGCTTCTGCGGAAGGACCCCCTTGCGTGCGGGGCAGCGGAGCCCGTACTTCATCGAAGCCGACGGCGGTGAGTGTCCTGGCATTGCGCCGGAAGCACTGGCGAACGAGCCCGAATGACCCTGAGGACAGTCGCGTCCTGGACGCCCAATCCGTAGTGTGGAGCGTCATGCCAGGGCCTGAGCGGCGAGCAGGCCCCTCGAACAAGCCTGGAGACTCGAGCCGGTCGGTGGACAGGTTGGACACGCCGCTGCCCTTTCGAATTCGGCCGGCGCAGCGCAGCCCATTGCCAGACCCGTGCGGGCAACCCGACACTGACCTCGTCACGCCACCGCCGCAGGGCGCCCAGCTCCACCGCAAGGGCGCTGATGCGCTCAAAATGCCAATCAACATAACAACAGACCTCTCCACTTCCTTGCCAGGACAAGAAAGCCGCTCCGGCCCTGCCCTCGCGAAGTGGCGGTTCCCTGACCGGGAATCCCACGGGTGCGTGCCAGCGCTCGGCGCGCGCCGGAGGCGACGTCGTCGAACTTCGCCCAGACTCGGCCCCCTGTCGGTTGTGGCGCAGTCCCCCAGTCGTTCGCCCATCACGTCGAGCACGGCGGACCCTCACGCCGCCTGGCGCGAAGCAACGTCGACGCTCACCGCGTAAAGACAGACATGGGCGACTTCGCCCTGGAGCGCAGCGCATGGCCGGGTCGCCACGCCCGCTGCCCCCAGGAATCTCCGCGGCCCCCGTAAACCCGAGCGCCCCGTCCACGGAGCGATTCCCTCCTTCGGTGGCAAATCTACGAAGACCTTCGTTGACATCTACGAAGCGATTCGTATGATGCCTTCATGAAACGGCCGGGCGTGGCCCCCGGAGCGAAGTCGAGGGGGCAGTGCCCTCACGTGGGGGCACAGGGGCCTTCGGCCGCGTGAAACAAATCCCCGCCGCGATACACTGAAACCGCCCCGGATGCGCGGGCCCGCCCGCGCATCCATGGAATGGCTAACAAGCCATGAATTCCATGTGACGCCGCGAGGATGGTGGAACGGGCGGCAAGTAGCGCTTCAGGGCCGTTCGGGACATCCGTCCGCGCACGTTCGAGGGAGCCTGGTGTCCTCGCTTCGCGAGGCGCGAGGGAGAAGTCATGTCATTCGGCATCAGAGGAATCGTCGCGCTGGGGTTGTCGCTGTGGAGTCTGGTGGCGGGCGCGGCGGTGGAGGGGCCGGGGAAGGAGCAGTTCCTCCGCGCGGCGAGGGTCGTGGGGCCCATCCAGGTGGATGGGAAGCTGGACGAAGCCGCCTGGGCGAGCGCGCCGGTGTTCGACGCCTTCGTGGAGCGCTATCCCCACGCGGGGCATGCGCCGTCGGAGAAGACAGAGCTGCGCATCCTCTACGACGAGGACACCCTGTATGTCGGCGTGGTGGCGCGAGACTCGCAGCCGGCGCTCATCGACCGGCGACTGGGGCGGCGCGACAGCGCGCCGTTCTCGGACGCGGTGCAGGTGCTCATCGACTCCGCGCATGACCACCGCACGGCGTACTGCTTCTCGCTCACCGCGGGCGGCGTGCAGAGCGATGGGCTGTTCTACGACGACCGCTACTACACGTCGGACTGGAGCGGCATCTGGGCAGGAGCCACGGGCAGCGTGGAGGACGGCTGGGTGGCGGAGTACGCCATCCCCCTGTCGCTGCTGCGCTTCCCGGAGGTCCCCATCCAGACGTGGGGCTTCTCGGTGCGTCGGGACATCGCGCGCAAGAACGAGGAGCTCGAGTCGGTGGAGAACCCGCGCATCCACAACACGAATGTCTCGCGCCTGGGGCACCTGACGGGGCTCGAGGACGTGCGGCCTCGTGGCCGATGGGAGCTGATGCCGTACCTCGCGGGGCGCGGGCTGATGCATCCGCAGTACGCCAGCGGGGCACGCCCCTCGCCGCGGCTGTTGAGCCCATCGCTGGACGTGGGCCTGGACGTGCGCGCGACGCTGAGCAGCAGCCTGGCGCTGGCGGCCACCTTCAACCCCGACTTCGGCGAGGTGGAAGCGGACGAGATGCTGCTCAACCTCAGCACCTTCGAGGCGTACTACCCGGAGCGCCGCCCCTTCTTCACCCAGGGCATGGAGCTGTTCCAGCCGGTGGGCATGGGCGTGGGGGACTCCCCCCTCGCGCTGTTCTATTCGCGGCGCATCGGCCTGGACACCCCCATCCTGGGCGCGGCGAAGGTGACGGGCACGGTGGGCGGCGTGCAGGTGGGCGTCCTGGACGCGCTCGTCACGGGCCCCTGGCAGGCGCGCGACGAGGAGCAACCGGACCGCAGACTGCGTCTGGACTGGCGGCGCCCTTTGCACGTGGGGCCGGGCGTACAGCTCCCGGACAGGCCCTCCGCGACGACGCACTACCTGGTGGCGGTGGCGCGAGGAAAGGTGGGCGAGGGCTCACGGGTAGGCGGCGCGCTGACGATGGCCAACCCGCTGTCGGGCACCTGCACCCAGGAGGACGCGGAGCAGGAAGGCGCCGAGCGGAAGGCCGCGTGCCGGGCCCGGGGAGGACTGGCTGGCGCGCTCGACTTCGACTTGAAGACGGCGGACAGCACGTGGGGCGTGTACGGCATGTTGGTGGCGTCACGCACGTCGGGCGGCCCTCCGGAGCAGGTGCTGGCGGACGGCACGCGGCTGGAGCAGGGCGACTCGGGTGTGGGCGGCTACGTGCGCGCGGGGCGCTTCGGTGGCGAGGGCCTTCGCCCGGAGGTCGGCGTGGACGTGTCGTCGCCCAGGCTGTCGTTGTTCGCCGCGGGCTTCCAGCGCTCGCAGAACGAAGTGGCGCCTCGGGCGACGCTGCGCTTCGCGAGGCCCAATGGGCTGGGGCCCTTCAAGGCGTTCTTCGCCAACGCCCATCTGGGCGCGCGCTGGTCGGCGGACGAGCGGCGCCTGCACCGCGTCACCTGGATGAACCTCTACGCCAGCGCGACGCTGCCCACCTTCGACACGGTGAGCGTGGAGACGGGCGTGGACCTGAATGCCTATGACGTGCGGGAGATGCGGGGGACGGGCGTGCCGGTGCAGCGGCCGGACCGGAGCTTCGTCAGCGTCTACTTCGAGACGAACCGCAACCGGCTCGTGTCGGTCGAGGCCTCCGGCGCGGTGGGCCACCGAGGCCAGGGCGGGCCGAGCCCCGCCGCGTGGGACTGGGGCTACGAGGTCGGCGTGTCGCTCCGTCCCCATCCGACGCTGGAGACCCAGCTCGAGCTGGGCAACGACAAGACGGACCACGGGCCGCGCTTCGTGGAGACCCTGGCCGACGGTCGCTTCCTCCTGGGCTCGCTGGATGCGCGCTACCTGTCGCTCACGCTGCGGCAGGAGTGGGTGGTGTCGCCTCGCTTCACGGTGCAGGGGTACGCGCAGCTCTTCACGGCGTATGGCCTGTACGGCCCCTTCTTCACGGCCACGTCCGACGCGCAGCGGACCCGGGTGCGGCTGTCTTCGCTCGTGCCCGTCGAGCGCACCGACAGCAGCAGCTTCTACTCGACGGCGCTGAACGTGAATCTGGTGCTGCGCTGGGAGTACCGACTGGGCTCCACGCTCTTCTTCGTCTACTCACGCGCGCAGGAGGGACTGCCGACGCCCGAGGGGGAGCGGCCCTTCGCCTCGCTGCGGCCCCGACGGTTGCTGGAAGGTCCCGCCAACGACGCGGTGATGCTCAAGTGGAGCTACTACTGGGGGGCGTGAGGGCCGCGCCACTCGCCCCCCCTCCGAACCAACTCCACACGATTCGGGACTTGACCCAGCTCCACCGTCTGCCGGACCTGAACAGGAAGGCCGACGGCGAACTCGTCGCGCCAACGCCGCAAGGCGCCCAGTTCCACCGCGAGGGCGTCGATGCGCTCGTCCTGACGGGCGACCTTCTCGACGAGCGCGCGAGTCTCCCCGACGAGGGACTTCGCGGCCCCGGTGAGGACACCGACTCCCGCCGTTCCGAGCAGGGAGCCAACGACGAGCTGAATGGACTGCGTCTCTTCTGCGGTCACGGCATCACCAGGGACTAGGAGTGCCCTTGGTAAATGCGTGTGACTTCTAGAAGTGGCTCAGGTGTCCATTGCCCTCAGCACAAGCTGACGCCCTTAACGCAGTCAGAGAAGCCTGGATGCAACGTGTCGAAAAGTACGGCATCGGGAGGCCAGGTGGAGACCTGCACCATCCATGGGCTGTCCATCCGTCAGACAGATGGGCAACGATAGAAACTTCTGGTGCGTCCGCACGGCCTGCAGCTGACCTGCTGACAACCGCCATCCTCCTGGCAACGGCCTCCTGATGGTATTCCATTTCATCTGAAACCCAGCTACGCTTGCTAAGCCTTACTTCCTGGAGGCCGCATGCATAAAATTCTCGGAGCCGTGCTGTTGACTGGGCTGTTGGCGGGCTGTGGCGGTACCGAAGCACAAGATGAAGGGCAGCCAACTGGTGGCGAGGAGGCGGGCGACGTTCATGCTGCGGCGTGGCCCCTATGCAGCACGAGGCAGGGCAATCTGTGTTCACCAAAGAGTCCAAGTCGCGCCTGTACGGATGATGCCACGAATCAGACCTTCCAATGCGCTTGCATCCCCGAGTTCCCCAATTCCCAATATGGCAGGTGGGCCTGCGCCGCAATGGAGGGATGAGGCCCTGGCCGCTCCTGAATGCTCAGCCTGGCAATAGGGGGCGGCGCGCAGGAACAGCCCTTCGTCGCGGGGTTTGAGGTTGTGCGCGAGCAGTCCGTTCACGACATAGGTCTTCGCGAAGCGAACGGAAATCCGCATCACGTCGCCGGCCGCCGTGGGCTCGACTCTTGCCACGCGGCCCTACGCCCACCTGAGCCCCGACTCTCGGAGGAAGGCTGTCACGGTCCTGGACGGCCCCCTTGCGCTGGCGTGCGACATACGTGCAACACAGGAGGGAGTCGCCGCTAACCACCTGTAACGACTCGTAAAAACAATGCACGAACCGGGAATCGAACCCGGACGACCCTTGCGAGTCAGCGGATTTTAAGTCCGCTGCGTCTGCCAGTTCCGCCATTCGTGCAGGCCCCACAGTCCTACCAATCCCCCTGCCCACTGCTCAACACCATTCCGAGGCTCCACCCCGTCCGCCCGGAGGCGCGGCCCTGTCCCCTGCCCGACGCCCCCCTCTCGGACTCGACGGCGCCCTGCTTTCACTGTCCTGAAAGCGCCTCACGGGCACGACCCGGGGACGAACGACTTCTCCGGCGGCACCGCGCATTCTCCGCGGGTTCCATTGGAACGGCAGGTTTCATCTCGGCCCAAGCCCCGGAGAACGCCGCACATGAGCACGCCGCACCGTTCGCTCCTCCGAGCGGACGTCGTCCTGGTGAACGCACCCGGCGTGTATGCCTTTCGTGAGCACCCCGACTCGCGCTCCGTGCTCCATCGAGAGCTCGTGACCCACGCCCTGGGCCACTGAGGAGAATCACATCCATGTTGTTTCAGTACCTTGAAGACAGCGCGCGAGCGGCCCCTCGACGGACAGCGGTCATCGACGGTGAGCGAGCCATCTCCTACGAGGAGCTCGACGCGGGCGCGAACCAGGTGGCCCGCACGCTCCAGGAGCTCGGCATCGGCCGGGGCGCGCGAGTGGGACTCCACCTGAACAAGTCGCTCGAGGCCGTGGTGGGCCTGTTCGGCATCCTCAAGGCCGGCGCGGCCTACGTCCCCATCGACCCCTCCGCGCCCGAGTGGCGCCTGAAGTTCATCGCGCGGGACTGCGCGCTCGCGGCCATCCTCACCACCCCCACCTGGCAAGCCTCGCTCCAGGAGGTGCAGACCCTGCGCGGCATCATCCTGGTGGGAGCCAGACAGCCGAACACCGCCTTGCCCCCGCCCGGGGAGCACCTCCCGACGACACTGAGCTGGGAGCATGTTCGCACCCGCTCCACCTCGCGCCTGGAGAAGGACTCCCGCGCCACGCCCGAGGACCTGGCGTACGTCCTGTACACCTCCGGCGCCACCGGCCATCCCAAGGGGGTCATGCACAGCCATCGCGCCGGGGAGTCCTTCGTCGAGTGGGCCTTCCAGACGGCGAACGTGCGCTCCTCGGACCGCGTCTCCAGCCTCGCGCCCTTCCACTTCGACCTGTCCGTCTTCGACCTCTTCGCCACGGCCAAGGGCGCCGCCACGCTGGTGCTGGTGCCCATCGAGCTGTCCGCGATTCCCCGGGACCTGGCGGACTTCATCGCGAAGAAGGAGATCGCCATCTGGCACTCCGTGCCCTCGGTGCTCACCCAGCTCGAAGCCCGGGGCGCCCTGTCGCGGCATGCGTTCCCGCACCTGCGCACCGTGCTCTTCACCCGCGAGGTCTTCCCACACAAGTACCTGCGCAGGCTCGTGCTGACGCTGCCCAGGCTGCGTTACCTCAACCTCTACGGCACCACCGAGACGAACGTCTGCACGTACCACGTCGTCACGCCCGCGGACCTCGCGAGCCCCGACCCCCTGCCCATCGGCAAGGTCTGCTGCGGTGACGAGGTCATCGTCATCCGGGATGACGGCGCGCGGGCGGCGGACGGCGAGGAGGGCGAGCTGTGCGTGGCGGGCCCCACGCTGATGAGCGGTTATTGGGGCCAGGAGGAGCACACCCGGCAGGTGCTCGGCCCCATTCCGGGCCACCCCAGGGCCTATCGAACGGGGGACCGCGTCATCCGGGAGGCCGGGGGGGTGCTGCGCTTCCTGGGCCGCCGCGATGACCTGGTCAAGGTCCGGGGCCACCGCGTCGAGCTGACCGCCGTGGAGGAGGTGCTGCTGCGCCACCCGGATGTCGAGGAGAGCGCCGTGCTGACGCTCCCAGACGAACTCTCGGGCGGAGAGCTGCGCGCCTTCGTGGTGCTCAAGGACAACGCGAGCGCCAGTCTCCAGGACCTGCGGCAGCACTGCGTGGACTACCTGCCGCGCTACATGGTCCCCACCCGCATCGACACCTGCGAATCCCTGCCGAAGACGACCGCGGGGAAGAAGGACCGCGTCCGACTCCAGGAGCACGCGCGCCAACACGCCTGAGCCGTTGTCCCACCGCGTCGGGCCTGGCCTCTGGCGGCCTCGCTCCCGCCTGGAAACAGGAGTGAGTCGCCATGAACGAGTGCGTGGGACACGTCACCGAGGCGCGGGTCGCGCGGAGCATCCGGCCCCACCTCCACCCGGAGTCAGCCTGATGCTCGTGGACCTCTGGAAGGCCTTCGAGCAGCCGTGGAACCTGGACTCGGCGCCCTCGGAGGGCTCCTCGCGCCACCGGCCCTGGGTCTTCCGGCTGTCCGGCCTGCTCGACTGGCGCGCGCTGCGCCTGGCGCTCGAGGCCCTGGAGCATCGACACGAAGTCCTGCGGACCTCCCTCACCGTGGAGCGAGGACACGTCACCCCGTGTGTCCACAGGCCCGGCGTCTTCGTCCTGCCCACCCTCAGCCTGCTCGATGGAACGCGTGACTCCGTGGCGCGAGAGGCCCGATTGGCCGAGGCCCTGCGCCACGAGGCCCGGCGTCCGTTCGACCTCCGAGGCGCGGCCCTCATCCGGGCGGCGCTGTTCGTCCTCGACGCCCGCGAGCACGCGCTGCGGCTCGAATTCCACCCCATCCTCATCGACGTCCGGTCCCAAGGGGTCCTGCTGCGGGAGCTCTCGGACCTGTATGCCGCGTACCAGCGAGGAGGCCCCGCCCCCGCCCTGCCTCCCGTGGAGTCGAGTGCCAGACCTTCCGCGAATGACGTCGGGCGCGGCCCGCTCGCGGATGACCTGCCGGCGCCCACGCGACGAGGCCCTCGCGGCGTGCCCCTCGCGACCGAGGACGTGCTCGCGGCCCTGGGCATGGCCGACGCCGCGCACAGGGCAAGGACCCTCGAGGACCTCGAACAGGTCCTTTGAACGGAGGCGGCCCCCGGGCCTCCGGCTCGACCGGAGCCCGGGCAGGCTGGAGTCGTCACCCGGGAGCCACCCGCCGGGCCCTGGGGATGCGCCAACCCCGCGGGAGCGTTGATGAATCCAGGGCCCCAGCCCCGGCCAGCCTGGTCCGGGGGTCGGCTCTTCACTCTTCGACGCCTGGGATGCGCTCCACGGTCGCATCCCACCTCCCCCCTGTTATAAAGCGCCCCCCATGCTTGAGACCGTCACCAAGGGCTTCCGCGCCGCCAAGAACCGCCTCGCCGGCAAGAGCGAGCTCACCCCGGAGCTGGTCGACGAGTCGCTCCGCGACATCCGCGTCTCGCTCCTCGAGGCCGACGTTTCCTTCGACGTGGTGAAGAAGTTCGTCGCCCGCGTCCGCGAGAAGGCCGTGGGAGAGCTCGTCCAGACCACCATCACCGATGCCTCGGGCCAGAAGCGCAAGGTCAGCCCGATGGACCACTTCATCAAGATCTGCCACGACGAGCTCGAGGCGCTGATGGGGCCGGTGGACACCGGGCTGAACCTCAAGCCCAAGGGCCAGCTGTCCGGCATCATGATGGTGGGTCTGCAGGGCTCGGGTAAGACGACGACCACGGGCAAGCTCGCCAACCGGCTGCTCCAGCAGGGCCGCAAGCCGCTGCTCGTGGCCGCGGACATCTACCGTCCGGCCGCCGTGGACCAGCTCAAGGTGCTGGGCGAGCGGCTCAAGGTGCCCGTCTACCACGAGCCCGGGGTGCAGCCGCCGGAGCTGGCGAAGCGGGGCTATGCCGCGGCCCGCGAGCAGAAGTGCGACGTGGTGCTTATCGACACCGCCGGTCGTCTCGCCATCGACGAGGCGCTGATGTCGGAGTTGGAGTCCATCAAGTCGAACGTGCACCCGGACAACATCCTGTTGGTGTGCGACGCGATGATTGGTCAGGACGCCGTGCGCACGGCGGCCGAGTTCGACCGTCGCCTGACGCTGGATGGCTTCATCCTGACGAAGCTGGACGGTGACGCGCGTGGTGGCGCGGCGCTGTCCATCAAGGAGGTCACCGGCAAGCCCATCAAGTTCCTCGGCATGGGCGAGTCGATGGACAAGCTGGAGGAGTTCCGTCCGGAGGGCCTCGCCGGCCGCATCCTCGGGTTCGGCGACATCGTCGGCCTGATGAAGGACTTCGAGAAGGTCGTCGACGAGAAGAAGGCCGAGGCGGACGCGCGCAAGCTGTTGTCCGGCCAGTTCTCGATGAAGGACTTCGTCGAGCAGATCCGCATGGTGCGGAAGATGGGTCCGCTCAAGGACCTGCTGGAGAAGTTCCCGCTCTTCGGCGAGATGACGGAGCACCTGAACCCGGACGAGAAGGAGCTCACCAAGATTGAGTCGATGTACGACTCGATGACGGTGAACGAGCGCCTGCGTCCGGACCTCATCAACACCAGCCGGGTGAACCGCATCGCCAAGGGCAGTGGTCGCAAGCCCGAGGACGTGCGCGAGCTGCTGCAGAAGTTCGGGATGATGCAGCAGGTGATGGGGACGATTGGCCAGAACCCGGGGCTTCTGGGCCGCATCCCCGGCTTCAAGCAGCTGGGTCAGCTCTCGCAGATGCGGAACATGGACCTCTCCAGCATGTTCGGTGGGGATCCGAAGATGATGGAGAAGATGATGAGCGGCGGCATGCCGGGCATGGGGTTGCCCATGCAGATGCCGCAGGTGGCGCCGGGCTACACGCCGCCCATGGGCCAGGCCGCCATGGCGAAGGCGCGGTTGATGGGCTACGCCCCGCCGTCCGCCGCGGGCGCCAAGGGCGAGGACCGCGACGCCATCAAGGAGCGCCGCAAGCGGGAGAAGGAGAACAAGAAGAAGAACCGCAAGAAGCGGTAGGCGCTCAGGCCTCCGCTGGCCCGTGAGCCAGAAGCCCGTGTCGCCCGGTGACGTCCGGGGGCACGGGCTTTCGCTTGTCCGGGGTCCAGGGCCTGGGACGGAAGCCCGGGGGTGAGACGGGGCCCGGGGGCCTCGGACGGGCGGAGGGCGTGTCATGGTAGGTGTCTGGCCTGGAACACTCTCTGCACAGCAGACCTCCATGACGAACCGACTTCGCCTGTCCGTCCCCCTCTTCGCGGTCTTCCTGCTGTCCGCCTGTATCGATGTCCCGGACGTCGCGGAGCCGGAGGACATCCCTGATGCGGGGCAGCCTCCTTCTGACGCAGGAAGTCTCCCGGACGGAGGCGAGCAGCCCGCTGGGGACTTCGAGCTCAGCGTCATGCCTACGGAGGACTCGATTCTCCAGGGCGCCACGAGGAGCTTCCAGGTCTCGCTCGTCCGCAAGAATGGCTTCAATGGGAGTGTCTCGGTGATGTTGGTGAGTCCGCCGGGAGGCATCACCGCACCCTCGGTCACGATTCCCGGTTCGAGCACGCTCTCGGCCTTGACCATCAGTGTTTCCGAGCAGGTCACGCCCGGTCCCATGACGCTCACGGTGCGTGGCATCTCCGGAGCGCTCCATCGAGACCGGAACATCTCGCTCACCATCGTTCCCCTGGGAGACCTGGCGGTCTCCTGGGTCGCCCCTTCGGCGTCTCACAGCGCCACGAATGGAGGACTGTCCGTGGAGGTCGCGGTGCAGGGCGGACAGGCCGAGAAGGTCGAGTTGATGAAGGGCGACACGGTGCTGACCACCTGGACCGCGGCGCCCTACACGTACTCCTGGGATACGACGACCGAGGCCGAGGGTGAGTACACGCTGGTGGCCAAGGCCACGAGAGCGGGGTCGACGTTCCCGAGTGTCGCGAGGACCGTGGTGGTGGACCGGACGGCGCCGAGCATCGTGAGCAGGCAGCCGGGGCACGGCGCAACGCAGGTGAGCGCCCGGACCACGGTCGAGGTGGTGTTCAGCGAGGCCGTGAAGGCGGCGACCGTGAGCACTTCGAACGTGGGCCTCACGGGCGACGGAGGGGCGTCCGTTCCTGTCACCCTGAATCTGTCGGCGGATGGACGGACCCTGACGTTGACCCCTGTTGCGCCACTGGCGGCCTCTACGTCGGTGAGCGTGCGACTTGGGACGGCGGAGCAGCCAATCACCGACGCGGCGGGCAACGTCCTCACCACGGGAGGAGTGTGGTCGTTCGCGGTCCCCTTCTGGCTCCCAATGGGAGGCGCCATCAGCGCGTATCCCGGGAACACTCCCGCGGAGAACATGGTGATGAAGGTGGGAACGGATGGGGTACCCGTCATTGCCTGGTCGGAGTCGGATGGGACCAACAAGCACATCCATGTAAGGCAATGGTCTGGACAAGACTGGCGACCACTCGGAGGACCACTTCGAGTGCACGCAATGTCAGGCGCCCACGCAGAACGTCCGGACCTTGCGATCGACAACTCTGGGCGGATCATCATCGCTTGGGATGAAGCCCTTGGGAAAGCGGGTGTCCCTCCAATTCAAGTCATGACCTGGTCGGGAACGCTGTGGCAATCCCTCACGCCACCTCCCTTCCCCAATGATTCCGACACCGAAACGACCATTCCCAAGCTCGCGGTGGACGCATCGGGCACCATCATCATCTATGCCCAAATCTATCACACCACCGCATTCTACGAATCCAAGGCATACACACTTGCAGCCAATCAGCAGGCCTGGACCCAGATAGAACTGTTTTACGGACCCGACTGGCTCAACAACAACCTCAATGCAATAACCAACACAAGCGACACCACGTTCACAGCCCACAGCAGCTACGTCGACTCGCTAGGAACTCGTGCCATCACCATCACGAAGAATCATGCATTCCCCTTTGGAGCCCCGCTCATCTCTAGCCCTACCGACGCCTATGCTGCCCAAGCAGCACTTGCCACCAATGGCGCTGGCGAGCCGCTGACGGCATGGAACGAAATCAAGGGCTTTGGGGCGTCATCCAACGTCTTCTTCTCTCGCTGGCTGGGCAGCGCGTGGCAATCTCCAGAACTCGTGACGCCACACTCGACCAACAACAGCTCTCCATCGCTCGCAATGGGGGCTGATGGTTCTCCGTTGCTGGCATGGAGTGGATTCGTCGAACCGGAACAGATGATTCTCGTCGCCAGGCGCAGCACGACCTCCTGGACACAAGTCGGCCCCGCATTGAGTGCGGAGTCAGGAGCCAGTACTCCAGCCACTCGCCCCGTGCTGGCTCTCGGAAAAGAGAATCGACCCATTGTGGCCTGGCTGGAAACGACGTCCACTGGAGCGCACGTCTACGTCGTGCAACAGAACCAGTAATTCAGCGAGGGCTGGGTATTCAACTCGCTCAGCCCTCCGTCGCCTCAGCTGTTGTCACGCTTCGGGACAACCAACCCCTGACTGAGCCGCTTGAGCACACGTTTCTTCTGGCGACGCTTATAGGCTTCGTGAGCGTTCTCTCCCTGCTCATTCAAGCGAGCGGTCTCTTGATCGACGATCTGGAACTCGACCAGGGAGATGATGACTCGGCCCTTCCGTGACCGCGCATCTTCGTGTGGAACAGGGAGATGGGCATCCATTCGGACTGGCAGGTCCACCACGAAGTTCAGCGCCCGGTAGGTATTTCCCGAGAATGAATTGCCATTCTTGTCCTCACGAGCCTCGTAGTCCTTATCGAGGTGGAGTCGATGAGTGACCTGCTCGAAGTGAGGGTTCTCCTCCAGGACGCTGCGGAAGGGGAGCAGCGTGTTTTCAGTTTGCCCAGGAACGACGAGATGAAACGGAAACAACCACTGCGTCAGGTAGTAGAGGACAGGTAACAAGTCCTCTCGGGCGCGGGTCACAATCCGGAAACGGGTCCGATCATAGACCTGCGCCGCGACCGTCTCCTTCTTGGCCAGGAGCTTGGTCACCAAGGAGTCCTGGGTCTTGATGGAGTGCGCGAACTCGACAACAGGCAACCCTTTCGCCTGCATCTCGCGAGCGACCCCTTGAACCCTCTCCGTCACCAACTCCGCGAGCTCAGCCTCGGAGATGGCGAGCCGGAACAGCAGATCTCTCCCCTCGATGTGCTGGATGACATGCATCACCTTGAGCACGACACAGGCGATCCGCCGATGCCGAACCTCCCCCTTGGCCCCGGAAGCCAGAAGGAACAGGTCATGGATTTCTGTCGGTTGGGCCACCGCGTCCGCAACGCGATAGTTGAACGTCTTCCGCAGATAGACCACCGACTCAGCCAACACACTTCGTGCCCAGGCCTCGTCGTGAGGTTGGGACAGGTCCAGCTGGCAGAGCCGTAGGAAGCGGTCGACCTCGTCTCGCGTCTGGAAGTGCATCCGACGCCAGTCGATGACAGAGCCACCCCGCAGGATGAGACGGATGCGCTCAAGCTCGCGCAAGCCCATCTCCGCCACTGTGCGAACGGGGATCTCAGGAAGGACGAGGGAGAGCAAGGGGGCCTTCACGACTGAGCTTCCTATCCGAGTCGTTCGACGCGGGAAAGCCCTGAAGGGAGCAGGCCCTCCCCCTCCCCAACGAATGGGGAAGGGGCAAGACGAAGCGTGCTGTTCCGGAGCTACCGGTCGGAAACCAGCTTGCCGGACGCGAATCGAGCCTGCGAAACCGTACGGCCATCCTCCGCGTAGATGACCTCTAGGCCATCTTGAAGGCCCTTCGCCCACGCCTGCTCCAGCTTCTTCGAGCCGTTGGCGAAGTATTCGACGCGCTTGCCATGGTAGTCATTGCGCTCGAACTCGGTCTCGCCGGTCTTCACGCCATTCGCGTCGTAGAACGTCCAACGCCCAGTCCGCAGGTTGTCCTTGAACTGCCCTTCGGACTGCTTCTGCCCATTGGCCCAGAAGTCGACGTAGGGACCATGACGGACGACTTTGTCCAGGTCCGAACTTCCTCCGTTCTTGACGCAGAAAACACCCAGGTCCTTCGTGGGCTTGCTGCCCTTCTGGGTAGTCCCGGCCGGGCACTCGAGACGAACTCCCTGACCCGCCGAAGTCTCTCCCGCAAGGGCAGGCGCGGAAACCACTGCAACAGCCAGGACAACGTGACGATAAGCCATCTCATCTCTCCTTCGCGGACGGACGCCGGACGAGCAGCGTCACCATCTATCTCAACGCAGGAAATCTTCCCTTATTCATGGCGGCCTTCACCACCCACCTGCGTTCCGGCCCCAAACGACGAGCCCCACCCCGAGTCATGGGATGGGGCTCATGCGCTACCAGCAGCTTTCAGCTGAGTGCAACGAGGCTGCGAACTACTTCTGGATGACGCCGCAGATCTCGTTACCGTCCCGGAAGTAGAGACCAATGGACAGCGTGTTGATGGCGCCCGGGCAGAAGTTCATGGTGAAGGTCGCGACCTTCCCGTTCTGGCTGGTCGTGTACTCCGAGGGGCGAATCAGGTTCACACCATTGTCCTCGGTGCCGTTGACCTTGACGTAGAGCAGGTTCTGCAGACCGGACCGCTGATCAGGGAACCGGTTGTTGCTGTTCGCCGGCTGGTAAGCCTTCACCTGGACCTTGACCGTGTCCGCAGCGCCGCACCACGGCGTCGCGTTGGTGTCCGGAGCCCAGGACTGCTTGGTGATGCTGAAGATGACCGGACCCGAGCTCGAAATCGTCCAGATGGGCTGCTTGCCACCCTGAGCAGGGTCGAAGTTCGCGCACGTGGGCGCGGGGACCTCGGTGCAGGTGCTGCTGCTGCAGAACTGGCCATAGAGGCACGTGGACTGACCCTCGCCCGAGCAGGTGGTGGGGCCGGTGTCGCCCTCCTCGCACTGACCGGAGGCGGTGTCGCACACGCGGCCGGAGCCGCAGTCATCGTTCGAGTCGCACTTCGACACGCAGACGTTGTCCAGGTCCGAGCAGACCAGGTTGCCGGAGCCGTCGCCGCCGCTGTTGCACAGCGCGTCGGTGGAGCACTGGCAGATCAGCGTGTTCGCCTGGGAGCTCGAGCCACCCAGCGCCGTACAGGTCTTCGCCGTAGCAGGACAGTCGCTGCCCGTCGTACACGTCAGCACACAGACGCTCGCGTCCGGGTGACAGATTTCATTCTCAGCGCAGTCGTCGTTGCTGGAGCACGTCGTGCCGCTCGGGTCGTCGTCGCCACAACCCGCCATCAAACCGCTCATCGCGCCAAGTGCCGAGAGCACCAGCATCATCTTACGAAGCTGCATGTTGGGAATCCCTCCGTGGATCTGCTTGGAATCGTCTGCTGGGGGGCCTCCGGCCACTGAAGTCAGGCCCCGACGTCCATTACAAGCGGTTCGGCTTTAGTCCCGCCCGTCCTGACGTGTCAACGAGTGTCGACACGCCCACGGACGCATCACCCTCGCGGAAATTCAGCCCTCACGAAAGCGAACACTCACATGGGACCTTGGCGTGACACACATGTCGCCAAGGACCCAGATTGATCCTTTCCCGCTCAGAAGGTGAACGGGAAGTCGATGGGCTCGCCCTGCTTCTTGTGCTTCGGGAACGCCCAGCTCTTGATGAGCCCCGTGATGCAGCTCGCCATGTACGTGCTGCGGTACTCGTCTGACTTGCAGGTGACGTTCGACGTCTTGCCGCTCGTCTGGATGGTCCACCGCATCACCAGCTTGCCGCTGAGCATCGGGTCCTTCTTCTTCTGC
Source organism: Myxococcus guangdongensis (assembly GCF_024198255.1). Classification (NCBI taxonomy): domain Bacteria; kingdom Pseudomonadati; phylum Myxococcota; class Myxococcia; order Myxococcales; family Myxococcaceae; genus Myxococcus; species Myxococcus guangdongensis. Next base: position 180,488 of record NZ_JAJVKW010000001.1, read on the forward strand.
TCGTTCACGCACTTCACGATGGCGGGCTTGTTGTTCAGCACCACCTCCATGATGTCGGAACGCTGAAGGGTGTCTCGCACCCCACCCCCACCCGGCTCGGGAGGAATGTAGGCCGTGGGACGACTCTCCGACGCCTTCGGCTCCGGCTTCGACTTCTTCGTGCCGAACAGCTCGTCGAAGTCATCATCACCATCGCCCGAGGACGGCTTCTCCGCGCGAGCAGCCGGGCGCTCCTCGGTGTCCTCCCGTCGAGAAGACGAAGAAGACGAAGAGCTGGAGCCACGGCGAGACGTCGTCGGACGCTCGACCTTCGCCACCGCGTTGTCGAGCGGCTGCTTCACTGGCTCCGCCGGCGGCGGCGCGGGCACCTGCCCCGCCACGGGCTGCGCGACCACGGGAGGCGGCGTCGCCACCGGAGCCGTCGAAGGAGGCGCCGTGGGCGCTCCCGCGGCGGCAACAGCGGGGTTCGCCGCGGGCGCGGACTCGGGAGGCGGCGTCGGCGCGCCAGGCGCGGTGGCCACCACGGGCGGAGTCTGAGGCGGCGCCACGACAGGCGCGGCCGCGACAGGAGGAGGCGTCACCACGGGCGGAGGTGCCGCGGGAGGCGTGGCCGCAGCGACAGGCTGCTGGGTGGGCGGTGCCTCGGGAGTGCCGCCCTTCGACGCCAGCGCCCAGGCTCCGCCACCGAGCCCCAGCACACCGACGACGATGCCAACAATCAATCCCACCCGGCCCTTGCCGCCACCCGAAGGCGCTCCACCGCCCTGCGCATAAGCCGGAGGGTAGCCAGGGGGCGGCGCATAGGGCGCGGGCGCAGGCTGCGCGTAGTGCCCCTGCGGCTGCCCGTACGGCATCTGCGCCGGCTGGCCATAGTGCGCCATGGGCTGCTGCGGATAGGCCTGCGGTGCCTGCTGCGGCGCCATCTGCGCGGCCATCGCCGGCCCCGCGCCCATCAGCGACGGGGACGACACCGGCTCTGGAGGCGGCATCGGCACGTCGAGCAGGCGAGACTGCGACACCGGCTCACGGCCCAACGCGGGCGCGGGCGTCGGAGGCGGCTTCGACAGCGCGTCGTTCTCCTCCTTCACCAGCGAGGCGAGGACGCTGGCGGCCGAAGGCTTCCAGCCCACCGGCTCCTCGGAGGACGACGCCAGCACCACCGACTCGCCCTTCGACTTGCCCGCGCTGAACGCGGACTGCACGGGCCCCGGCTGCACCGTGGGCGTCGAGCCCGACACGGGCTCGGGCGCGACGATGGTCGGCTTCGACGGACGCGGCGCCAGCACCGACGCGAGCTCCGCCGTCTCCGACAACGGAATCCAATCGCTGAAGCCCGAACGCCAGCACAGGCTGTCCGGCCCCACCTCGCCGCGGTCCCACGCGTCCTTCACCTTCTCCACGGTGAGCGGCCCGACCTGCTTCTCGTCGATGGCCACGTACCACTCGTGCGACGAGGCCGCGGGCTTCGGCTCGTCCTTGTCGGGCTCGTCCTCGGCCTCTGCAAGCTTGCGCACCGACTCCGTGGTGGCATCGCGCGCGGCGGCCTCGCCGGCGGCTTCACCCGCCGGAATCTTGTGCGTGCCGGAGCTGAGGACCTGGTCGAAGACCGCGCCGATTTCGTCCTCTTCCACATCCGTGAAGAGGCCTCCCTCGGGCGGAGTCCCGAGCGTCGCGGGCAGCGAGGCGGAGGAGGACGAATCGGCCTCCTTGCCCTGGGCGCTCGCGCTCTCGGGAGCGGAAGAAGAGGTGGACGCGGGCTCGGACGGGGAATCCTTCCCCGCCGCGGCGCCCGCCGGGCGCACGGTGATGGTGTGGCCGCACTTCTTGCAACGAACCTTGACCCCCTTCGGGCCAACCTTGTCGTCGCTGATCATGTACTGCGCGCGGCAGCTGTCACAGACGAAACGCATCTTTTCCGCAAGCCTCGGAAATGACGGGAGAAATCCCGTCGGAATCGTAGAAGTGGCCACCCGAGGCGGTCAAGGATCAGTACCTCGACCGCCCGGTTGCTCATCAACGCGTGAACCCTTGCCGGGGTTCTACCGCGTTATCTGCGCACCTGTACCTCCACGTGTGTGCCAACAGCCACACGCAGGTGGTGCAGCTCCTCGGACGTCGCGAACACCAGCAACTCCTTGAGCTTGTTTCGAGGGACGACGCGGAAGGAGGAGCCCGTCTCGCCCTGGACCAGCCGGCGCACCGGCTCCATCTCCCCGGCGACGAAGAGGCCCGCGCGAGCGGCGGTGAGCTCCGCGCCCTCCAGGAACTGACGCACCGACTGCGGCGTCGCCGTGGGGAGCCACGCCCGGGCCGCCTTGGCGAGCCCCGCGCGGTCCACGTCCGTGAGGACCTTCTCCAGGGCCCGCCGCTCCATCTCCACGCCGTGGAGGGACTCGGCGACGCGCACATTTCCCACCACGAGGTTCAGCGCGGCCTGGAGGATGGCCTCCAGTCGCTCCGCGGGCACGTACTGCGCGAAGGCCAGCTCCGGACGCGCCAGCGCCAGTGCGCGGCCCAAGAGGTAGTACACCTCCTTCTGCCCCTGCTCCGCGAAGTACTTCCCGCCCACGCGGACACACGGCGGATGCGTCTGGAGCAGCTCCACGTTGACGAGCGGCTCCGGCGCGGGCTCGTTGGAGCGCTTCGCCATGCGCTCGCGCGTGGCCACGAGGAAGGGCGAGTACAGCTCCACGCCCTCCATGCCCAGCAGGCGCGCAACGTACCGGTAGTGGTGCACGTGGTACTCCTGCGCGCTGGCCACGTCGATGCGGTGCTTCTTCGGCACGAGCTGGTACTGCGTGAAGGGCACCGCGTACAGGTGTCCCGCCTTGGCGAAGAGCAGACCGAGCAGCTCCGCCAGTGGCCCGCGCGCCTTCGGGTGGAACAGGTGCGTGTGCCACAGCCGGTCGTCGACCGGACGCTGCGCGACCTCCTTCTTCTTCGCGTAGGGCCCGAGCTTGGAGAGGATCTCCTTCTCGTCCTCCCCCGCTTCGCCGAGCAGCCCCGAGGCGGCCTGGGCCGCGAGCCACGCCAGGTCGTAGTCCTTGCGCAGCGCCGCGAGCCGGACGAGCTGACCGCAGATCTTCCGCGCGTCGGTCGTGTGAGGCAGCGCGCGCCGGAGCGCGGCGATGGCCTCCTCCTCCTTGCCGGGCATGTTGCCGGCGAGCTCGGCGTACGCCTCCTGTACTGCGGCATCGTCCGGCAGGCCCTTGGCGGCCACACCGTAGGCGGCCACCGCGCCCTCCGGGTGCTTGAGCACCTGGTGATACAAGTCACCGAGCGCACGCCACAGCGCCATCCGCGCCACGTGCGTCTCCGGCGTCTTGGGCAGGCGGCCGAGCATCTTCGTGTAGTTCTCCTCCAGCGACTTCCACTGGCGGGCACCACCGAGCATCGCCTCGAGTGAGCTGAACGCCTCGACGAAGCGCGGGTCCAGATCCAACGCCGCGTTGAACGCCTGGCCCGCACCGTCGACGTCCTTCAGGTCGTCACGGCGCAGCTCACCCAGGGCGAACCAGACGCGCTTGGCCTTGTGCGGCTCCGACGCCAGCGCGGGGAGCGCCAGCATCCGCGCCAGCACGTCCGCGGCCTTCTGGCCCTGACGCGTCTCGCGCAGCAGCACGTAGAGCTGGTCCATCACCTCCAGCGCGTCGGGCTGGACGCGCAGGGCGCCGGTGAAGGCGTCGATGGCCATGTACGGGTCGTGCAGCTCATCGCGGGAGATGCGGCCCAGGTCCAGGTACACCTTCACCTTGGCCTCGCCCTCCAGCACGCCAACCAGCTGCTGGCGCAGGTCCGCGGACTTCTCGAACTGGCCCGCCTTGTCCATCAGCACCACGAGCGCGCGCAGCGTGGGCTCGTGACCCGGGTCGATGGCCAGCGCCTTCTCGAAGTGGTTCTGCGCGCGGTCCGCCTGGTTGAGCGCGGCGTGGATGTCACCCAGCTGCCAGTAGACCTCCACGACCTCCAGGTCCGTGAGCTCCTCGCGGTGGTGGATGAGGATGGTCTGGAAGACCTTGAGCGCCCCCTCGTAGCGGCGCGTCTGCACGAGCAGGTTGCCGTAGCCCTCGAGCGCGGGCAGGTACGTCGCGTCGCGCTCGTACGCCGTCTCGTAGCAGCTGAGCGCCTTGTCGCGCCGGCCCAGCTTCTCCGCCACGTAGCCCAGCCGGTAGAGCTGGCGGCACAGGTCCGCGGCGGTGGCCGCGTCCTTCTCCACCATCGCCTTCTCCGACAGCTTGCGCGTGACGATGTCGAGCATCCGCTCCGCGTCGGACCATTGCTCGTGGGCGATGTACACGTCCGCCAACGGACGCGCGGCCTCGATGCTGTCCGGGATGTGCTTGAGCGCCTCCTCCCAGTAGCCCGTGGCCGTGTCGCGGTCCTCGCGCGTCTCCGCGTGGTAGCGCGCCACGTCCAACAGCGCCTTGCCCTTGGCGACCGGGTCCTCGGTCTGCTCGGCCTCCTGACGCAGCGTCTGCTCGTAGCCGCTCCAGTCCTTCTCCTGCTCGAGGATGCCCTTGAGGGCGCGGAGGCTGGGCAGGTGGCCCGCGTCGATGGCGATGGCCAGCTGATAGGCATTCCGGGCGCTGCCCGTGTCCATCAGCATGTCCTCGTTGATCTTCCCGAGGCGGTAGTAGAGCTCCACCGCATCCTTCGACTGGCCGGCCAGCTCCGCGTCCTTCTGGAGCATCTCCAGCGCGAAGGGCCAGTTGCCGCTGCGCTCGTACAGCTTGCCCAACGCGTGCAGCGCGGGCCGGCTGCCAGGGTCCGCCGCGAGCGCCGCGTGGTAGCTGTTGACGGCCCGGTCCACCGCCTTGAGGTTCTGGTACTGGACGTTGCCGATGTCCACGTACAGCTCCGCCTGCTCCTCGGGGCTGACGGCGAGCGAGAGCTGCCGCTCGTAGGCGTTGATGAGGTCTTCCCAGCGGCCCTGCACCCGACGCAGGCGGATGAGGACCTTGATGGCCTGGACGTTCTGCGGATCGATGGAGAGCACGCTCTCCACGCACACGTCCGCGTTGGCCGGGTTCTGGTACTTGTCCTCCCAGATGGTGGCGCTGCGGAACAGGACGCGGACCTTCTCGCGCCAGTCGTCGCTCAGCTCCAACATCCGCTCGTAGATGGCGAGCAGGTCCGCCGGCTGGTCCAGCTTGGTGTGCAGCCGCTCCAGCGACTCCAGCGCCTCGCGGTTGACCGGGTCCAGCTCCAACGCCTGACGGTAGGCGGCGACCGCGGAGTCGTCGTCCGAGAGGTCCCTCTCGAACACGCCGGCGACCTCCACCTGGATGCGCGCGCGCTCCTCGGCGGTGGCGGCCAGGTCCCGGGTGCGCAGCAACGTCATGGCCACGTCGCGCCACGCGCGCTGCCGCCGGTACAGCGCGGTGAGCACCCCGAGCGTCTCGGTGTCCGGCTCCAGCTCCAGCGCGCGCAGCAGCGCGCTCGCGGCCTCGGACGGGTCCTCGAGCTTCTCGTCCCAGACGCGGGCAATCTCCCGGAGGATGCTCTTGCGCTGCTCGATCGAGCCGGCGGCCTCGAGCTTCTGCTCCAGCGCCACCACGTACTCACGCTCGTGGCCCCGGCGCTGGAACACGGCGGCCAGTCCGTCCAGCGCGGTGGCGTTGGTCGGGTCGAACTCGAGAATCTTCCGGAACGCCCCTTCCGCGGCCTGCGGGTCATCCAGCCGCGTGTCGTGGACTCGCGCGAGCGTCGCGTACAGCCGCTCCGCCAATGGCCCGCGCGGTAGCTCGTCCGCGACCTCCTCGTAGACGGCCGCCAGCTCCTCGTGGCTGCCCGTCTCGTCCGCCAGCCGCTCCACTTCCTCGCGGAGCGTGTCGTCCGAGGCATCCAGCTGCAGCGCGCGGCAGAGCGCCAGGAAGGCCACGTCCTTCTGCCCCAGCCGCTCCTCCTGGACGCGAGCCAGCTCGCGCAGGGCGGCCATCTTCTCCTCGTCCGTGACGAAGTGGGGCATGTACCGGTCGACGGCCGTCGCGTACGCGCGCCAGTCGTTGTACGTCCGGTACAGCTCGCACACGCGCTCGTACGCCGCGCGGTTCGCGGGGTCCAGCTCCAGCACCTTCTCCAGCGCCCCGGTGGACTGCTCGGGCTTGCCGCCCGGCCCCGCCCACAGGTCCGCCACCTCGTAGTACGTGGCGACGGCGCGCTCACGCTCTTCGGCGGCCAGGTGCACCTGCACCTTCAGCTCCAGCGCGCGCACCGCGTCGTTCCACGCGCGCAGCGAGACGAACAGCGTGTGCACGCGCTCCAGCTCGGACACCTGGTGGGGCTCCACCTCCAACGCGCGACGGGCGGCGTCCAGCGCCTCCTCGCGGCGCCCCATTCCGGCGAGCACCTCCGCCAGGCGCAGGCGCAGCGCCTTCACGCCCTCGCTGTTCTCCTGAAGCGGGATGAGGCGGCGCAGCACGCCCACCAGCTCCTCGCGCTGCTCCGTCTCGTCGTACAGCTCGCGCAGCGTGTCCAGCACCGCGCGGTTGCGCGCGTCACGGTCCAACGCCGCCTTGAAGTACGGAACGGCGGCCTCGGGCTGCTTGAGCAGCCGGTACACCACACGCCCCAGCCGCTCGTTGAGCCGCACCACCTCGCGCGGGTCCAGCGTCATCGCCAGACGGCCCTCGAGCAGCGCGCGCAAATCCTCCGGCCGATTCGCCCGCTCGTACAGCGACTCGAGCGCGGAGAAGGCCTGGTCGTTGCGCGCGTTCTTCGCCAGCAGCTCGCGGTACAGCTCGATGGAGCCGCCCAGGTCCGACAGCCCCTCGGCGGACACCTGCGCCATCTTCGCGAGGACGCGGTCCCGCTCCGCCCCCGCCACCTTCTCCGACTGGAGCTTGAGGATGGCGTAGAGCTTCTCCGACGCGGAGGCCGCCTCGTAGATGCTCTCCAGGAGTCGCGCGGACGCCAGGTGCCCGGGCTCCAGCTTGAGGATGCCCTCGTAGGCGCTCGCCGCGCGGTCCGGGCTGTCCAACCGCTCCTGATAGAGCTGCCCCAGGCGGAAGAGGTAGCCCACGCGCTCGGCCTGCTCGGTGGCGCCCGTGACGAGCGCCTCCAGGATGCCCGCGAGCTCCGGCCACGCCTGCAGCTCCAGGTACAGCCGGTCCAGCGCCACCAGCGCCTTGGCCTGCACGGCGACATGCAGCGTGCGCGCCCGCTCGTAGTACGAGACGGCGCGGTCCGAGTCCCGCAGCTTCGACTCGAGCAACTGCCCCAGCTTCAGGCACACCTGCGCCGCGTCGGCGGCCTCGGCCACGCGCGGCAGCGCCTCCTCGTACGCCGCGACCAGCTCGTCGTAGCTGTCCGAGGCATCCGTGGCGTTCTCCAGACGACGGCGCACCTCACCGTCGTTCGGGTCCTCCTTGAACGCGCGGAAGAGCGCCAGGAACGTCAGCTCCGACTCGCCCTGCGACTCGCGCAGTGTCGCCAGCTCGCCCAACAGCGCCTTGCGCTCGAAGGCATCCGTGGACACGCCCACGCGCGTCTCGATGAGCTGCGCCAGTCGCGGCACGTCGCCACTCGCGCGGAAGGCGCGCAGCAACGTCTCCACCGCGAGCAGGTTCTGCGGCTCGCGCGACACCAGCGCCTCCATCCGGCCCACCGCGCCCGGATGGTTGGGCTGCACCGTCAGCACCTCACCGTACAGCGCCAGCGCGCCCGTGCGGTCCAACAGCCGCGTCTCGCGCACCGAGGCCAGGCGGAACTTCAGCTCCAGCCCCGCCTCCGGAGGCATCAGCGCGATGCGGCGGGCCAGCACGTCCGCCAGCTCCGGCCAGCGCTCCTGCTTCTGGCACAGCGCCTCCATGCGCTCCAGGCCGGCCACGTCGTCCGGCTTGAGCTCCAAGAGGCGCCGGAAGGTCGCCAGCGCGCCCAGCGCGTCCTGGAGCTGCTCCTCCTGCAGGTGTCCAATCTGGAAGAGCACCGCCGCACGACGCGCGGGGTCCTCGGCCACCGCGAGCTGACGGCGCAGCACCTCGAGCAGCTCCGTCGGCTTGCCCTGCGACGCCACCAGTCGCACGGTGCCATCCAACGCCTCGGTGTCCGAGGGCCGCAGCTCGAGCACGCGCTTCCAGGACGTCAGCGCCTCGGAGGGCTCGCCCAGGTCCGTCTGCAGCCGCGCCAGCGCGCGATACATCTCCGCGCGCGCCGCGTCCCCCGCCTTGGGCGCCACTTCCATCAGCACCGCGCCCAGCTCCTCGGGAGCCTCGGCGCGATCCACCAGCGACACGCACAGCTCCAGCGAGCGCAGGTCGTCGGGCAGCTCGCGCAGCGCACGCGTCGCCGCCAGGAAGCCCATCTCCGCGTTCTCCAGCGGACCGGCGTACATCTCGGCGATGCGGCGCAAGAGCGCGGCGCGCTCCTGGGGCACCGCCTCCGCCGACGCGCGCGACTCCAGCATCTCCACCTGCTTGAGGTGGTTGCCGACGGCGACGAAGACAGGCTCCAGCGCGCTCGCGGCCGCGCCACGCAGCGGGCTCTCCGAGCGGGCCATCTCCTCGAGCGCGCCCACCGCGCCCGCGTGTCCCGCCCGCCGCTCCAACACGGACTGGTACAGCTCCAGCGCGCCACGCGGGTCGTCCAGGCGCGAGAACTTCAGGCGCCCCAACCGCACGCGCAAATCGGACGATTCCTCCTGAGCACCGCGCGCGTCGGCGAGCTGGATTTCACGCTCGATGTGCTGCGCCAGCTCCGCCCAGCGCTCCATGTCCGCCAGCACGCGCCCCAACAACTTGAGCGCGTTCGCGTTCTCCGGACGCAGCAGCAGAATCTCGCGGTAGGCCTGCGCCGCGAGCGCCTTGTCCGCGAGCGTCTCCTCGGCCAGGTGCGCCAGCTCGAACAACAGATTCACCTGCGACGCGGCGCTCGGCTCCGCCGCCACCTGCCGCCGCATGACCAGCGCCAGCTCTCGGTGAGCCCCGGTGCGCCGATGGACGCGGGCGATGGACTCCAGCACCGCCTTGTTCTTCGGGTCCCTGCGGCTCACCTCCTCCAGCGCGCGCACCGCGAGGTCGTAGCGCTTGAGGCGGTTGTCGTAGAGCGTCGCCAGCCGGCGCCACAAATCCCCGGCGAGCGGCTCCTGGGTGTCACGCTCGAGCTGGTCCTCGTACGCGCCAGCGACCTCCTCGAACGAGCCGGAGTCCGCCGCGAGCCGCTCCAGCTCGTCGCGCACCGACGTCTCCTGCGGGAACTCGTTGAACGCGCGCAGCCGCGCCACGAAGGCCAGCGACGTCTGCCCCAGCGCCTCGCGCAGGGTGGCGATCTCCTGGATGTGCTCCAGCCGCCGCTCCGGCGCCACGCCGGGCAACAGCACCTCCATGACCTCCACCAGCTTCCGCGTGTCGTTCAGGCCCCGGTAGACGGGCTCCAACAGGCGCGCCGCCTCGACGCGAGGCCCATCGTGCGCCATCAACCGCTCCAGGCCCGCCACCACCTGGCCATCCCCGGGCGCCAGCTCCAACAGCCGGCGATACACGGGCAGCGCCTCCGCCGGGCCCACTTCCTTCTCGAGCAACTGCGCGCGCTTGAGCAGCCAGCCCCGCCGCGCGCCATCGTCGGCCGCGCCGTCCGCGAGCTGGTCCAACACGTCCGCCTGCTCCACGAAGCGCCGCGCCTTCGCGTACAGCCGCTCCAGCGCCAGGAGCCCCTCGGGCAGCCGCCTCAGCGCCAGCGCCGAGCGGTACGTCTCGATGGCCCGCGCGTCCTCACCGGCGTTGGCGTAGGCCTCGCCCGCCTTGAGCAACAACCCCACGCGCTCCTCTGCGTCCTGGGAGAGCTGGGCCTGACGCGTGTAGACCTCCGACAGGCTCTTGGCGTTCTGGCCCTTCTCGTACAGCCGGGACAGCGCCTCCAATGCCTGGCGGTCCTGCGGCGCGTCCGCGAGCAGGTTCTTCCAGAGGCGCGCGGCCTCCTCGGGCTGGTCCAACGACTCACGCAGCTCCGCGGCACGGCGCAACAGGTCCAGCGCGGCCGAGTCGCCCTCGGTGAGCTCCACCGTGGCCGTCTCGTAGATCTCCGCGAGCACCTCGTGCGAGCCCGTCTCGCGCGCCAGGCGCTCCAGGTCGGGGCGCACACCGTCCCGGTCCAGGCCCTGCGCGAAGGACTTCACCGAGGACATGAAGGCCAGCGACGGCTGGCTCATGTCACGCTCGTAGATGCGACGAATCTCCCCCGCGAGGAGGATCTTCTCCGTGGTGAGCGCGGACTCCATCCGCGCCTCGCGCAGCGACACGCGGCGGGCATGGTCGCCCACCTGCACGAGCACCGGGTCCAACACATCCAGCGCGGCGCCACTGGCGGACACCGCCGCCTTCACCCACGCCTCGAGCGCGGCCCGAGCACCGGGATGGCCCGAGTCCTCCGCGAGGATGCGCTTGTAGAGGCCCAGCGCCGCGTTCGAATCGTCGAGCACCGTGCGCTGCAGCTCAGCCAGACGGAAGGAGACCTCGCGCCCCTGAGGGCTCTGGCCTTCCTGATTGCGGCGCAGTGCCAGCGCCCACGCCAGGTCCTGATGCCGCCCGAGCTCCGTGTAGAGCCGGTCCAACGTGGCCGCGGCCTCGCGGTTGGCCGGGTCTCGCTGGGCAATCGCGCGCCACGCCTCCGCCGCGCTCTCCAGGTCCGACAGGCGAGCCTCATGCAGCAGCGCGGCCTCGCGCAGGAACACGAGCTGCTCGGCCGGCTCCGGCGACGCGGCCGCCAGCTTCTCCAGCACCTCCGCCAGCGCGGCCCACTCCTCGCCGCCGCGGTGCAGACGCTGCAAGGCGCGCAGGCTGTCCAGGTTGCCCGGCTCCAGCGCCAGCAGCGCGCGCAGGGCCTTCACCGCGCCCGCCTTGTCGTCGAGCTTCTTCTCCTGCACCTCGGCCAGCTCGCGCAGCAGCGCCGCGCGCGCGGAGCCCACGTCGCCTTCCTCCGCCAGCTCCTCGATGATCTCCGCGTAGCTGTCCAGCGCGTCGGCGTCCTCCGCCGCCTGACGCGCCGTGGAGCGAAGCCCCGCGTCGCCGGGCGCCAATCGGAGCGCACGGGCCAGGGCCGCGAACGCCAGCTCCGGCTGCCGCAGATGCGCCAGATGCACCTGCGCGGCCTGCCGCAGCACCTGCACCCGCGCCGTGTCGTCCTTGGCCACCTCCGCCAGCACATCCAGCGTGGCCACCAGCTTGCGGTAGTCCTTGGTCCGCTCGAGCGCGGGCAACAACACGCGCGCCGCGGCCTCGCGCGCCGTGCCCGACGCCAGCATGGCCTCCAGCGCCGCGAGCGCGTCCGGGTCCGAGGGGCGCTGCAGCAGGATGTCCGCGTAGCTGCTCACCGCCTCCGCGCTGCCGTCCTGCAGGCCCTGCAGCAACTGCGCGCGGCGGAGCTTCAGGCGAGAGACCTTGTCCGACTCGCCCGCCGACTCCGCCAGACCAATCATCCTCGCCAGCGTGTCGCCCAGCTCCCGCGTGCGGCCGGCCTTTTCGTACAGCTCCGCCAGGCGCGGCAGGTGCCGGCCCTCTTCCGCGCCGTGCGAGAGCGCGGACTGGAGCGCCTCGGCGGCCTGCGCCGGTCGCCCGAGCTCCGTGTTCAGGTCCACCAACTGGAGCAGCAGCTCCAGCTTCTCCGCGCCGCGAGCGCCCTGGATGCGCTTGCGCAGCAGCTCCTCCGCGTCCGCCGCGCGGCCCGCGCGCCCATACAGGCGCACCAGTCGCTGCAGCACCGCGCCCGACTCCGGAGCACGCTCCACCGCCGCCTCGAGCGCGGCGATGGCCTCCGCCACCAGCCCGCCCTCCTCCGCCAGGCCCGCCGCCTCGGTCAGCAGCGACAGCGCCACCGCGGGGTCCTCGGCCTCGGCCGCCAGCGTGCGCAACACGCGCCCCAGCTCGGCGTGCGCCGACAAATCCCTCGCCAGCCGCAAGGCCTCGCCGCGCGATGACTCGTCCCGCGGGTCCTCGCGCACCACGCGCACGCGCGTGTCGAAGGCCGCGCGGCTGTCCGCGAGCTGCTTCTCGTGGATGCTCGCCAGGAGCGAGAACAGCCGCTTGCGCGCGGCCGCGTCCGTCGTGGACTCGAGCTGCTGCTGCAGCGCCGCCACCTGTCGCTGGTGGTCACCCGCGCGCCCGTAGTGCGCCGCCAGCGCCTCGGTGACCTCCTGCGTCCGCACGCCCGAGGCCGCCAGTCTCTCGAGGCCGCCCACCACCACGCCCGTGGACACGTTCTCCGTCAGCAGACCCAGGAACAGGTCGGCCGCGTCCTCCTGCCGTCCCAACCGCTCCGCGTACAGCTTGGCCTGGCGCGCCGTCCACTCGTTGCGCTCCAGCTGCGTCTCCGCCAGCGAAGCCAGTCTCCCCGCCAACGCCGCCGCCTCGTCGAAGCGGGACAACGCCACGCACAAGGCCTGCAGCCGCTGCACCGCGCCCACTTCATCGGGCGCCAGCTGCGTCCACTCACGGACCAGCGGCTCCAGCTCCTCGGGCGGAGCGCCCGCGGCCTCGCGCCGCGTCACCTCCGCCTCGATGCGCGCCTTCGGATCATCCGCGAGCGCCGCGGCCGCCTGCAGCGACTTCACCGCCTCCGCGGCGGCCTCGTCACCGGGCACGCGCACCAACACCTCGCGCCACGCGGCCTCCGCGCGCACCGGGTCCGCCAACGGTCCCTCCAGCAGCTGCGCGAGCTGCCGCCACAGCGTCGCGGCGACCTCCACCACCGGGGCCGCCTGCGCCGCGCGCTGGAGCGCCAGGGCCAGCGCGGGCCTCGCGTTCGCCTTCTCCGCGTGCTCCACCACCGAGCCGAGCAGCAGCGGACGCGCCGGGTCCAACTCCAGCGCCCGCGACAGCACCTCGAAGGCGCCGCGCGCGTCGTCCTTCTCCTCGAACATCAGCGCGAGCGCCTCGCAGAAGGCCACCCGCTCCGCCCTCGGCCGGGGCGCCAGCAACGCCAGGTCCAGGAGCGGCACCACCGCCTCCAGCTCCTCGTCCTCCGCCAGGAGCCGCGCGAGCTGGAAGGCCGCCAGCGCGTGCGTGGGGTCCAGCTTGAGCGCCGCCTCCAGGTGCGCGCGCGCCGCCGAGCCATCCTTGAGCTGCGTCAGGCACAGCTCCGCCAGCCGCAGGCGCATCCCCGCTTGTCCCGACTTGTCCTTCACGGTGCCCAGGTAGCGCTCCAGCACCACTACCGCGTCCTGAGCCCGGCCTCCCTCCAGCAGTTGCTCCGCCGTGAGGCTCGCCGCGTCCGCGCGCGACGGGTCCGCCGCCACCGCCTTCTCGAAGGCCGCCAGCGCGCCGGGCGCGTCGTTCAGCCTGCCCAGGCGCAGCGTGCCCACGCGCAGCCACAGGTCCACCTGTGCGCCGCGGTCCTTCACCTCGCCCGCCATCGCCTCGATCTGCTCGATGGCCGGCGCGAAGTCCGTGCCCGCGCGCGCGGCCATCTTCTCGATGAGGGACAGGCCCTCCGGCATGCCCGGCCACAGGAGGAAGCAGCGGTCCAACGCCTCCTTCACCTTGCCGGCCGAGCCCGGGTCGTACCAGGCGAACAGCTTCGCCACGAGCAGCGACAGCCGCGCGGCGCTCTTCCGGTCCCGCTCCTCCAACGACATCCCGCGCAACATCCGCACGCGGTCACGCCACGTCTGCTCGAAGCGCTGCAGCGCCCGGGTGGCCTTCTCCACGCGCGCGTTCTGCGGCTCCAACGTCCGGGCGACCTCGAGCACCCGCTGCGCCAGCTCGTGCTCGGTGGGGTCGTCCACCAGTCGCTCGGCGAGCGCCGCGTACTCCTCGGCCATGCCCGCGTCGCCCAACGCCTCGCGCTCGCGCTCCAGCGCCTCGAACGCCGTCTGGAAGCGCTCCTCGGACAACAGCAGCTGCCGCACCCGCCGGAAGATGGCCCGGTCCGACTTCGCGCGCGCCGCGCGCTGCAGACACAACACCGCCCGGTCGCGACGGAAGAGCTTCTGCTCGTAGAGGTCCGCCGCCTTCAGGTAGTGGCCCGCGCTCTCCTCGCCCTGGGTCGCGCTGCCCAACTTCTCCAGCACGTCCGACAACGCCGCGGCGTCCTGCCGCGACTCGTGGAGGCGCTTGAGGCCGCGCAACGCCGGCAGCGGCTCCTTCGCCACCAGCAGCGCTCGCTTGAGCAGCTCCTCCGCCCGAGGCGCGTTGCGCTGCCGCTCGTGCGCGAGCTCCGCCGCGCGGCACAACAGTCGCACCGCTTCATCACTGGCGACGTCGCGCGAGCGTCCCTCGTACAGGCGGATCAACTCCTCCACACGGCCGGCCTTCTCCAGGGCGGCCTCGGCTTCGACGAAGCTCCGGTCATCGGACACGCGCAGCGTGGGTCGAGCAGACGTGGGCTGTTGCATGGGGACGGCGGGCCTCGGGGGTGAAAATGGAACGCAGCGGGGGCGCCAGCCGCCGGACTCTACCGGCCGCGAGCGCCCCCGAGCAATCGTGCAAAACCCGCCAAAGGGCGGGAATCATTGGCCTTCTTGCTACTCGGCCGAGGAAGCGTCGGGGGGTACGTCCCCGTCCTCGCCCCCCGCGGACGCCTCGGTGGGCGCCGGAGCAGGGGCCGCCTCGGGCAGCGCCTTGGCCCGCTCCACGCCCGCGCTGTCATTCAGCTGGGTGTAGAGGGCCACGGCCTTGTCGCGCTGCTGCAGCTCCTCCGCGAGCTGGGCGGCGCGCGGCAGGTTGCCGAGCTTCTCGTGGAGCGGAAGGGCCTTGTCCTTGCGCCCCGCGGCCTCCCACGCCTCGGCGGACGCGGCGACGTCGCCGAGCAGCTCCAGCCACCGGGCACGGCCCGCGGGCTTCTGCTCCGACTCGGCCCGGGCCAGCTCGCGCTGCGCCAGCTCCTTCGCCTCTTCATCCAGCTTCAGCCGCTGCATGAAGTGGAACGCCTTGGGAGGAGGCAGCGTGCCGAGCACCTCCACCGCCTCGCGGCGCTGGCCGGCCGCCACGAGCAGCGTGGCCGCGCCCAGACGGTCGCCACGCTCCACCAGGCTCTTCACCTCGAGCCCGCGGATGCGGTTGGCGCTGGCCATGTCCCGCGAGCGCTCGTACGACTTGCGCGCCAGGGTCAGCTTGCCCGCGCGCTCGTAGGCGAGCGCGGCCTGGTCGAACTGACGGGCCCGCTCGTACAGGCGCGCCACGTTCTCGAAGTCACCCTTGCCCACGTAGTGCTCCATGAGGAGCTCGTAGGCACCGGCCTTCTCCAGCGTGGGGGCGAGCTGATCCGCCGGCAGCGTGCTCACCAGCTTGCGCGCGGAGTCGTTGTCCCCACCCGCCAGGGCGTTGCGCAGGGCGCTCTTGAGGTCCCCGCCCGCCTCGAACAGGCGCGTCGCGTCGGCGAAGCCGCCGTTGCGCTCGTAGAGCCGGCCCGCGTCACGCGTGCGGCCCATGGCCTCCAGCTGCTTGGCCTGCTCCTTCCAGTCCCCGGTCAGCTCGGGCACCGGGCGGCGCTCACCGGGCGCGCCGCGCTCGGGACGCTCAGCGCGCTCCCGACGCTCGCCTCGCTCCGGGCGCTCGCGACGCTCTCCGGCAGCGCCGCGCTCGGGGCGCTCACCACGCTCCCGACGCTCGCCTCGCTCCGGGCGCTCGCGACGCTCTCCGCGCTCCGGACGCGACTCGGTCCGGGCCTGCGGCGCCGCCTGGGGCTCCTCGACCTCGGGACCCGGCTGACGGCCGCTGGCGGTGAAGGCCACCTCGGCGCGCTCCTTGTCACCCGCCGCGCGCCAGACCTGTCCCACCAGGAACAGCACGTCCGTCCACGCGTCGAACTTCTCCTTCGCGGGGTCCACCGCGGGCGCCGCCGGAGCAGCCGCCTCCGCGGGAGCGCCCTCCGTCGCGACAGCCTCCGCGCCCTCGGCGGGAGCGGCGGCCTCGGCCGGAGCCTCGGGGGCCTCGACCGGAGCGGCGTCGGCGGCGGCAGCCTGCGGCGCGGCCGGCTTGGGCTGACGCTGCACGCGCAGCATCGTGGTGATGAGGCGACCGCGCGTGTTGAGGTCCAGATCATCCAGGGACTTCAGCCGCATGGGCCGCAGCGAGCGGACAATCGCTTGCAGCGGGGCCTTCTCGGCCGAGAAGTCCGTCTTGGAAAGCGCCTTCTCCAGCACGCTCAGCTCGGAGATGACCCGCTGACCCGGGCCCACGGGCCCCTCGTCGCGGCCACGCCCCCGGCCATCGCCACGGCCACGCCCCTCGCCCCTGCCACCACCAGGGCCTCCGGGACCGCCACGGCCACCAAATCCACCGCCAGGACCATCACGGCGCGGGCCCTGACCCGGCGCACCCCCGTCACGACCGCGCCCACCCTGGCGCGGCCCACCGCTTCCATTCTCCTGAGGCACGTCTATCTCCCGCTAGAACGCGTAGCGAATGTTCGGCGCCACAGCGAATCCGAACGAGCCTCCGGAAACGAGGTAGTTCCCCGTGACCTCGAGCCCCACGGAAAAGTGGCGCAACCGTGTGTAGTACTCCACTCCGGGCCCGGCAAACACAAGAATGTCGGAATCCGGAAGGAGACGCTTCGGCGAGAACATCGCATAACCCGCGCCCGCGCGGACGTAGAACCACGTGCGCTTCACCTCCTGGCTGTCGGCCAGGCCCACCAGGCGCGCGCGCAGCACCGCGCCCGGGACGAAGGTGGAGTAGTCCCCGGACACCGCGCCACCGGACTCGCCGATGTACTCGGCGCTGGTGCGGATGCTGGAGCCCATGACGAACAGGCCCACGGAGATGCGCTCACCCAGGTCCACGCCGACTTCCACCTGGGCCATGGGGCCCGAGGAGAACGGCCGGGGCGTCCCCTCGGCCGCGGGCGGGTTCGTCACGAAGAGCGGCCCGCCGAGCAGCGCGAAGTAGAAGCCCCGCTCGATTTCATCGAACGTGGTGGCGGGCCGGTCGCCCGTCGCCGTGGAGGGTGGTTGCTGTGCGCTCGCGGCCAGGGGGAGGACGAACGCGGCACACAGGGCAATGGGGGCGAGGGCTTTCATGCGGTCCTGAGGTTGACAGGGGCTCCCTCGGGGGACGGGAGCCGGGGTGACTGCGCGGGCGACCCTGGGGAAGGGCCGCCCGTCCAACGGTGAACACCCGGCGCGCTACTCGCCGGACTGCTTGAAGATGAACGGATAGGTGACGACCACCACGCCACCACCCTTGGGCTCCGGGAACTTCCAGGTGCGCACGCGGCCCGCCACGCACGTCTCCAGCTCCGCGTTGCCCGCCGTGGACTGAGCCACCGAGGACGACGCCACGGAGCCGGTGGCCGTGATGACGAACTTCACCGCCACCTTGCCACCCAGCTTCGGGAAGCGGTTGAGCATGCTCTCGTAGCAGTAGCGGATCTGCGCGCGGTTGGCCTGGATGACCTTGCGGATGAGCTCCTTGTCCAAGGAGCCCATGACCTCCGGGTCGGACGAGGTGATGCCCACGTCCACGCTGGACTTGCCGCCCAGCACACCCACGCCGGTGCCGTAGCTGCCGGTGCCACCGCCGCGGCCCTTCGTACCGATGCCGCCGATGCCCACGGTGTCACCCGTGCCGCCGCCGCCGCCGCCAGAGCCGCGCAGGCCCAGGCCGCCGAAGCCGCCCGAGTCACCCGCCTTGGCGCCGAACATGTTGCCCATGGCGCTCTTCAGGTCGCCGCCCAGGCCCTTGCTGCCGAAGACGGTGGAGATGCCGCCCTTGCCGCCGCCGAAGATCTTGGCGGTCAGCGCGCGCGCCTCGTCCTTCTTGTTCGGGTCGCCCTTGGGCGCGGTGCGGTTGTTGGTCTTGGGCGCGTCCTTCTTGCCCATCTGACCCTCGTCACCGCGGCTCTTGGCCGCCATCTCGCCGCTCTTCTTCGCCTCCTTCTGCTGATTGAGGCGCTCGAGGAACTTGTTCTTCTGCACCTCGGGCGGCTTGATGATGAGCTTGGCGATGCGCGCGGAGTTGGCGGACAGCTCGTCCGCGTACTCGTCACCCTCGCCCGTGCGGTTCATCGCGGTGATGACGAACGCGGTGGCCGCGAAGAACATCACCAGGAAGATGTTGAGCGCGGTGTAGTCCAGCGACTCGCCCAGCGGCGCCACGACGCGCTTGGGGACCGCCTGGAAGACGGCCTCCATCGTCACGCCGCCCAGGTCCACCCAGAAGAAGTCCTCCGCGTCGAGCGTGAGCGTGTACGCGTCACCCTCGTGCGAGGCCTTGCCGGACTCGATGACCGCCTTGAGCTCCTGCGTCTCGCCCTTGCGGACCAGTTCGCCCTTCATCTTCCCCGTGAAGCGCACGGTGAAGGACTGGCCGTCGGTGCGGAGCACCTCGAAGCGCGGGCCGCCCAGCTTGGCGTCGCCCATGACGAAGTCGACACCCGCGGCGCTGCCCACGGCCACGGCGCGCTTGGCGCCCGGGCCCACGAAGAACTCGCCCACCCGCTGGTCACCCCAGGAGAAGCGCAGCGCCACGCCCTGCGGACCGCTCGACTTGGAGCGGCGCACGGTGCGAGCGCGCGGCGCGACCTCGGCGGCGGCCTCACGGGCCACGGGAGCGGGCTCCTCGGCGGCGACGATGGCGTTCTTCTGCGTGGCGGCGACCGAGGCATCCAGCGCGCCCGTGCTCGCGGCGGCGGCCGGAGCGGGAGCCTCTGGCTCGGCGGCCACGGCGGCGGCCTGCGCGAGCCCCGCGGCCGGAGCGCCCGGGACCAGCACGGGGTTCTTCTCCGTGGTGGCGTCGGTGCTCGCGGCGGCGACCGCCAGGTTCACCGCGGCCACGGCGGCCGGGTTCTCCAGGTGGATGGTCGTCCCACCCACGCGAATCCTGTCACCGAACGAGAGCTGGCCCTTGTTGACCCGCTTGTCGTTGACGTACGTCCCCTCGACGCTGCCCATGTCGATGATGGACATGGAGCCGTCGCCGGCGACCTCGATGACGGAGTGGATGCGGCTGACCTTCTCGTCCTCCAGGCACAGGTGCGCCGAGGACAGACGGCCAATCTTGATGATGTCGCGCTCGTAGTCCTTGGAGGCGACCAACGTCTCGCCCTTGAAGACCTTGAGTGTCAGCGGAACGGCCATGAAGGCTCCTGCGTGGGGTCAATGCTCGCTATGACAACGCTCGCGCCGGCAGGTTCCCACCGGCGCAGGAAGGCGGAATTACAGCTCGCCCACCGACTGCATCACCTTGTCCTCGAAGTCCTCGCGGATGCGGATGAGGTTCGAGTGCTTCACCTTGTCGCGCGCCTCGATGTACTCGCCGTCCGGCTTGGTGAGGTCGCCTTCGATGGTGTCGTCCTCGAAGTCGATACTGGTCGTCTTCGAGTAGCGCACATTGCCCTCGCCCGCCCCACCGCCCGCCGGCTTGGCGGCGTCATCCTGGGCGAACGCAGTCCCGGCCGAGAGCACCACGCACAGCATCAGAGCCTTCCGCATCACTGTCTCCCACGCGGGCCCCGCCGGGCCCGTTCCACACCGTGTGTCCACTGACGCGGACACCGCGAAGGTTCGCATCATCGCCCCGGGGCCCGCCACA
Source organism: Myxococcus guangdongensis (assembly GCF_024198255.1). Lineage (NCBI taxonomy): Bacteria > Pseudomonadati > Myxococcota > Myxococcia > Myxococcales > Myxococcaceae > Myxococcus > Myxococcus guangdongensis. The sequence goes on from NZ_JAJVKW010000001.1 coordinate 199,951, forward strand.
GCGAAGGCACCCGGGGACGTCCCAACTTTCACAGCAGGTCGTCTTCCGGCTCACCCGGCTCGGAAGGATCCGCCGTGCCTGCATTCTTCTTCTCCGCGGGCGCGGGAGCAGGTGCGGGCGACGGGGGTGGAGTCCCACCCGCGGGCGTGGCCTGCGCGCCCGTACCGGAGCCAGCCGCCGGAGCCACGGCGCCACCCGGAGGCGGGGGCGCGTTCTTCTCCTGGTTCTTCTTCTCCGCGGCCTGCATCTGGGTCTGCTGCTGCTTCTGGAGCTCCTCCATCTTCTTCGCCTGCTGCTCGGCCATGGAGGCCTCGCGCTTGGCGTTGACGATGGTCTCCGCCTCACGCAGCAGCCCGAAGACAGGGGACTCACCGGAGAGCCCCACGCCGTCACCCGCCATGGCCACGTACTTCTTGTAGAGCTCCACGGCGCGCTCGGGGGCGTCCTTCACCTTGTGCAGGATGATGGCGCGGTTGAGGCTCACCGCCGCCAGCTCCGGATCCAGCTTCTCCGCCTCGTCGTACTCCTGCATCGCCTTGTCGTACTGACCCTGGCCCTTGTAGGAGAGGCCCAGGTTCAGGTGCGCGGTGGCGTTCTTCCCATCCGCCTGCAGGATGCGGCGCAGGTGCTCCTCAGCGCCGGGATAGTCCTCCGCGTCGAGCGACAGCTGGGCCAGCTCCACGTGCGAGGGGACATAGTCCTCGCGCGCCTCGAGCGCCTTCTTGAAGGACAGCCGAGCGTCGTCCGCGTTGCCCTCGCGCAGCTGGATGATGCCCACCAGGTGGTGCAGCTCCGGGTCCGCGCCGTCCAGCTTCACGCCGCGCAGCGCCACCAGCTTCGCCATGGAGAGCTGCTTGCGGTCCAGGTAGCTGCGGATCATCACCTTCAGCGCGGTGGTGGACGCGGGGTCGCGCATCAGCGCGCCGCGCGACAGCTCCATCGCCTTGTCGTGGTCGTTCTGCTGCCGGTAGATCTCCGCCAGACGGGCGCGCGACTGCGCGTCATCCGGGTAGCGCTGGAGGACCTCCTGGTAGAGGGCCACCGCGCCGGCCACGTTGCCCGCGTTCTGCTCCATGACGGCCAGGTTCTCCGACGCCTGGCGCAGCGAGGGCTTCTTGGTGAGCGCGGCCTTGTAGCGGGCCTTGGCCTCTGTGGTGTTGCCCTGGCGCTCGGCGATGACGCCCAGGTTGTACTCGGCCTCGGCCAGGTTCGCGTCGGACTCCAGCGCCGACTTGAACTTGCGCTCCAGCGCCGGGTAGTCGAACGCCTTGGCCTTCTTCTGCGTGTCGAAGGACTTCACCGCGTCCTCGAAGCGGGCCTTGGCCGTGTTCGAGATGGGCGGCGGCGGCGCGTCCGACGGCGTCTTCGCGATGGGGCCCTTGGACGGAGCCGCGGGGCCGGTGGCCTTGGACGAGGAGCAGCCGGCGGCGATGAGCGCCGCGGCGGCCAGCAGGGGGAACAGGCGCATGGTACGGGTCGTCCGGTTCATTAGAGGAAGTCCTCCGGCTCCTCGTCGGCGCCGCCCGTCTTGGCGGGCTTGGTGCCGTCCGGGGTGGAGGCGGTGGACTTGGTGTCCACCTGGGTCTCGGTCTGCGAGCGCAGCTGCGCGGTGAGGTCCGTGAGGTCCTCCTGCAGCGTCTCCTTCTTCTTGACCTCGGCCACCGCGGTGGGCGCCGGGGGCGGCACGTCCTGGATGCCCGCCAGCACGTCACCACCGATGAGCTGGCTGCGGCTCTTCAGGGCGACCTTCTCCTCGTGCATGTCCGGGTAGCGGTCCGGCTGGTACGTGGTGCGCAGCATCTTCAGCGCCTCGGCGGCGCAGTCGTTGAAGACGTCCAGCTCGCGGCTCTTGGCCACCGTGGCGGCGAAGGCCTCCGTGGCCTTGTCCTTGAGCGGCTGGGCCTGGTTGGAGAACTCGTCGCGCAGCGCCTGCTGGGACTCCTCATCCAGGCCGCGCGGCATGGGCGCGTTGGTGACGCGGTCGGCGAAGTGGTCATACGCCAGGCCGATGCGGTTGAGCGCGCACAGCGACGGCTCGGGCGCGCCCAGGGCCACCGTCTGCACGTACTTCTTCTCCACCACCTGCAGCGCGCGGCTCTTGTCCTGGATGCTGGCGCGGAAGCGGTCCGGCGACGGCGGCGCGCCCCAGGCCAGCTTCAGGCGCTTGTACTCGGCCCAGTCCGGCTCCACGCCCAGGAAGTGCGCCTGCGCGGCGGTGGCCAGCGCGGGCTTCTCCAGCGTGCCCTGCACACGGCGCGGCAGCTGGTCGAAGTGCTCGCCCACGCGCTTGTACATGCGCACCACGTCGCGCGTCTTGTTCATCTTCTTGTACAGGTCGATGATGCGACCCTCGGCCGTGAGGAACTTGCTGGCCGAGCGCATGTTGTCGCGCTCGTACTCCTCCAACATCTTGATGGCCTTCATCCCCGCGCCGCTCTTGCCGGTCAGGTCGATGATGGACAGCCGGATATCGTCCGCGTCCTTCGCCTTGGGCCACAGCTCCAGGTAGCGCTCGCGGTTCTTCAGCGCGGCCTTCGTCTGGCCCAGGCCCTCGCGGTAGGTGGACGCGTTGAACAGCGCCACCTGCGCCTTGGACTCGTCCCACTTCTGCACCACGGCCGGCTTGTCGTCGCCGCCGCCCTTCTTGGCGCCCTTGGCGTTCTTGCCGCGCGCCTTGGCGCTGCCGCCGCCCTTCTCCCCCACGCTGCGCTCGTAGCCCTTCACGTACAGCTCGTACGTGGTCGCGGCCTGCTCGAAGTCGCCGATGGCCTCCAGCGCCTCCGCGTTCGCGTAGATGGAGTCCGGGACGTACTTGGAACGGGGGTACTGCGCGAAGAGCCGGGCGCGGACCTCGATGGTCTTATCCAGCATCTTGGCTTTGTAGTAGTCGACGGACGCGTTGTAGAGCGCCAGGTCGGCGATCTCCGTCTGCGGGAAGTCGTGCACGAAGTTGAGGTACGCCTCGGCCGCCTTGGCGAACTCCTTCTTCTCCTCCAGCTGGCTGACCAGCTTGAAGGACGACTGCTCGATGAGCTTGGCCAGGTCGTCGCGGAACTTGCCCGTCGCCAGCTTGTCGTTGGCGTAGAAGCGGCGCGCCCACTCGTTCACCTTCGCGAAGTCCTGCAGCAGGTTGTACGAGTCCAGGATGAGGTTGGCGCTGATCTCCGCCGCGCGCGAGCCGTCCTCGAACTTGTACTCGGGGTAGCCGAGCGCGATTTCGCTGAAGCGCAGCACCGCCTCGTCGAAGTGGTTGTGGCGGTAGTAGATGTTGGCCGCCTTGAAGGCGATCTCCACCCGCTTGTCGCCCTTGGGCACGTACTTGAGGTAGCGCTCGCACGCGTCCAGCAGCGCCTTCTTCAGCGTGGGGATGGTGGCCTTCTTGGTGATGTCCGAGGACACACCCTCGCTCTTCGCCTCGCCGCGCGACTCGGCCGTCTTCACGACCTCGTCGTAGGCGAGCACCGCGTTGTAGGCGGCGTTCTGCAGCCACTTGCCCGGCTTGCCCGGCTTGGGCTTGCCCTTGTCGTCCTTGGCCTCCAGCACCTTGGCGTCCTGCAGGACGACCAGCGTGTAGTTGGCGGCGGACTTCTCGTAGTTCTGCAGGTTGTCGTTGAGCAGCTCCGCCCAGAAGAAGCGCAGGTCATACGCCTTGGGGTTGTCCGGGAAGAGCGTGAGGTAGTCGCTGTAGACGGCGTCCGCGTAGCGGAACGTGTCCTCGTTGCGCGTCTTCTTGCCCTCGTTGTGCCAGGTGACGGCCAGGTTGGACAGGGTGCGCTCGGACAGCTCCTTCGCCTCGGCGAGCAGCTTCTTGTCCTTGTCCTCCTTGATGACGCCGGAGCCCTCGACCTCCTTCATGATCTTCACGAGCCGGCGCACCTGGGCCACGGTGCGCTCCTTGTTGCCCATGCGCAGGATGCAGTCGACGATCTTCCCCTGGAAGCCCGGCGCCTCGGGCGACAGCGGCTTCTCCTTGATGAGGGAGTTGAAGGTCAGCGCCGCTTCGCGGTCCTTGCCGTCGCCGTAGTACATGTTGGCGAGCTGCTTCATCATCGTGAAGCGATCATCCGGATTGGACGCGACCTTGCCGAAGTCCGCGCGCGCCTGGGCCACGTCACCCTGATGCGCGTACGCGCGCACGTAGTCCGTGCGGGCCTCGCGCACCAGCGAGCCACGGCCGCTCTTGCCGCCGTCCTTCTCCACCGCGTTGGCGCCGGCGAGCTCACCGTAGAGCACCACCGTCTTGAACTTGTCCTTCGCCGCCTCGTAGTCGCCCAGGTTGTAGTGGCACCAGCCCTGCTTGTAGAGGGCGAACGCGTACACCTGGCTCTCGGGGAACTCGGCGGCCTTCTTGTAGGCCACCAGCGCCTTCTCCAGCTCCGGGCGCTTGCCCTTGGAGTTGTTGAAGTAGTACTCGCCGAACGCCAGGTAGGCGTCGGGGATGAACTTGGACGTCGGGTGCTTCTCCACCAGGCGCTTGAAGGCGACGAGCGCCTTCCTGTCCTGGCCCTCTTCCATCAGGTACTGACCGAGGAAGAAGAGCACTTCGTCCGTGCGCTCGAACTTCGGGTGCTCCTGGACGATCTTCGTGTACTGCTCGACAGCGAGCTTGCCGTACTCCTTCTGCTTGAGGACGAGCTCGGCCTTCTCCGCCTTGGCGCGCTGCTGGCCCGCGGCGTCGTTGGCGTTCATCGCCTTGAGCAGGTCGTCGTCCTTGCGGTTGGCCTCGAAGAAGTAGAACTTCGATTCCTCCCAATAGAACTCACCCAACCGGAACAACAGGCTGGGGACCTCCTTCGGGTCCGGCGACAGGGAGATGATCTTCTTCAGCGAGGCGATCTGCTCGCGCCGCTTGGAAGCCACCTGGAACTCGACGCCGAGACGGAACTGGTCGTACTGGAGCGCGGGAGCGACTTCTTCCTTCTTCTTCTCGCGCGTGATGTCTCCGGCAAGGGACTTGTCCACCGCGGTGGCGGACTTCCTGCCGAGGTCGGCGTCACGCGGCGCTTTCTTCTCCTGAGCGGCGGAGGCCGTGGCCAGGAGCACGAGGCAGACGAGGAGCGAACGGCGCATGGTCTTCCTAAGCGGGGGGGACCGGCGTCCCCGGTTGCTTGCCAGACAGCCAAGTGGCCGGGAATCTTCGGGAATTTCCATTCGGGGAGAACCACTATGCGCGGTTTCCAAGGGCAGGGTCAACCCTGACTGGCTGGCCGCTCCAGAAGTGGAAAGCATGCCGGCAAACTTCCAGAACGACTGTGAAAAGGACGACAAGGTGGTTGCCTTGTCGGACCCACCGGGTATGGGGGAGCGGACGGCCGGCTGTCCGGTCGCCCTGCTGGGAGTCGTGCTGGATCATGAGCCTGTTGCCGGAGAGCGCCAGCTTCGAGGAGCTGGTGCAGGACTACTTCCTCGCGGTGCGTGGCGCGGGGCTCATGTTGTCGGCGTTGGACACGGAGCTGCTCACGGCGTGGGCGCGGGAAGGCGTGCCCTTCGAGGTGGTGGCGCGAGGCATCTCCCGCTCCGCTGAGAAGGCCCTGTGGGATGCGCGTCCGGGTGAGCCGGTGCTGCGCAACCTGCGCGCATGTCGGCGGCAGGTGGACGCGGAGATCAAGAAGTACCGCTCGCTGGCGGCGGGCGCGGGCATGGCCGCGGAGCCGGAGGCCCCCTCGCGACGTCGCAAGGCGCTGTCGTGGGAGCAGACCCGACACGCCCGGCTGGTGGACGCGCTCCAGGACCTGGCGGGGCGGGAGTCCCTGCTGGCGCCCCGGGTGGCGTGGCTGCGCGGGACGGTGCTCGCCCGGATTCCGGAGGAGCCCTCGGCGCTGGATGCCCAGGAGTCCCTGAGCTTCCTGGTGCTCCTGCGCGCCCTGCCCTTCCCACAGCGGCGCCAGGTGTGGCGTGACGCGCTTTCGGTGGGTACCGAACAACAGGTGATGTCCGTGCGCGCGCGGAAGCTGTCGCGGCGCTTTCGCCTGGTGGCGGCGGTGCGGCGGCGACTGGGCGTGAAGGAAGTCTGAGAAGCACCCGACACTGCTCGTGCGTTCAGTTCACGAGGCGACGGGGAAGGGCTCTGCTATGGCGATGCGCGAGACGGGTGTGGGAGCGAAGGTGGGCGGCGACGGCTGCCGTGTCTGTGCTGGCCGGACGTACGTCATCGAACGGCAGGGAGACCAGGCCCAGGCGCGCGTGTGCGTGTGTTCGGAGAACTGCTCCGTCTGCGAGGGACGGGGTCATGTGCTCGTCGAGCGCGAGAACGTGTTCAGCCAGAAGGTGGGCCCCAAGCGCTACGAGGTGATGGAGCCGTGCACGTGCACGCGGCGGCGCAAGCGCGTGGCGAACTACAACGAGGTGCGGCTGCCCGGCGTGGTGGCGCATGCGTCGTTCGACAACTACCGGGCCTTCAACGAAGCGCAGGACCGGGGGCGCGGCGTGGCGATGCACTTCGGCCACCAGTACGTGAAGGGCGCGACGTCCAAGGGCTTCATCCTGAGCGGGCCTGTCGGCACGGGGAAGACGCACCTGCTGGCGGCCACGCTGGGCCACCTGGTCATCGAGGTGGGCGCGCGGGCGCGGTACGTGGAGATCTCGCTGCTGTACGCCACCATCCGGCGCGGCTTCCAGGAGGGCAAGAGCGGCGGGGAGATCATCGGCCCGCTGTCGGAGGTGGAGGTGCTGGCCATCGACGAGCTGGGCAAGGGGCGCGGCAGCCCCTTCGAGATGGAGACCCTCGATGAGCTCATCGCCCGCCGGTACAACGCGGGGCGCACCACGCTGTTCGCGACGAACTACTCGCTGGAGCCGGAGAAGAAGCAGCGCGCCAACGGGCCCACGGGTTACCGGACCACGGAGGACGCGCGCGCCACGGTGAAGGACTCCGAGCTGCTGCGTGAGCGCGTGGGCGAGCGCATCTACAGCCGCCTGTGCGAGATGTGCACCTTCGTGGAGCTGCCGAGGGACACGCCGGACCGACGGCGCACGCGTCAGGAGATGGACTCGCTGCACAACCCGCCCCCCGGAATGCGCAGCGCGGGCCGGTGAGGTCTCCAGGTCGGAGCCGTGATGTCCGGCTCCGGCTCACGACAGTGGACGCGCCCACGTGTCCTTTGCGTCAATGCGCGGATGACCGACGCCATCCTCGTCCTCGTCACCGCGCCCTCCGCCGACAAGGCCGCCGAGCTGGCGCGAAGTCTCGTGGAGGCGCAGCTCGCCGCGTGCGGCAACATCCTCCCCGGGCTTCGCTCCATCTACCGCTGGGAGGGCAAGGTGCAGGACGAAGCAGAGGCGCTCATCCTCTTCAAGACGCGCGCCTCGCTCTTCGACGCCCTGCGCTCGCGAATCGTCGAGCTGCACCCCTACGACGTCCCGGAGGTGCTCCGCTTCGACATCGCCGATGGCCATGCGCCCTACCTGGCCTGGATTCTCGACAGCACCCGCGCGCCGTCATGACGTCGCCGGCGTCGGCTCAGGAGCAACAGAGACACCGGCATCCGCGGTGAAGACGAAGTGCCCGTCCTGGAAGTCGACGAGGATGCGCTGGCCCTCGCTCACCGTGCCTCGGAGCAGCATGCGGCTGATCTCCGTCTCCAGCTCCCGCTGGATGACGCGGCGAAGCGGCCTCGCGCCGTAGCGCGGCTCGAAGCCCCGCTCGGCCAACGTGTCGCGCGCCGCATCCGTCAACTCCAGGCGCAGGTTCTGCCCGTGCAGCTTGCGGCGCGTGGCCTCCAGCATCGTGTCGACGATGCGCCTCAGCTGCGTCGGGTTGAGCGGATGGAAGACGATGATCTCGTCGATGCGGTTGATGAACTCCGGGCGGAAGTGGCCGCGCAGCGCATTCATCACCGCCTCACTGGCGCGCTCACGACCCGTCTTCTCCTCGTCCTCCGAGCGCTGGAAGCCCAGCGCGGCCCTCGCGGCCCCCATCGCCTCCGAGCCCAGGTTGGACGTCATGATGATGACCGCGTTCTTGAAGTCCACGGTGCGCCCGCGTGAGTCCGTGAGCCGGCCGTCATCCAGGATTTGCAGCAGCAGGTTGAACACGTCCGGGTGGGCCTTCTCCACCTCGTCGAACAGCAGCACCGAGTAGGGCCTGCGCCGCACCGCCTCCGTCAGACGTCCCGCCTCCTCGTAGCCCACGTACCCGGGCGGCGCGCCGATGAGGCGGCTCACCGTGTGACGCTCCTGGAACTCGGACATGTCCAGGCGGATCATCGCGGCCTCGTCGTTGAACAGGTAGTCGGCCAGCGCGCGCGCCGTCTCCGTCTTCCCCACGCCCGTGGGCCCCAGGAACAGGAACGAGCCGATGGGGCGGTTCGGGTCCTTCAGGCCCGCGCGGGCACGACGCACCGCCTCGGCGATGGCCCGGAGCGCGTCCTCCTGCCCCACCACGCGCTGCTTCAGCGCGTCCTCCATCTCCAGCAGTCGCTGGCTCTCCTCCTGCTGCAGCTTGCGCGCGGGGATGCCCGTCCACTCGCTCACCACCGTGGCGATGTCCTCCGGCGTCACGGAGGGCTCGGTGACACCGCGCTTCAATTGCCACTGGGTCCGCAGCCCCTCCAGCTCGGTGCGCAGGGTCTCGATGTCACCCTTGAGCCGGCTGGCCTCCTCGTAGTGCTCCCCCGCCACCGCGGCGCTCTTGTCCTTCTCCTTCTGCTCCAGCATCGCCTCCACTTCGCCCAGGCGGTCCGGCGCCGTGCGCGCGCCCAGGCGCACCATGGCCGAGGCCTCGTCGAGCAGGTCGATGGCCTTGTCCGGCAGGAAGCGGTCATTGACGTACTTGTCCGACAGCTCGACGGACGCCGTCAGCGACGTGTCCAGGATCTTCACCCGGTGGTGCGCCTCGTACGCGTCACGCAGCCCGCGCAGGATTTCGATGGCCTGCTCCGGCGTGGGCTCCGCCACCATGACGGGCTGGAAGCGGCGCTCGAGCGCGGCGTCCTTCTCGATGTTCTTGCGGTACTCGTCCAGCGTCGTGGCCCCCAGACACTGGAGCTCGCCCCGCGCCAGGGACGGCTTGAGCAGGTTGGACGCGTCCACCGCGCCCTCCGCGCCGCCCGCGCCCACCACCGTGTGCACCTCGTCGATGAAGAGGATGATCTGCCCCTTGAGGGCGCGAATCTCATCCATCAATCCCTTGAAGCGCTCCTCGAACTCGCCCCGGAACTTCGTGCCACCCAGCACGCTGCCCAGGTCCAACGACAACACACGCTTGTCCTTGAGCACCTCCGGCACGTCCCCGGAGATGATTCGCTGCGCGAGCCCCTCCGCGATGGCCGTCTTGCCCACGCCCGGCTCGCCGATGAGCACCGGGTTGTTCTTCGTCTTGCGGCTCAAGATGCGGATGACGCGGCTGATCTCCTTCTCGCGGCCGATGACGGGGTCCAGCTCCCCGGCCCGCGCGAGCGCGGACACGTCCCGCGTGAAGCGCGTGAGGTTCGGCGGCAGACCTCCTCCTCCCTGACGGGCTCCGCCACCCGGAGTGGGCGTGGCCGGGCCACCTATCGAGGCCATCAGGCGCTTGCGCAGCTCGTTGACGTCGACGCCCGAGAGGAACTGCGCGGCGAAGCTCTCCGCCTCCATCAGGATGCCCAGCAAGAGATGCTCGGGGCCGATGAAGCTGTGCCCCATCTGCAGGGCCTGGAGCCGCGCGATTTGAAGCACGCGCTTGACGCCGGACGACAGCGCGACGACGGCCGCCTTCCGAGGCTCGCGGCGCGGCATCACCGCGTCCAGTCGCGTCTCGAACTCGTCCACGGGCGCGCCCAGGTGCTTGAGCGTCTCGCGCAGCTCTGGCACCGAGTGCAACAACGACAACAGCAGGTGCTCGATGCGCATCCGCTCATAGCCCGAGTCGAGCGTCATCCGCGCCGCGCGCTCCAGCACCTGCTGCGCCATCTCCGACAGCTGCGTGAGCAGGTTCTCCCGGCTCCGGGGGCGCGGCCCCATCAATTGCTCGATGAGGCTCTCCAGGCTGCCGAAGCCATTCGCTCCAGCCAGTCCCACGCCCATCGCGCTCGCGCAGTGGTTGCAGAGCTGGAGGGTCGTCTCCTGTCCCTCCATCCGCTTCTTGAGCTGGACCGCGGCCGGGCGCGTTCCACAGTTCTGACACAGCATGGTCGACGACCTCCGCGCTCCACTCCCTCGGGCAAGCTAGGAACGGAAGCGAGCGCGGTCGCGGCCCCGAGCGGGCATGCGGACGAGGCCCCCTCCTGCTCCTCGGCGGGAGGTCACGCCTGGGCGCATCCCCTCGTCCTCCAGGACGTTGCCCCCGGATGAAGCCGGCCGCAGATCTTCCCTTCGAGTCGAGCGCAAGAGAACATCGGTCCGAGCGCTCATGCCCCGCGCTCCGTGTCCGGAGAGCCATGGTGCGTCCCCTGTCCTTCCCAGCCCGTCCCGCACGTATCGCGCTCCTGGGCGCCACGGTGCTGTGTGCGTGTACTTCGGGGCGTGTCGCGACGCGGGACGAGGGCACCGAGCGCATCGCGGCCATCATCGGGACACCGGAGCGCGAGGAGCCCATCCCCGAGGGCCTCGTCTTCGTGCCGGACACGACGCCGCTGCCCGAGGAGGACTCGCTCGCCCTCAACGACGAGCCCGCGCCGCCCCCTCGTCCAGAGAGGGTGGACCGTGGGTTGCCCTGGGCGCCCTACTCCGCCGGACCGATGCTCGGCATGTGCACGCGGCCACCGCACGGGGCCATCCTCCCGGCCCCCGTGCCTCCGGCGTGTCTGCTGGCGCCAGGCTCCATCCGCTTCCACCTCACGCCCAGGCCCGGCGGCAGCATCCCGGGCCTGTTGCCCTGACGGACTCCGTCAGGCCGTCGCAATCGTCTTCGGCGGGAGCTTGAGCTTCTGGCCCACCTTGATCTTGTCCGGGTCCGTGAGCTGGTCCTTGTTGATCTCGAAAATCTTCGGGTACAGCTTCGCGTCCCCGTAGATGTCCTTGGCCAGCTTCCCCAGCGTGTCGCCGGACTTCACCGTGTAGAGGCCATACGGCTCCGCGTTCGTCACGGTGAGGTTGACCATGATCTCCTGCTGCCACTTCGCGTGCTTCGCCTTGATCTGATCCCAGATGCGGTCGCGGTCCCACGCGTAGTCCACCGAGCCCTTGAGGATGAGCTTCCCGTTCTCCTCTCGGGACTCGACCTTCGCGCCAACCGTCTTCGCCACATCGAGCACGTCCTGATAGTCGTTCTGCAGGGCCATGGGCGCTCCTCCTGTCGGGTCCGGTCGCACGATGTCCACGCATCGGCCAGCGTGCGAGGCAGCGCACTGTAGGCACGCCCGCCTCGCCCCCTGTCTCGCCCTCCAGGCCCTCGTGTTCGCCGCGCAACGGACACCGTCGCCCGTGACTGCTTCGTCGCTCGACGGCAGGCCTGTCGAGCCACTGCCGCCCGTCAAGTGGACGAGCACGAGTGACGTTCCATCCGCGCGGCGCTTCGTGGTACCGGAATGGACCGAGCCACGGCCCTCCTTCACCAGTGCTTCTCGCGCGGGAAGGAAGACAGGTCGCCTGCTTCACGAGGGAACGGACGGCGCGGGGAGGCAGAATAGCGCTCGCCCTCCCGGACGTTCATTGGCTCGCTCAACCCCCAGAGGAGTCAACCCCCCATGTCCACGCTGCGCAGCCTGTGCCTCATCGGAGCTTTCTCCGTGGGAGGCCTCGCCTGTACCGGAAACACGGAGTCCACCTCCCCATCGGGCGCCATCCCCAGCCCCACCCGCCCCACCCTCCCGTCGACCGGAAATCCCCAACAACCCGAGCCGGACCCCACGCCCCCCGTCACGGAGATTCCGACGCCCTCTCCGACGACGCCCACCACTCCGGACACGCCCGCACCCGAGGCGCCCAGCGAGCCCCAGTACTCCCGCGAGTGGTTCGTGAGCCCGTCCGGCAACGACACCGCGGCAGGCAACGCGTCGAGGCCGCTGCGCACCATCTCCAAGGCCATCACCCTGGCGGGACCGGGCGAAATCATCCGCGTCCAGGCGGGCACCTATGCGGAGAAGCTGGTGTTCGACTCCAGCGTGCGCGCCGGCACCGCGAGCGCGCCCATCACGCTGCGCGGTGAGGGCAAGGCGAAGCTCGTCCCCACGTCGGGGGGCTGGTACATGGCGCTCGTGCAGCGGCCGAACTGGCGCATCGAGGGCTTCGAGTTCGACGTGCGCGGCCAGCGCCAGGTCGCGGTGACGTTCGCCGGGGACACGCAGGGCACCGTGCTGGCGAACAACGACCTGCACCACGGCACCTTCGGCAGCGGCATCAGCACGGACGCCGGCGCGCGCGGCATCACCATCGAGAACAACCACATCCATCACTTCGCCCAGGGGACCACCGACTCCCACGGCGTCGTCATCGCGCCCACGTCGAAGAACATCACCGTGCGCGGCAATGACATCCACGACAACTCGGGTGACTCCGTGCAGTGCCTGGGGCCCGAGGGCTTCAGCAACGACGCGCCCGCGGCCGGGGTCCTCATCGAGGGCAACGACATGTATGACAACCGCGAGAACGCCGTGGACATCAAGACGTGCCACGACGTCACGGTGCGGGGCAACCGGATGCACGGCTTCACCAAGTCCTCCACGTCACGTGGCGAGGCGGTGGTGGTGCACTACTCCGCGAAGAACATCACCATCGAGGACAACGACATCTCCGAGTCCTCGCTGGGCGTCGCCATCGGCGGCAACCGCTTGAATGCCCCGCCCACCAACGTGTCCATCCGGCGCAACCGCATCTTCAACCTGAAGACGCCCGAGGGCTCCGCCATCCGCATCGAGAACGGCGTGGACGTGCGCGTGCTGCACAACACCGTGACGGGGACGAACGGCTTCGCGCTGGTGCTCGGCCACGGCACGGGGGGCAACTCCACCAACGTGGCCGTGCGCAACAACATCTTCGACACGAAGAACGCGGTGCACCTGGGCCACAGCGCGCCGGGCCTGAAGATGGAGTCCAACCTCTACCGGCCGGGCGCCAACTTCACGACGGGCAACTTCTTCGTCCCCGAGCTCTCGTGGGTGGGGACGCTGTTCGCCGCGTGGAAGCAGCAGGAGGGCCAGGACGTGACCTCCATCGAGGCGCTCAACGCGCTGGTCGACGCGGACTCGCTCGAGCCCGGACCGGGCGCGGTGGACAAGGGCATGGACCTGGGCCTGCCCTACTGCGGCGCCGCGCCGGACGTGGGCGCCATCGAGTCCGACTGCCCCACCGCCATCCAGACGGCGACGGCGGAGCTCACCGAGTAGTTTGGGGTGAGGACCTCCCACGCGCGTCGTCGCGTGGGAGGCTTCTCCAGGGCTACGCGCCGAGCAGCTCGCGGTGCAGCCTCGCCGTCAGCGGCTTCAAGTGCGGCTTGTCGACCAGGAGCGTGAGCTGGAGCGGAGACGTGTGCGCCGCATGCACCTTCGCGCCCAGCTCCTCCGCCGCCGCCAGCGACTGACGCAGGGGCGCCCAGTCCGCGTTGAGGCCCACGCCCACGCACGTGACGGTGCCCAGCTCCTCGCGCCACGTCACCGCCGCGCCGAAGCGCGTGGCCAGCTCCTTGCGCAGCGCCTCCGGCCCGTGGATGTCCGCCAGCGGCACCAGCAGGTACGAATGCCCGGCGCCGCCCGTCAGCCCGTCGTACCCGAGCGAGCGGCCTCGCACGCCCCGGGCGTCGAGGAACTCCAACAACTCCGCCAACGCAACCGTGGAGCCCGCCGCGAGCACCGCCAGCTCCGCGTCCGCGGTGACGCCCTTGATGCGACTGTCCGACGGCGCGGTCAGCTCGCGCACCACCGTGCCGCTGCCCTCCGCATGCGCCGTGCGGGCGAGGATGGCGATGCCACGCGACTTCGCCCACTCCACCGCCTGCGCGTTGAGCACCTTCGCGCCCGCGCTCGCCAGCTCCTGCATCTCGTCGTAGCTGAGTGACTCCAGCTTGCGCGCGTCCGGCACCACGCGCGGGTCCGCGCTGAAGATGCCATCCACGTCCGAGTAGATTTCACACGCCTCCGCCTCCAACGCCGCGGCCAGCGCCACCGCCGTCGTGTCCGAGCCGCCACGCCCCAGCGTGGTGACCTCCTTCTTGTACGACACGCCCTGGTAGCCCGCGACGATGACCACCTTGCCCCGCGCCAGCTCGTCGTGGATGCGGTAGGGCCGCACCTCCACGATTCGCGCCTGCGCGTGCGCGTCCGTGGTGATGATGCCGCTCTGGCTGCCCGTGAAGCTGATGGCCGGCACCTCCATCTCCTGGAGCGCCATGGACAGCAGCGCCATGGAGATGCGCTCGCCGCACGTCAGCAGCATGTCCAGCTCCCGCCGCGCGGGGTCCGGGGACACCTGCTTGGCCAACGCCAGCAACTCGTCCGTGGTGTCGCCCATGGCGCTCACCACCACCACCACCTGGTACCCGGCGTCGCGCTTGTCCTTCACACGGCGCGCCACCTTGCGAATCTTCTCCACGTCGGCCACCGACGAGCCGCCGTACTTCTGGACCACGATAGGCATGAGCGTCTCACTACCCTTCTTGGGCGTGTCCGGGGAACCACACCGGAGCGGAGTCTTGCAGGAGCCCGGCCAGCGAGGGGAAGCACCCAGGCCACTCGCCGGGCGTCGCCTTGACACCCCGAAGACCCCTCCTATAGTCGGCGGCGGTTCTGCCCGGGCCGTCCGAGACACACCTCCACGGCCGGCGGCCCAGGTCGAGCACGTCTTCCTGGAGCCTCCCCATGGCGATGATCGAGGTGCAGCACCTCACCAAGCGGTATCGCGACCGCGTGGCCATCGACGACCTCACCTTCAGCGTCGAAGAGGGCGAAATCCTCGGCTTCCTCGGGCCCAACGGCGCGGGCAAGTCCACCACGATGAAGATCCTCACCGGCTTCCTCCCCGCCTCGGAGGGGGTGGCCCGGGTGGGCGGGTTCGACGTCCACCAGCATCCGCTCGAGGTGAAGCGCCGCATCGGCTACCTGCCGGAGACGCCGCCGCTCTACCCGGAGATGACCGTGGAGAGCTACCTGCGCTTCGTCGCCTCGCTCAAGCGCCTGCCCTCGCGTGAGCAGAAGACCGAGGTCGAGCGTGTGGCCGCCCTCACCGGCGTCACCCAGGTGTTGGGCCGCGTCCTCGGGAACCTGTCCAAGGGCTACAAGCAGCGCACCGGCATCGCCCAGGCGCTGCTCGGCTCGCCGCCGGTGCTCATCCTCGACGAGCCGACGGAGGGACTCGACCCCGCCCAGCGCGCCGAGGTGCGCGCGCTCATCAAGGGCCTCGCGGGCAAGCACACCGTCATCCTCTCCACGCACATCCTCCCGGAGGTGACGATGACGTGCCAGAAGGTCCTCATCCTCCACCAGGGGCGCATCGCCGCGTACGACGACCTTGGCAAGCTGGCCGGAACCCAGGGCACCGCCGAGAGCGCGTCGCTGGAAGAAGTCTTCATCAAGCTGACCGCCGCCTGAGCGCGCGCCTTTCGTCCCCCTTCCAAGGAAACCCGTCGGCCCATGCGCATCGCCCTGGCCATCGCTCGCAAGGAGCTGTCCCTCTACTTCACCACCCCGTGGGCCTATGGCGTCTTCACGGCGATGGTGGCGCTCTCGTCGTTCTTCTTCGTGGGCCTGCTGGAGCGCTTCCAGCAGGTGCAGGAGATGGCGCGACGCACGAGCTGGTCCCAGCTGCCCGAGGACTTCACCGCCTACCGCAACCTCACCGACGGCGTCGTCGTGCAGCTGTGGGGCATCGTCATCATCATCACCCTGTTCGTCGCCCCCTTCCTCTCCATGCGCCTGTTCGCGGAGGAGAAGCGCAACAAGACCTTCGAGCTGCTGATGACCGCGCCGGTGCGCCCCATCGAAATCGTGCTGGGCAAGTACCTGGGCGGCGTGGGCATCATCTGCGCGACGCTGGGCCTCACGCTCGTCTTCCCCGTGGTGCTCTCCGCGTTCGGCAAGGCGGACTCCGGCACCGCGCTGGAGTGGTCCACCGTGCTGCTGGGCTACGGCGGCATCCTCATGTGGGGCGCCACGTGCATGGCGGTGGGCATGTTCATCTCCGCGCTGACGGAGAGCCAGATGCTCGCGGCCTTCCTCACCTTCGCGGTGCTCTTGCCGTGGATGCTGCTGTCCGGCGTGGCGCAGGGAGCCGAGGAGCCAGCGCGCTCGGTGCTGATGTACCTGTCCTTCGACGCGCAGCTGCAGAACCTGCTCAAGGGCATCCTGGACGTGAAGAGCTTCGTCTTCTTCGCCTCCGTCATCGTCTTCTCGCTGGTGCTCACGCACCGCACCGTGGAAGCGCGACGCTGGGTCTCGTGAACCGCCCCCACGTGAAAGGCCATCCCCGGACATGAACGCGACCCTCATCGGCAGGTACCTGGGCGCCTTCGGGCTGCTGCTCCTGGTCTCCAGCCCCTTCACCCTCTTCGTCACCTCCGGCAGCCCCATCGCCTCGGGGGTGAAGGCGGGCGTGGGCCTGGTGCTCGTCGGCGTGTACCTGGCCACGAACCTGAAGCAGTTCGGCCAGCTCGCCACGCGCAAGTCGAGCACCTTCTTCATCACCTCCGTGCTCACCGTGCTCGGGGTCCTGGGCGCGCTCGTGGGCATCAACTACGTGGCCCACCAGCAGGCGCCCCAGTGGGATTTGACGAAGGAGCGCATCCACACGCTGGCGCCGCAGACCATCGCCACGCTGGGCACGATGCCGGAGAAGGTGAAGGCCATCGGCTTCCTGCCCCCGACGCATGAGTCCTACGCGCTGCTGGAGACGCTCTTCCAGCGCTACCACGCGGAGGCGCCGGCGAAGTTCGAGTACGAGTTCAAGGACCCGCGCCGCTCCCCCGAGATGGCCGCGAAGTACCAGCTCAAGGAAGGTCAGGCGAGCGTGGTGCTCGCGCGCGGCGAGTCGCACACGACGCTCGCCGCCGTGTCCGAGCAGGACCTCACCAACGCGCTCATCAAGCTGGGCGCGGTGGGCACCCAGCGCGTCTACTTCATCACCGGGCACGGAGAATGGCCGCTCGACAAGGATGAGGCCGCGCCCTCGGACCCGGGAGGCTCGCTGTCCGAGCTGCGCCGGCAGCTGCTCCAGGAGGGCTACGCCGCGGAGGCCATGTACCTGGTGGGCACCACGGACATCCCTCGCGATGCCTCGCTCGTGGTCATCGCGGGCGCCCGCGTGCCGTACACGCAGCCGGAGGTGGCCGTGCTGCGCAAGTACCTCGCGAGCGGCGGACGGCTCGTGTACTTCACCGACGCGGGACTGGTGGATGGCCTGGGCGAGCTGCTCGCCGAGCACGGCATCCTGGTCGACGACGGCGTCGCGGCGGATGCGCAGTTCAACAGCGGCAACCCGTATGTCGTGCTGTCGCCCTTCTACAGCACCCACGCCATCGTCGCGCCGCTCAAGCAGCGAGGCATGAACGTGGAGCTGCCCACGCCGCGCAGCCTCACCGTGCTGCGCGAGGGCATGGCCGGGGGCGTGCACGTGGAGCCGCTGGTGCACACCTCGCAGCACGGCTGGGTGGAGACGAAGCCCGACGAGAACGCGGTGCCTTCGGATGGCGAGAAGACGGGCCAGCTCACGCTCGCGGCCGCCATCACCCGCGACACGAAGGACGCCGCCGACAAGCGCTTCGATGAGGCGCGGCTCGTGGTGGTGGGCGACTCGGAGCTGCTGTTGGACCCGAACTGGGGCCACGAGCCCAATCGCAACCTGGTGATGAACACGCTGGGGTGGACCTCCAACCAGGTGAGCAAGGTGACGATGCGACCTCCGGACCGCGAGGTGTCCACGCTGGAGCTCGACACGGATGCGATGGACCCCATCCGCTTCATCTCCACGGACCTGATTCCCCTCTCCATGATGGGCCTGGGGCTGGCCATCTGGCTGACGCGGCGGAACAAGTGAGCACCTCGCGCGGAGGACTCGTCGCGCTGCTCGTCCTGGGCACGGCCGCATTGCCCGCGTGCAAGGAGTCCGGGCCGCGCGAGCCTCGGCAAGGCGCGGTGGCCGAGCAGCTCTTCGCGCCTCCACCAGGGACGACGAGCAAGGACGCGGCGCCCGTGTTCACCCGCATCACCGTGCGCGCGCAAGGTGACACCACCGAGCTGGAGCGCGGGCCGGAGGGTTCGTGGCGCATCGTCGCGCCCGTGCAGGCTCGCGCGGAGCCGGCGGCCGTGGAGGCGCTGCTCGAGACGCTGGAGCGCTCGAAGTCGAGCACCTTGGTGGCCGAGGCCCCCACCGACGCGGACCTGAAGAAGTACGGGCTCGATTCGCCCGTGTTCACCGTGACGGCCCAGGCCCAGGTGTCGGGCTCGCCGCACACGGTGACGCTGCATGGCGGCGTCGAGAACACGTTCGATGGCTCCGTCTACGTGCGCCGCGAGGGAGACCCCAAGGTGTACGCCGCGCAGGGCTCCGTGCGGTGGAGCCTGGACAAGGACACCTTCGCGCTGCGCTCGAAGGAGCTGCTCGGCGAGCTGGAGGCCACCGCGCTCTCGGGCGTCGAGGTCCGCGCGCGGACGCACACCTACGTGCTGGAGCACGAGAAGGGGACCTCGCGCTGGCGGCTGACGAAGCCTATCTCCGAGCGCGCGGACGAGGCCCGGGTGTCCGCGCTGCTCAAGGCGCTGAAGGAGCACCGCGCGCTCTCCTTCCCCAAGGACACACCGGAGACTCGCAAGAGGCTCGGTCTGGAGACGCCGCTGGTGGACGCGCGCTTCACGCGAACCTCGGGCGACACGGTCCGCATCCGGATGGCGCAGGTGATGGAGGACGGAGCGCCTCGCTTCCACGCGCTGCGTGAGCAGGGCTTCGTCGCGACGCTGGCCGAGGTGCCCGAGGGCGCGCTCGACGTGCTGGACGTGGATGTGCTCGAGCTGAAGGACAAGCACGTGCTGAGCTTCCGCCGCGAGGACGTGCGGCGCGTGGTGTTCCACCCGGGCGGAGGCGCGCCCGCCATCATCCTGGTCAACGCGTCCGAGGGTGACGGCGGCACCGAGTCCTGGCAGGTGGAGTCGCCCGCGAAGGGCAAGGCGCAGCACTTCCGCGTCGTGTCGCTGCTGCGCGCGCTGGGCGCCATCAAGGCGACGAGCTTCGGTGAGGCGAAGCCCCGCAGCTGGGCGAAGTACGGCATCGACGACGCCTCGCGCGGCGCGGTGCTGCTGGGCGCACAGGGACAGGAGTTGGCCCGACTGTGGCTGGGCGCCGAGGTCCCGGAGTCCTCCGAGCTGCGCTACGCCCGAGGCTCCGGCCCCGAGGTGATGGAGGTCTCCGTCGAAGGCCTCGCCCTGCCCCAACGGGCCGAGGACCTGATGGACGCCGCGCCCGCGACAGAGCCCGCCAACGCACGCGGTCCGTGAGGGCGCACACGCCCGCATCGTGACAATCCACTACGTCGGAAAGGTGACGCGACGCGCCGCCGGCTTTGACGCGCGCCTCGCGCACATTCGCGCGCGGCTCCCCTCGGGAGATGGTGCGGACCGCTGACATTCTCTGGCAATCCTTTGTGCTTTCCTCCTCCCCCGCCCCTCCCTACCTTTTGGTCACACTCGTAGATGATGTTCGGAGGCAGTGTCATGGCGACCACGGCGGAAAACCCGATTGGGCTGAATGGCTTCGAGTTCGTGGAGTTCACGAGCCCCGCGCCCGAGGCGATGGTGGCGCTGGTGGAGAAGCTGGGCTTCACGGCCTACGCCAGGCACCCGACCAAGGCACTGGTCCGCTACAAGCAGGGCGACATCAACCTGCTCATCAACCAGGAGCCCACCGGCCAGGCCGCCGAGTTCCGCGCCGAGCACGGCCCGTCCGCCAACGCCATGGCCTTCCGCGTGGCCAACGCCCGCGCCGCGTACGAGCTGGCGCTGGAGCGTGGCGCCGTCGCCGCGGACCCCGCCGTCAGCTCCCTGGGCGAGGGCTTCTATGTCCTGCAGGGCATCGGTGGCAGCCTGCTGTATCTCATCGACCGTCACGGCCCCGCCGGCACCCTCTATGACTCCTGGGTGCAGATTCCCGGCGCCGCCGAGGCCGAGGCGAAGAACAGCGTGGGCCTGGAGTCGCTGGACCACCTGACGCACAACGTGCGCCGGGGCCAGATGCGCACCTGGTCGACCTTCTACAACCGCATCTTCGGCTTCACCGAGCAGAAGTACTTCGACATCAAGGGCCAGGCCACGGGCCTGTTCAGCCAGGCGATGATCGCCCCGGACCGCGCCATCCGGATTCCGCTCAACGAGAGCCAGGACGAGAAGTCCCAAATCGAGGAGTTCCTGCGCGAGTACAAGGGCGAGGGCATCCAGCACCTGGCCCTGTCCACCCAGGACATCTACGCCACCGTGGAGAAGCTGCGCGCGCGCGGCGTGGACCTGCAGGACACGCTCGAGGCGTACTACGACCTGGTCGACAAGCGCGTGCCCAACCACGGTGAGGACCTGGAGCGGATGCGCAAGAACCGCATCCTCATCGACGGCAACGAGCAGGAAGGCCTGCTGCTGCAGATCTTCACCAACAACCTGTTCGGCCCCATCTTCTTCGAGATCATCCAGCGCAAGGGCAACGAGGGCTTCGGCAACGGCAACTTCCAGGCCCTGTTCGAGTCCATCGAGCTGGACCAGATCCGCCGCGGCGTCATCAAGGTGGAGAAGTCCCGGAAGTAGCTCCCGGCCCGACTGCGGAGGAACTTCACGGTGACCCTCGAGAATCGAACCGCGGTACCTCCGAAGAGCGGGCTGCGCAAGGCGCCCGGCGACTACCTCTCCGGATTCGGCAACGAAGTGGCGACGGAGGCCGTCCCCGGTGCGCTGCCCGTGGGACAGAACTCTCCGCAGAAGGCCCCCTTCGGGCTGTACGCGGAGCAGCTGTCCGGCACGGCCTTCACCGTGGCGCGCCGGGAAAACAAGCGCTCCTGGATGTACCGCCTGCGTCCGAGCGCCAACCATCCCGCGTATCAGCCCCATCCCCAGGGGCTGGTGCGCGGGGGTCCCTTCGACGAGGTGCCGCCCTCGCCCAACCGCATGCGCTGGAGCCCCCAGCCCGTGCCCACCGAGCCCACCGACTTCGTGGAGGGACTCATCACCTACGCCGGCAACGGCGACACGGCCACGAGCAGCGGCATCTCCATCCACCTGTACCGCGCCAACCGGTCCATGACCGACAAGGTATTCTACAGCGCGGACGGCGAGCTGCTCCTCGTCCCGCAGGCGGGGCGGCTGACGCTGGTGACGGAGATGGGCGTGCTGGAGCTGCGCCCGGGTGAAATCGCCATCGTGCCACGCGGCGTGCGCTTCCGCGCGGAGCTGCCGGACGGCCCCGTGGCGGGCTACATCTGCGAGAACCACGGCGCGCTCTTCCGCCTGCCGGACCTGGGGCCCATCGGCTCCAACGGCCTGGCCAACGCGCGCGACTTCCTCACGCCGGTGGCCGCCTTCGAGGACGTGGACCGTCCGACGCTGGTGGTGCAGAAGTACCAGGGCCGGCTGTGGGCCTCCCAGTTCAACCACTCACCGCTCGACGTGGTGGCGTGGCACGGCAACCTGGCGCCGTACAAGTATGACCTGGCGCGCTTCAACACCATCGGCACGGTGAGCTACGACCACCCGGACCCGTCCATCTTCACGGTGCTGACGTCGCCCAGTGAGTCCCCCGGCACGGCCAACTGCGACTTCGTCATCTTCCCGCCCCGGTGGATGGTGGCCGAGGACACCTTCCGTCCGCCCTGGTTCCACCGCAACGTGATGAGCGAGTTCATGGGGCTGGTGCAGGGCGTGTACGACGCCAAGGTCGGCGGCTTCGCCCCGGGCGGCGCGTCGCTGCACAACTGCATGAGTGGCCACGGTCCGGACCGCGCCAGCTACGAGCAGGCCATCAAGGCGGAGCTCAAGCCGCACAAGATTCAGGACACGATGGCGTTCATGTTCGAGTCGCGCTGGGTCATCCGCCCCACGCGCTTCGCCATGGAGACGTCCACCATGCAGCTCGACTACGACGACTGCTGGGCGGGCTTCGAGAAGGCCCGTCTGCCTTGAGCCTCCCGCCGCGGCAGCGCGTCTGGACGACGCCGCCTGACGTCACGCTGTGCCCGGTGGACTCCCTCACGGACCCGGGCGCGCGCAACTTCGTCCTCCAGATAGAGGAGGCCTTCTTCCACGGCTTCCTCGTGCGCCACAACGGTCAGGTCCACGGCTACGTGGACCGGTGTCCTCACGCGGGCCTGCCGCTGGCGCGCGTGCTGGACCAGTACCTGACGCCGGACAAGCAGCACCTGGTCTGCGGCTGGCACGGCGCGCTCTTCCGCCCCGACGACGGCAAGTGCGTGGGAGGTCCGTGCAACGGCGCCTCCCTGACGCCCTGGCCCGTGAAGGTGGAGGACGGCATGGTCGTCACCACCTGAGCCGCGGCGGCGCTACACCTCCAGCAGCATGTAGCGCTGGTCCGGCGTGTGCTTCGTGAGCAGGGGCATGGCGACGTTGAAGACGGGGATGCCGCTCTTCGTCTTGCCCTGCAGCGAGCCGTGGTGCGCGTGTCCGTGGAAGACCGCCTCCGCGCCGTAGTGGTCGATGGGCATCGCCAGACGGCTGGTGCCGAGGAAGGGGCGGATCTCGATGTTCTCCCCCTCCAGCGTCTCCGGAATCGGGGCGTAGTGCATGATGATGACCTTGCGCGGCGTGTCCAGGTGGCTCAGCGCCGCCTCCAGCTTGAGCGACTCCGTCACCGCCTCCTGCACGAAGGCCTTCGTCTGCCCTTCACCGAAGGCCTGCAGCGTGGCGTTGCCGTAGCCGCCGCCGAAGCCCTTCACCCCGGCCACGCCGAGCACCTTCTCGAAGATGAAGTGGTCCCCGTCGAGGATGTGCACGCCGGCCTTGGACAGCTCCGCGCAGATGTCCTTCACGTGGCCCTGCTCGTAGTCGTGGTTGCCGAGCACCGCCGCGCACGGCACGCGCAGCGCGGACAGGTCCTCGGCGAGCACCTTGCCCTCCTCCACCATGCCGCGGTCCGTGAGGTCGCCGCACAGCACCAGCAGGTCCGCCGTCGCGTTCACCTGTTTGACGAGGTGCCGGAACCGGCCGTGCTGGTCCTCACGACAGTGAAGGTCACCGACCGCCGCCAATCGAATCTTCGAGCTCGGGTCCCTCGCCACGCGCGCCCCCCTGTCGTCGTTCGTTCTCGTCCCAGGCCCGCCCGTCCCCGAACCCCCAGTGGTGGATGTCCACGTGGTAGTTCACCTTGGAGACGAGGTTGCCCCGACACAGCTTCTGCTCCCAGCCGCCGTCGCGCATGCTGTCCAGCGTGCGCCGCATCAGCTCCGCCAGCACCCATTCGGGGATGACATCCCTCTCCGAGGGATAGGCGAAGCGGAACATCATCACGTGGCTGAGCAGCACCTCCCAGTACCGGTCGAAGCGGCGCATCAGCCGCTCCCAGTCCATCTGCTGCCCCGCCTTGAGGATGAGGTGGTTGACGTCCGCGCCGTCGAAGCGCTCGCGCTCCGCGACGAACGCCTTGGACCAGATCATCTCCTCGGCGGGCGCGACCAGGCACTCGTGGCCGAAGATGGTGGAGGTGCGCGCGTGCTCGAACCACTCGTCGTCCACCACCGCCACGCCGTTGCCGGACGAGAAGATGAAGTCGACGAAGTACTCCCCCTTGAAGGCCTTGTAGAGCCACACCTCGTCGGTGCGCTCGGTGCGCCAGCCGTCCTTCTCCAGGACCTCTAGCGCGCGCGCCGCGTCCGCCTTGCGGGGGAACAAGTCCAGGTCCTTCGTGTCCCGGTAGATGCCGGTATAGGTGGCATACGCGTACGCACCGCCCACCACGAAGGGCACCCCCGCATCACGCAGCAACCCCACCGCGCGCGCTCGGGCGTTGAGCTCGTCCGAGCTGCGCTCGCGCTCGGCCAGCGCCGCGTCGGTGCCCATCTCGCCAGGATGGTTGGGGTGTCGTTTTTCCATGGGCGAAAGGTAGGGACGCTGCATTTCCAGCGTCCGAAAGCCCGTTGAAGTCGCCCGAGGAGCAGCCAGGCGGCCCCCAACCCCCTGGAATCACGAAGCCTTTCAAAGTCAGACAGCTCCCTTTTCTGTTTTCCGACGGGGCTGTGTCCATAGGAGCGAACACGCTGCCGCACGGCCCGCCGGGGGCCATCCGAACAGGAAGGAAGAAGGACCATGCTGCGCAAGAGCCTGCTGTGTGCCGCCCTGATGCTGGTGGGTTGTGAGTCCGAGGACAAGAAGCCCCAGGACGTCGAGTCGTTCCGTCAGGGCGTGCCCTCCAAGCAGATGGTGGAGGTGTCGTCGCCGGGACCGATGGGCGAGGAGCAGGGCAAGACGTCCGCGTACTACGGCGAAGGGGAGCTGTCGGGGAACTACTTCCTCACCGCGACCGCCGCCTTCAGCATGAACAGCGCCACGCTGAGCGTGCTCGGGTTGGTGGCGGAGATCGTCAAGCACCCGCCCTCCTCCATCGAGGGAGACATCGCCGTGTGGGGCCCGCACGCCGACCCCCTGGACCCCATCTCCTGGAGGCTGACCGTCCAGCACAAGGAGGGCGACACGTATTCGTGGGTGCTGGACGCCAAGGGCCGCAACGCGCCGGACGCGAGCTTCAAGACGGTGCTGTCCGGCTCGCACACGGCGGGCGTGGATGGGGATGGGGAGCGGCTGTCGGGCTACGGCTCTGGCCAGTTCCTCGTCGACTTCGACAACGAGCGCGGGCTGCCCGGCAACGAGGAGGACGTGCAGCCGCTGGCGACCCTGGAGGTCCGCTACGCGCGCACCGGGCCGGACGCGACGGCGTCGGTGGAGGCGGACCTCGAGTACACGGATGAGCAGGACCTGGTCACGAACACGAAGTACCGCTTCAAGCAGGCCCCGGGCGCCGGGGGTGAGCTGGACTTCGTGTCGCAGCAGGACATCGACGCGGACCCGACGCGCGCGCAGTTGGAGCGGCTGGCCATCAAGAGCCGCTGGGAGCGCAACGGGGCTGGTCGCTCGGACATCAAGCTGTCGGGCGGGGACCTCTTCGGCGAGGCCACCGTCAACGAGTGCTGGGACCAGGGACACATGAGCACCTACTACGCGGCCAGCTTCAACCCGGTCCTCGGCTACGGGGCGGTGAGCGCCTGCGGAAGCTTCAGCACCGCGGTCTACTCCTCGTTGTGACGCGGCTCGCGGTAGTCTGGGGCGCGTGACAGCTCCGCGCCAGCCGGCCCTCCGGGTCATCCAAGGCGGTCCCCTCCCGGACCGGCGAGACTTCCTGCGCGAGCTGTACACGCGGTACGGCGGCAGCGTGATGGGGCGCTGCCGCTATCTGTTGAAGGACGCGGCGAAGGCGGAGGACGCGATGCATGACGTCTTCGCGCGCGCCCTGAGCCACGCGGACGACTTCCGCGCGGACGCCTCGCCGCTGACGTGGTTGATGAAGATCGCCACCCACCACTGCCTCAACCAGCTGCGCTCGGAGCGCGCGGGATGGAGGCAGTGGTTCGAGCGCGACGCCGCCGCGCGCTCGGAGGGACACGGTGGCGACGGTGAGATGGAGACGCGGGATCTGGTGCGCCGGCTGCTGTCGAAGGTGGATGAGGAGACGCAGGCGGCGGTGGTCCACTACCACGTGGACGGGATGACCCTGGAAGAGGTGGCCGCGTTGCTGGGACGCTCGGTGCCCACCATCCGCAAGCGGCTGGAGCGCTTCGCCGAGCTGGGCGGAGAGGAGCTGAGGGTTCGATGAGCGCGCACGAGTCGGAGTGGACACTGCGCCGCCTGCGGGCCGGCGAGCTGGCCTCCCCCGAGGCCCACCGAGTCCGGGCCCACGCGGCCGGCTGCACGACCTGCGGCGCCGTGCTGAAAGGGCTCGAGGAGAACCAGGCCCGCTTCGAGGCGGAGCTCCCCTTCGAGCGCTTCGAGGCCGGCGTCGAGCGCGCCCTGGAGCGCCAGCAGCGGCAGCCAGCCACGCGCCCTGCGCCCCGGCGCTGGGTGCCCGCGACGGTGGCCCTGGCCGCGTCGCTGCTGGTGGTGGTGCTGGCGAAGCCGCTCCTGGAGGAGGGGCCTGGGAGGAACCGGCTCAAGGGTGGCGGCGACGTGGCGGAGCTGCGCATCGGCGGCGGCACGGGTCCGCAGCGAGAGGCGCGTCCGGACAGGCCCGAGGCGCTGGAGCCCGGTGAGCGGGTGATGCTGGGCTACAAGGCGGGCGCGCACCGGTACATGGCCGCGGTGTCCGTGGATGCCATCGGCGAGGTGTCGGCGCTGCATCCGGAGTCCGGCGCCAGCGTGGCGGTGGAGCCCGGCGAGGAGGTGCACTGGCTGGAGGGGAGCTGGGAGCTCACCGGCTCGGGCGCCGAGCGCGTGGTGCTGGTGCTGGGTGACGAACCCTTCGCGGTGGAGTCGCTGGTGGAGGCGACGCGGCGTGCCTTCGCGGCGGCGGGCGGCGAGGTGGAGCGGATGGCGCCGCTCGACGTGAAGGGCGCGCAGACGCACTGGGTGCTGCTCAAGCCATGAGCCCGTCCCTCTTCCCTCTCGGGCGGGCCCTGGGCCTGGCGCTCGCGCTCACCGTGGCCTCTGCGGCGCACGCGGACAGCCTGCGCCGCTTCGCGCTGATTGCCGGCAACGACGAGGGCGGCGACGAGACACGGCCCCTGCGCTTCGCCCGAGACGACGCGCGCAAGATGCACGGGCTGTTGGCGCGGCTGGGCGGCGTGGCGCCCGGCGACGCGAAGCTCCTGCTCAACGAGACGTCGAAGGACTTCCTCGCGGCGCTCACGGAGCTGGAGGCGCGGGCGAAGGCGGCGCAGGACAGAGGCGAGCGCACGGCGCTGCTCGTCTATTACTCCGGCCACGCGAAGGACGGCACGCTGCGGCTGGGCAACACGCGCCTGGGCTTCGACGATTTGAAGCGCCGGCTGTCGAACGCGCCCGCGGACATCCGCATCGCGATTCTGGACTCGTGCCGCTCCGGGGCGATGACGCGCACCAAGGGCGCGCGGCGGGCCCCGGCCTTCGAAATCGAGTCCGGCGCGCCACGCGACGCGCGGGGCCTGGTCATCCTCACCTCCAGCGCGGCGGATGAGGACTCGCAGGAGTCGGACGCGCTGGGTGGCAGCTACTTCTCCCACCACCTGGCCAGCGGCCTGTTGGGTGACGCGGACCGCAGCGGCGATGGGCGGGTGACGCTGTTCGAGGCGTACTCGCATGCGTACGCGCGCACGGTGGCGGACACCGCGGCGAGCAGCGGCGGCGCGCAGCACCCCACGTTCAGCTACGACCTGGCGGGCAACGGCGACCTGGTGCTCACGGACCTGCGCGCGGGCGGCGACGGGCTGGTGGTGCCGCAGGTGGCGCCTCCGGGCATGTACTACTTCGTGGACCCGGCCGGGCTGGTGGTGGCGGAGCTGGACAAGACGGACGGCGTGGAGCGCCGCGTGGCCCTTGCGCCCGGCACCTACCGCGTGAAGCGCCGGCTCCCGGACAAGTTGCGCATCGGCGAGGTGCAGGTGTCGCGCGGCCAGCCCGTGGTGCTGGAGGAGTCGCGCTTGAGGGACGCGCCCTTCTCCGATGATCCGGTGAAGGGCGTGAGCCTGGATGGAGGGGCGTGGTGGACCTTGGGCCTGTCCGGCGCGGTGCAGTCCTACTTCGACGCGCCCACGCGACAGTCGCTGTTCCTCTCGGTGGGCATGTTGGGGGTGGAGGCGCAGCTCCATGACTACTTCCGGCGCGACTGGGTGTGGGGCGTGGACGTGGCGATGGGCCGCAAGCAGGCGCTGCTCGACTTGCCCACGTTGAGCGGGCCGCCGTACCGGTACTCGGTGACGAGCCTGGGCACGACGCTCGCTTCCGAGTGGCCCCAGGGACGCATCACCCCCTTCGTGGGCGCGCGAATGGCGTACCTCGTGATGCGGCGCGACTTCGAGGAGGCCGCGTATCCGGACCAGAAGTACGCGATGTTCTCGCCGGGACTCGTCGCGGGCCTGCGCTGGCAGCCCCTGCCGCGCCTGCACGTGACGGGACGTGCCCGGCTCCACTACCTGCTCTACACCGTGGACGAGCAACGCTCCCTGGGCTTCTGGGAGCTGGGCGCGCTCCTCACCTACCGGCCATGAAGGAGCGTTCGATGCGATACCTGACGCCCATCTGCCTGTGTCTGGCCCTGGCCGCTTGCGGCGGCGACTTCTCCAACGACGACCTGGAGTTCCAGAACGCCATCCCCCTGCGCGAGGACCTGATGGCGAAGGTGCTCGGGGAGGAGCAGGCGAAGGCGCGGGCCCTGCGCGCGGCGTCCAAGGTCCAGGCACTGCAGCTGGGACGGCTGGGAGAGGTGTCCAGCATCGTCGGCGACACGAGCGAGACGGGCCGAGACTTCAACGACTCGGTCGGCAACATGCTGCAGGCCATCGACAACATCCGGACCCTGCCCGCGACCACCCGCGGCCCCAACCGCCGGGTCTGGGGGCCCTTCCTGGGCAAGAACGACATGAAGTTCGACACGCGCTTCGTGATGACGCGTGAAGGGGGGCGCTTCGACTACCACCTCCAGCTTCGCGACGTCGGAGAGGGCGAGGACGACTGGTGGAGCTTCCTCTCCGGCTCGTTCGAGGCGAGCGGCGGCGTGCGCCGGGGGACGGGCAGCCTCATCCTCGACCTGAAGCGCTCGCGCGAGGAGGATTACCTGGGCGTGGACTTCATCGACCGGGAGGAGATCCACTACCAGACGAAGACGTTCCCCACGCGGGTGGAGCTGGTCTGGGTCTTCGCGGAGAACACCCTGCCCCTGCCCTCGCGCTACGTGTACCGGGAGGCAGAGAGCGGCGTGGCGGAGATGACCTTCGAGCTGGTCCAGACGGACTTCGTGCTCGGGGGCCAGAAGGAGGACATCGCGCTCACCACGCGCTGGGCGCCGGACGGACGGGGCCTGGGGGCGGTGGAGATTCTGCGCGGCGACATCCCGGGCGCGAAGTACACCGAGTGCTGGGACGCCCAGGGGAAGGTGACGTTCCTCTCCCGCTCCTGGGACATCTTCAATCCGACGGAGGGCGTGCGCGCCTCCTGCCCGGACCTGTCGGCGCTGGACCGGTGACCGGCCAACCCTCCGAGCGCAGGAGCGCGGGACGGCCTGGGCCCCGCACGCGGCTGGTATAGAGTCCGCCGCCTATGCGCGAGCAGGGCGGCAAGAGTGGGGAGAAGCGACCGGGGACGTGGGCCAGCCTGGCCCGGGCCATGGCCTCCTGGAGGACGGCCTCCGTCACCCTGCTCTCGTTCTCCTCGGGTCTGCCGCTGGGCCTGGTGTGGATCGCCATCCCCGACTGGCTGCGCAGCATCGGCGTGGACATCCGCGTGGTGGGCCTCATCACGCTGGCGCAGGCCCCCTGGTCCTTCAAGTTCATCTGGTCCCCGCTGATGGACCGCTACGTGCCGCCCTTCTGGGGACGGCGCCGGGGCTGGATGGCGGTGGCGCAGGTGGCGCTGTTCGCCACGACCCTGGCGCTCGCGGGGCTGGGGGAACATCCCGAGGCTGCGTGGGTGGTGGGCGCGCTGGCCATGGCGGTGGCCTTCGCGTCCGCGACGCAGGACATCGCCATCGACGCGTACGCGGTGGAGGTGCTGCGCAAGGAGGAGCAGGGCGTGGCGGTGGGCGCGCGCGTGGCGCTGTATCGCGCGGCCATGTTCATCGCGGGCTCGGCGGCGATCACCCTCGCGGGCCGCGTGTCGTGGAAGTGGGTGGTCATCGGGCTGGCGACGCTGTACCTGCCCATGCTCATCATCACCCGCTTCGCGCCGGAGCCCGAGGAGCGGCTCACCCCGCCCAAGTCCCTCAAGGACGCTGTCTGGTATCCGTTCGTGGGCTTCCTGTCGCGGCACCGCGCGCTCGAAATCCTCGCCTTCGTCTTCCTCTACAAGCTGGCCGACAACCTCGGCGGCACGCTGCTCCGCCCGTTCCTGGTGGACATGGGGTACAGCGACTTGCACCGCGGCGTGGCGCTCGGGACGATTGGCCTGTTCGGCACCATCCTGGGCACGCTGGTGGGCGGCGCGTGGACGACGGTGCTGGGGCTGGGCCGCGCGCTCTGGGTGTTCGGCGTCATCCAGATTGTGTCCAACATCGGCTACGTGCTCGTCGCCCGGGCGGGTGGGCCCAACGTGTGGCTGATGTACAGCGCCATCGGCTTCGAGCAGGTGACGCAGGGCCTGGGCACGGGCGCCTTCTCCGTGCTGCTGATGCGGCTGACACAGAAGCGCTTCTCGGCCACGCAGTTCGCGCTGCTCTCCAGCCTGTTCTCCATTCCGCGCGTGGTGGCGGGGCCCATCGCCGGCTTCCTCGTGTACTCCATCGGCTGGGAGCCCTTCTTCTGGTTCACCATGGTGGGCGGCATCCCCGGCCTGCTCCTGCTCGCGCGCTTCGTGCCGCTGGGCGTGAGGGACCCGGACTTCGACGTGCAGAGCCGCCCCACCACGCGCGCCGTGAGCCGGCCGATGATGGTGGGCAGCGCGGCGCTCGCGGCCGTGGTGGGCATGGGCCTGGGGCTGGTGACGACGGCGCTGCTCACCGCGGTGCAGAACCTGCGCAAGACGCCGCAGGCGGGCTTCGACTTCGCCACGCCCTTCGGCGCGCTGTTCCAGCCCTCGGGCGTCACCGACTGGGTGACGCTGGCGAGCATCATCGTCTTCGGGTTGACGGTGGGCCTGCTCACCGCCGCCGTGCTCGCCGCGCGCTCCGGGGCCTTCTACCTGCCCGAACAGGAGGCGCCGACCTCCCCCTCCGGCGCGCCCAGCCCGTAGCAGCGGGCCTTGGGGCGGGTCTGGGTCCACCCGAGGACAGCGCGTCGAGAAGGCTGAGCAAACTGTCGGGCCGCGCGCCTATGGTGCGGTCGACATGGCCCATCCTCTCGCTGGAAAGCTCCCGCCCGAAGACCTCCTCATCGACCCCGAGAAGCTGCGCGCGCGCTACTACGCGGAGACGCCCGACGTGGGCATCCCCGAGCAGCGCGTGGCCTTCGGCACCTCGGGACACCGCGGCTCATCGGCGCGCACCAGCTTCAACGAGGCGCACATCGTCGCGGTGACGCAGGCGCTCTGCGAGTACCGCCAGCAGCAGGGCATCGACGGCCCGCTGTACCTGGGCATGGACACCCACGCCCTGTCCGCCCCCGCGCAACAGACGGCGCTGGAGGTGCTCGCCGCCCACGGCGTGCAGGTGCGCTTCACCGACGGCGCCACGCCCACGCCCGTCATCTCCCACGCCATCCTCACGTTCAACAAGGGGCGCACCACGGGGCTCGCGGACGGCATCGTCATCACCCCGTCCCACAACCCGCCCGAGGACGGCGGAATCAAATACAACCCGCCCAACGGCGGCCCCGCGGACACGAACGTCACCGCGCTCATCGAGCGCCGGGCCAACGCGCTGCTCGGCGAGGGCAACCGCGGCGTCCAGCGCACCCCGTACGAGCGGGCGCGCACGGCCCCCACGGTGAAGCCGTACGACTTCATCACGCCGTACGTCGAGGACCTGGGCTCCGTCGTCGACATGGAGGCCATCCAGGGCGCGAAGCTGAAGATTGGCGCGGACCCGCTCGGCGGCTCCAACGTGGCGTACTGGGAGCCCATCGCCACGCGCTACGGGCTGAATCTCACGGTGGTGAACCCCACCGTGGACCCGACGTTCCGGTTCATGCCGGTGGACCACGACGGCAAGATCCGCATGGACTGCTCGTCGCCGTACGCCATGGCGAACCTGGTGAAGCTCAAGGACCAGTATGACCTGGCCTTCGGCAACGACGCGGACTCGGACCGGCACGGCATCGTCACGCGCTCGCTGGGGTTGATGAACCCCAACCATTACCTGGCGGTGGCCATCCACTACCTGTTCCAGAACCGCCCCGGCTGGAAGGCGGGCACCGCGGTGGGCAAGACGCTGGTGTCCAGCGGGCTCATCGACCGCGTGGCGCAGAGCCTCCACCGCCGCGTCGTCGAGGTGCCGGTGGGCTTCAAGTGGTTCGTGGACGGGCTCCTGGCGGGCACGCTGGGCTTCGGCGGTGAGGAGAGCGCGGGCGCATCCTTCCTGCGCCGCGACGGCACGGTGTGGACCACGGACAAGGACGGCATGCTGTTGGACCTGCTCGCGGTGGAGATCCTCGCGCGCACGGGAAAGGACCCGGGCGAGCACTACCAGGACCTGGCCGCGCGCTTCGGCACGCCCTACTACGCGCGCATCGACCAGCCGGCCACGCCCGCGCAGAAGGCGGTGCTCAAGAAACTCTCCCCGGACGCGGTGAAGGCGCAGAGCCTGGCCGGCGAGCCCATCCTCCAGCGCCTCACCCGCGCGCCCGGCAACGACGCGGACATCGGCGGCCTGAAAGTCGTGGCCCAGAATGGCTGGTTCGCCGCGCGGCCCTCGGGCACCGAGGACGTGTACAAAATCTACGCGGAGAGCTTCCGCGACGAGGCCCACCTGAACGCCATCCTCGAGGAGGCCCGCGCCATCGTCGCCCAGGCCTTCGCCGGCACGTGAAGACCGTCCTGATGTACGTGCTGGGCCTCTTCATGGTGGCCGGCGGCATCAACCACTTCGTCCATCCGCGCGCCTACGTGCGGATGATGCCGCCGTACCTGCCCTGGCACGGCCCGCTCGTCTTCTGGAGCGGCGTGGCGGAGGTGCTCTTGGGGGTGGGCCTGCTCATCCCCGCCACCCGGGTGGTGTCGGCGTGGGGGCTCATCGCGCTGTTCATCGCCGTCTTCCCCGCCAACCTCCAGATGGCGCGGGAGCCCGAGCGCTTCCGGAAGATTCCCAAGGCGGCCCTCTGGGCGAGGCTCCCGCTGCAGGGCGTCCTCATCCTCTGGGCCTGGTGGTACACCTGATCCACGAAGCGCCTGTCCGCCCGGCGGCCCTGGGGTACGTCCTTCCTTGACTCCCCCCGGGGTGCTCTTTAGGTTTCAGTGTTCTCAGGTAGCCCCACCGAAATCCCGAAGGACGTTCCATGGCTCGCGTCACAGTCGAAGACTGCCTCCCCCTCGTCGACAACCGGTTCGCGCTGGTGCTGCTCGGTGCGAAGCGCGCGCGTCAGCTGATGGCCGGCGCCCGCCCCATCATCGAGCAGTCCAAGAACAAGCCCCCCGTGCTGTCGCTGCGCGAGGTGGCCACCGGCCGCGTGAAGTTCGACCGTGACGTGCGCGAGGCGCTGTCCGGCAAGTACACCCCCGACACCGCCAAGTAGTCCGCTGTCCTTCTCAGGTTCCCTTCCCCTCGGGCCCCACGGCCGGGGAAGGGGCCTCGGGCAGGAGGCCCTGGGCGCGCATCCACCGCACGGCGCGCGCGGCCACGGCCTTCTCGCCCTTGTAGCCGAGCAGGGGCACCAGCTGTCCCACCGGCACCCATCTCACCTCGTCCACCTCCACGCGCGGCCCTGGCAGCGGCCCCAGCGCGCCTTCCTGGTAACGGAAGAGGAAGAAGTGGACGCGCTTGAAGATGCGCTGCCCCCGGAACTGGTAGACGTAGCGAATCTCGCCCAGCGGCGCGACCAGCGCGGCGGTGAGTCCCGTCTCCTCGTGCACCTCGCGGCTCGCCGTCTGCTCCGGCGTCTCCCCCGGGTCCACGTGTCCCTTGGGCAGCGCCCACAGGGGACGGCCATGCGGACGGATGACGACCACCTCCCAGGTGCCGTCACTCTCCCGGATGACAATCCCGCCTGCGGACGCCTCGCGTGGCATGCCCACCTACCCTAACCGATGGCGGCGGGACGTGGGGGCCTGGACTCACCCGCCATGGGCGAAGTGGCTCAGCTTCGCCTCCGCCCCCAGCCGGTAGGCGTACCGCAGGTCCGACAGGAGCCGCTCCAGCCGCCGTCCGGCGACGTGCGTCATCATCCGCGAGCAGAACCGCCGCGACAGCCGGTTGGCCTCCTGGTACCGCCAGCGCTCCTGGGAGGACAGCCTGTCCCGGTAGGACACCCGGTCGAACAGCCGGGTGAGCAGCTCCTGGGCCCAGGCCCCCACGCCCTCGCCCCAGCGGTGCAGCAGGCACACGGCGAACTTGTCCACCTCCGCCTGGGCCTCCAGCTCCAGCAGCGACACCGTGCGCCCGTGCGCCGCGGTGTGGGCCATGTAGAGGAAGTGGCTGACGCCCTCGGCCACCTGGCAGTAGCCGGCGAGGTCCCCGTCCAGCACGTACCCCAGCGGCCCGGCCTCGTAGGGCTTGAGCCGGTCCAAGAGCGCCGGCGACAGGTACAGCGCCAGCTCCAGCGCGTCGTCCGACTCGTGGACGAGCAGCTCCTCGTCGGTGCGCCCGGTGGCGCCCAGCCGGACGGCGGCCTCCGTGTCCACCACGAAGGTCTCCGCCCGTGCCTCGCACGTGAAGCCGTAGATGGCCTCCAGGTGGTCCTGAACGCGGCCAATCATGTGGCGACCTCCCTCACGTCAGTTGGGGAGCTGTCCCTTGGGCGCCGGCATCATCCCCGCGTCCACCAGGACCCGCTCCAGCCGGTCGCTCCCCGTGCGCGCCCAGGTCTCGTAGACCTTGAGCGCCCCGCTGGGCCCCGCCTGCACCATGCCCCGCGCGGCGATCTCCTCCAGGACCTCGGCCACCGCGCGGAACTTGTCGCGCAGCTCCCGGTACACGCCCGCGAAGCCCGCGCGGGGCGACAGGTCCGCCACCTGGCCGTACGCGGTGCCGCCCATCTGGATGTAGTAGTCGGGCCCCACCACGCCGCCCTGCAGCGCGCCGGAGAAGAACCCCACGGTGTAGAGCGAGACGTCGCCCAGCCGCCGCAGCGTCTTGATGCGCGCCTCACGCTCCTGCTGGAGGGCCTGGTGGTAGAGCACCGCCAGGGGCTCGCGCGCGCGGCGGCCGTCCTCCTGGCGGTCGAACAGATTGTCGGTGCTGGCGAAGTCCGCCAGCAGGTTCACCAGGTAGAACTCCGTCACCTCTTCCAGCGTCACCCGTTGCCGCGAGGTGACCTCGTCCAGGAGCGATTTGAAGAACTCCTTCAACGACAGGGACGCCACCAGTTGACTCATCGACACTCCCTTCCCCCCGCCCAGGCCCGCGTGGCCGGCGGGAATAAGGGAACGGTAGCAACCGGCTCACCGCGTCGCAAAAGCACCCGTCAATGATTCCAGGCACTTGCGCTAGCACTCGTGACGTCCGAGTGCCAATCCGAGCCGTGCGGGCATGCGGACGGGCTCTACCTGTCACGGACGCAACGGGAGGGGAAAAAGACAGCAATGCCGGGCAGTTGGCAGCTCACGGCACGAGCAACCCGCGTCGCTTGACGGGTCATCTTCCCTGGTTATTATCCGCCGCGCCTAGGCGTTAGCACTCGCGATGTCGGAGTGCTAATGCCGCGGGCCGTCACGGCCCTTTTTCAACCCCCAGCGGCGCCGACAGTCGCCCGGAGTCCCCGGACGGTGGGCGCCCCATCAAGGAGCAGACCATGAAGATTCGTCCCCTGCAGGATCGGCTCATCGTCAAGCGGGTCGCCGAGGAGAACAAGACCAAGGGCGGCCTCTTCATCCCGGACACGGCGAAGGAGAAGCCCCTCGAGGGCAAGGTCGTCGCCGTCGGCAACGGCAAGGTGCAGGAGGACGGCAAGGTGCGTCCCCTGGACATCAAGGCCGGCGACACCATCCTCTTCAGCAAGTACGCCGGGACCGAGATCAAGCTCGACGGCGAGGAGCACCTCATCCTCCGTGAAGAGGATGTGCTCGGCGTCATCGAGAAGTAATCCCGCCCCCACCCCTTCACTCAAGGAATCCCCATCATGGCGAAGGACCTGCTTTTCGACGTGCGCGCCCGCGAGGCCATCCTCCGTGGCGTCAACATCCTGGCCGACGCGGTCAAGGTGACCCTCGGCCCCAAGGGCCGCAACGTCGTCATCGAGAAGAGCTTCGGCTCGCCCACCATCACCAAGGACGGTGTGACGGTGGCGAAGGAAATCGAACTGGAGAACAAGTTCGAGAACATGGGCGCGCAGATGGTCAAGGAGGTCGCGTCCAAGACCTCCGACGTGGCCGGTGACGGCACCACGACGGCCACCGTGCTGGCGCAGGCCATCTTCCGCGAGGGCGCGAAGCTGGTGGCCGCGGGCCACAACCCGATGGACATCAAGCGCGGCATCGACAAGGCCGTCGCGGTCATCGTGGGCGAGCTGAAGAAGCTGGCGAAGCCGACGAAGGACAAGAAGGAGATTGCCCAGGTCGGCACCATCTCCGCCAACGGCGATGCCACCATCGGCCAGATCATCGCGGACGCGATGGAGAAGGTCGGCAAGGAGGGCGTCATCACGGTGGAGGAGGCCAAAGGCCTGGAGACCACCCTGGACGTGGTCGAGGGCATGCAGTTCGACCGCGGCTACCTCTCCCCGTACTTCGTGACGGACCCGGAGCGGATGGAGGCGGTGCTGAACGACGCGCTCATCCTCATCCACGAGAAGAAGATCTCCTCCATGAAGGACCTGCTCCCCATCCTGGAGCAGGTGGCGCGCGCTGGTAAGCCGCTGCTCATCATCGCCGAGGAGGTCGAGGGTGAGGCGCTGGCGACGCTGGTGGTCAACAAGATCCGCGGCGTGCTGAACGTGTGCGCGGTGAAGGCGCCGGGCTTCGGCGACCGCCGCAAGGCCATCCTCGAGGACATCGCCACCCTGACGGGCGGCCGGATGATCGCCGAGGACCTGGGCATCAAGCTGGACACCCTGGAGCTCAAGGACCTGGGCCGCGCCAAGCGCATCACCGTCGACAAGGACAACACCACCGTCGTCGACGGCGCGGGCAGCGAGCAGGAGATCAACGCGCGCGTGAAGCAGATCCGCGCGCAGATCGAGGAGACCACCAGCGACTACGATCGCGAGAAGCTCCAGGAGCGTCTGGCGAAGCTCGTGGGCGGCGTGGCCGTCATCAACGTCGGCGCGGCCACCGAGACGGAGATGAAGGAGAAGAAGGCCCGCGTGGAAGACGCGCTCAACGCGACCCGCGCGGCCGTCGAGGAGGGCGTGGTTCCCGGCGGCGGCGTGGCCTACATCCGGTGCCTCAAGGCGCTGGAGGGTCAGACGTTCGCCGAGGGCGAGAAGTTCGGCGTGGACATCATCCGCCGCGCCGTCGAGGAGCCCCTGCGCCAGATCGTCGGCAACGGCGGCCTCGAGGGCAGCGTCATCGTGAACAAGGTCAAGGAAGGCACGGGCGCGTTCGGCTTCAACGCCGCGACGGGCGCGTACGAGGACCTGCTGGCCGCGGGCGTCATCGACCCGGCCAAGGTGAGCCGCACGGCGCTGCAGAACTCCGCGTCCGTGGCCTCCCTGATGCTCACCACCGAGGCGATGGTGGCCGAGCGTCCGAAGGACGAGAAGGACGCGCCCGCCGGCGCCGGTGGCATGGGCGGCATGGGCGGCATGGGCGGCATGGGGATGTGATTCCCCCACCCCGGCTTCGTCCGGGGTGACTGCTGTCGAAGACGGCCTCCGGTTCCTGTTCAGGGAGCCGGGGGCCGTCGTGCTTTCATGTCCCGGGTGGCGCGGGGCAGGCCCCGCCCTTACGTTTGGGAATGAAGGAGGAGACACCGTGAAGCCCGTGAAGATCTACACCACGAACTACTGTGGCTTTTGCGTCCGCGCGAAGGACCTGCTCAAGCGCAAGGGCGTTGATTTCCAGGAGCTGGACGTCACCGGAGACGACGACACGCGCGCCAAGCTCGTGGAGATGAGCGGCGGCCAGCGCACCGTGCCGCAAATCTTCATCGGCGACACGCACGTCGGCGGCTACTCGGACCTGGCCCAGCTCGACAAGGAAGGCAAGCTGGACCCCATGCTGCAAGCCTGACCGTGTGCAAGCAGGCGGGCGGGCGCCCCACCCGGGGCCGCCCACCGCCACCGTGGCTAGCTTTCCCCCATGGCACACCACCCTTTCTCGGGAGGCGGACATGGCAGGTGAAGAGCGGCAGACGGGGACCCGGGACGCGCACGAGAACGTCATCAGCACGCTGTACCACCTGCTCAAGGGCGCCTCGACGGCCGAGCAGTTCATCCGCGACGCGGAGCAGGCGGGCGACCCGGAGCTGGCGCAGTTCTTCCGCGACTGGCAGGACGAACAGCGCCACCTGGCCGAGCGCGCGAAGAACCTCCTGGGCTCGCGCCTCGCGTCCGTGGAGAAGCCCGCTGCGGAGGCCGGGAAGAAGCGCGCGTCCGGCTCCAGCAAGTCCAGCGCATCCAGCAAGACGCCGCGAGCCGGTGCTCCTGTGAATGCGGGTGTGAAGTCCGGCGGCAACGCGTCCGACGACCTGGTCGACGAGCTGTCGAAGGAGTCCTTCCCCGCCAGCGACGCGCCGGCGACGTACTGAAGTGAAGCACGGCCTCGCGTGAGCACTGGATTCGCGCGAGGCGTTCGCATTGGATGCCGGCCGTGAGTTTCAGGAACGGCCCTTCCCTCCCCGGACGATGCGAGTCGGCGCGCCTGCCCATGTGGCGGGACGCCGGACGTGCCGTGTCTTCCGGATGGGGCCCTCGGACCCACGACGTCGTGGCCTCTCCTCCCGCGCGCCTCCCCGGGCGCGCGCTGGACGAGGCCGCGCGCCATGAGCCCGACGCGTCCTGGCGCGCGACCGGTGGTGAACGTGTCCTGGTGGACACTCGCCGCCGACCCCTGACTGGCGCCCTCCCGGTGCCAGGCGCCGCCCCTCGACGCGTCCTCCCGAAGCCCATCAGCGAGGCCGTGCTCGCGCCGCATGCGAGCGCGGAACCCTTCCTCGCCATGAAGCGTCCCCCCTCGACGTTTCCCAGGTCCCGGGCCGCGATGCCCGGGTTTTCCTTCTCGCAGGAGGCTCGCTCGCAACTGCCTTCCGGGAAGAATCTTTCACTCGTGTTGCCCCCGCGAAGTGGGGGCGCGCTGATGGTGCGTCGGGCTTGCCCGCCCGGTCCCCTCGCACCTAAAGAGGACCCATGATGGAACCCAGGCCCGAGGTCACCCAGACCACCCAGACGGACAAAGACGAAGGCCGCACGACGCGCATCCCCATTCACGAGTGGACGGTGGAGGTGGTGTCGGGCCCCGACAAGGGAAAGAAGGTGACCACCCAGGATGGCCTGGTGCGCGTGGGCTCGGACCCCGCGAGCGACCTCGTGCTGACCGACACCACGGTGAGCCGCCGTCACCTGGAGGTGGAGCGCACGCCGCGCGGCCTCCTGCTGCGCGACACCGGCAGCCGCAACGGCACCTTCCTCGACGGCCGGCAGGTGCTCCAGGCGTACCTGGGGCGCGGCGACAAGGTGGAGCTGGGCAAGACGAAGCTCGCGGTGAAGGTGGCCGCCAAGCCCACGGAGGTGGAGCTGGCCGGGGCGGAGTCCTTCGGCGCGCTGGTGGGCACGTCGGAGAAGATGCGCTGGGTCTTCACGGAGCTGCGCCGCGTGGCCCGCGAGGACATGAGCCTGCTCATCGAGGGTGAGACGGGCACGGGCAAGGAGCTGGCCGCCAGGGCGGTGCACCAGCACTCGTCGCGGCGGCACGGCCCCTTCAAGGTCGTCGACTGCAACCTCATCTCCGAGGAGAAGGCGGAGCGCGAGCTGTTCGGCGGGCTGCGCGCGAGCGACCCGGAGGACAAGGAGGCCCGAGGCGTCTTCGAGGCCGCCCGCGGAGGCACGCTCTTCCTGGACGAGGTGGGCGAGCTGCCGCTGCTGGTGCAGGGCAAGCTCCTGCGCGTGCTGGACGCGCGCGAGGTGCCCTCGCTGGACGGGCAGCCGGTGCCGGTGGACGTGCGGGTCATCGCCTCCACGCACCGCAACCTGGAGGAGGACGTGCGCCAGGGCCGCTTCCGCGCGGACCTCTACTTCCGCCTGGCCGTGGCGCGCGTGCGGCTGCCGCCTTTGCGCACGCGCCGGGAGGACCTGCCGTCGCTCGCGCAGGCGCTGTCGCAGACGCTGCGGGCCAGCGTGTCGCTCACGCCCCAGACGCTGGCGCTCTTCGAGGGCTACGACTGGCCGGGCAACGTGCGCGAGCTGCGCAACGTGCTCGAGCGCGGCGCGCTCATGGAGGAGACGGGCAACACCAGCTGGCTGGACTTCCTGGCGCAGCCCTCGCGCCGCCCGGATGGGCAGCCGCCCGGCACGCACGTGGCCACGCTCGTCACCGGCATGCCGTACCACGAGGCCAAGGACCGGGTGCTGGCCGACTTCGAGCGTTTGTATTTCGCCGAGGTGATGCGCACGGTGGGCTTCGACATGAAGGCCGCCGAGCAGCGCACCGGGCTGTCCATGCAGAGCCTCTACCGCCTGCTCAAGAAGAACGGGCTTCGCCTCAAGGACCTCAAGAACGCCGAGGGCCTGGAGAAGTGAGTGCCCCCTCGCAGTCCTACCCCAGGGAGAACAACCGCATGTTGCGTCGTCTCGTCGTAGCCTCCGTCGTCTTCACCGCCGCTTGCGCCGGTCAGCAGAAGCCCGCAGAGGATGCGGCGGCCAATGGCAATGGCGGCAAGCCCGTGAGCACCGAGGAGCGCGTGCGCATCGGCAACCAGCCCGCCTTCGACGTGGCCAGCTGCTTCCCGCGTGAGCTGGACCTGCCCCCGTCCAACCAGGGCGTGCTCGTGGGCGCCATGCTCACCACCCGCCCGGAGGTGCTCGAGTGTCTGGTGAGCCCCAGCAACCGGGGCCCCGCCGAGAAGACCGTCGTGACGGTGAAGACCACCGTGACGGACACCAGCGCCACGCACGCCGTCACCGGCGACAACCTCACCCCCACCGGCCAGCAGTGCGTGCAGGGCGTGGTGGACAAGCTCGTCAAGCCGAAGCTGCTCGCCAAGGGCGCCGCGGCCGTCGAGTCCACCGCGACGTTCGAGCACGACACGGGCAGCAGCGCCTCGGTGAAGTTCGGGATGAACGACGGCTCGGACTTCTCCGGCGCGGTGCGCCTGGCCCAGCAGGAGTGGTGTGACTGCTACGCCGGCTACAAGGGCGCGACGCCGCCCGTGCTGACGTCGCACATCACGCTCGTCAAGGCGCAGCCCACGGCGGAGGTGACGTTCGACGCCTCCGGCAGCACCGAGGGTGACCAGCTGGCCGCGTGCCTCAAGACGAAGGTGCTCGCGGTGCCCGCCAAGGTGTCCACCGACAAGCTCACCTACCCGCACCGCTTCGTGCACTTCAACTCCAACGCCACCGAGGCGACGTCCTCGCTGCCCCCGCAGCTGCGCTTCTTCCAGCTCGAGGTGGTCCGCAACCAGCGCGCGGCGGACGCGGCCATCGCCTTCGGCGCCCGCGCCGCGGCGGCCGAGGCCTTCGAGGCCGTGGTGGCGAAGTACCAGAAGACCAAGGACTACAAGCTCTTCGACGAGCTGTCCGGCAAGTGCAGCAGCCTGGTCGAGGCCGCGCAGGGCTGGGTGAAGGCGCTGGAGGCCCAGCAGGTCGTGGACCAGGCCGCCGTGTCGCTGGTGCAGGAGCTGAAGACGACGGACGCCGAGGGTTGGACGCCGGTGGAGACCGCCAGCCAGGCGGCCCTCACCAACACCCAGAAGGACCTGAGCACCGCCCAGGCCCGCGTCGAGGCCGACCAGAAGGCCTGCCCGAAGAAGAACTACAAGAAGTAGCCCCAGGCACCGCCTGAAACGCACGAAGGCGCGGGTTCCCGAAAGCCGGGGCCCGCGCCTTCTGTGTTTCTGGCCTGCTGTCCAGCGCCGCCGCCAGCATGGGGGCCGGGAGGTGTCCCCGGCCCCGGGCCCCGAGCGACTACGCGCTGATCTTGTCGTCGTTGGCCGCGTGGGCCTCGCGAATCTTCACGCTGACCAGCTTGGAGATGCCCGGCTCCTCCATGGTGACGCCGTAGAGGGTGTTGGAGACCTCCATGGTCCGCTTGTTGTGCGTAATCAGGATGAACTGCGACTGGCGGCTCATCTCCTTCACCATGTCGTTGTAGCGGCCCACGTTGCCCTCATCCAGCGGCGCGTCGACCTCGTCCAGGAGGCAGAAGGGCGTGGGCTTGATGAGGAAGATGCCGAAGATGAGGCCCACGGCGGTGAGGGCCTTCTCACCACCGGAGAGCAGGTTGACGCTCTGGAGCTTCTTGCCTGGCGGCTGCGCGACGATTTCCACGCCCGGCTCGCCATTGGGTCCGTCGTTGGTGAGCACCAGGCTGGCGCGGCCACCGCCGAACAGGCGGGGGAAGATGGCCTGGAACTTCTCGTTCACCACGTCGAAGGTCTGCTTGAAGCGCTCGCGGCTGGTCGCGTCGATGCGCTGGATGGCCTCCCGCAGCTGCCCCATGGAGGCCTGCAGGTCCGTCTTCTGCGCGGTGAGGAAGTCGAAGCGCTTGGAGAGCTCCGCGTGCTCGTCGATGGCGGTGAGGTTGATCTCCCCCATCTTCTCCACCTGGGCGCGCAGGTCCTTCAGCTCCGCCTCCGTCTCCGGCGTCAGCGACGCCAGCAGGTGGTAGCGGTGCAGCTCCAGCGCCAGGTCCACCTGGTGGCGCTCGCGGATGCCGGCCGACAGGTGCTCCAGCTCCAGGGCAATCTCGCGCTCGCGCAGCGAAATCTGCGACAGCCCCTGCATCAGCTCCTCCACCCGGCCGCGCAGCTCGCGGAACTGGGTGTCCTGCTCACGCACCTCGCTGGAGGCGAGCAGGTGCGCGGCGCGGCGGGACTCCAGCCCCTCCGCGGCGACGCGGTGCTCCTCCACGCGCTGGGACAGCCCCGCCTCGGTCTCCGTGGTGCGCTTGCCCAGCTCCTCCGTGCGCGCGCCGCCCTCGGCCAGCGTCGCCTGCAGGCGCGCCACGCGCGTCTCCATCTCCCGGCGCTGGGTGACGAGGCTGTCGAGCTCCTTGCGCGCGGACTCACCGCGCTCGCTGCCGGCGGCCACCTTGATGCGCAGGCCCGTCAGGTCCGCGTTGGCGGCCTCCGCGCGCTGGCGCAGGGACTCCTGCTCACCGGCGAGCTGCTTGACGCGCTCCTCGCGGGCCTCGCGGTCCGTCTGGCCGTGGGCCACCTCGCCGCGGCTGGCCTCCTCCTCGTGGGCCAGGGCCATGTGGCTCTGCCCCAGCTGCCCGTCCTCCTGCTCCAGGGAGCGCACCCGCTCGCGCACGCGCGCCAGGTCCTCGCCCGCCTTGTGCAGGTCCTTCTCCTGGCTGGCGAGGTTCACCTCCTCGGCGTGCTGGTTCTTGGCCAGCCCCTTGAGGACGCCCTCGGTGTGCCCCATCTGCTTCTGGAGCGTGTAGTGCCGGGTGAGGATTTCGTTGTAGCGCTCCTCCACCCGCGCCACCTCGGTGGCCAGCTCCGCGATTTCGCGCTTCTTCTGGAGCGCGCCCACCGCCGCGCCCTCGCGCTCACCGCCGACGATGGTGCCGTCCTGACGGAACACCTCGCCGTCCTGCGTGACGAGCGTGACGACGGGGCCGCCCGCCTCCGAGTACGCGCGCGCCGTCGCCAGGTCCTGGACGATGACGACGTCGCCGAGCAAGAGCCGCAC
Organism: Myxococcus guangdongensis; assembly: GCF_024198255.1. Lineage (NCBI taxonomy): Bacteria > Pseudomonadati > Myxococcota > Myxococcia > Myxococcales > Myxococcaceae > Myxococcus > Myxococcus guangdongensis. Next base: position 243,326 of record NZ_JAJVKW010000001.1, read on the forward strand.
GACGGGCTGCAGCGCCTCCTCGCACGTCACCTCTTTCAGCGCGTGCGCCAGCACGCCCGGGCGCTCGAAGTCCGGCTCCTGCACCGGCGGCAGGACGTCCAGCGCGGGCACGGGCAGGAAGCTGCCCCGGCCCTCCGCGTGGCCCTTGAGGTACTCCACCAGCTCCACGCCCTTGTCGCGGCTCTCGACGATGACGTGCTGGAGCCGCTCGCCCAGGGCGGCCTCCACCGCGCGCTCGTAGCGCGGCGTCACCGTGAGCACGTCCGCCACGAGGCCGAAGATGCCCTGCTCCCGGGCCACCGTGCCCGCGCGCACCATGACGGCGCGCACGCCGCGGTCGAACCCGTCGTAGTTCTTCTGGATGTCCTCCAGGGACGACAGGCGGCTCCTCTTGTCGCTCAGCTCCTCGCGCAGCGCGATGACCTGGATTTCGTTCTCCGTGAAGGCCGCGCGCGTGCGCGACAGGGCGTCCTCCTCCTGCGCCTTGTGCTCGGCCAGCTCCGCGGCCAGGTGCCGGGTGTCCTCCACCCGCCTCGCCACCTCACCGCGCGCCGACTCCAGCTGCGTCTCCTGCTCGCGCAGCGCCGCCAGCTCCGCCTGCAGCTTGGCGCGGCGGCCCTCCAGGTCCGTGCGCTGACGGGCCAGGCCCACCAGGTTGCTCTCGTGGTTGGCCAGCCGGGTGGCCACGGCGACCAGGCCCGCGCGCTCCTGCTCGAGCCTGAGGGCCACTTCGGTCTGCAGCTGGGTGACGCGGCGCAGCTCCTCCTGCGCCACCTGCATCGAGACCTCGTCCTCCTTCCACGAGCCCGCGATGCCGGACAGCTCGGCCTCGCGCGCGGCCATGGCCTCGGACATCTCCGCCTGCCGCGCCAGCAGCCCGTCCAGCTCCGTGCGGGCCTGGGCCACGCGGGCCTGCGTCTCCTCCAGGTCGCGCTTGCCGTAGGACAGGTCCTGCGTGTCGCGCTGCAGCGAGCTCTCCAGCGCGTGCACCTCGGCGGCCAGGGCCTGGAGCGCCGCGGCCTCCGCGTCCAGCTCCGCGCGGCGCCGGGCGATGGTCTCCTCCAGCTCCTTCACGCGGTCCAGGCTGTCGCGCTCCTCGGTGCCCAGGTTGGACAGGCGCGACTGGAGGACCTGCTTCTCCGCGAGCAGCTCCAGGTGGCGGTGGCTGGCCGCGTGCAGGTCGATGTCCCGCATGCGCGCCTTGAGCTTCTTGTACTTCTCCGCCTTCTTCGCCTGACGCGACAGCGCGTCCAGCCGCTTCTCCAGCTCGCTGGTGATGTCGGTGACGCGCAGGAGGTTGGCCTCGGTGGCCTCCATCTTCCGCTCGGCGGCCTTGCGGCGCGCCTTGTACTTGGTGACGCCCGCGGCCTCCTCCAACAGGTGCCGGCGGTCCTCCGGCTTGCTGGAGACGATGAGGCCCACGCGGCCCTGCTCGATGATGGAGTAGGCCTTGGTGCCCACGCCCGTGCCCAGGAACAGCTCGGTGATGTCGAGCAGGCGGCACAGCGTCTTGTTGATGAGGTACTCCGAGTCCCCGTTGCGGAACAGGCGCCGCGTGACGGTGATCTCCGAGAAGCCCTGGTACTGGGGCGCCAGCTGGTCCGTGTCGTCCACCAGGAAGGTCAGCGACACCTCCGCCATGGACAAAGGCGGCTTGTTCTCCGAGCCGTTGAAGATGACGTCCTCCATGCCACGGCCACGGAGGTTCTTCGCGCTCTGCTCACCCATCACCCAGCGGATGGCGTCCACGACGTTCGACTTGCCGCAGCCGTTGGGGCCGACGATGCCGGTGACGCCTTCGTCGAACGTGAAGACGCTGCGCTCCATGAAGGACTTGAAGCCAGTGATGTCCAACCGCTTGATACGCATGCCAGCGGGCTCCCGGGAGACGCGCGAGGTACTGAGTGAAAAGTGAGCGCGAGGCCTAGAAATCGGCCTCGGAACGATTTCTCCGAGGACTACCAGCCGCCTCCCAGGCGATCAAGCGTGACCATGCCACGCGTGGCCATACGTTCGGCTGCTTGCCCTTCGGTCGGACGGGAGTCGGCCAGGAAGGTCCTCTCTCGGACTTGCACCCTGGGCGCCCCACCCTACCTTCCCATTGACTTTTCCGGAGGTTGCATACGTTCCAGCCCTTTCTCGCCATGACGCTCCTCATGGGAGCGTCTCCTACGCCGGAGGTAGCACCCCGGTCTGACACTCCAGCAGTGGAGGCGGTTGCCCCCTGCCCCAACCCGTACTTCCCCCTCGAGGAGGGGCTGACGCTCACCTACCGGGCGGGCAGGTCCTCGCAGATGGTGCTGAGCACGCACGGCGTGACGCCCACGCCGGAGGGCCTGTCCGGCAAGGTGGCCGTGAAGCTCAAGGGCCGACAGGGCGAAACGGATGCAACCTGTAGCAGCCTGGGCATGAACACGGGCCTGGGCGGCCTGGAGGGTACGCTGCTGTCGGCGTCCGGCATGGATGTCCAGGTGGTGAGCTCCGAGGGCGTGGCCGTGCCCGCGCCGTCGACCATGGTCCTGGGCGGCACCTGGAAGAACAGCCTGTCGGTGAAGCTCCAGCCTCCGGTGGGCAAGACGGGCGGCATCCGCCCCATCATCGCGACCACGTTCGACAAGGAGTCCACGGTGGTGGGCGAGGAGGAGGTCACCGTCGCGGCCGGGACGTTCAAGGCCCTGAAGGTGAAGAACATCGTCACCGCGCGCGCCAGCCGCCCCGGCTCCGAGGGCCGCTCCATGGAGAGCTACATCTGGTTCGCGCCGGGCGTGGGCATCATCAAGTTCGCCACGCCGGAGAGCACTGACCTGGAGCTGCTCAAGATTGACCGGCCCCAGCCCGCACAGGCCAAGGCCTCCGGCCAGGAGAAGCGGCCCGTGAAGAAGGCCGCGGCCGACAAGAAGGGCTCGTCCGCGCCCTGAGCCCCGCGGCGGGACAGGGAGCGCCAAGGCAGCACGGCCCGCGTCGCGAATGAACGACGCGGGCTGTTGCGCGGGGAATCAACGCCCTCGCCACGCGAGGGCCCGACGTCACGACCGAGCGCCGAGGCTCAGGCGGACTCGCCACCCGAGCTGGAGGACGTCGGGGGCGTCTCACCCGAGGCGCTGGCGCCATCCGCCGGTGAGGCCGGCGCGGAGCCATCCACGGACGTCCTGGACGCGGCGCGGGACTGGGGCTCCACCACCACGCGCACCACGCGGGGCCCGTCCACCTCCTCCACGAGGATGCGCCACATGTCGAGCCGCAGCGAGTCGCCCTTCTCCGGCACCCGCCCCAGCTTCGACATCAGGAAGCCGGCGATCGTCGTCACCTCGCCCTCTTCGTCCTCGTCCAGGTCGAAGCTGACGTCCAGCCGCTCCTCCAAGTCATCCAGCTGCGCGGTGCCGGGCAGCTCGAAGCGTCCACCGGGCAACGAGCGCACCTCCTCCACCCGCCGGCCCAGCTCCGCCACGTCGCCCACCACCTCCGCCACCACGTCCGCGATGGTGACCAGGCCCGACGTGCCGCCGTGCTCGTCCACCACCAGCGCCGTCTGACGACGCCTGCGCCGGAACTCCGCGAGCAGCTGCTCCAGCGTCGCGTTCTCCGGGATGAACAGCACCGGCCGCTGCACCTGCGCCAGGCTGCGCAGCTCGCCGCGCGACAACAGGAAGAAGAGGTCCTTGGCGTTCACCACGCCCTCGACCTCGTCCAGGTTGCCCCGGCACACCGGCAGCCACGTGTGCCCCGCGGCGCGCGCGTCCGCGATGCACTTCTCCAGCGGCTCCTCCACGTCCAGGAACTTCACCTGGTTTCGCGGCACCATCACCTGCCGCGCCGTCTTCTGCGCCATCTCCAGCGCGCGCTCGAGCAGCTCCGCGCGCGCCGTCGTGATCGCGCCCGCCTGCGCCGAGCTGTGGAGGATGACGAGCAGCTCGTCCTCGCTGTGCGCCTCGTGCGCCTCGCCCACCGACTGCAACCCCACCACCCGCAGCACCCACGCCGCCAGCCCGTTGAGCAGGACGATGGCCGGGTAGAACAGCAGATAGAAGGCCCGCATCGGCAGCGCCACCGCGAGCGTCGTCGCCTCCGCGCGCTGGATGGCCAGGCTCTTGGGCGCCAGCTCCCCGAGCACGATGTGCAGGAACGTGATGATGCTGAAGGCGATGACCACCGACGCCGTGTGCGCCACCGTGGGGCTCGCGCCCTCGGGCACCACCCGCGTCAGCACCGGCTCCAACAGCTTCGCGAAGGCGGGCTCACCCAGCCAGCCCAGCCCCAGCGACGCCAGGGTGATGCCGAACTGGGTGGCGGACAGGTACGCGTCCAGTTGCTCCACCATCTTCAGCGCCTGCGTGGAGCCCGGCTGCCCCTCGTCCACCAGCGCCTGCAGCCGCGTGGCGCGAACCTTCACGATGGCGAACTCGGTCGCCACGAAGAAGCCGTTGGCGAAGACCAGGAGGATCGCCAGCCCCAGGAACACCCATTCCATGCCCATGGCTCAGAACAAGGCTTCGAAGTCGGTGTCGCCCTTGAGGGCGTCGAACATGGGGTCCGTCGACAACCACCCCATCACCTTCTGCCGGTCCGCCGTGAGCGCCGACTTCAGGTACTGCACCGCGTCCTTCGGCCGCCCCCACAGGGCATACAGCGCGGACAGGTTGTAGTTGAGCAGCAGGTCCTCGGCGTTGAGCGCCCGGGCCCGCTCGTACGCGCGCTCGGCCTCCGCGTAGAAGCCCTTCTGCGCGTAGCAGATGCCCAGGTCCAGCTGGGCCTCGAAGTTGTCCGGCTCCAGCCGCACCACGTCCTTGAGCAGCGTGATGGCGGAGCGGTAGTCGCCCTCGTCCATCATCAGCGCCGCCAGTTCGTGCCGGGGGAACGCGTCCTGCGGGTCCAGCTCGATGGCCGCCTGCAGCTCGCGCATCGCCTCCTCGACGCGGCCCTGGTCCGCGTAGGTGAGGCCCAGGTTGAGGTGCGCGTCCGGGTACTCGGGGTCCAGCTCGATGGCCTCCTTGTACTCCTCCACCGCCATCTCCCCCGCGTGCGTGGAGAGGAAGCAGGCCAGGTTGTAGTGCGCCGTGGCGCTCTCCGGCTCCAGCTTCAGGGCGGTGAGGTACTCGGTGAGCGCCTCGCGGAAGAGCTTCTTCTCCGCGTAGACGGTGGCCAGGTTGTCGTGGGCGTGGGCCGAGCTGGGGTCCAGCTCGATGGCCTTCTTGAACTCCTTGATGGCCTCGTCCAGCCAACCCCGGTCCGCCAGCTCGATTCCGCGAGTGTTGTGCTCGTCGGAGAGCGCGATGTTGTCCTTTTCCCGGGCCATGAGAGCGCGGGGCAATCTACGCGCCGCGCAAACACAGGTGCAAGGTAGAGTTTCCCTCCGCCCATGCGCCACGTCGCCCTGCTGCTCCTCCTGTTCTCCGCCTGTCATCCACGCCCCGTCCCGGTGACGGTGGACCCCACCCCCACCGCCCCGGCCCCGCCCCCTGGGGACGCTGGGCCCCCCGCCGCCCTGGCGCCCCCCTCCCCGCCCGCCGTCACCCGGCCCATCACCCTGCTGTTCGGCGGGGACGTGACGCTCGGCCACAACCACCAGAAGTTCTTCGACGACGAGCTGGCCAAGGGCCGCCCCCGGGACGAGCTCTTCGCCTACGGCTTCAAGGAGGTCCGGGCCCTGGGGGACGCGGCGGACCTCTTCGTCATCAACCTGGAGTGCCCCTTCACCGAAGGGGGCGAGAAGCTGCCCAAGAACTTCAACTTCCGGGCCCGCCCGGAGCTGGTGGGCGCGCTCACCGCGGGCGGCGTGGACGTGGTCAGCCTGGCCAACAACCACCTGATGGACTACGGCGCCCAGGGGCTGCTCGACACCCTGGCGACGCTGGAGGCCGCGCGCATCCCCTACTTCGGCGCCGGGCGCACCCTGGCCGAGGCGCGCCGCCCCGCCATCGTCACCGTGGGCGGCCTGCGGGTGGCCTTCCTGGGCTACTTCTTCCTGGGCGAGCGCAACATCGAGCCGCCGGAGGTCTACGCCACCGACACCACGCCGGGCGTCGCGGGCCACTTCTCCGACGTGGACGTGATGGAGCGGATGCTGCGCGAGGACATCACCGCGGCGAAGGCCCAGGCGGACGTCGTGCTGCCCTACTTCCACTGGGGCCGCGAGGGCACCCAGGTGCTGGAGCCCTACCAGGTCCGCCTGGCGCACGCCGCCATCGACGCGGGCGCGTCGGGCGTGCTGGGCAGCCACCCGCACGTGCTCCAGGGCATGGAGCTCTTCCAGGGCAAGCCCGTGGTGTACTCGCTGGGCAACTTCGTCTTCGGGGGCAACTGGAACCCGCGCGACAAGCGCAGCGCGCTGTGGAAGGGGACCTTCGGTCCGGAGGGCTACCTCAAGAGTGAGGTGCTGCCGCTGCGCACGGACCGCTTCCCGGAGCTCCCCTTCCAGCCGGTGCCCGTGACGGGGCCGGCGGCCGAGGAGGTGCTGCGACTGCTGGCCGAAAGCTCACGCTCCCTGGGGAGGATGCTCCCCGAGTTGGAGCCGTGGGCCGGGCCGACTCCCTCCCCCGCGACGGGCGGGAGGGAGTAACCGGCGCGTCAGACCTTGTTGTTGGACTGGCCCTTCTTGGCGCGGCTGCGGCGGCGCTTCAGCTGGGCCTTCCGGCCCTTGGCGCGGTTGGCGACCTTCTTCTTGGAACGATTTCCCTTCTGGGCGGGCATGGAAGGACTCCGTGTAGGTGATGTGAGACCGACCGCTCGGGCACGAGGCTCGGCGGTGAGGGCGGCCCTTCTTTCATGCTACCGCCCGAGCGGCCAAGGAATTTCTTGACTCCGTCCTCCCTTGCCAGCAGCCGGACAAAGGGGCAATACCCCCTGGAACGACGATGATTGACAAACTCGAAGACGTCGAGCGCCGGTTCGAGCGCCTCACCGCGGACCTGTCGAACCCGGACGTGCTCGCCGATTCGGCGAGGCTCCAGAAGGTCTCCAAGGAGCGTGCGGGCCTGGAGAAGCTGGTGGAGACGTTCCGGACGTACCGCCAGGTGCTCGCGGACCTCAAGGAGGTCGAAGCCTGGCTCGACGCCGGCAGCGCCGACGAGAAGACCTACGCGCGCGAGGCCCTGCCCGGCCTGAAGGAGCAGCGCGACGCGCTCGAGGCCAGCCTCAAGGTGCTGCTGCTGCCCAAGGACCCCAATGACGACAAGAACGTCATCCTGGAGATTCGCGCGGGCGCCGGCGGCGACGAGGCGGCGCTGTTCGCCGAGGAGGTCATGCAGATGTACCTCCGGTACGCGGACACCCGCGGCTGGAAGTCGGACATCATCGACATGAGCCCCGGCAACGCGGGCGGCGTGAAGGACGCCACCGTGACGCTGTCGGGCGACGCGGTCTTCAGCAGCCTCAAGTACGAGTCCGGCGTTCACCGCGTGCAGCGCGTGCCGGCCACCGAGACGCAGGGCCGCATCCACACCTCCACGATCACGGTGGCCGTCATGCCCGAGGCCGAGGAGGTGGACGTGAAGATCAACGAGGCGGACATCGACCGGCAGGCCATGCGCTCCACGGGCTCCGGCGGCCAGAGCGTCAACACCACGGACTCCGCGGTGCGCCTGACGCACCGGCCCACGGGCATCGTGGTGAAGTGCCAGCAGGAGAAGAGCCAGTTGAAGAACTACAACATGGCCCTGCGCATGCTCCGCGCGAAGATCTACGAAATCGAGCAGGAGCGCATCCGCTCCGAGCGCGACTCCACCCGCCGCTCGCAGGTGGGCACGGGCGACCGCAGCGAGAAGATCCGCACGTACAACTTCCCCCAGGACCGGCTGACGGACCACCGCATCGGCCTGACGGTTCACAACCTGCCGGCCGTGATGATGGGCGACATCGAGGACATCATCACCGCCTGCCGGACCTACTACCAGGCCGAGGCCCTCAAGGCGCAGACGGGCGGCGGTCCGAGGCCACAGCCCGAAGCATGAGCAGCGAGACCTGGACCATCCGCAAGGTCCTCACCTGGACGACGCAGCACTTCGAGAAGCGTCAGGTGGATGCGCCGCGGCTCACCGCGGAAATCCTCCTGTCGCACGTGCTGAAGACGGGCCGGGTGCGGCTGTACGTGGACCTGGACCGCCCGCTCTCCAAGGACGAGCTGGCCACCTACAAGGCCCTCATCGCCCGACGTCTGTCGGGTGAGCCCACGCAGTACCTCACCGGGACGCGCGAGTTCTACAACCGCGCCTACAAGGTGGACGCGCGCGTGCTCATCCCCCGCCCGGAGACGGAGCTCCTGGTGGAGGCCGCCCTGCGCAAGCTCCCCAAGGACGCGCCCGCGCGCGCGCTGGACGTGTGCACCGGCTCGGGCTGCATCGCCATCAGCCTCGCGGCGGAGCGGCCCCTGCTGGCGGTGACGGCCACGGACCTGTCGCCGGATGCGTGCGCGCTGGCGCGCGAGAACGCGGAGGCGCTCAAGGTCTCCGAGCGCGTGACGGTGCTGCAAGGCGACTTGTTCTCCCCGCTGCCCGCCGACGCCCGCTTCCACGTCGTCGTGTCCAACCCGCCCTACATCGCGTCGGACGAGATTGCCGGGCTGTCCGCCGAGGTGCGACGCGAGCCCCGGCTGGCGCTGGACGGAGGGCCCGACGGACTGGTCGCCCTCAAGCGCGTGGTCGACGGGGCGCGGAAGTGGTTGGAGCCTGGCGGACTCCTTGCACTGGAGATGGGGGAGACGCAGGGCCCCGCCGTCCTGGAGCTCCTGCGCGCGGCCGGCTACGAGGACGCGCGCGTGGAGAAGGACCTCGAGCGGCGGGAGCGCATGGCATTTGGGACACAGCCCGCGGGCAGCGGGCCACAGGGCTGAGGGCCGGAAGCAACATGGACAAGATCGTGATGAAGGGCGGCGCGGAGCTGCACGGCGAGGTCGTCGTCTCGGGCGCGAAGAACGCGGCGCTGCCCATCCTCGCCTCGGCGCTCCTGGCGGACGGCACCTCCACCTTCCGCAACGTGCCGGACCTGGCGGACGTCGCCACCATGCTCAAGGTGCTGCGCACCATGGGCTGCGGCGCGGAGCGGCTCACCGCGCGCAAGAAGGACATCTGCGAGGTGGGCGTCACCGGACACATCACCCCGGAGGCGCCCTACGACCTGGTGAAGACGATGCGCGCCAGCGTGCTGGTGCTCGGGCCGCTCGTCGCGCGCTTCGGGCGGGCGCGGGTGTCCATGCCGGGCGGGTGCGCCATCGGCGCGCGGCCCATCGACCAGCACCTGAAGGGCCTCAAGGCCCTGGGCGCGGACATCCACCTGACGGAGGGCTACGTGGAGGCCCGCGCCAAGCAGCTCAAGGGCGGCACCGTCAACTTCGACGTCATCACCGTCACCGGCACGGAGAACGTGCTGATGGCGGCCGTGCTGGCCAAGGGCCGCACCATCATGGAGAACTGCGCGCGCGAGCCCGAAATCGAGGAGCTGGCGCGGGTGCTCAACAAGATGGGCGCGCGCATCGAGGGCGCCGGCACCTCCATCATCACCGTGGAAGGCGTGGAGGGCCTCAAGCCCGTCGAGCACGCCATCCTCCCGGACCGCATCGAGGCGGGCACCCTGCTCGTCGCCGCGGCCATCTCCGGCGGCAACGTCCTGGTGAAGCACGCCGTCCCCGAACACCTGGACGCCGTCATGGACAAGCTGCGCGAGGCCGGGTGCACGCTCACGGCCGAGGCCGGCGGCATCCGCTGCAAGGCGCCTCGCACGCTGACGTCCGTCAACATCACGACGACCGAGCACCCGGGCTTCCCCACCGACATGCAGGCCCAGCTCATGGCCCTCATGTGTGTGAGCCAGGGGACATCCGTCATCAGCGAAAACATCTTCGAGAACCGCTTCATGCACGTGCCGGAGCTGCACCGTCTTGGCGCCGACATCACCATCCAGGGGCACACCGCGGTGGTGAAGGGCGTGAAGCACCTGAGCGGCGCGCCCGTCATGGCCACGGACCTGCGGGCGAGCGCTTCGCTCATCCTGGCGGGCCTGCGCGCCGAGGGACGCACGGACGTCAGCCGCGTCTACCACCTGGACCGAGGCTACGAGCGGCTGGAGCGCAAGCTGCGCGCCCTGGGCGCGGACATCCGCCGGGTCAAGGCGAAGGCCTGAGGAGCACGGGGCCTTTCGACCCCAGACGGCGCGTTGCCAACAGAAGCGGCAACCTGGGTTGCATCCCAAAATTCGCGCGACCTATCATTCTCTGACCACTGGGGACGTGCGTCCCCCATTGCAGGAGAATGAACCGTCCCATGGATTGCCCCAGCTGCAACGTCGAGATGGCCGATCTCGTGGGGGATGACCAGACGTTGCGAAAGTGTGGAGACTGCGGCGGGCTGTGGATCGACGTCGCGGACCTGAACCGGGTCCTGCTCCACAACAACCTCCAAGGGCTGGAGCATCAGGGCGGCAAGGTGGACGCGGAGGCGTTGACCGGCCAGTGCCCCGAGTGCCATGTCGACCTCGTCCGAGTGGACGGCGGCGACCGCCAGCACCCGCTCCACTACGACACCTGTGAGTCCTGTGGCGGCATCTTCCTGGAGTCGGAGTTCCAGGACGCCACCGACGTGAAGGTCGCGGAGAAGGAGATCATCGACTTCTTCCGCCGCTTCAGCGCCAAGAAGAAGGTGGCCGCCCTCTAGTCGGGCGGCGCGCCGGACGGACGGCTGGACCTAGGGTTGGCCGCGGAAGGCGCGGCCCCACTCCTCGGCGAGGGCCCCCTCGGGCTCCAGGGTGGCGCCCGCTTCGTCCGAGCCGCCCTTCTGCAGCTTCAGCGTCACCTTGCCCCGCTTGGGCACCTCCAGCGTGAGTCGGGAACCGGACAGGGCATACGTGCCCGTCACGGCGCTGGGCTCGCCGCCCTCCAGCGGCTCGTGCGCGAAGCGGTAGGTCCCATCCACGTAGAGGGAGAGGAAGCGGTCCGGCGCCCCGTCCAGGCCGCTGAACCACGTGCCCAACAGGGGCGCCAGGCGCGCGTCGTAGCGCAGCCGGGGCGCCAGCCACGTGCCGTTGAGCGCCTTGCCTCCCGAGTAGAAGATGAGGTCGGTGATGCACACGGGGCCGTCCTCCTGGGCGCCGGGGAAGCGCTCGGGGACCTCCAGCGTGAAGCGGTTGCCCGTCATGGCGGGGCTGATGGGGACGGCCTGGAGCCCGCGCTTGTCCTCCACCTTGAGGCTCTTGGACGCGTCCACGGTGGTGAGGGTGAGCTTCTTGGCCCGCGCGTGGGCCTTGTACGCGGCCTTGTCGGTGCCGTCGCCCGTGTAGACGCGCACCTCGTCGATGGTCACCACGTCCTTGAAGCCGATGGTGACGGCGGCGGGCGAGGCCCCCGTGGCGCACCAGGCCGTCGTGTCGCGTCCATCCAAGAGGTGCAGGGGCGAGTAGCGCTCCGGTTGGCGCTCGCGCTCCAGGTAGTCGGAGGCCTGGGCGTAGCCCGGCGGGGCGGTGGACGCGGCGGGCGCGGCGCTCGAGAGCAGCAGCAGGGCGAGGGGGAGGCGGCTCATGGCGCCATCTTGGATCGCCCCGCGCCGATGGCTCCAGTCCCCGACCTGAAGTCTTCGCGGTGAATCCAGCGACAGCGGATCCCCGGCCAGGGGGATGAAAGCGCCCGGCGCGATGTTGGCGTGCTTGACACTCGGACGCCGCGAGGAAGTGATGCGGCACGATGCGGAGAATGAACGTGACGCGACGTTGGGGGTGGGTCTGTGTGCTGGCCGCGACGCTGGTCGCCTGCAAGGACGACAAGCCGAGCGAGGTGCCCGACGCGGGGCCCGTGGAGACAGGGCCCGCGGCGCTCACGGAGCAGGAGCCCAATGAACGGCCCGAGCAGGCGCTCGACATCACCCGCGACAGCGTGGTGACGGCGGAGCTGACGGCGCAGCCCAACAAGGCGGACGAGGACTGGTACCGGCTGGCGCCCGCGTCGCCCCGGGTGGTGGACCTCACCGTGTCGGGCCTTCCCGGCGGGGACATCACCTTGGAGGTCCACGACCGGGACAGAAACCGCCTGGCCGCCATCAACAGCGAGGGGGACGGCAAGCCGGAGCGCTTCCCCAACCTCTACGTGGAGAAGGAGCGGTGGGTGCGCGTGGCGCCCGCGCGCAAGGGCGTGGGCGGGGCGTACACGTTGACGGTGAAGATGCGCGCGCCCAACGACGGCGAGGAGCACGAGCCGAACGACCGGGCGGTGGACGCGATTTCGCTGCCCCTGGGGCAGACGGTGACGGCGTTCCTGGGCCACGCGGGCGACGAGGACTGGTACCGGGTGGAGCTGCCCGAGGCCGCCGTCCCCACGCCGCCGCCGGGTGAGGGCGTCCCCGCGACGAACGACACGCAGGGCTCCGCGCCCCAGGGAGCCGACGCGCTCCAGGGCGCCGTGGCGCAGGGCGCGGCCGCCGCGCAGGGTCAGACGCCCTCCCCCGCCCCGGGCTCGGAGAGCGGCACGGCCACGGGCACCCCGGAGGAAGGCGCGGCGCCGCTGGACACGCCGCCCGCCCCCACGGGCACCTTCGCGGGAGGAGAGCCTCCCGCCGTGGCGCAGGCGACGGACGCGGGGGTCGCCGTGCCGCCCGAGCCTCCTTCCGTGGCGTTGAAGATCGAACTGTCCGCGGTGGAGGGCGTGCGGCCGGAGATCTCCGTGCTGTCGGCGGCCGAGGCGCCGCTGTTCTCGCTGCGCGGCAAGGAGGGCGAGGCGCTGTCCCTGCGCAACATCGGCGTGCGCGCGACGGACCGGGTGGTCTACGTGGTGGTGAAGGGCGGCTGGACGGGGACGGGCAAGGAGGCGCGCCGCACGTTCAACTCGGGCACGCCGTACACGCTCACCGTGACGCAGGAGGAGGCGGGCGCCAACGCGGAGCTGGAGCCCAACGACGAGCTGTACAAGGCGACGCCGCTGACGGCCGGCAGCTACCGCGAGGGCTTCATCTCGCCCAAGGGCGACGTGGACCACTTCGTGCTGCGCACGACGGAGCCGGTGCTGGCGAAGGTGGAGTTGTCGGGCGTGGAGCGGCTGGACCTGGTGCTTTCCATGGTGGAGCCGCCCCAGGGTGACGGCCAGCAGGAGACGGTGCTGCTGCGCGCCAATGACGGCGCGCTGAAGGAGCCCGAGCGCCTGAACAACGTCGCGTGCAGTGGCTCGTGCTGGTTCCGGGTGGAGGGCGCGTCGCGCAAGGTGGAGGGCAAGTGGGTGAAGGACTTCGAGAACGCGGAGCAGCCCTACCGCATCAGCATCACCACGGTGCCGGACAACGGCGGCGAGGAGCGCGAGCCGAACAACAACCTGGAGCGCGCGCAGGAGCTGACGCTCGGCAAGGCGGTGCGCGGCACGGTGTTCCCGGTGAAGGACACGGACTTCTACCGGTTGGATTTGTCGGACCGTCCGGTGCGCACGCCGCTGAAGGCGACGCTGCTGGGCATCCTCAAGGTGGACGTGGGTCTGTACCTGCACCGCGTGCAGCCGGACGGGAAGCTGTCGCTCGTACAGACGGCGGACCGGGCCAAGGGCGACCAGCCGGAGAGCATCCGCTTCAGCGCGGAGCCCGGCGTCTACATCTTCGAGGTGCGTGACGCGAAGAACCGCGAGGCCAACTTCCAGGACTCGTACCAGCTCACGGTGGAGGAAGGTGAGCAGTGAGCAACGCGGTGAAGTCGTGGGACGAGAACTTCGACACGTATCTCATGGAGCTCGAGGACGGCCCCACCTCGTTCCTCCTGGACATGACCGCGGCGGCCCATGCGCCGCTGACGAGCCACCCGCTGCGGCTCACCGTGCGCGTGGTGATGAAGTCGCCCCGGCCGGATGGCCTGCGCTCGCGTGAGGAGTCGGAGGCCCTCTTCAATCTGGAGGACGGGCTCGTCCCGGCGCTCGGGACGCTGGGGTTCCACTTCGTGGGCCGCAGCGTGGGACAGGGACTCACGGAGGCGTTCTTCTTCGGTCCGCGGGGCGTCGAGCAGTCCGAGGTCCAGCGCAGGGTGACCCCCGTGCAGGGTGACTACACGCTGGAGCTGGAGCTGGAGGAGGACCCGGAGTGGTCCGTGTACTTCGACTGGCTCTACCCTCCGGAGCTCCATCGCCACCTGATGTCGAACCGGAGCCTGCTGGACCTGCTGGCGAAGCAGGGAGACCGCAGCGAGGTGGCGCGCGAGGTGGACCATCTCGCGCACTTCCCCAGTGAGGAGCAGGCGCTCCGCGCCGGGGCGCAGCTCACGAAGCAGGGGTTCAAGGTCTCCGCGCCGCGAGCGCCCGAGGCCCCCTCGGCGCGGTGGGCCGTGTCCTTCACGCGAGAGGACTCGCTGGCGGAGGGGCGCGCGGACGCGGTGACGGTGGAGATTCTGGAGGTCCTCCAGGCCCACGAGGGTGACTACGACGGCTGGGGCTGCGTGCTGACGACGATGCAGTAGCCCTGCCCTCGCGTCAGTCCCTGGAGCCATGGCGGCGGTACTCGTCGATGCTCGGCGGGTACTCGGTCCAGAACATCAGGGCTCCGCTGTGTGTCATCAGCGTCTCCTGCTTGCCTCGCGTGTCCGCGTCGGAGACCGCGAGCGAGAAGCCGAAGGAGACCCGCGACGCCTCCACACCGAGGTCCGACAGCGGGAGCGTGAGCGTCATCTCGTACCCCTGAGGGCGCTTGCGCCAGGTGCCCTGGATGGACGGCAGGGGCGTGTTCGCCTCTCCCGTCCAGTCACGCGCCTCGACGCTTCCTCCCGCGGCCAGCAGGACCCCCAGCTTGAGGTTGGAGCCTCCCGACGGTCGCACCGCGAGCTCCACGTGGTCCGAGTGCACGCCGGTGCCCGTGCTCGAGGGAACCACCTTGTCATCGTGCACCTCGACGTGGAGGGCGAGCGCCCCGCCCACGCGCGCCAGTCGCCACGCGAAGGCCAGGTCGTCCTGTCCCGTCCAGCCCGAGAGCCCCCAGGAGATGTGAGTCCGCGTATAGGCTTGCGCCGTGGGCGCCAGTGCGAGCGCGGCCTCCGCGGAGCGCGCGGACCGCACCGGGTACGGCGAGATTCCGTCGACGACGGCGCCCACCGTGTCGCTGAACACCATGTAACCCGGCCGGAGGCGTGAGAGCGTCTCCATGGGCTCCATCGCGCCGCGAGCGCCGACGGGACCCGACACGACGTACGCCGTGGGTGACACCTCGACCTCGGCCCCCTCCTCGTCGAACCCGAGCGACTGGAGGTCCTCCCCCTTCACCACGAGGCCACAGACCGGTCCCCGGATTCCGTCCGAGGGCGCGGGGGAGACCTCCTCGGTGTCTGACTCGGACGAGGGCTCGACACCGGAGAGCAGCAGCAGGCACGCCCCATCCCGGCAGGCGTAGTCCACGGGAGTGAAGCGCAGGTCCTTGCGACACAGGGCGCGAGCCCGAGCGAGGAGCGCGTCGTCCACGGGCCGTGACTTGGGAGGCTTCGAGACAGCGCGGGCATCCCCACGGCGAGCGGCGGGCTTCGTCCACTTCGGCGGCGGAGCGGAAGCCGCGATGAATCGCGAGCCATCCGGCGCGACCTTCAGGACCTGCCGGGACACACCCAGCGGGTCCAATGCCTCGGCGGGGATGTTGAAGGGCTCGTTCCTTCGGGTGGTGACGACCTCGACATGCTCCGCGTCGATGAATCGCAGGGCGTTCGAGGCCCACGCGTCGAGGTCCTCCGCCGCCCCCAGGAACCGCCCCTCCAGGTCCGACAAGACCATCTGCTGGTTCGTGCAAAGTCCATAGAAGCAGGGCCCCAGACTCTGGACCACGTGCCACAGGCAGAGCCGGCCCTCGCAGCCGATGCGCTTCTGCGTATCCATCCCGTAATACGCGCCGTCGTCGGGCGTCGCGACCAGGACAGTCCCCTTCTCGAACCAAGGCTCATTGGGGGCGGCCAGGGCCGTCGTGCACCCGAGTGCCAGCGCGAGCGACAGGATTGACGGGCAGACGCGGAACAGGTGGGTCACGTGAGCGCTCATTCGTCAGTTCATCGAGTGAAAGAAGTCACCGCTGTATTCGAGGATCGTCGGTGGGTATTCGGACCAGAGGTTCAGCCCCCCCAGCTGCTCCATCAGGGTCTCCTGCTTGCCTCGGGCGTCCGCGTCCGAGACAGCCATCACGAACCCCACTCGGGTCACCGGATTCGTCAGGCCGAGGTCCGCCCATGGCAGCACGAGCGTCACCTCGTACCCCTGGGGACGCTCGCGCCA
Organism: Myxococcus guangdongensis; assembly: GCF_024198255.1. Lineage (NCBI taxonomy): Bacteria > Pseudomonadati > Myxococcota > Myxococcia > Myxococcales > Myxococcaceae > Myxococcus > Myxococcus guangdongensis. The sequence continues at coordinate 259,509 of NZ_JAJVKW010000001.1, forward strand.
GGTGCCCTGGAGGAAAGGGAGCATCACGTTGGCCTTCTCCGTCCAGTCACGCACCTCGACCTCACCTCCGGCTCCGAACAGCACCCCGAGCTTGCGCTTCTCCGGACGCGGACCGCTCCATCCCCTTTCCTGCCAGAGGGTCAACTCCAGATGGTCCGAATGGACCCCTGTGCCCGTGCCATGGGGAACCACCCTCTCGTCGTTCACCTCGACCTGAAGCACGAGCGAGTCCTCCACGCGCGCCAGTCGCCATGCGAAGGACAGGTCCGCCGCGTCCTTCCAGCGCTCGAGCCCCCAGGTGATATGCGCCTGCGTGAAGGCCTGGACGGTGGGAGCCAGGGCGAGCGCGTCCTCGGCGGACGGTCCGAATCTCACGGGATAGGGCTGGCTCCCATCGACGACCACGCCCGCGGTGTCGGCCAGCACCATGTAGCCCGGCTGGGTTCGTGAGAACTCGATCACCGGCACGAACCCACCGCGAACCGCCATCCCGCCCCAGAATCGATAGGACGCGGGCAGCACCTCGACCGAGGACCCATCATCCGCGGCGGAGAGCAGGGTCAGCTTCTTTCCCTGGACCACGATGGAACACAGCGGTCCCCGGACGCGGCCGTCCAGCGTCCAGGTCGCCTCTTCGGGAGGGCCGTCTGGCTCGGGCTTGAACCCGGAGAGCAACAACAAGCACCTCCCATCCCGACAGACATACTCCACCGGCTCGTAGCTCGCGTCCTTGGGGCACACGGCGCGCGCTCTCTCGAGAAGCGCGCCATTCACCGCCCGAGGCTTGGGAGGCTTCGGGTGACTGGACGTGTTCCCGGACCGAGCGCCGACAATCGTCCAACCCGGCGCGTGTCCCGGCACGTCGATGAAGCGATCTCCATCCCTCGACACCTTCAGGACCTGCCTGTCCACACGGAGCGGGTCCAACCCCGTGTCGATGACTTGGAAGCGCGTATCCCGGGTCCAATTGACGACCTCGATATGCTGAGGGTCCACGAACCGCAGGGACCGCGAGGCATGGTCGTCGATGCCTCGACTCGCCCCCAGGAATCGCCCCTCCCGGTCCGACACCATCAACTGCACGTGGGAGCAATACCCGCTGGCACACGCCCCAAGTTCCTCTGTGACAAGCCAGAGACAGAACCGACCTTCGCAGGTGAGACGCTGAACCGAGCCTGTATTCCATCCGGGCTCGTCAGCCTTCTCGACCAGGACCGTGCCTTTCGGAATGGGGAGTTCGATGGGAGTCGCCAGCGCGGCCGTGCCCCCGAGCCCCAGGCAGAGCAACAGGACACGGACACCGGGGTGTCTGGACACGCGCTCCCACATCCCTCGAGTCATCGGCATCCTTGGCGAGATTGCAGACGGCATGCCGCCGCCACGCCCCGGTGAAACCGACGCCAGGGAGCCTACCCAGGCAGAAACGTGGCTCCGGGACCACGCGCAGAGGGCCCGCGGACACACTCGCATCGAACGCGACGCGGAGCGGACCGGCGCTGCCTCACGCGCGCCGCAGCGTCGCGACCAGGGGCAGATGGTCCGAGGGCTCCTGCTCCGAGGGCAGCGGTGTCACGTCATCGATGACCGGCGGCGCCACGGGCCGGGCGTTCAGGGCCCGCGAGTGGAAGATGAAGTCGATGGCCTTGGCTTCCCCATTCGCGTTGCACGTGGGCGCGTGCTGGCCCTGGTAGGCGTCTTCCAGCCCGGCCTCGGTGAACGCGCGAACCAGCGGCTCGCCGGGGCGTGCATTGAAGTCACCACAAGCCACCCACAACGCACCCGGGTCCGCCTGGACGACCTCCTCGAGCAACTCCGAGGTCTGCTGCATCCCCTGGTGCAGCGCCACCGGCCTGTCGGGCCGGTCCCATCTCAGGTGCGTACACGCCACGCGCAAGCGGTCCTGTCCCATCTCGAAGTCGACGACCAGCGCCAGATGCCCCGAGACGCGCCCGTCCTCCAACACGTCCTTGAAGTAATGGGCCCGGTGCCCCACGGAGCGCACGACGCGATGGAACACCGCGCAGCCATCGGGCTTGCCTTGCTGCTTCAACGCGAGCACGCCCGAGTACCCGTGCGGTGACAGGGATTGCTGGAGCGCGTCGAAGGTGGGGGACTCCACCTCCTGGAGACAGACGATGTCCGCGTCCAACGACAGGATGCGGTGGGCGAGGGCCTCCTGCCGCCTTCGTGGCTCGAAGAGGTGCGCGGGCGTGTTCGGGAACCACTCGGGCCGGATGTAGGAATCCGCGAGGATGTTGTACGAGGCCACCCGAAGTTCCCACGCCATCGGCGACTCCTTTTGACGCCACCGCCTCGCGCCGGGTGCAGGTGCCCGGCCCTGGGGACAGGGCCCGCCCGTTATCGCAGGCCATGCCCTTTCAGTCGACGGCGTCGATGGAGAGCATGATGCGCCGCTGCCCCGACTCGAGCGCCGGAGAGCGGTGGACGACGCCGTTCCCCGCGTTCGCCGGCCACGCCTCCCCTTTCAACAGCGCCACATCGAAGCGCTCCAGCCGCTGCACGCGCCCACCCGACCGGAGCACCTCGCCCTTCGGCCCCAGCCCCTCGCGCAGCGCGTCCGCGTTCTCCAGCCACTCGGTGGCGGGCCCCGCATAGGTGCAGAGCAGCCGCACCCCGACCCGGTCCACGTGGAAGCGCGGGCACATCTCCCGCTCCGACGTGGTGAGTCGCACGCCCAGCCATCGGCACTCGAGGAGGTCCGCGTACACCTGACAGAGCTGGCGGAGATCCTCACACCAGGCCTCGCGCTCCTCCACCTCGGGCAACTCCGCGAGCGTCCGTCGGAAGTCCAGGCGCCTTGCGTCCACGCGCTCGACGACGTGGAGCGTGTGTCGGGCACAGACGCGCCCCAACCACCGGCTGAGCTCGGAGCCCAGGCCCCGTCGCCACACGCACAGATTGAGCCCCTCGCGGTAGATCTCCGCGAGCTCCGAGGGCTGCCAGACGAGGACGTGCGAGGCGGACCACGACTCGGGAGGCCGTGAGCTCCACGACGAGGCGGTCTCCATCAGACGCTCCGCTCCTCGGCGGCCGCGTCCTCTTCGCGCACCACCTCCCACGCCGGGAAGGGGTCTTCCAGCTCCGCCCATCCCGAGGGCCCCAACGCGAGCTCCGCGGGCGTCAGCAGACAGGCCTCGAGCTGCCCCAGCACCTCCTCGGGGTCCGCCTCCCGGGTGATGAAGACCAGCTCCTGACGCCGGTCCCCATGCGGCCCCACCATCTCGCGCTCGAGCTCGGCCCGGACCTCGGGTTCCTCCGGCCACTCCTCGCGAGGCACCGCGTCCCACCACAAGCCCGCGGGCTCGAAGCTGCAAGCCCCGCCGGCCTGGGCCCACACCCCCGTGATGTCCATCCGGGTGGCGAGCCAGAAGAAGCCCTTGCTGCGCAGCACGCCCTTCCAGCTCCCATGGATGAAGTCCCAGAAGCGCTGGGGATGCAGCGGGACGCGGCCGCGGAAGACGAAGCTGCGGATGCCGTACGTCTCGGACTCCGGCACATGCTCGCCGCGAAGTTCCTTGAGCCACCCCGGCGCACGACTCGCGCGCTCGAAGTCGAAGCGCCGGGTGTCGAGCACCTCCGCGAGCGGCACCCTGCCCCGCTCCGCCAACACCTGCCGCGCCTCCGGGTTGAGCCTGCGCAGGATTTCGCCCAGCTCCTCCACTTGCGACGCGGAGACCAGGTCCGTCTTGTTCAGCACCAGCACGTCCGCGAACTCCACCTGCTCCACCAGCAGGTCCACCACGGTCCGCTCGTCCTCCTCGGCGACGGCCAGGCCACACTCGGCCAGCCCCTGTGCGCCCTCCCAGTCGCGCAGGAAGTTGAAGGCATCCACCACCGTCACCAGCGTGTCCAGCCTCGCCACGTCGGACAGGCTGCGGCCGGACTCGTCGGCGAAGGTGAAGGTCTCCGCGACCGGCAGCGGCTCGGAGATGCCGGTGGACTCGATGAGCAGGTAGTCGAAGCGCTCCTCACGGGCCAGCCGTCCGACCTCCTCGAGCAGGTCCTCCCGGAGCGTGCAGCAGATGCAGCCGTTGGACAGCTCCACCAGCCTCTCGTCCACGCGGCTGAGCGAGGCGCCACCCTGGACGAGCCGCGCGTCGATGTTCACCTCGCTCATGTCGTTGACGATGACGGCGACGCGCAGGCCCTCACGGTTGTTGAGGATGTGATTGAGCAGGGTCGTCTTCCCCGCGCCGAGGAAGCCGGAGAGGACGGTGGTGGGCAGGCGGCGCTTCACGGCGGGCGCGCTCATGGCTTGCCCTCCACGAACAGCACATGCTTGCGCACGCGCGGGTCGTACTTCTTCAGCTGGAGCTTGTCCTGCGACTTCCGCTTGTTCTTCGTCGTCGTGTAGAAGTAGCCGGTCTTCGCGGTCGAGACGAGATGGACAATCGTCCGGTTGCCCTTGGGCATGATGAATCCATGGAGAAAGAGGAATTGAAAGAGGCGCGCACCAGGGCGCGACGAGGCGCCAGGCGCATGGCCCAGGCCCACGACAGGTGACGGAGTGCCGCGACTCAGCGACCGGGCGGAGAGCCCTTCGGTGCGAGCGCCAGCAACGGAACGCCACAGCCCTCCCCCACGGACTCCCCGAGCAGGAGGAGCTGTCGCGAAGGAGGGAGCGTCAGCAGGAGTCCGGAAGGAAGGAACTCCACCTGACGCGCCTGTGCCCAGGCCAGGGCACACCGCGCATGCGAATCCCCACCCGCCTCGCCATCCGCGAGCGCGACCGCGGACTCGGTCCCCGGGCGCGCGAACGAAGCGAGGAGGCCCTCATCGTCCAGCTCCTCGAAGGCCCGATGCTCGGCACAGTAGCGGTGCGCGTGCTCGCCCGAATGGAGCGCCCCCACCAGCGGCAGCGCCAGCCACAGCACCGCGAGGGTGGCCGCGCAGGCACGCACTGGAATGGACAGGGAGCGGAGCATCGGACGCTTACGTAACTCGATTGCAAAAACCAATCAAGCCCGACGTCCCCCTCCCTACTTGAACTCCGCGGGTGAAAGCCCGTGCCGGCGCAACAGCTCGTAGAAGTCCGTCCGGTTGCGGCTCGCGGTGCGCGCGGCGGCGGCCACGTTGCCCTTCGAGCGGCGGAGCACCTCGGAGAGGTAGCGCCGCTCGAAGCGGTCTCTCGCCTCGCGCAGCGTGGGCAGCTCCCCTTCCGCGCTCAGCCAGTCCTGCTCCTCCTCGCGCGCGGCGTCCGTCGGCGCGCGTGAGGACGTCGGAGGGTCGAACATGCGCGCCACGTGCTCGGAGCGGACGTCGTCCTCGGGCGCCAGCAGCACCAGCGCCTCCATGGCGTTCACCAACTCCCGGACGTTGCCCGGCCAGGCGTGCGTCCGCAGCAGGTCCATCACCTCCGGCGCCAGCCGTGGCATGCGCATGCCGTTGCGCGCGGCGGCCTGCTCCAGGTGCCGCGTGGCGAGAATCGGGATGTCCTCCAGCCGCTCGCGCAGCGGTGGCATCACGATGGGCAACACCGCCAGGCGGTAGTAGAGGTCCTCGCGGAAGCGCTTCTCCTCGACCTCCTCGCGCAAGTCGCGGTTGGTGGCCGCCACCACGCGCACGTCGGCCTCCTCCTCCACCGTGCTGCCCACGCGGGAGAAGCGTCTCTCCTGGAGCACGCGCAAGAGCTTCACCTGCACCCGGAGCGCCGCCTCGCCAATCTCGTCGAGGAACAACGTGCCGCCGCGCGCCGCGCCGAACAACCCCTCGCGCGTCTGTGTGGCCCCGGTGAAGGCGCCCTTCACGTGGCCGAACAGCTCGCTCTCCAAGAGCTCCGGCGGCAGCGCTCCACAGTTGACCGCGACGAACGGCCCGCTCGCGCGCCGCGACAGCGCATGGACCTGCCGCGCCGCCAGCTCCTTGCCCGTGCCGGACTCCCCCAGGATGAGGACCGTGGCCTCGGACGGCGCCACCCGCGCGATGCGATCTCTCACCTCGGCGATGGCGGGGCTCGTGCCCAACAGCCGCTCGGGCGTGGTGCCCGCGACGATGCGACGCAGGTCCGCCAGCTCCCGCCGCAGGTCATTGCGCTCCGTCGCGTGCAGCAGCTTCTGGACCAGCTCGTGGTCCTGGAAGGGCTTGGTGAGGAAGCCGTACGCCCCCCGCTGCATCGCCTCCACGGCCGTCTCGATGGTGCCGTGCGCGGTGAGGATGACCACGGGCAGGTCCGGCGAGCGGGCGCGCATCTGCCCCATCACCTCCAGCCCATCCACCCCCTCCAGCCGGAGGTCGAGCACGACGGCGTCCACCTCCTCCTGCTCGAGCAGCTCCAGGCCCCGGGCCGCCGTGAGCGCGGTGGTGACCTTCATCCCGCGCGCTTCCAGTCTCAACGAGATGAGCTCACACAGCTCCGCGTCGTCGTCCACCACCAACACATGTCCACCGCGGGGGCGCTTCATGCTTCGTACCTCTTGGACTTCGTTTCCGTCGTCGCCGGGACGGGTGTCCCCAACCCCAGCGGGAACACCAGCACGAACCGCGCGCCGGGGTTCGCGTTCTCCAGCACCAACACGTCGCCGCCCAGGGCCCGCATCATCCGCTGCGCCAAGGGCAGCCCCAACCCCAACCCATCCGCGGCGGCGGCGCCCACCGCGCGGGTGAAGAAGGGCTCGAAGACCCGCGGGCGCACGTCGTCGGGCACCCCCGGCCCTTCATCCCGCACCTCGATGCGGGCCCACGTCCCGGGCTGTCCGTCCGGCCCCCGGGGCAGGAGCGTGCGGGTGACGTAGACCGTCTGTCCGGGCGCGGAGACGCGCACACCATTCGTCATCAGGCTCACCAGCGAGCGCTCCACCAGCGCGGCATCCAACGAAGCCGGAGGGGTCGTCCCCTCGGCCTGGAGCACGAGCTTCGTACCGCGTTCCTCCGCCAGCTCGTTGACCTCCTCGACGGCGCGCGCGATGACGTCGTCCAACCGACACCCCTCGTCCCGCCGCACGGCCTTGCCCGCCTGGACCCGCGTCAAATCCAACAGCGCGGTGACCAGTCGGATCTCCCGCTCACACGCCACCTGCGCCAGCGCCACCACGCGCTGCTGCTGCGCCGTCAAGGGGCCCGCGGTGCCGTCCGCGAGCAGACCGATGGCCGTGCGCAGTCGCGCCAGCGGCGTGCGCAAATCATGGGACGCGGAGGCCACGAAGGCGTCCTTGAGCTGGTCGAGTTCCGACAGTCTGCCCCGCATGCGGTCCAGGTCCGCCCACAGCGCGCGAATCTCGCTGGGCCCGGAGACCTCGGGCAGCGGCGCGAAGTTGCCGTCCCCCACCCGGTGCGCCAGCGCGGACAGCTGCCCCAGGGGGCGTGTCACCCCTTGCGCCACCCACCGCGCCACCGCCCACGCGGCCAGCACCGCCAGCGCGCCCAGCAGCAGCCCCACGGCAATCGCCGACGAGCCGATGTCGTGCGCGCGCATCTCGCGCTGACGGATGGCCGAGTGCAGCGCGAGCGTGGTGTTGATCCACGCATCGGTGAGCTGCTCCGCCAGGTGCAACCGCTGGTTGCGCAGCGCCGCGTTCTGCAGTCGCTCGCACGTGTCGCCCTGGAGGATGTGGCTCGCGTAGTTCCTGAACCCCTCGGCCGCGCGCAGGAGCAACGGTTGTGTGGCGGCGCCGTGACGTTTCAGGAGGGCTTCCAGGTGGGTGAGCCGTTGCCCGAGCGTCGCCGCGGCGGCGGGCACCTCTTGAGGACTGTGCTCACAAGCAAACAGGCCTTGCCGAGCGGCGACCTCCACGGCCCAGGCGGCCTGGTGGACGGCCTCCTCCTTGATGACTCCGCCGAGCTGCTCCTCACGCACCTCCGTGAGCAGGGACGTCATCCGGACGATGGCCACCCCCGAGAAGGCAGCCGCGCCCAGGAGCGCGGCGGTCATGAGCGAGTGGGAGATGAGCAGTCGGTGAGCGAGTCGCATGAGGCCGATTCATACGCACGTGAGGGCGCGCTTGTTCCGGAAGTCTCACTACCGAGCTGGCGAGCGTCGCGCAGCATTTTCGAGCGGATGTTCCCCCGTGAATCTTCATGTCGGTTCCGACAGACAGGTGTCGGCCAACAGGTGACGACGAAGCGTCGGCCTTGGCCGACAGGTGAATCAGGATTCAGAGTGGGGAGGCCGTCGGCACGGTCCATGTAAACGGCACCGGCATCATGGTCGAGACTCCTACGCTCAAGACGCCCCGTGGATGGACTGAAGGTCCGAAGCGGTTGTGGACGGACTGGAAGCAGATGGTGTCACGCCGGACGCTCCCGGGTGACGCGAGCGCCGCACTGACAGTGGCGTGTGTCGCGCTTCCTTTGAATCTGGCGCTGGCGGTGGCTTCGGGTCTACCCCCCGAGGTGGGCCTCATCAGTGGCGCTGTCGCCGGCGTCATCGCGGCGATGCTCGGTGGCGGTCGGCTCCAGGTGACGGGCCCCGAGGCCGCGCTCGTGCCCACCGTGCTGCTCATCTCGATGAAGCACGGCGTGGCCGGTGTCATCGTGGCCACGCTCGCTTGCGGCGCGCTCCAGGTGGTGCTCGGTCTGTCCCGCGCGGGCAGGCTCGCGCAGTTCATGCCCGCCGAGGTGACGCGCGGCTTCACCGCGGGCATCGGGTTGTTGCTGCTCGACGGGCAGATTCCCCGGCTGCTCGGCGCGGTGACGGAGGGCACGTCCTCCGCACGAGCGCTGCTCGCCCCCTCGAGCTGGTCCACCTGGTCCGTGCACGGCGCCTCCGTGGTGGTGGGCGTGCTGGTGGTGGCCTGCATGCTCCTCATCCCCAAGCTCCACCGCGCCATTCCGGCGGTGCTGGTGGGTCTGGTGGTCGCCACCGCGGCGTCGGGCCTGGGCGTGTTGTCGGAGGGCCTGGCTCGCGTCGGCGCGCTGCCCACGGGTCTGCCCATGCCCGTGATGCCCTCCTTCGAGGGACTGAGCCTCCAGGCGCTCCTGCCGGACATCCTGGCGCTGACGGTGCTCGCGTCGTTGGGCTCGCTCTTGTCCGCGCGGGCGCTGGACCAGCTGCCGGGGCTGGAGAACCACCGGACGGATGGGGACCAGGAGCTGGTGGCCCAGGGCTTCGCCAACGCGGCGTCGGCGATGTTCGGCGGCATGCCGGTGATGGGCGCCATCGTGCGCTCGTCCGTGTCCGTCCAGGCGGGGGGCCGCACGCGCGCCGCCTCCGTGCTGCACGCGGTGATGCTGCTGGGCGCTTGCATCATCGCCGGCTCGCTGGTCGCGTTGATTCCGATGTCCGCGCTCGCCGCCATCCTGCTCGTCGTCGCCACGCGGTTGTTGGACTTGCGCGGGCTGCGCGCGCTGATGCGGCAGAACGCGGGCAAGGCGGCGGTGTCCGTCGCCACCGCGCTGCTCATCGCCACGGTGGGCTTCCTGCCGGGTCTGGTCGCGGGGGTGATGCTGTCGCTGGCGTGGAGCTTCTTCTCGCGGCCCAAGGCCCACGTGCGCAGCCTGCTGCTTCGCCCGGATGGCCGCCCGCTCTTCCGCCCGCTCGGCTCGGAGGGACAGGACGTCTACGCGCGGCCTCCCGTGCAGCTGCTGCGCGTGCGCGGCGACCTGGATGTCCGCTCCTGCGGCAACGTGAGCGCGGCGCTGCAGGCCCCGCCCTGGCCGGACTTCCTGGTGCTGGACCTCTCCGAGGTGAAGTTCATGGACGCCGCGGGCCTGCGCACGCTGCGCGAGCTGACCGACGCGCTGGCCGTCCGCCGAGGCCGGGTGCTGGTGGCGGGCGCGCGCAACGGCGTCGCCAAGATGATGGAGACGGACGGGACGTGGTCGGACACCAGTCCGCACTCGATGATGGCGACGATGGAGGACGTGCTCGAGCACATCAAGCAGGAGAGCACCCAGATGCCTCCCGCGAAGGTGACGAGCACCTCACGAGCTCCGCAGCCCACGTGAGGCGCGGCGCCACCTGCTGCACCCAGGTGGCGCTCGCGCGATTCGCGCGGGTAAGGTGACTCCCGGGGGACGCTCGCGGCCGTGCCGCCGCCACCGGGAGCACCTCATGAAGCCGCTGTGGCCCGTCGCCCTCGCGTTGCTCGCCCTGTTCCTCCCCTCGCTCGAGGCCCGCGCGCAGTACCTCGACCGCCGAGGCGAGTGGGTGCTCGTCGAGACGGACACGATTCAGTCCACCGAGGACGACCTCGTCCTCGTGTCGCGGGCGAACACGCCCCTGGTGCTCCTCTCGCGGACGCTGGAGGTGAAGGCGGGGGACCTGGTCATCCTCAAGGGCCAGGTGCTCGCGACGGAGAACCGGTTGGATGGCGCCATGGGGCGGGCCACCGTGTGGCTGGCGAAGGGTGGCGCGCGCGTGTCGCCGCTCGCCCACAAGGACCTCAAGCGCTACGGCGGCAACCACCATGGTGGGCTGGAGGTGGATGGCTTCCTGCTGGCCGACCACGACCAGACGCTCCAGCTCGACCTGGGTGCGCGCGCACTGACGGACCGCTTCTACCTGACGGCGCGAGGCTCGGCCGAGGTCCTCCCGGGCACGACGCTCATCGACATGTTCGGAACGGAGGTCTTCTTCAACAACCAGCGGCTCTCCGTCCGGACGGAGAACGCCACGGTGGAGAACCATCGGCTGACGCAGAGTGCCTTCGGCTGGGCCTCGCCGCGCAACGAGACAGAGGCCCGCTCGTCCATCATCAAGGCCCAGGTCCATGGCGCGAATGGGAGGGGGCTGCTCACGGACCGTCAGTTCGCGAACCTCCAGGCGCTCGTCTTCACCCGCCAGGGTCCGGGGATGCCGCTGGTGCGCGTCCAGCGCGTCTATCCGTCGCGCGACGTCGAGGTGCCCCCGGACGGCCTCGAAGTCCCGCTCGAGGCCACGCCCGTGGAGGTCCAGCACCGCGCCGTCCTCCGGGTCGCCGCGCATCTTCAGGGTGAAGGCATCGGTGGCACGGCGCCGATGAGCTGCTATCTGCGCATCGAGGTCCTCCAGGACGGCGTCGTCCAGGCGCGCTCCCCCTTCGCCACGCGCTACATCGGCGCCAACTACCGGGGCATGGCCCTGCGCAATGAGCACCTCTTCGAGCTGCCCCGGGTGGGCCGCTACCAGGTGCGGCCCCACGTGAAGTGCTTCGGCTCGGCGGCCAGCGGCACGCTGAAGCTTTTGCCGAGCGGAACCTGGACCACCGTCGACACCTACGCGGACTGAGGGTCCTTCGATGTGGAGGGCACAAGCCCCTTGCCCCCAGGCGCATGGGGCGGAATGGAGGGTCCACTCGTGGGGACTTCCGGTGCCACATCACGTGCAGCGGCGACCATCGACGTGGTGAGCGTCTGCGAGGCGGTCTTCGGTTGCCCGCCCTCCTCCGGCAGTTCGTCCCGCAGATGGAACGAGAAGCGGCAGACGACTCCGAGCCAGTAACGAATCGAGTCGATGGGCAGCGCATCCAGGTCCTGCTTCAGGACGAGTTGGTCCAGGGCATGGGAGAAATGTTCGAGCCCGGCCGTCCGTGCGAACACCTTCTTGAAGTCGGCCCAGGTCTTCTCCGTCGCCCCCGGGTTCTTCGCCAACTGCAGGACCTGCGAGAACTCCTCGGGGAAGCCAATCATCGTCGCGAGCAGGATGACCACCAGGGGATACTCCGCGGTGCGCCCCTTGCCGAGGAACGCCGCCTCTCGAGACTCGGAGAGCCGCACGCGCAGGAGCCTGTAGCTGTTCGCGAGGCGGTGGGTCGCGCGCGGCGTGGGGATGAGTCGCCACGTGCACTTGATGACCTCGACCTCGTCGGAGGAGAGGTGAAGCAGCCGAGGCCGCAGCTTCGGCGCGGGCGCGGGCGTCCCCGCGGTGGGAGACGTCGCCACTCCCTTCGAGGGCCCAGGCACTGGCGCTGTCGGTCGAACCGGCGCGGAGGGGAGGATGGGTGCAACCGCCACGTTCGGGGTGGGCAGCGGAGGCTGCGCGGGAGGATGGACGGCAACCACCTCGGGGGATGGCTGCGCGGTCGGCAGGAGGAAATCGATGAGCTTGCCGAAGCCCTGCTCTTCCATTCGATGGAGCGTGAAGGGAATCTGGAAGATCTTCTCGAGGTACGCCTGCGGCGTCGCCGCGTCCTCCGCCGAGAAGGCCGCGTAGCGCTTCTTCAAGGCATGAAGCAGCCAGCGTGAATCCACCCCCACGACCACGACGAACAGCGGGAAGGCGAGCAGGAGGTGGACAGCCTCCAGCACCTGGACGATGCGGTCCTCGGGACAGCGGTCGAGGTCGTCGATGTAGAGCACGATGCGGTCGACGGCCGGCAGCCCCACGCTCTCGGTGTCCCGCGCGTTTCCGAGCAGATCACTCAGGGCGGCAAGGTCATTCCGGATGAGCGAGATGAGGCCCAGGTGCTGCCGGTAGTCGCTGCTCTGGTCCCTGTCGGCGAAGAAGTCACGCAGGCGCTGGGAAGGATGCGCCTTGACCAGCTCCGCCTTGAGGCGTTCGACTTCGAGGCCCGCCTTCACCGCGACCTCCTGAGCGCGGGCTTCTTCCTGCTCGAGCTCGCTCAACGTCGCCTGCACCTCATCGACGAGCTGCTGGTTGATCCTACCGAGCTCGGCCCGTGCGTCATCGAGGGTCGCGACGACCTTCCGCACCTTGGGAAGGACGAAGGGGCCCCAACTCGCCAGGGTCGCCAGGGGACCGAACACCGCGCCCAGGACCTTGCTCCACGACTCGGTGCCCACCAGCGTGGCGACGGCCCACGGGCTCAGTGTGGTGACGAGCGCGCCGAGGATGAGCAGGGCCGCGCGGGTTCGTCCACCTTGCCGGACCCACGCCCAGAGCTCCGTCAGCCAACCCCAGCCCCGATGAACCTGTTCGTGCCACTTCAGCAATTCCTTCGGGCCGAACTCGGGCCACCGTGTGGCGATCTGCTCGGAGAGCTGCTTCTTGACCTCGACGAGCACTCCCGAGCCCAGCCCCTGGACGAAGCGGGCCTCCACCTGTCGCTGGCGCTGCTGGACGTCCCGACCGTGCTGCTCGGCCTGCTGGCGTCGGGCCTGCGCCACGGCGATGCGGCCCTGCGCGTCGCCGAGCACCAGCTCCGCGCTGCGAAGCTGAGCACGCAGCTTCTCCTCCACGTCCGAGCGCCCGTTCTCGATGCCATAGCGTGACAGGCCCTCGAAGAGCCGGGCCATCAAGCTGGCCCAGAGGTTTCCGTCGGAGTAGTGCCAGGCATTGAAGCGAATCTGCGCGATGTCGCGGAAGTAGTAGGGCTTGCCGCTCGAGTCCTCCGCGGGGGACGGCTGTGCGCAGATCTCCCGGAGTCGCTTCTCCATCTTCGACATGAAGAAGCTCTTGCCCGTCCCCCAGTCACCGAAGAGCCCGATGGCCAGCGGCGGCTCGACGGAGCGGGCGGCGATGATGGAGCAGAGGGCGTTCACATCGGGCTCGATGTTCAGCCGGTCCGCCAGGTCCACGCCGTCCACGATGTCCGAGCGGATGCCCGCGACCGGCTCCAACAAGAAGTCCGAGCCACTCGATGAGGCAATCCCGGGCGCCTCGGAAGGAGCGCGCTGGCTGGCGGGGGGCGACACCTCGGGGCTCGGCGCCTCGGAGGCCAGCCCGCTCAGGATGGAGGGAAGATTGAAGACGATGCGCCAGGCGCCGGGAGGGTCGTACGAGGCGGCCGCATCCTCGAGCAACCGCTCCATCCCCCGACGGAGGCTGCGAAGCACAGCGAAAGCCTCCTCGATGGAACCCAGGTGTTCGGCCAGCGCCAACTCGAGCGCGGAGTGCCCCTTGGGCACGGGCGCGATGAGCGCCGCGGCAAGATGCCGGGCGTGAACCTCCCTCGGGCTGAGGCCCATGAACCCGGCGTAGATCCGAGCCGCCCTGAGAAAGGGAGCCAGGGACTCATGCATCAAGACCCCGGAGACGTTCGACGGAGGAGGACCCGAGAGCCCCAGCCATGGATGCAGCGGGGGAATCTCGACAGCGACCTGATGGAGATAGGTCGCGGCGGTGTCCCGGTCGTGGGAACCCACCCAGAAAAAGCCCTTCAGCAAGTGGAGGGGGGACATCGCGGCTCCCCCCGCGTGCGCCCATGCCGTCTCCAGCACGGCATCCGCCGTGAAGCTGAGCTTGAGGTCGGAAGGACGACTCGCCCCTCGTGCCCGCCCAAGCATCGCCGCGAGCGCTCGCGCTCGATTGGCATCGCTCAAGAGCGGGTCCCCGAATCGACGCTTCCCAAGCACTTCGAAGACACGCTCCGGTAACGGGTCTTCTGGATTCACGCCTGGCCACTCGCTCATGAGGTCCCCCCAGCGCGGCAAGGACAGAGTCATCACACGTCCGTGCCACTGCGGAGGCCCATGCTAGCGGTTGGAAGGGAATGGGCGCGACCCGCTCCCTACGACGCCCCGCAACACGCGTCAGCGGGCCGTGCTAAAGACTCATTCATCTCAGGATATCCTGTTTTAGCAGTTAAAAACGAATTCTCCATCCATGCGCGAACGAGCGTGTCGCGCGGGAGGTTCCATGCCCTGTGTCCGAGAGGTGCGGCTCTCGTTGTTGCTGTGCGTGGTGCTGGTGGCGAGCGTGGCGCGGGCCCAGTCACCGGGCTCGTTCGTGAACTGGGAGCATCCCCACGTCCACCCGCTGGAGCTGACGCCGGACGGCACGCGCCTGCTCGCGGTGAACACGGCGGACAACCGCCTCATGGTGTTCTCCGTGACGGGCGGCACGCCGGTGCTCACAGCCTCCATCCCGGTGGGCCTGGACCCCGTGTCCGTGCGCGCCCGGAGCAACACCGAGGCCTGGGTGGTCAACCATGTCTCCGACAGCGTCAGCATCGTGGACCTCACCACGCTCAACGTGCGGGCCACCCTCCCCACGGATGACGAACCCGCGGACGTCATCTTCGCGGGCGCTCCTCAGCGCGCGTTCATCTCCTGCTCCCAGGTCAACCGCGTGCTGGTGCTGGACCCGGCCAATCCGCTCGCCACGCCCACGCGACTGGCGCTGCTCGGAGAGGAGCCGCGCGCGCTCGCCACCAACGCGGCGGGCACCCACGTCTACGTCGCCTTCTTCGAGTCCGGCAATCGCAGCACGGTGCTCGGCGGTGGCAACGCGATGGGCGGCGGAGGATTTCCTCCCAACGTGGTGAGCGGCGGGCTCGGCCCCTACGGCGGCGTCAACCCTCCCCCCAACGCTGGCAACGCCTTCAACCCGCCCAGGCGCAGTGGCACGCCCGCGCCTCCTCCCGTGGCGCTCATCGTGAAGAAGAACGCCAGCGGCCAGTGGATGGACGACAACAGCCGGGACTGGACGAGCGTCGTCTCGGGCAGCAACGCCTCCGCGTCCGGACGACGCCCCGGCTGGGACCTCCCGGACCGCGACGTGGCCATCATCAACGCGTCCACGCTGGCCGTCACGTACGCCAGCGGGACGATGAACCTGAACATGGCGTTGGCCGTCCACCCGGGCGGCCATGTCGTCGTGGTGGGCACGGACGCGGTGAACGAGGTCCGCTTCGAGCCCAACATCAAGGGCCGCTTCCTGCGCGTGCTCGCCGCCGCGTTCGACCCGAACAATCCCTCCGTCGTCTCCCGCTTCGACCTCAATCCGCACCTGACGTACACCACGGGCACCGTGCCGCAGGCGACGCGGCGGCTCGCGATGGGAGACCCGCGGGGGCTCGCCTGGAACGTGGACGGCAGCCGCGTCTACATCACCGGCATGGGCTCCAACAACGTCGCCGTCATGGACGACGCGGGCGGCCGGATCACCCAGGTGACGGTGGGCGAGGGCCCCACGGGCGTGGTGCTCTCCGGGACGCGGCTCTACGTGCTCAACAAGTTCGCCGCGAGCATCTCACTGGTCGACACCACCTCGAACACCGAGGTGGCGCGGGTGCCGTTCTTCGACCCCTCCCCTGGCGCCATCAAGGTGGGCCGCAGGCACCTCTATGACACGCACACGGGCTCGGGCCTCGGACACGTGTCGTGCGCGTCGTGCCACATCGATGGCCGGCTCGACCGGCTCGCGTGGGACCTGGGAGACCCCGCCGGCGAGATGAAGGCCGTCACCGGACAGAACCTGGGCATGGGCATCCCCGGGCTCACGTCGAACTTCCAGCCGTGGCACGCGATGAAGGGCCCGATGACCACGCAGACGCTCCAGGACCTCATCGGCAAGGAGCCCCTGCACTGGCGCGGAGACCGCGCGGGCATCGAGGAGTTCAACGGCGCCTTCGTCAGCCTCCAGGGGGACGACACGCAGCTCACCGTCATCGAGATGCAGCAGTTCGAGGACTTCCTCGCGACGCTCACCTTCCCGCCCAACCCCTTCCGGAACCTCGACAACTCGCTGCCCACGAGCCTGCCCTTGCCCGGGCACTTCACCACGGGGCGCTTCGGCGCCGCGGGGCAGCCGCTGCCCAACGGGAACGCGGTGAACGGCCTGCGCATCTATCGGCCCCCGCGCCTGCTGGACTCAGGCGTCTTCGCCTGCTCGACGTGTCACACCCTGCCCACGGGCCTGGGCGCGGACGTGCGATGGAACGGGAGCCAGTTCCTGCCCGTCAACGCGGGGCCCAACGGCGAGCGTCACACGGGGCTCGTCTCCGTGGATGGCTTCACCAACGTGACGATGAAGATTTCGCAGCTGCGCAACCTCTACGAGAAGGTCGGCATGGAGTTCACCCAGACGTCGAACCTGGCGGGCTTCGGCTTCTCGCACGACGGCAGCGTGGACTCCATCGCGCGCTTCATCACCGAGCCGGTGTTCACGCTCCAGAGCGACCAGGAGGTCGCGGACATGGTGGCGTTCATGCTGGCCTTCTCCGGCTCGGACCTGCCCAAGGGCTCCACGACGACGGTGGCGGAGCCGCCCGGGCCGGACAGCAAGGACACGCACGCGGCGGTGGGCCGGCAGGTGACGCTGACCACGGCGAGCCCCACGCCCGCGCAGGCGAGCACCCTGGCCTCGTTCCAGGCCCTCGCCGACAGCGGCAAGGTGGGCCTGGTGGCGAAGGGCAACCAGGGTGGCATCGCGCGCGGCGCCACCTACGTGGGCGGAGGGCTGTTCCAGTCCGACCGCCTGGCGGAGACCGTCACCGCGGCGCAGCTCCAGACGATGGCGCTGCCCGGCAACGAGCTGACGTACACCGTGGTGCCCAAGGGCTCGGAGGTGCGCATCGGCATCGACCGGGACCTGGACGGCATCTTCGACCGCGATGAGCTGGACCGGGGAACCCGGCCCGATGACCCGCTGAGCCGATAGCGTCTACAGGGATTCGGCCACGCCCGGAGGACACGAAAACGACGCCGGCACGGACCAGAGCTGCTCCAGGCCGGTGTCATCGATGGCGGGGAAGAACACGCGGCTGCCCGCGCGAACGAAGGGCTCGGGCCCCAGCCCGAGCACCGCCGGGACGTCGACCTGCGCGAGCTGTCCCGTCGTCGCCGGCGTGCCTCGCGTGAACCAGGGCCGCGGGGCCGTGCCGTCCCGTGAGCCGGTGAAGAGGACGGCCCCCGAGCCCGTGGCGAACACGGGTGAAGAGGAGGTGTCACCGCGATGCAGTGAGCGGAAGAGCTCCTGGGTCCCCGCGGCCGTGCCGTTCGTCACCCAGAGCCGCACGTCGTCGGGCACGGGACTCAGGCCGTTGAGGCCGACCGAGAAATACAGCGAGTCTCCGGAGGCCGTGGTCCGCAGCACCTCGGGGAGCTGGTCCGGGTTGTCGCGCGGCAGTGTGGCGACGAGCGTCCTTCCACCGCCACTCAGCGAGAGCCCGTAGAGCTGCGCAGCCTGGGCCACGTACACCTTCGAGCCCAGCCCTCCCACCAGGCGGACGCGCTGGCCGAAGGTGTCCAGTCGGAGCGTGCCCGCGGCCGTGCCATTCGTCCTCCACACCTCGTGGTTCGCCCCGTCGAGAAGAACGAACAGCCCCTGGCCCTCCGCGTGTCCCACCTGCTCGATGCCCACGGGGCCCGCGTCCAGTTGCTTGAGGGGCGTGGTCCCCTCCTTCGTGCCGTCCGTGCGCCACAGCGTCGTGGCCGCGCCTTGCGAGCGGAAGAACAACAGCGCATCGCCGACGCGCAGGGTCCTTTCGAAGGAGAGCCCCAGGACCCCCGGGAGGTTCGAGAGAAGCACCGTCCCCGCGCTCGTCCCATCCGAGCTCCACAGCGCCGGGCCTCCCGAGGCGCCCAGGTGGAAGAAGACCAGCCGGCCGTGGATGCCTGTCACGGCGCGCAGCGCGGGGCCGTTGAAGTCCGGCGTGAAGGCCTTGACGAAGCGGGTTCCCGCCGACGTCCCGTCACTGGTCCACAGCTGGACCATTCCCGTCGCCGTGTCGGCGAGCTGGAAGAAGAGCGTGTTGCCCACCGCCGCCGGAGTGCCCTCCGCGAAGACTCCCGCGGGGAAGGCCCGCACCTGGACGGTGCCCGCCTCGGTGCCATCGCTTCGCCACAACACCAAGCCACCCCCGGGCGCGGCGAGCGTGAAGTAGAGCGTCCCCTGGACGTCGGTGAGGCCGTCCAGGTGAGTGAAGCTGGAGGCCCCCGGTGGATTGACCACCCGCGTCCTCGAGGCCACACCGGGCGGGCAGGCCTGGGCCGTCACGTCATGAGACTCCACCGCGAGTCCCCCGCAGCCCATGGCCATCAAAGCCATCCACCCCAGGGCACCACCATTCCTGACACGCATGTCCGCTCCTTCCGAGGCCAGCGGCGGAAGGTAGGGATTGAGGCCCGGCTCCTCAAGTGCGCCCGAAGGTGTGGGACCCGTCGCGGTGGGACTCCGAGCAGTCAGCGCATCAGGACCAGGGCCCTCAGCTGTCGCGGTACGTCCGCCAGAGCTCGCCGCCCATGCTCTCGAGCTGGACCGGGACATCGGGCGCCGAAATCCCACGGCGGGCGTCGAGCCTGTTGAGCACCCGGATGATGATGTCCCGCATGTCGCCGTCGCCGAGGGGGAACACGCCGCCACCATAGGCCGCGAGGTCGACGCTCGGGTCATGGAGGAGTTGCCGCAAGCCCAGCAGCAACCAGGGCAGGTCGCCCGAGGCCTGTGCACCGTAGCGCATCGTCTCGATGTAGCTGTCGAGCTCACCGAGGTCTTCGGGCATCTCGGAGTGGTCGACGAAGTAGGTCAGGGTGACCTGGCCCAGATGGTAGCGAAGCATCGCGGTGCAGACCTTCATGGGACTCCCCCGTTGGCGCGGCGGGGAGCCCCCGCACGCGCCTGGCGCCGAGGACTACGCCTCCGCGTAGGTCTCGATGAAGTCGTCGATGACCTTGACGATGTGGGTCGAGAAGTCGCGGAAGTCCTCCGCGTCGGCCTCGCCCTCGGGGAGGCTGAAGGCCTCGTCATGGCTGTACGCGACGACGGCCAGCTCGCCTTCCGCGGAGCGGGCGCGCGGGTTGAAGCACCAGAAGTTCTCCACCGAGTCGTCATCGCGACGCTGGAAGAACAGGGCCTGGTTGATGGCGTCCGCGACCTCGGAGTCGTCGCCGTCCACGGCGTCCGAAGGGTCCGGCGCGGCGGCGCGCAGCAGCCCCGGCTCCTCCATCCCGATGAGCTCCTGCCCGCCATACTCCACCTTGAAGGTGCCGAGCGTGGTGATGAAGCGCACGTAGCTGGGGGGCAGCTTCAGCTTGTACTTCGCCTCCAGCCCCGCCACCGCCTCGGCGTCCACCGGCGCGGAGAACTCCACGGACATGCCCTCCTTCGTCTCCACGAAGGACTTCAGCCGCTCCACCGCCTGCGTCACCGTTCCCTCATTCGACTGCGTCGCCATGCTTGCTCCGACCACGAGCCAGGAAGATGCCTGGTGCACCGACGCTATCCGCCGCCACTTGCCCTGTCATGCGGCCCGACACCTCCCGCACCATCGGAATTCAAGAATCGATGGGATACCGTTCCCGCAGCTCGGCCCACAAGGCTTCGGAGAGCCCCCAGGGGCCACAGACGAGCCGCCGCAGTTGGGGGAAGCGGTCGCGATGACGGAGGAGCACGAGCGCGCCCTCGTCCGAGAGGATGGCCCCGGTCAGGTCGAGCACCTCGAGCTGGGAGGCGTGCTTCATGCGGACCAGCTCGCGACACAGCACATCGCCGAACTCGCAGTTGTGCAGCTCGAGCTGACGCAGGGCGGGCAGCCCGTCGGCGTCGAGGAGCGGCGCCAGGTCTTCTGGGGTCCACGCGATGTACCACGCGTATTGGAAGTCGACGTGCAGTCTCTCGAGTCGCGGGAGCCGGGCGTCTCGCAAGAGCTGGAGCCCGCTCCCCTTGGGCACCGGCGCGCGCTTCCATTGCGACAGGTCCGAGGGACCACAGGGCGTGAGGCCCAGCCAATGGAGCGACAGCTCACGCAGCTCCGAGTGCTCGACGTGCTCCGTGGGGAGCTCCGCCATGGGGAGCACGAGTGTCTGGAGCACTGGGTACAGGGACAGCAGGCGCGCGAGGGAGCCGAGCTGGACCCAGCGAATGCTCTCCTTCCCGCTGGGACTGGAGAACGACAGGCGCCAGTCACGCAACGTGGGCCGCGGGCCCGCACGCTCCAGCGTCTGGAGGAGCGCGTCGAAGGAGCTCTCCCCGCGCGCGAGGAGTTGGACGTCGAGCGTCTCGAGCCGCGCGGCCTCGGAGTCCCCGAGCGCGATGTCCAACAACTCGAGCCCCGCGTGGGGACGGGAGAGGTCCTGGACGTCCAGTGAGAGCCCGAGCACTCGCGTGCCCTGCCGTTGTAGCTGGAGCTCATCATCGGAGATGACGTCCCAGTAGTTCTTCCGGTCGACGAGGAGTTGCTCCAGAGAGGGAGCAAGACCGGCCTGACGAATCTCCTCGAGGAGCAGCGGGAGCTCCACCTCGGAGCCCGTGAAGTCCACGAGCAGGCGCAGCGCACGAACGGGTTCGTGACGGACGAGTCGTGCGTAGACGCCACGGGCGCGGCGTGCGTCCAGCGTGACGTGGTCGACAAACCCCCGTGAGAACACGGCATCCCCCGGGAGCAACCCGAGCTCCGCGAGCCATGACGCCTGGTGTTCGGCGAGCAACGCGGCCTCTTCCTCCCGGAGCCGAGCGGGAGACTGCGCCCCAGCGCGGGCGAGCGCGCACTGCACTTCGATGAACGCGCCCCGAGGGTCACCCCGTCCAAGCAGCCTCCGAGCGAGACGAAGACGAACGGTGTCTGTCTCATCGGAGGCGAGCGCCGCCAGGTCGTCGGGAGAGAACCTCACGCGCGGGAGTGTACGCGCGAAGCGAGCAGGGCAAAACACACCGGTGCCCTGGAAGGCCGGGGACGCAAGGCAGGACGCCCGAGGTCCCCGGCCCGGTGCACGGCTCAGGCGCTAGTTACACGCGTCGCTGCACTGCGCGAGCTGACAGCCGTAGCTGGCCGCCTTCGCGTCGGCGTCCTGGCGCGCGAACCGGCACGCCTTCTTGCAGCCCCCCAGGAACGTGGTGGAGCCGAAGCCGACGACGTTGCAGGTACCGCCGCTCGCGGTGACGCCCGAGCAGGTCGTCTTGCAGTTGCGCGCGAACGCCTCGACGGGTCTGTCCTCGGACGAGACGTCATCCGAGACAGGGGGTTGCGACGTCTCACCCGCGGGGACTTCGGGGGCCTCCGTGCCGGGGCCGCAGCCCATGAAACCAGAACCCAGCACGGCGAGGATGGCCAGCCAAACGACATGTCGCTTCATGACAGCTCCTTCAAGCCTTCCTGAGGGGACAACCGCATCCAGGAGGCGAGGAATTGTCTAGATATCCTCGCGCGACCCGTCAACGCGTTCGGCCACCGATGTGTTTGTCATTGATGCACGTTTGTGAGAGCCCGAGAGAACGAGCGGCTGCGGGGTGTGCGGTGCGGGGCGTGGGCTCTCCCGCCGTCGGACGTAGAGCGTCTTGTGCACGCGGGCGACGGCCTCGCCCGCGGCGTCGAGGATCTCCAGCGTCCGTCGAGGTTCGAACTTCTCCCCGCCCTTCGTCTTCTCGCGAATCTCCTCGAGCTGCGCGTCGCTCCAGTCGAACACGGCGGTGACAGTGCCCCGCGCGGGCTTGAGGAACTCGATGCTCGCCGCCTTGTCCCAGATGACGTAGCCGCGTCCGAGCAGCGGAATCAGCAGCAGCGCGTAGTGAGGGTCACACATCGCATAGAGGCTCCCGCCGAAGTGGGACCCGAAGGCGTTGGCGTTGTAGAAGCGCTGGCGCAGGCGCACCGTCGCGCTGCGCCAGCGGGGGTCGACCTCCTCGACGGCGATGCCAGTGCCCCAATAGGGAGGCCAGACACGCATCGCCGCCTTGAAGAGTCTCGGGCCGCGGAAGATGACGGAGCTCATGCCCGACACTCTGCCCACGGAGGCATCCGCCGCGCGATTACCCGGGACGTCATGACGCCCCCTCGAAAGCGTCAGGGAGGATCCGAAGGGAGCTCCCCAATCTCGGGCCAGGGGATCACCATGGCCACATCGGCGCACTCTCACATGCGTTGCAGGTGTGCGTGGAGTCCTTCAGGACTTGACGTGCGAATTCCACACATCTGATTCAAACAGGACCTCCTGGCGTTTGACAACCTGCGCCTCCAGCCGCGCAGCGGATGCGCCCCCTTGAGCGATTGCGTCAGTCGCTGGCCGTGTCTGTTGGAAGATGACAGAGTCAGGGACTCCGGAAAGGAGCTGTACATGTCTTTCACGTGGATGCGATTCCTCGGAGTCCCGCTTGCCGCATCGACCTTGTGGGCCCCTCCCGCGCTGGCGGACACCTGCGAGGAACAATACGCCTACTGCTATTACCTGGCCTCACTGGAGGGGGACGAACGCGCTCGCGACGCGAAGCAGAACGACTGTGACAACGAATATGGGGTATGCACCTCACAGCCCCCTGGCGGGTTGGCGCCCCCGGCGGAATTGGCCACGAGCGCGGAGTAGAACCCGGGCCGCCTCGCGCCGCGAAATAGACGGCGGTCCGCGGCATGCCTCCGCCCTGGACCGCCTACCTGCGCCGCCGCAGACGCCGCGCGAGGAGGAACCCCAGGGAGACCACCGCCACGCAGGTGCCCAACGGGCGGACCATCGTCCCGATTCCGCCGGCGACGCCCGCAGTGAAGCCGAGCAATGACAGCCAGGTGGCGATGCACAGGGGACACTTCGGGAGGAGCGCGGCCAGCAGCCCCAGGACCAGCGACACGCCCGGCACGCGTCTGGCCGCCGCGCGGTCAGCGCCCATACTGGTCCCGCAAACGGACCCAGCTCATCGAGAAGGACAGCCCGTCCTCGTCGCGCCCCTTCGGCACGAAGTCGAGCAACTGATAGGTGGCGTTGGCGACCTCGATGCCTCGCCCGTAGGTGCCGTAGGTGTGGAACACGTCGCCGCGCGCGTCCTTCGCGAAGACGCTGAACCCCGGCATCTCCGTGTCGGAGTGTTTCAGCGGTTCGTAGTTGTAGACGGCTTCGCCGCTCGCCAGCGCTTCCGGAGGGAAGGACACGTTGAAGTCGAAGTTGAAGCCGCTCGTCTGGGACGACACCCACGGGAAGCTCCACCCCATCCTTCGCTGGAACGCCTGGAGCTTGGACAACGGTGCACGGGAGACCGCCGTGAAACGGACGTCGCGTTGAGCCAGGTGCTCGACGGCGCCGTTGAAGGAGTCCGCCCAGAAGGAGCAGCTCTTACAACCAACCTCCCACTCCGGAGCGAACATGAAGTGGTAGACGATGAGCTGGCTCTGCCCTTCGAAGAGCTGTGACAGCGTCCTCGGTCCATCGGCGCTGTCGAACGTGTAGGGCTCCGTCACTCGCAGCCACGGCAGGATTCGACGCTCGGCGCTCAATTCATCGTGCATCCGGGTCAGCGCCTTCTCCTTCGCCAGCAGCGCCTTGCGCGCGGCCAGCCACTCACTCTTCGACTCCATCAGGTTCTGGGGCATGGGTCCCCTCCTCGGGTTGGATGTCCCCAGACGTAGCGGTCCGAGCGCGTGGGTCGGGAGTAACAAAGACGACGGGCTTCCCAACGTGGAAGGACTGCCGGAGGATGCTCCGCATGGATGCGCTCGTCAGCGTGGCGGCCCGAGCCCTTCGCGAAGGAGACCCCTTGGGTGCGCTCCAACGGGTGGCGCTGCGCGAGGACGCGCCCGCGTTGGCCCTGAGGGGCATCGCGATGGCGCAACTGGGTGAGCTCACCCAGGCGGCAGCGCTGCTGAAGCGGGCCGCGCGGGCGTATGGCCCCGGGGACGCGCTCGCACGGGCGCGCTGTGGCGTCGCGCGGGCGGAGGTGGCGCTCGCGGCTCGGGAGCTCGAGGGCATCGACCTCGCGCTCGACGAAGCCCTTCTCGTCTTCACACACCACGGGGACACCGAGAACGCTCGCTACACGCGGCTCCTGCGGGCGCGACATGCCCTCTTGCTGGGACGCATCGAGGAGGCGGAGCGAACCCTGTCCGCGCTGGAGCGGGAGGGCCTGCCCGCGATGCCGTCGACACTCGCGTGGCTCCTGACGTTCGAGGTGGCCGTGCGCAGAGGAACACCTCGCGTCGCGCGCCCAGCCCTGGAGCAGGCACGTACCTCCGCGAGGCGCGCCCGCATTCCCGCGCTCTTCGCGGAGGTGGAGCAGGCCGCCCGCGCCCTGGACCTCCCCGCGGCGCGAGTCCTCTCACGAGGTGAAGCCCAGCCCGTCGTGCTCGATGAGGTCGAAGCCCTCCTCGAGTCGGAGCACCTGGTCGTCGACGCCTGCCGTCGAGTGCTCCGCGCCGGCCCACGCGTCGTGACGCTGTCCACGCGCCCCATCCTGTTCTCGCTGCTGCGGGTGCTGGCCGAGGCCTGGCCGAAAGACTCCTCGCGCGAGGAACTCGTCCGGCAGGTGTTCGGCGCGCGGAGGATGAACGCCTCACATCGCGCGCGGTTGCGCGTCGAGATGGGCCGGCTGCGCGCCCAGGTGCACGAGGTGGCGGGAATCCAGGCCACGCCCCAGGGCTTCGTCCTGGAGCCTCGGCGAGCGGTGGAGGTCCGCGTCCTGGCGCCCCCCGTCGAAGGCGCGGGAGGGGCTGTCCTGGCATTGCTCGCGGATGGGGAGCACTGGTCGACCTCCGCGCTCGCACTCGCGCTCGGAGCCAGTCAGCGCACGGTGCAGCGCGCGCTCACCACCCTGGAAGCGACCGGACAGGCCCGCGTGTTGGGACGAGGCCGGGCACGGCGCTGGGTGGCCCCTCCGCTCAGTGGGTTCACGACGACATTGTTACTCCCCGCCTCGCCCCTGCCGGGCTAGAGCGGGACGAAGGGGATGGAGCGGGCCATGGACAAGCATCGGGGCGAAGTCGAGGAGACGCAGCCGGCGGAGGTCCTCCGCGAGTACGGCCCCTTCGACGGCGCGGCGCGCGTCCATGGCGTCACGTATGACGGCGCGCGCGTCTGGTTCGCGGGAGACGAAGGACTCCAAGCCTTCGACCCCGCGAGCGGCCAGCCCGTGCGCACGCTCGCGGTGGCCTGTGACGCGGGGACCGCCTTCGATGGGCGCCACCTCTACCAGCTCGCCGGGGGCGTCATCCGGAAGGTGGCCCCCGAGACGGGCCAGGTGCTGAAGACGATTCCCGCGCCCGGCAAGGGTGATGACTCCGGGCTCACCTGGGCCGAGGGCTCGCTGTGGGTGGGCGAGTACCACGCCCGGAGAATCCATCGCATCGACCCCGAGACAGGGGCTGTCCTCCGCACGCTCGAATCCAACCGCTTCGTCACCGGTGTCACCTGGGCGCAGGACGAGCTGTGGCACGGCACGCTGGAGGATGGCACGAGCGACCTCCGGCGACTCGACCCGGTGGACGGGCGCGTGCTCGTCAGGCTCACGATGCCCGAGGGCGTGAGCATCACCGGGTTGGAGTCCGACGGCGGCGACGTGCTCTATGCCGGCGGCGGCACGAGCGGCAAGGTGCGCGCCGTACGGCGGCCCCGACGTTCGCGCCGCTGAGTCACCGGCTCAGAACTCCAGGTCGTAGGCCGCGGCCACCTGCCGTGCGAAGGCCATGACATCGGCCGGCGCATCCTCGTCCAGCGTGACGCTCTCGAGCCCTCGCTCCACGGGGAAGGAGACGGACAGCGTCTGTGCGTCGTGAGCGAAGCCCAGCGGCTTCGGAAACGCTTGGATGGGCGCAATCCGGCTCGCGGCGATGAGCAGCGTCGTGAGCCGATGGACATCAGCGCCGGACTGCTCACCTTCCAAGGTGGAGCGACGGAGGAAGCGGCCGCTCCGGAAGACGGTGAGCGAGAAGCTCCTCGTGTTGGGGAGACCGGGTGACTTCGACAACTCGAGGACGCGGTCATCCGCGGAGCGCGCGGGCGCGGCTTCCGGATGCGCGAGCCACGGGAGCCCTTCGTGCAGACGCAACTGGACCAGCGGGGAGAAGCGGAGGAAGTCCTCGAACCGACCTTCGACGACGTCCGTGCACGCCCCTGGGGCCCAGCCAGGCAGCCCCTCGAGACGGTAGAAGACCTCGTCGACGTACCACCGTGCCTCACCGCGCCTCACGACGAGGAGGTCCCTGAACGGGGATTGGGGCTCGACGAGCGTGCGGAACTCGCGGCGCTCCGAGGCCGGGTGGCGCAGATAGCCTTCCAGGTTCGAGGGGAACGGCGCCCGCTCGGCACTCCCTGCATGTGCCTCCTGCTCCTCCAGGAACGCGCCCAGCGTGGTGTCGGGCTTCGTCTCGCCGAAGTACGGCAGGAAGAGGAGCTTCAAGGACAGCGGGTCGACGCCCTGGGGCGGCACCAGCTCGCACCGCTCGATGACGGTGCGGGCATCCCCACGATGGACCTCGCGATAGCGTTCGAAACGGAGTGTCTGAGCTGCGGTCACGGGCGCCTTTCCTGGAGGTCCTGAGCGGGTGACGTCCACCCGCCTGGCCTCATGAATACCCACGCCTCGAATCTCGCGCGTCGAGCCAGACGGGTCCAGCACGACGCTCGTCCATCACCGCCTCGCTCCGCCCGATATCGCGCGAGACAGGTCCGCATCAGGCACGGGGTCGCCAGGTCAGCCACTCGCCGGGGCGCGCGAGCTCCACGTCCACCTTTCGTGCTCGGGCGGCGGTGAGGAGCAGCGCTTCCGCGTCGGGGACCTCCCGGTAGTCCTCGGAGGGCGCGACGCCGTAGTGAATGGGCACCAGGAGCTTCGCGCCCAACACCTTCGCCGCGGCCACCGCCTGCTCGGGCGTCAGGACGCCGTGCACGTCACTGACGGGCTTGCGCCAACCGAAGCGCGCGCCGTTGATGGGCAGGAAGGCCGCATCGAAGGGGCCGAACTGACGGCCGATGCTCCACCAGGAGCCATGCCACAGCGTGTCCCCACAGTGGATGATGCGGCGCCCGCCCCCGGAGACAATCCACGACACCTGGGGGTCGCCATAGCCATCCACCGCGGGGACAGCCGTCGCGGTGAACTCGTTGAGCAGCACCGGCTCATGGAGCGGCGCGGGCCGCACCCGGAAGCCCGAGGCAGCGGCCGTCGCCGCCATGTCCGGGCCGCACACCAGCGTCCCCGTGTCCCCCAACGCCTGCCGGACGGCCTGGCGGTCGAAGTGGTCGGGGTGACGATGCGTCACCAGGACGTAGCGATTGCCCGCCCCCACCTCCATCGGGACCAGCGGGTCCTTCAGCGCCGCACCCCACACGGTGGAGTCAATCAGCGGGTCCAGGAAGAGCGTGTCCTTCCCCAGTCGCAACCGCACTCCGGCCCACGCCAGGCGCTGGGCGCGAAGCGACTCGGGCTCCACGGGCTTCGCCGCCCGGCCCAGGCCGGGAGGAAGCAGGACCGCCCCCGCCGAGAGCGAGGCCGCCGCTCGCAAGAAGCCTCGCCGGTTCATCGCGCCTCCGGAGCACGCACGGGGTTGATGCCGAAGAGACGCACCCCTGTCTCCGTCCTCGGCTGATGACAGCTCGCCGGAGGGAAGAACAGGTACGAACCCGGACCCAGGCGCTGCGCTCCCTCGATGAGCTCACCGCTCAGCACGAAGACCTCCTCCCCCGTGTCGTGGACGTCCACGAAGGGCCACTGACTCCCCGGGGCCATGTCCACGACCCAGACCCTCACGTCGGGGGTGCTCGGCAGGTCCCTGCGCAGGCAGCCGGGACCCACGATGACGGGTTCGACGTCGTCGATCCCCACGGGGACGAAGGGGCCCTGCGCTCTCGGAAAGCTGTCTGTTCGCGGCATCCATCCGCTCCTCTGGCTGTGGTGCCCCACGTTAAGGAGCGCGGCCTGCTGAGCGCAGCGAAACGATTTCACCCAGATGCTGAACCCCATTCATGTGAAGCTGACCGGGCCATGCTCGAGCTTCGTCACTTCAAGTTGATCGCCGCGGTCGCCGACACCGGAAGCCTGGCCGCCGCGAGCCGGCAGCTCCACCTCACGTCCTCGGCCCTGAGCCACCAGCTCCGTGATGCGGAGGAGCGCCTGGGCGTGCGGCTCTTCCAGCGCCGCCAACGCCGTCTGCTGCTGACCGGCGCGGGCGAGAAGCTCCTGGTCTCCGCGCGGCGGGTCTTGAGTGAAGTGGCCCAGGCCGAGGCGCTGTGCCGCGCGCATCCCCAGGACGACCTCTTGAGGCTCAGCACCGGCTGCTACACCGCCTATGGCTGGCTGCCGCCCATCCTGGGGCAGTGGCAGTCGGAGCACCCGCGCGTCGAGCTGCGCATCGTCCTGGAGGCCACGCGGCAGCCGCTCGGGGCACTGCTCGAGGGACAGCTGGACCTCGCCCTGACTCCCGATGTCCCGAAGCAGGCACGGCTCGCGCGAACAGCGCTCTTCGAGGACGAACTCATGCTGGTGGTCCCCGAAACCCACGCCTTCGCGCGACGAGGGCATGTCACGGCGCAGGACCTGGTGCGCGAGCACCTGCTCACCTACGCCGCGCCCCGGGAGCAGCTCGATGTCTTCACGCGGGTGCTATGGCCCGCGGGACTCGAGCCACAGCGGGTCTCCCCCGTGCCCCTCACCGAGGCGCTGATAGAGCTGGTGCGCGGCGGCATCGGCGTCACGGCGCTCCCCGAGTGGATGCTGCCGCCCCAACGCCAGGGATTGCGGACCGTCCGACTCACGCCTCGGGGAATCCGGCGACGCTGGAGCGCCGTCACCCGCGCCTCGCGCCAACGCTCGGCTCCACTGGCGCGATTCATCGAGCTGCTCGGTGAGCGATTCTCCGAAGGAACGCCCGGGCCGGTGCGACGAGCCACGGCGCGCCCAGGTGCAGCGCGCCGCGTGCTCAGGAAGGGCGACACACCCGACCACCCCTCGCTTTGAATCAGTTGCGGACGATGATGTAGACGAGCGGCCCGGCCTGCCAACTGCCGTCGCTGTTCTGATAGCGGTACTTGAATGCCCCGAACGACCGCCACTGGTGGGTGTTCGCCACCTCAAAAGCGCTGTCGAAGCCCAGCAGGGCATTGTCACCCTCGCTGCCCGGCTCCTCGTTGCCCACGCTCGAGGGAATCACGAGCACCGACCAGTCGCTCACGGAGGTGTTGCCCTGCGCCATGAAGTTCTGGCCATGCAGGGTGGAGCCGATGAAGCTCACGTCGCGAGAGACCAGCAGGTAGCTCGCCTGGCCCGAGTGGACGAGCGACACGCCCTGGGTACTTGAAACGGGCCGAGACCAACCACGCCGTGCTGCTGAGAGGAGAGGCCGATGCTTCGAAGCGCAGGAGGGCATTGTCGCCCTCGGAGCCAAGCTCCTGGAAACCCATTCCCCTCGGGACGACCAGGACATTCCAATCGCTGACGCGCGTCCCCGTTGGGACAGAGATATTGACTCGCCGTGAAGACCAGTCACTCAAAACGTATCATTCGAATCTGGCTGCGCCAGCCAGAACATGCATTCGGTCCGACGGCTGTGAATCAGCGCCGGGTCATCTTCGGCGTCTGGAGAGCCAAGCCCACAGGTCTCACCATGGCGCATTCCAGCCCACACGGACTGTGCTAGAAGCCGTGGGCGTGATGCCCACGTCCCTGTCCAAGCCCACCCGAGGTTCGCTGCTCCTGATGCTCTGTCTGGGACTCACCCAGCCCGCGCTCGCCAAGGCTCCCGAGGCCAATGCCCAGGGCTTCGCGGCCTATGGAAAGGGGGACTACAAGAAGGCTCACGCGCTCTTCGAGAAAGCGCTGAAGCAGGACCCCTCCAACGTCTACGCACGACTCAACCGGGCCAGGACGACCACCCTGCTCAACCAAGGCAAGGAGGACGCGGACGACTTCGACTACTGCGCCTTCGAGCGCAATTGGATCTACCTGGCGCTGGCCGACCTGTCGAAGGCGGTGGAGCACGACGCCAAGGCCATCCTACCGAAGATTGATGAAGACACCCAGGGACTGAAGGCACTCAAGGCGCGTGACGAATACAAGAAGTGGCGTCAGGCCATCTCGGTGCTGGTGGAGGAGAAGGGCATCCGGGAGAAGGTGCTGAGCACTGCGTCGGACTGGTGGTTCCTCCGACCGGGACAACTGCCGAAGAGCATCACCCTCGCGGCGGACAAGCGCGTCATGGAGACCCTCCAGGACATGACCGAGCAGCCCGCGGGCCAGTGGCGTCCCTTGGGAGGCGGCGTGGAAATCAAGGCGGGGAAGGAGCCGGCGCGCCCGTGGAAGCTGCTGGCCGGCAAGTACGCCTTCGACCAGGGCAATCGCTTCTTCTTCGAGCTACAGCTCGTCCCGGGCGAAGGGCCACAGCCCGCGGAGTACGGCTGGAGCACGGGGCCCCTGAGCATCGGCCCATTGAGCGGGGACTGTCTCTGACGCTCGGCCCTCGCGCCAGGAACGGAGCGGCGTCGCCGGAGCGCCTTCATGCAGATCAGCGTTGAGCAGGTCCGGGATGCTGGACATGAACCCCGGCCCCTTCCCCGCCGGAAGGACACTCACCACGAGCGCCGGATGACGCCCGGGAGTCTGCTCGGGCCGCGGGTGCGCCTGCGTGACAACGGGCAGGAAGTCCGCCGCGTGGAAGACATACGAGAGCCGCTTTGTCTGGGGCACCGGCGTGAAGCCGCCCTGCAGGACGGTGCGCTGCCCCTCCAGCGTGGTGAAGGGAGGCGGGATGAAGACCTCCGTCAGGGAGCGCGAGTCCCCCGTCGCGGAGGTCGTCAGGTGGGTCACCATCGCCGTGTCACCCCGGGCCGCGGCCACCAGCTTGTTCAGGGACGACCAGGCGAGGTTGAACGAAGACTGCGCGAGCTGCGTGTCGCCGCCCGTCGGCTCCCCTCCGTCGAAGTGGGAGTGCAGGTCGATGACGACCATCCCCGCGTTGGCGGAGGTGAGCTGTAGCAGGTCCCTCGGGAGCCATGCGTGCATGGGCGCCACGTCGAACACGAGGGGCGTGGAGACTTCCGGCGTCCGCTGGTCAGTCCGACCGAGCACGTGCTCGCTCAGGTCCAACCGGCGCTCGGTGCTGGAGAAGCGTGGCAGTTGCTCGCCCACGCGGAGAAGATACGTGGCGCCTGGGGGATGTCCGGGACGACGAAGGACCCGTCGGAGTCTCCCCGCCCGGGGTCGGAGGTGAAGACGCCATCGGGGCCTCGGGCCCACGCATCGATGGGCGTCACGGAGAGGTCCACCGGCACCACCTGCCGGCCCTCGGCCGAATGGTGGATGAGATGGCGCTGCCCCCGAATGCCTGGCGGCTCCTCCGCGGACGCCTCCATCGAGGCGAGCAAGAACGAGACGAGCAGGAGCAGACGGGTGGTCAGGAGCGGCAACGAGCGAAGAGGAATCAAGCATTCCTCTGGGTGCGCAGGCCGGCCCCTGTGGGCGTCATGAACGACATCGACAGGATGCCCTGACAGCAAGGCTTTCCACCAGCGTGGTGCTCAATCGCTGACACCACCGCCGAGTTACATTGTCTCTACATCTCTTCATCCGGATTGGCCATGCCACGCCGGCCCGAGCTGACGGGTTTGATGACGTCAGACCCGGCTGGTAGAGGCTCCGGACGCCCGCCGCTTTGGCGGGTCTGACACGGAGAGCCTGGATGAACACCCTTGGACGTCTCGCCGCGATGTGCGGCCTGTTGGCGCTGGTTGGTTGCGGTCCGGAAGCACCTGTCGCGGAGACCTCGGAAGAGAGCGTCGCGAGCATGGCGGATGACCGCAAGCCGCCTCCCCTCTGCCCGCCCGTGATGCCTCCGCCGTGCGAGGGCGGTTCCCTCTTCCCCATCTACTCGGGCACCTGCCTCATCGGCTTCGAGTGTGTCCCGCCCGTGACCGCCAAAGCCAACTGTCCCCAGATCGTCTACCCGGGCCCTGGCTTCTGCGAAAACGGCACCATCACGCCGGTGTACTCGGGCGGCTGCCTCGTCCGCTACACCTGCACGATGTAACCCCCTCCACACCCCGAACGGAGAAACACATGCGCGCACGAATCATGATGGGACTGCTGGCGATGGGATGGATGGCGGGCTGTGGCGGAGTCGACGGCGACGCCACCGTCGAATCCGAGACGGAGGCCCAGGCCATTCCGTGTCGTGACATCACGGGCCGCGACTACGTCATCACCTACTACGCGGAGCCCGCGAAGCTCACCAAGGTCGGCGAGCTCCAGTGCGGGTGCAGCGAACCCGAGCGCGTGCTCACCGGCACCCAGACCACCCACTACGAGAAGGTCTACGGCTGCATCGCGATGTAGCCCTCCGGCGCATCGTCACCACCCGACGACACGGCACGCGAGCCATGGAACACGCATGGCTCGCGTGAGCGAGACGCGCCGCATGCACCCACGCAAACCCAGTCTCTTCAAGGACGTCGAGATACCGGCACTACGGACGGGATTCGAACCCGCGACCCCGAGAAGCTCGGGTCCATGGCCAACCCAAAGCAACGGGTACCCATCCGCGCAGTGACCGCAAACCGAACATGTGGAGAACGTGGCCCAAGTCCATGCCGCAGTCGCGCAGCCTCCGGAAATACAGAAGGCCGGCAGTCCCGAGTTTCCTCCAGGACTACCGGCCTTCAGAGCGGCGGAAGGGATTCGAACCCTCGACCCCGAGCTTGGGAAGCTCGTGCTCTACCAACTGAGCTACCACCGCGAGCGACTGGGCCGGTGTACCGCAGCCCCCCGGGAGCGTCAAGGACGTTGGCGATACCTCCGTCCCCTCCAGCGCCACCTGAACAGCGCCAAATTGCTGGGGAAGTTGCCACCCTGACGCGCGCCGCCGTCCCCTCCCCGCCCCCACGCCAAGCCCACCCGCCGGGCCCGTCCCGCTCCACGGTCCGCGTGCGACGCGTGGCGGCGCCATTACCACATCTACAATTTAAGCGTATTTTTCAGGTATTTCAGTTGATTTGCATTAAACGCGAAATACGTGTCTCCTCATACACCCAGTGCCGCCCCGCACGGGGCGGTTTCACCCGCAGCGCAGGAGCACGACATGTCCGTAGGTGCATACCGAAGGCGGCTGTTCCAGGCGGTGGTCTTCACGGCGACCCTCTCCGGGTCCACGGCGTTCGCAGTGGCGCCGGAGCATGCCCATGGGGGCGAGCGTCACTTCGACGCGCGCACCAGCTACAACGCGCAGGCGCGGTTCGGCTTCTCGACGGCGCAGAAGGCCCACGTCGAGTCCCTGCGCCGCAGCGTGCCGGACCTGATGGTGGAGACGGACGAGTCGACGGGCGCGGTGCGCTCGCTGGTCAACCCGGTGGGCGCGCTGACGGGCCCCAGCAGCGGTGACCCGATGGCCATCGCGCTGGACTTCGTCCAGAAGCACCACGAGGCGCTCGGGCTGAGCATCTCCGACGTGTCGACCTTCGAGGTCACCGACCGCGTCTATTCCGAGGTCAGCGGGGCCACGCACCTGTATCTGCGCCAGACCTTCAAGGGCCTGCCCGTCTACAACGCGCAGCTCCAGGTCAACGTCGCCAAGGACGGCAGCGTGCTGGGCGTGCACAGCGACTTCCTGCCCTCCATCGAGAAGGCGCTCGCCGGCACCGAGCCGCGCATCAACGCGGGTCAGGCCGTCGCGGGTCTCGCCCGGCACCTGGGCGTGGAGCTGGCGGCCCAGCCCCGCGCGCTGAAGGCCGAGGCGGGCGTGCAGCGCCGCACGGGCGTCGAGGTGGACGGCCTGTCGCGCGAGCCCATCACCGCGCAGCTGGCCATCCTCCCCATGCGCCGCGGCGAGGCGCGCCTGGTGTGGCACTTCCAGGTGTTCACGCTGGACTCGCAGCACGACTACGACGTGACGGTGGACGCCAACACGGGCGAGGTGCTCACGCGCTTCGACTGGGTGGCCGCGGACTCCTACCAGGTCTACCCCGTGCCCGTGGAGAGCCCCAACCACGCCACGCCGCTGCCTCCCGCGGACGGTCGCACCACGGTGACCAACCCCGCCAACGCCCTCGCCTCGCCCTACGGCTGGCATGACACCAACGGCGTCGCCGGCGCCGAGTACACCATCCCCCGCGGCAACAACGTCCACGCCTACGAGGACCGCGACGCCAACAACGCGCCGCCCACCACCGGCCAGCCGGACTGCGGCGCGGCCATCAACTGCGTCTTCCCCATCAACCTCTCCGGCGCGCCCTCCACGTACATCCCGGCGGCCGTCACCAACCTGTTCTACTGGAACAACATCATCCACGACGTGCAGTACCAGTACGGCTTCAACGAGGTGGCCGGTAACTTCCAGCAGAACAACTACGGCCGCGGCGGCGCGGGCAACGACTACGTCCAGGCCGAGGCGCAGGACGGCAGCGGCACCAACAACGCCAACTTCTCCACGCCCGCGGACGGCAGCCGCCCGCGCATGCAGATGTACATCTGGACGGCGCCCAACCCGGACAAGGACGGCGACCTCGACAGCGGCATCATCGTGCACGAGTACGGCCACGGCATCTCCAACCGCCTCGTCGGCGGTCCGAGCAACGTGTCCTGCCTCTCCAACCGCCAGCAGCCGGGCGAGGGCATCAGCGACTTCCTCTCGCTCTTCTACACGGCGCGCACGGGTGACACGGCGAACAAGATTCGCGGCGTGGGCACGTACGCGCTGAACCAGGCGACCAACGGCAACGGCATCCGCACCCAGCCGTACACGCTCGACTCCACGCGCAACACGTGGACGTACGCGAGCATCAACGGCATGGCCGTGCCGCACGGCGTGGGCTCCGTGTTCACCCAGGGCATGTGGGAGGCCTACTGGGCGCTCGTCAACCAGTGGGGCTTCGACGCGAACCTGTACAACGCCCAGGGCAACGCGGGTAACCAGCGCATGATGCTGTACTTCACCGAGGGCCTGAAGCGCACGCCCTGCAGCCCGACGTTCACCCAGGTGCGCGACGGCATCATCAGCGCCGCCACCACCCTGCACAACGGCGAGGACGTGTGCCGCCTGTGGACGGCGTTCGCCGCCTTCGGTCTGGGCAGCAACGCGGTCTCCGGTGGCTCGGCCAGCACCACGCCGACCAACGGCTTCCAGGTGCCCTCCACCTGCGCGGCGCTCTGAGTCGACATGATTGGTAGCGGCGCACCCGCGCTGCCACCGTCATGAGTGACACACCGGACCGGGAGGCTTCTGACGAGGCCTCCCGGTTCGTCTTCTTCAGCAAAGGGTGCGCGTCAGCTCGTCGCGGCTGAAGTCCCGGGAGAGGTTGCTCGGCTCCAGGAACTCGGCGAGCTCGGTGATGAGGGGCAGCAGCGTCTGGATGCGGTCCTTGAGCCGCGCGCGCACGTGCTCCTTGAACCCCTGGTTCTCCATCCGCGCCAGCTCGCGCACCTGCTCCGGGACACGGCCGACCAGGTCGTCCAGTGGCCGCAGCCCCTGCTCGACGGCCCTGTCCGCCTCGCTCTGCAGACGCCCGGGCAGCGCCTTGAGCGTGCTGGCCGCGCCCCTGCGGGTGACCTCCTCCAGGTGCTTGCTGAAGAGATACGACTCCGCGAGCTGCTCGATGGTCTCGCTGCCCAGCGACTGGATGAAGATGCCCTTGAACTTGTCGCGGAACTTGCCGTCGAGCTCCTCGGTGAGCTTCCAGTCGGTGTCGAGCGCCGCGGAGACCTTGTCCCGGAAGCCCGAGGCCTCGTTGCGCTGCGCGGAGGTGGCCACGCGGGAGGCCCAGTCGGAGAGGTACCCCTTGGCCTGGTCGAGCAGGACGCGCGCTTTTCCCAGGTCGTTCTTGTCGTAGTAGGTGAGCACCTCCGCCCGCGTCGAGTTGAAGAGCAGCAGGACGCTGCCCTTCTCCGCCTGCACCAGGCTCTGGTAGGTCGCCACCAGCGAGCGGTAGTGGCCCTTCTGCGTTTGATAGACATCCGAGCCGCCCTGCACCGCGTCGAGCAGGTCGCGGTCGATGCCGTCGGGGATGTCGATATCGAACAGCGAGGTGACGAGCTTGGCCAGGTCGATGCCCTTGCCGCCCAGGTGCTTGTCATCGAGCTGGCGGGCCTTGTCGAGCGACTTCGACGTGGCGCGCGCGATGCCCTCGGAGAGGCGCTTGACGGCGCCGGGGGCCAGGTCGTCGACGATCTTCTGCGCCATCTGCGCGACCTGCTGCACCACCTGCCGCTGGTCGTTCTCGAAGCTCACGTCCTTGGACAGGAGGAAGGTCCACTTGTCCCACAGCTCCCCGAGCAGCTTGTTGAGCACGTCCTGATGCACGAGCAGCTCGTCGTGCCGCTGCGGCGTCTGGACCTTGGAGAGCGCGTCGAAGAAGGCCATCTCGTGCTCGAGCGCCTGGTACCAGAACAGCTGGAGGGCGGGCGTGAGCAGGTGGTCCTTGGCCGCGTCACCGAAGGCGCGGCTGATGTCCGCCCGGGCCGTGGCGCAGCGGTCCTGCCACTTGCGCTGGGTGCCCAGGTTGCTGGCGCTGGCGCGCTCGCTGACATCCAACAGGGACGACAGGGCGTCCTCCGCCGCGCGCCCCGCCCGCTTGATGCCTTCCTCCAAGGCGCGCTTCACCGTGTCCGGGGCCCCCTCGGCGGCACGGGTCATCTGGTCCTGCAGCTCGGAGACTCGGCTCGAATACCCACCCATGGGTGCTCCTCACAGACTCTGCTGGCTGGTGATGCGCCAGGGGCCACCGGCGCGACGCTGCAGCTCCCAGCGCCGGTGCACCTCGACCGAGTTGAACGTGCGCGTCTCACCCTCGAAGAGGCCGACGTGGTCGAGCTCCAGTTCGACCTGCTCGATGCGCGGCAGCCCCGGGGCCTCGTCACCGCGGATGACGGTGCGCGCGTCACCGCACCAGTGCACCCGCGCGTCCAGGACCTTGTCGAGCAGCAGGCGCCGGGAGCGCACCCACTCGCTGTCGCGGCCGTTCCAGGTGTAGACCGGGTAGTAGATGGGGCGCTGCTCATCGGGCACGGCGCGCCAATCGGCGAAGAGGCCGTTCCAGGTCTCCTGGTCTCCGCGCTTCACGGCGGCGACCATCGCCTCCAGCACCTCGCGAGGGCTCGCGTCGTCGGACAGCGGGCCGACGGTCTCCTGGCTCAGCGACGCCTCCCCCGCGAAGAAGGGCCCACCCTCGCGAGCGTCGGTGACGTCGACGCAGACCGCGCCGCCGATGAGCGCCGCGACGGGCTCCACCTCCAGGCCCGCGGCGGTGCGCCCCGAGCCGGCGAGCAGCCGAGGGTCCGGGAGGATGCGACCGAGCAGGGCGATGTCCACGCGCACCGACGGAGAGACGTGCCGCTGGTAGCGCTGCATGGCGGAGAAGATTCGGGCCATGGCCGGCGTGTCGACAGGACAGAAGACCCACGCCCCCGACTGGTTCCAGGCCAGGTAGGCCTTGCCCATGTCGACAATCCACTCACGCTGGGTCACCTGCGGCAGCGCGACCAGCTTGCCCGTCACCACCGAGCGGTCCCCTCGGAAGGGGTCGACGACAGGAAACGCGCCGAGGGTCTCCGCGGCGCGTGACTCCAGCAGGGCCTTCCAGGCCGCGGTGGCCTGGAGGCCGATGGCCTTGACCTGCTCCTCGCCCCGGTTGCGGAAGTCGAGGGCGCCCTCGGCAAGCGCAACGAGGTCGCCGTCGAGACAGTCACGCACCCGCTCCCAGTCGTCGCGCATCGCCGTCGCCAGGGGACCGGGGAAGTGCTCGACCAGGTGGTCCACGCGCGCCTTGTGCGCGAGGTGATTGGCGAGCTCCATCCGCGTCCCGCGCGAGGTGCGCCAGATGCCGAAGCTCCCGTCGAGCAGGCGCTCCCATTCGAAGACACGCTTGTCGACCCAGCCCGACCAGGACTCGTCGAAGCCGTCACGGCCCAGCTGCTCGGGCCCGCCCGGCCCGAGGATTCGCTTCGTCGTCTCGCCGATGCTCCAGAGGCGCTCGTGGCGCAGCGTGCCGCTGATGTCGAGCGTCTCCCAGCCGTCCCCTGGCGCGCGCCTGCGCAGGACTCGCAAGCGGACCGGGTCCCCTTCCTTGCGCCCCTGACGCGCCCAGGTCTGG
Source organism: Myxococcus guangdongensis (assembly GCF_024198255.1). Classification (NCBI taxonomy): domain Bacteria; kingdom Pseudomonadati; phylum Myxococcota; class Myxococcia; order Myxococcales; family Myxococcaceae; genus Myxococcus; species Myxococcus guangdongensis. The sequence continues at coordinate 297,825 of NZ_JAJVKW010000001.1, forward strand.
TTCTCGGCGTGCTGGCCAATCAGCGTGGGAATGGTGCGCTGCCGGGTGGCCAGGTCCGGCGGATTGACGACGGGCTCACCCTCGATTGCGACGATGCGGTCCCCCACGCGGAGGCCCGAGCCACGAAAGCCACTGTCCCAGGCAATCCACCCCACCCCGAGATGCGGCGTCACGCCATCCAGGCGCGTGTCGGTCTTCAAGCCGCTGCGCAGGTCCTCATGAAGGTACTCCCGCTCGGCGCCACGCTGGCTCAACACGAAGACATCCCCCTCTCCTGCTGGCCGCCGGAGTGCCGGCCTCGACGACAGGATCTACCTCGCGAGCCCCTTTTCGAGAAGGTCCCCCGCGGTGACGTACAACGTCAGGCGGGGGTTTGCTTCGAGAGCCCCCGTGGCGCGAGCGGGGGTGATGGACGTCAGTTCTTGACGACGGTGGTGATGGTCAGCGGCGTCGCATTGCCGACGAAGACGCCCGCGGTGGTCGTGCACGGCATGGGCACCTGCGAGAAGTCCGCGGCGTAGTAGCCGTAGGTGGAGCCGTTGCCCTTCTCGTAGAACTCGCTCCCGTCCGGGAGGACCACCTTCCAGACGTAGTTGATGCTCGTGTACTGCGTGGACGAGCGCGACCGGATGACCCCCGTCACCGTGGTGCCCCAGTGCCAGGGAGCCACGGCGGGGACCTCGACGGTCTGCGGCGCCGGAGCCCAGTCGAACGGGTTCGACGGACCCGCGCTGCCGCCCCAGCCGTAGATGAGGAACACGCTGGTGCCCCAGGGCAGATCATCGTTGCGGTACGTCAGGGTGATCTCCGCCTGGGAGGTGCTGAAGTAACCACACGTGTTGAGCACCGTGCGCGCCTGCACCCACTGCGAGCCCGCGAGCGCCGAGGTGGAGGTGAGCAACAGGGAGAGTACGAGCGCGTGGCGCGAGAACCGGGACATGCGGAGACTCCAGGAGAGGGTTGACAGCGTCGCCCCTCTACCAGAGCCCGGGATTCTGAGGGAGCCCGGATACAAACGTCGCGGGCGAGACAGGCCGTGATGTGTTCGAATGTCTGTCCGACACGAGCCGTGTTGCTCGTCGAGCCCGTCCGCGCATGCCTCGCGAGCCGCCCATCGTCCTGCCCGTCCTGTTGCCGCTGCTGCGGCACGCGAACCCGTGGGCGCTGTTGCTGGTGAAGCAAGAGGGCCATCCGCTCTCCACCGCCGCCCTGCTCTCCGAGCGCTATGCCTTGAAGAGCAACGAGAAGCCGTTCGTGAAGGAGCTGCTCGAGCGCAAGCGGAACCTGTGGGTCTTCCGCTGCGACCAGCGCCGGTTCGCGGGGGACTTCGTCGTCGTGGACATGGCGGAGCCGCGCCCCGCCCGGCGACAAGTGGTGGTGCTGGACCTGAAGATGGGCGCGCCGCTCGTGCTCGGCGGAGGCGGCGCGGGCGTGCAGCTCGTGCATGCCGGGGACGCGGTGGAGGGCGTCGCGGCCCGCCAGGACGTCATCGCTCCGGGCACGCCGTATGTGCTGGCGACGGGAGATAAAGACGTGATGCTCGCCTACCTGGGCGCGTGCAGCTGAAAAGACAGACATGATGAGCGCCCGGGCATCCTGGCACTTGACTGAACGGAATTTCAGCCCCACTCTGGGACGGTGAAAGCCCGCCCCGTCGACAATCCGCCCAACCCGTGGGCGAGCACCGAGGTGGAGTACCTGGACGAGATTCCTCCCGCGAAGCTGGAGGTCTGGGAGGACCACAGCCGCCAGGTCCTCTCCCACAACGACAGCCCCGACGTGGGCTTCGACTGGAGCGTCAATCCCTACCGGGGCTGTCTTCACGCCTGCGCCTACTGCTACGCGCGCCCCACCCACCAGTACCTCGACTTCGGCGCCGGCACCGACTTCGAGACGAAGCTCGTGATGAAGCCGCGCGCGGCGGAGCTGCTCCGCGACGCCTTCGAGCGCCCCTCCTGGAAGGGCGACACCGTCGTCTTCAGCGGCGTCACCGACTGCTACCAGCCGCTCGAGGCCTCCATGCGACTGACGCGCGCGTGCCTGGAGGTCTGCGCCGAGTACAAGAACCCCGTCGGCATCGTCACCAAGGGCGTGCTCATCGAGAGAGACATCGACGTGCTCCAGCGCCTGTCCCGCGACGCCCGGCTGTGGGTCAGCATCAGCCTGCCCTTCCACCACGCGGACATCGCCCGCGCCATGGAGCCCTACGCGGCCTCGCCCCAACGGCGGCTGCTCGCCATCCGCCGCCTCGCCGAGGCGGGCATCGACGTGGCCATCTCCTTCGCGCCCATCATCCCGGGCCTCAACGACGAGGACATCCACCGCGTCCTCACCGCCGCGAAGGAGGCCGGCGCCAGCCGCGCCCACTACACCCTGGTGCGCCTGCCCGGCCCCGTGAAGGAGGTCTTCGAGGAGCGGCTGCGCGCCAAGCTCCCCCTGCGCGCCGAGCGCGTGCTCCATCGCATCCGCGAGACCCGCGGCGGGGAGCTCAGCGACTCACGCTTCAAGCACCGCATGCGAGGCGAGGGGCTCTACGCCCAGACCATCCACGGCCTCTTCCAGACGACGGCGCGCAGGGTGGGCCTGCGCACCTCGTCCATCACCGAGCCGGCACCGGACACCTTCCGGCGCCCGCCACGAAAGCCACCGCCCTCGCCCCAGCTCAGCCTCTTCTGAGCGCGCCTATTTGCGGATCGCCTGGACGATGCTGATGAGGATGACGGCCCCCACCGTGGCCACGGCCAACGAGTAGAGGTTGAACCCCGTCACGCCGCGCCCACCCAGCAGGCTGAACAGGAAGCCGCCAATCATCGAGCCGACGATACCCGTCGCAATGTTGGCGAAGATTCCCATCCTCGCGTTCGTTCCCTTGATCATGCTCGCGATCCACCCCGCGAGCCCTCCCAGCACCAGCCACGAGCAGATTCCCATGTCATCCTCCTGACCGGCGGGTTGCTATCAGACCCGGCGTCGCCGTGCACCCAGGCCCACACAGGGCACTACGGCCCACGTGCCCACGTATTTCAAGGCCCCACGCCCGCGGACGAAAACGCCCCACGCCTCCCGAGGGAGACATGGGGCGCGTGTACGACACGGACGCGGCTCAGTCCTTGCCGAGCATCCCGTCCTTCAGGCCGCCATCCACCGGCGACTTGCCCAGCCACACGGAGAACAGCGCGTCGGCGAAGTCCTTGCCCTCGACCGAGATGGGCTCCGCCACCTTGGTGCTCTGCACGCGGGTGCCGACGCCCGGGACGTAGGTGAGGATGATCTCCTCGCCCTTCTTCACGTCCGGAATCGCGTTGGCGAAGGTGTCCAGCCGCGCCTGGAGCGCCGGCAGCTTGTCACCCGCGTTCTTCTTGAAGCCCTCCACGATGGCGTCGGTGATGCTCTTCTTGTCCAGGTCCCGCAGCATGTACATGCGAACGCGCTTGGGCTCGTCCGCGGCGATGAGCGCGGCGGCATCCTGGCTCGGCGTCTCCACGTAGAGGCCCACCGCGTAGACCTTGAAGACCATCTTCTTGCGCAGGCCCACGCCGTTGAGCTTCAGCTCCTTGCCCTCCACCTTGGCGGTTCCGGGGAACTTCACCCCCGCGACTTCCTGGGCCTCTCCCGGAGCGGCGGAAGCAGGCAGGGCGAACAGCAGGCAGAGCGCGACAGCAGACAGGGTGGCTTTCATGAATCCCTCCAAGTGGGTTGTTTCACGTGCTCCGACGCACACTAGCCACGCGTCTTCACGAAATGCTCCATGAAGGTGACGAGGGTGCGCACATTCTCCACAGTCACCGCGTTGTACGTGGAAACCCGGATTCCTCCCGCCGTCCTGTGGCCCTTGAGCCCCACCATTCCTTGCCGCTTCGCGTCAGCGACGAAGGCCGCGTCGAGCTCTGGCGTGGGCAGGTGGAACACGACGTTCATCACTGAACGCGACGCGCGCTCCACGGGGGCCCGGTAGAAGCCCGCGTGCGTGTCCAGCGCGCCGTAGAGCAGGTCCGCCTTCTGGCGGTTCCACGCCTCCAGCTGGCCCAGCCCGCCCACGTCCTTCATCCACGCGAGCACGTTGCGCACCAGGTAGATGGCCAGCGTGGGGGGCGTGTTGTAGAGCGAGTTGTTCTCCGCGTGGACGGCGTACCGGAAGATCTTCGGGATGTCCTTGCGGCCCTTGGCGATGAAGTCCTTGGCCGCCACCACCAGCGTGACCCCCGACGGTCCCAGGTTCTTCTGCGCGCCCGCGTAGACGAGCCCGAAGCGCGACAGGTCCATCTTCTTCCACAGGAAGTCGGAGCTCATGTCCGCCACCAGCGGCACCTGCCCCGTCTCGGGCACCGTGTGCCACTGCGTGCCGTAGATGGTGTTGTTGGTGGTGACGTGGACGTACGCGGCCTTCGCGTCGAGCGACAGCTCGTCCTGGCGCGGCACGCGGGTGTAGTGCTTGTCGGGCTGCGCCGTCGTCGCGGCGACGCGGGGCGTGCCGTAGTACTTCGCCTCGTCGAGCGCCTTCTCGCTCCACACGCCCGTCATGAGGTAGTCCGCGCTCGCGCCGGGGGTGAGGAAGTTCATCGGCACCTGGGCGAACTGCTGCGACGCGCCGCCGGTGAGGAAGAGGACCTGGTGCGAGGACGGCAGGCCCGTCAGCTCCGTCAAGAGGGCGATGGCCTCGTCGTGGACGGCCTCGTACTCCTTGCCCCGGTGGCTGTGCTCCATGACGGACATGCCGGAGCCCTGGAAGTCGAGCAGCTCGTCCCGGGCGCGCTCCAGGGCGGGAAGGGGCAGGCCGGCGGGACCGGGGTTGAAGTTGATGACGCGCATGGCGGGCAGGGCTCCTCTTCGAAATGAAACGGCGGGCCCCATTCTTCCTCCCGACGCCCCCCCGGGAGCCAGTAGGAAGCGGCCCGCCCTCGTCCGCCTCCCCCAGGAGCGGCCACCAGGGCCTGGAAATGCAGCGTGGCCGCCGGGCCGTCCCGGGGGTCTGGAGGTCAGGTGGGTTCCACGGAGGGACTGGCGGAGTGGGTACGGCGCGCGGCGAGTGGGGAGACCTCCGCCTTCAGTGAACTGTATCGGCGCACCCGCCCCCTCGTGGCGAGGTTGGTGACGGGGTTCGCCCCGCTGGACTCGGACGAGGTGGACGACGTCATCCAGGAGTCCTTCGTCCGGGCGTTCCGGGCGCTGCCCCGGCTGAAGGAGCCGGGGGCCTTCGAGGCGTGGCTGTTGTCCATCGCTCGCAACCGGGCGCGCACCCGGCTGGAGCGCAAGGCCCACCTGAGGAGGCTGGAGGACGACATCGCAGACCCGGAGCCGGAGGCGGTGCCGCCCATGCCGGAGTCCCTCCAGCTCGAGCGCGACATCGAGGTGGTCCGTCAGCTCATCGCCGAGCTGCCCGAGGGCGAGGAGAAGCGGACAGTGCACCTTTTCTATATCGAAGGGGAGCTGTCCGCGCGTGAGATTGCGGAGCAGCTGGGCGTGGGCAAAAGCGCCGTGACGATGAGACTCGAGCGCTTCCGGGGCCGTATCAAGAGAGAGTTGCTGCGGCGAGTGCTCGCCGGTCGGTGGGAGTGAGAGGTCATGAGACACCTGGATGACGAGGCGCTCGGCGCCCTTGCCCGTCGTGAGCCGGACGCGGTGACGTACTTCCGCGAGCACCTGGCCACCGCGTGTGAGGCGTGTGAGGGCTACCTCGCCACCCACTCCGGCCCCGACCTGCTGGACGGACGGGTGGACGCGGCGCTGCTGGCCCTCTCGCCCCCGCGCCCCGAGGCGCCGCTGGACGAGGTGGGCCTGGCGCGGGTGAAGAAGCAGCTCCGCGCACCGCCCCGGTGGGACGCGCGGCGCTGGGGCGTGGTGGCGGGCGCGGTGGCCGCGGCGCTCGTCGCGGTGGTGGTGGTGCCCCGGGTGCGGCAGTCGGGCTCGGGGGTAGAGGTGGGGACGGACTCCCTGGCGCCCGGCGTGAAGGGCCAGGTGGGGAGGATTGCCCTGGAGCTGGCGGTGGTGGCGCGCGGCGCGGACGGGAGCCTGCGCCGCCTGGACCCGGACACGCAGGTCCCCCCGGGCGACGTGCTGCTCTTGCGCTACCACGCGACGGAGGCCGGCACGGGGCTGCTCTTCCAGCAGCGGGCCGAGCAGGAGCCGGAGCTCCTGGGCACCTTCGTGCTGGAGGCGGGGACCCATGACCTGCGTGGCCCACAGGGGCTGTCCGGGGTCAGCCTGGAGGGCGAGTCGGGGCCGTTGACGCTGTGGTTGGCCGCCACGCCCTCCGGCCTGGAGCCCTCGCCCGACGAGGTGAAGCGGGTCCTGGTGGGCGGAGGTGAGCGATGGGAACACGGCACGCTCGCCGTGACCCGGTTCGACGTGCGCGTGGGAAGCGGCGAGAATCCGCGCTGACCGAGTGATTGTGAGGCCCCTCCTCTTCATCCTGCTGGCGGCGCTGACCGCGTGCGCGACGCCTTCGTCCCTGGGGACGGAGAAGGGCGGGCTCGTGCCGCTGCGGCTCGACGAGGAGGCGCTCTCCAGCGCCTACACGCCCCGGCGGATGGCGCTGCTGGTGGGCATCTCCGAGTTCGATGATCCCCATTGGCGGGGGCTGCGCTACCCGTCCAAGGACGCCAAGGACCTGGCCGCGGCGATGCTGGACCCGACGAAGGGCCGCTTCGACCAGGTGCGCGTGCTCACGCGTCCGGAGGAGACGACGCGCTCGGCCATCCTCGCCGCGCTCAGGCAACTGCGGCAGGAGGCGCACCGTCCGGATGACGTGGTGGTGGTCTACTTCTCCGCGCACGGCACCCTGGCGCGCGACGCCACCGGGGAGCTGCGCCGCTTCCTGGTGACGCGGGATGCGTCCTATCGCGCCATCGCGCAGACGGCGCTGTCCATGGACGCGCTGAAGGCGGAGTTCGACGCGCTCTCCAGCCGGCGGCGCCTGCTGGTGCTGGCCTCGTGTCACAGCGGCAACGGCAAGTCGCTGTTGCCCAAGGAGCTGGAGAAGGAGCTGTCGGGCATCAAGTCCGGCTTCTACGCACGGCCGCTGGAGGAGTCCTCGCGAGCGTCCATGGTGTTCGCCGCCTGCGACTGGGGCGAGACGGCGCGCGAGGACGAGGGCCTGCAGAACGACATCTACACGCACTTCCTCGTCGAGGGGTTGGGCGGCGGCGCGGACCGCAACGCGGACGGGGCCGTCACGGCGACGGAGGCGCACGACTACGCGCGCCGACGCACGTTCGCCTTCACGGAAGGACGGCAGCGGCCGTCGGCGGAAATCCTGGAGGTGGGCGCGGACCCCGTGGTGCTGTCGGGCAGCATCGCCCGCACGGGCCGGCCGGAGCTGTTCTCGTACAACCCCCGGCTGGATGGCTTCACGCTCAAGGTGGACGGAGAGCCGCGCACGGAGCTGCCGGGTGGCGCGGCGGTGGTGCCGGGCAAGCGCACGGTGGAGCTGACCAAGGGTGACGCGGTGCTGGTGCGCCGCGAGGTGGACGTGGCGGACGGGGAGCGGCTGCCCTTGGAGCAGCTGTTGTCGGAGGCCTTCCCCCGGCGGGCGCTGTCGCTCCTGGGTGGCATGTTCACCTTCGCGGACGCGCGGAGCCGCGAGGAGCTGTTGCCCATGGCGCCAGAGGTGGCGGTGTCGCTGCGGCTGGAGGACCGTCCACTGCGCGACTTCGGGCTGTTGTTCGATGTCAGCTTCAGCACGGGACGGCGCACGTTGCAGCTGCTCCCGGAGGACGCGGTCCCCTTCCGCTACACGACGTTCTCCGCGGGGGTGGCGCTGCCCTACCTGTGGCGCTGGGAGCGGCTGACGCTCTTCGCCGGCCCGCGTGTGGCCACCTTGTACCTGGGGCGGTCTTTCGATGTGGAGACGTACGCCGGCGGGCAGAGCTACTTCACGGTCAGCCCCGGCGTGGTGGGAGGCGTGGTGCTGAGGGTGGGAGAACGCCTGGAGTTGGTGAGCCAGGCGCAACTCATGCTGACGTACGTGGTGTTGGACGGGAAGGGACAGGCCGTGGGCTTCACCGGCGGCTGGGCCGGTGTGGGGTACCGCTTTTGATGCGCTCGAAACTGCACATCGCGTTGGGAGTCCTCCTGGCCCTGGGCGCGGGAGCGTGCGGCAACCTGGAGAACGCGCCCCTGCGGCTGGGCACCATCGAAGGGGAGCTGTCGGAGTTCGACCCGGCGCACGCCCTGGTGTCGGTGGTGGGCGCGCCGGAGCTGCGCTCGGCGGTGGATGACCAGGGGCGCTTCAAGCTGGAGCGCGTCCCTTCCGGAGACGTGGAGCTGTTCATCGTCGCCACGCAGGAGAAGGCGACGCGGGTGAAGGTGAAGGTCTCCGGTGGCAAGGCGCTCGACGTCGAGCGCGTCGAGCCGAAGGCCGCGAGCTTCCTGGAGATGCGCGCCAAGTCCACCCACGGCGAGCGGGTGGCGGGCGTGGAGGTGACGGTGCTGGGCACGCACCTGGACCAGCTGCCACTGGATGGCAAGGGGCGCCTGAGGGTGGGTCCCCTGCCGGATGGGTGCTACGAGCTGTCCATCGTCGGCATGGGCTTCCCGGAGGTGCGCTCCTCGGCGTGTGTCGGCGCGGCGGAGAAGAAGGAGCTGCGCATCCAGCTGCAGCCCCGGGCGGACCTGGTGAACCGGTGCGCCGCGACGGGCTGCGAGGACGGCCTGGTGTGCGGCCCGGGTGGCCGGTGCGTGGAGTGCGTGGCGGATGAGCAGTGCGGCGCGGACATGATGTGCAAGGGCTTCCGCTGCAACGCGAATGGCCCCCAGTGCGGCGCGTGCGTGAATGGCCGGAGCTGTGGAGACGGCTCCGCGTGCATGCTGCTCATCGGCGGCGGACCGACGTGCGTGAAGTCGTGCTCGGAGGCGGTGGATGAGGACGACCTCGCCGCGAGCCGCTGCGAGGCGGGCTTCACCTGCCAGGCGGGGAACTGCCGGCCGGACTCGCAGCGCTTCCTGAGCTGCAGCGCGCTGCTGCAGTTTGGCGCCGAGTGCGCGGACGACGAGCGCTGCCAGGGGCTGGGCATGGCGACGGGCCTGTGCGTGGAGCGCCAGTGCACCGTGTCGTGCGTCGAGGACCTGGACTGCCCGGGGGCCTCGCGCTGCGAGGACTCCATCGCCGGGCGCGTGTGCTCGGTCCGCGACTGAGCGCGGGCGCCCGCGTCACCCGCCCGGCGTGAGCACGAGCCCGTCGCGCGCGAGCCGAGACACCGCGGCGAGGACGTCGGCCTCGGGCATCCCGGTGGCCGCCGTCACGGCGGACGCGGACAGGCCCTCCACCGCCATCTTCAGCACGAGCAGCGTGGGCGGCGTGGCCTCCTGGTAGTACGTCACCAGGTCCACCGGGTGGCGCCACAGGAGCGCCAGCTCCTCGCCCGTCTCGGGCGCCCCACCCTCGCCCCGACTCCGCACGTGCGCGCAGAGGCGGAAGCGGTGCTCCAGCACGGCCAGCGTGGGGTTCGGCGTCAGCGTCTCCACGCGTGCCGGTGACGGCGCCTGGGACGAGAACACCGCGAAGTCCGTCCACTCGAAGCGCGCGAGCTCGGCCGCGTGGGGCGGCAGGCCGTGGGACACGAGCGAGTCCGCGATGAACGCGGGGAAGCCTTCGCCCAGGCGGTTCACCTCGTGGTGCCGCGCGGGACGCGTCAGCGTGTAGCCCTCCACCAGCGAGGCCCACGCGTCCGGCCCCACCGCGCGGCGCAGGAGGGGATAGAGCTTCTCCACCGCGCCTCGCACGTGGCCTCGCACGAAGTCGCCATAGAGGGACACCCGCCGCGCGGGCGCATCCCAGCCCGGGTTGCTCGCGTAGAGCTGCTCCAGCGACTCCGCGCCCGGCTTCGCGAGGTACGCGCCCATGCCGTCGAAGAAGTGCTTCAGCGCGGGCTTCATCGTCGCTCCGTGTTGCCGCCGAGCACGGCGCGCGCCTGGTCCGCCTCGTCCAGCACGGCCGTCATCGACGGGATGTCCTGGTCCCACTCGATGAGTGTCGACACGGGGCCGGTGCGCTCGAGCACGTAGCGGTACAGCAACCACACGTCGTCGCAGACGCGGTCTCCGTGCGTGTCGATGATGACGTCGGGGTAGCGCGTGTGGCCGGCGAGGTGCACCTGCACCACGCGCTCGAGCGGCAGCGCGTCCACGAAGGCGCGCGCGTCGTAGCCGTGATTGAGCGCGTTGACGTAGACGTTGTTCACGTCCAACAGGAGGCCACAGTCCGCCTCCTCCACCACGTGCCGCAGGAAGTCCGCTTCGCTCAGCGTGCCCCCGGGCATGTTCGCGTAGTAGCTCGGGTTCTCCAGCAGGAAGGGGCGGCCCACGCGGGCCATCACCTCGCGCACGCGCGGCACGACGTGCTCCACCACGGCCTCACTGAAGGGCAGTGGCAGGAGGTCATGCAGGTACACGCCGCCCAGCCGCGAGTAGCACAGGTGGTCGGAGAAGAACGGCGCGTCCACGCGCTTCACCAACTCGGCGAGGGCCGTGACGTAGTCCACGTCCAGCGCGTCCGGTCCGCCGATGTCCAGGCCCACGCCATGCGGCAACACGGGCCAGCGCTCCACGCACGCATCCAGCGCGCGCTGGGGACGACCGCCGAGCGACAGGAAGTTCTCCGGGATGATCTCCACCCAGTCGAGCGTGCGCTCCGTGCGCGGCAGCTCCTCGTAGAAGCTCCTGCGAAGGCCGATGCCCGCGCCCAGGGGCTTCAGTCCGTGTCTTCGCGCATACGTCGCCACCACGGCGGGATACCTCCGGAGTCGATGCGAAACCGGGCGGTGGGAGCTGTTGTTCCCACCGCCCGGAGGGGCCTGGATGCGGCCCGTGACGACTACTTCTTGCCGCAGCCGCCCGCGCCGCAGGCGTGCTCGGTGCCCTTCTCCGGCGTCGCGGCGGGGGTGGCGCCGTCGGTCTTCTGCGCGCCGCAGCCCGCCTCGGCGCCCTTGTCGCCCTCGGCCTTCTGCGCGCCGCAGCTGCCCTCGGCGCCCTTCTCCGCGGCGGCCGGCTGGGCCTCGGCGGACTTGGTGGAGGCACAGCCGGTGGCGAGGGAGGCCAGGGACAGGGTGCCGACAATCGCCGCAAGAGCCTTCGCGTTCATGGGGGTTCTTTCCTTTCGGTACTGCGTTGAGGGGATGACTGCTCGCGCGCGCGAGCCATCTGGAGCGCGAGGAGCGCCAGCGTCGTTCTGGACATGGCGGACCTCATCTACGGATGCCGCTGAATCGCGGATGCATCCGATACGCAATTCCCTGCGGGTGGGTTACACCCTGGATTTTCCAGCGCCTCGCGCAACGCGCTGTCACGGGCCGGCACCAGGTGGATGCCGTCAGCGCCCGTCGTCACGCCCAGCGTTTGTAGCAAACCTTCCTGCTCCACAAAAGCTGGCCGCTCGAGGTGGCGGGCGAGCAACGCATCGAACAGCGGCCGCCCCGCGACCTCGTCCACCGCCACGCCAAAAGCACCGAAGGTGGACGTGCTCCCCCGCGCCGCCAGCAACTCCAACACATCCTCCAGGTGACGGCGGTTTCCAGTGACACGGCGGATTTCCACATCGAGGTGCAGTGCGAAGAGCGCGCCCGTCCAATAGGTGCCTGGGGAGAAGTCGCTGTCGGCGACGACCTCCTTCATGGTGCGGGCTTTGGCCACGTCGCGACCGCGCGCGAAGCCGTCCACCAGTTCGCCCCAGGCGCGCTGGGCGCTCTGCCTTCCCGAGCGGACCTGCGCCATCTCCGTGAGGTAGGTGGCGAGCCCCTCCGACAACCACGGCACGCGCGGGAGAATCGCCGGGTGCGCGAGGTGGAGCATCTCGTGGAGGGCCACCCAGTCCCGCTCGAACGACGACTCGGTCGCGTCCTGCCCCACGAGCAGCGAGATGCTGGGAGGCGAGCTCCACAGCACCATGCCGAAGAGCCCGGGGCCCTTTCTCCCGGGGACGGGGATGACGCGCACGGTGACTCGGGGATACGGGAAGGCGCGGCGCACGGTGAGCACCTCCTCCGCCGTCCGCCTCAGCCAGAGACACACCCGCGCATCGTCGAGGTGGGTGAAGCGGCCGAGCACCGCCACGTCCAGCACCGCGCCCTGGAGGCCCACCTGACAACGCCGTCCGCCGAAGGCGTGGAACCCCGAGTCGACGAGGTCCTCTGCGCGCAGGTGGTACAGGCCGGTGTCATCCGGTTGCCAGGGCAACAGGGCGTCGATGCCCTCGACGACGAGCTCCACGCGGAGGTCTGGAGGCGCCAGGTTGGGGCGGATGAGGTACGTGCGTCCGGTGAGATGCCACGCGTCGTCCTCGGCGCTCCCCGCGAAGAGGTCCGCGCCGTGTCCGCGACGACGGGGTTCGAGCGCGTACCGGTAGCGCAGGAAGCGGATGTCGCGCGGCAGTTGCACCAGGCCTTCGCGGACCGGGAGGTCGAGACGCTCGCCGTCCTCGCGGTAGGCGCTGATGGAGTCCACGCCGCCGGGGCGGGTGAAGCGGAAGGTGCGCGGCGTGCCTCGGACGAGGACGACCTCCACATCGAGCGCGGGCGTGGGTTCGCGGACGTAGGTGATGTTGTAGCGCAGCGAGGCCGGGTCGTTCGCCGGACGAGGGCGGCCACCGCCGAGGCAGGACAACGCCACGAGGCAGAGCAGCGGGAGCATCGAACGGATGCGCGCGTGGGACATCACGGGCGCAACCCTAGCCTGGAGCGCAGCGTGCGCGGGAGCGGCCACCGGCGCTTCCATGCGAGAGTGGGGGCATGACCCTCCGCGGCATCTCTCCCGCCCCGGTCTCCGCCGGTGACTGGAGTGAGCTGGACCACTCGCTCGTGACGGCCTGGAGTCTGGAGACGCTCGCGGTTCAAGCGGACCTCCTCCAGCAACGCGGAGATCCCCGCGGCGAATTGATGGCGCTGGATTTGAACCCGAAGCCCGAGGACCGTGGCTGGCGGCATCGGCGACAGGAGGTGCTCACCACGTGGCTGGGCGCGCCGCTCGCGGCCCGCGCGGGTCACCTGGTCCAACATGGCTTCATCCACGCGCTCCGCGAGGACCGCTTCCATCCTCCGGGCCTGCTCGACGGCCCGCTGGGCACCTTCGTCAGGCAATACACGGTGCGCGGCGATGAACAAGCATGGGTACGACTCGCGAGCCGTCCACGGCCCTGGCTGGTTCAGCTCACCTTCATTCCCAGCGGTCCCGGAGTGCGCGTCTGCGACGCGGTGCGAGACGCGCTCATCGCAGCGACGCCTCATCTCCAGGAGCTGCACCTTCTGGGGTCACGCCCTTCGTTCGACACCTTCCTCCATCCCACCGTGCGCCGCGTGTACGTGGGCCAGGGACCGCTCACGGTTCCAGCCGGAGTCGAGGTGCTCGGCACGACTGACGCGGAAGGTCGTCGCGGTCCCTGGGTGGAGGACGCGGAGTTGGAGTTCGCGCTCGAGGCGGTGCAGGAGCAGCCCGACTGTGGCCAGCTCGAGGCGTCGTATGGCGCGGACTTCGTCACGGTGGGCTCGCTGCCCGCGCTGCTCGCGCGACTGCGCTCCGCGGGGCTCGTCACGATGGACGGTCCGTGCGTCCGGCTGACGACCGCGGGGCGCGTGCTGCGAAACCTGGAGCCCCTCCGCGCGCCGAGGATGCCATCGGTGCCGAGTGACCTCGGCCGTTGGGTTCTCTGGGCGGAGGCGCGCCCGTCCGTGGGAGAAGCGCACTCCGTGCCCATCAAGAGCTTGCGCGGCCACATCCAATGGCTCGATGCGTGTCTCGCGCACGCGCCCCTTCAGAAGGACATCCAGGACACGCTGGCGGGCTATCGCCGCTTCCTCGTCGACACGTTGGTCCCCGCGGGCGAGCACGAGGTCCTCGCGTTCGACTCACCCGCCGCGCTCGCGGAGGCCGTGGAGACGCTGTTGGATTTGGAGGACCTGGACCGGGAGTTCTTCCCCGAGGACAACCCCGTGGCACACGATGGGCTCGGAGCGTTGGCGTCCGCGCTCGGCTCTCCGCTGGACTCGAGCCCCGCCCTCTTTCATCTCGTGTGGGGCTCGTAGGCGGCAGCGCGGCTCCCCATGACTGCGCCATATCGGCCCCGTGGGGCTACGAGTAGATTCAGCGCCGTGCATTCCGACATCATGCGCCTGATGCCACATCTCCCCCTGTTCCGACGCCTCACACGAAGAAATCGGCCGGACGTTCAGGCATTTGCACCAATGTCTTTTCGTCAAGTGGCTCGGTGGAAGGCCACACCATGGTGGCTTTCCCTGGTCCTGCTGACTGCGTGCGCGAGCAGCCCGAGTCGACCCGGGCATGGAGACCTGCGTCTTGACACAGAAAGCGCAGCGAAGCTTCGCCATGCGGCGGCGGTGTCAAGGAGCGCGACTGGCTCTGCGTCGACCCAGGAAGTGGCCTCGCAGCTCATCAAGCTCACACCTGCAGTGCTCGTCATACTGAAGCATGACAATTCAGTGAATGAGCTTGAAGAGCGTCTCATGGATTGCGCCATACAGGCTGAGCGCCAGATCAATACTCGCTTCTTTGGCGGTCGCCCGCCAACGCGGAACGAATGCCTCGAAACAGTAGAGGTAGACGCCTGTGGAAAGTCCGTGACCCGTGCCATGCGCCTAGGGCAACAGAAGCATGCTCTTGCCCTCAAATGTGCTCGCGAGGTGCTCGACGCATTGTGGCCCGCCCCATTCAGCATCGAACAACGCTATCGCTACTATCCCCAAGCCCGGATTCTCGAAACCATCGGACCAGACGAGGAGGCACGCCTTCTTGGCCAGGGTTGCGGACATGAGCTCTGGCGCACCATCAAGCCGGATATCGTTCTGCACGGAAGCCACGACTTGCTGAAGTCCGCACTCACCTTGGACTTCAAATTCCCCTGCCCAAACACGAATCAGGCTCAATGGACTCGCTACGGCGCCTCCAGTGCTTATGCGGGAAAGGGGCAGGACGAGATCTATACAGCGGCCCTGGGAGGAAAAGCCGTCATCATCTCCCCGAGAGAGGGCGTGGTGCTTCGATGAGCGATAGAATTCCTGCCATCCGACTCCACACAAAGAGTGGGAGTCTCGCGGTCCGCGATGGGTTGGTCCTCTCCTTCTTCATCCACCGCAATCATGAAGACACAGCCCACGCGATATGGCGTGCCTTGCAAATCTACCTTCGAGCCATCCCTCCCCAGTCCCTGGGCTGGTATGCCTCTGACGAAGGAGACATGGTTCCACTGGACGATGCGGGATGGGAGCACAACCGCAAGCAAGTCCTTGAACGCTCGTGGGGTACGGCCTGGATTGTCGAGCTGTTCGAAAACGAGGGAGAGGCCGGGGGCTATCAATTCGAATATTATGGGAGACGCCTTGATGAGCCCTCCTGGCCGACTCCCCAGAATCCAGCCACGAGTGTGGCCCTTACCTTCCCCACCGAGTATCTCCTGACGCATGGTCCGGAGCATTTTCGCACCCTGGCCCTCGACATTGCTCGTGAGCTTCCCTTCAGCTTTGGTTACGCCAGCCCAGCGCTCCTCTCCCATCCAGGGGGCTGGTTCGCCGTCCGGAAGCAGGTCCAAGAGATGCTCCAACGCTACCTGGGACTGGACCTCCCACGGCTGGGAGAGACCAGTCGGAACATCGGAAGTCAGGCACGAGGCGCTTACTGGCTCACCTTCCTAGGACAGCCGCTGCTCAGTCAGCTTGGAGGACAAGAAACCGTGGAGCGCCAGCTCGAATTGCCGAGTGTGTCAGTCCAAGCCGTAGACGAGCAGCGGCTACTGGTCACGTTGGGAGAGTGGCCCGAGGCGCTCGATACCGAAAAGCAACCCATTCCACTCTCCTATTGGGAGATGACACGCGTCCTCAAACCCTTCCTGCATTATGAGGAAGAGGTCAACGGACTGCCGTGGGACCCTATCATTCTGCGTCTCCGGAGCCATCGACTCGGGCAATGAGGCAAGGCGCCGAATCCAGTGATGGCGCGTGGACTCGGCTCGCTCATCTCACGAGGTTGACTGTCAGATTCCCGGAACCAAAGGTCTTCGGCCGCATGACCAGTCTCCGGTCCCCGAACAGACAGTTCTCCGTGCAGTGATTGAAGCCAATCTGTGGCACGCACGCAGACAGACCGGATGATGCTGTCCAGATGCCCCCATCGTCGGCTTCGGCGTAGTAGTAGACCGTCGAGGCCTGCGTCCGGAGAACGAACACTTCCTGGTTCAGACCGATGCCCCACCAACCCCGTGCAATATGGCCCCCTGAAGCACCACCGCAGGCGACCGCATCGGGGAAGGCGATGAAGATCCAGATGGTCGAGCCGTAGCTGTTGCGGAAGCGCAGCTCCCGTTCCGTCGCCAGCAGTGCCCACTCCTGCAGAGGACGAGGCTCGCTCCGATGAATGAGCCCAGGAGAATCGTTCACGCTGTTGAACTCCGTGAGCTCCGTCAGCTGCTCCTCTCGAGCCGTGATTCCAGTCGGTGGTCGAGTGCCGAAGGCTCCGGTCGGAGCCATCCCGGGAACACCCCTCCACTGCGTCGCCCAGGCGTCGGGGGGCCGCGCGGAGAGGAGGCCACCGGCCCCCACTCCCAGCAGCGTGCCTGCACGAAGAAAACCTCGCCTGTTCATCGAAAGCTTGCCTGACTGACGCACGATATTCCTCCCGCGCAACGAGAAATGAAGACTGTCTTTTCGGACGTCAGGGGCTGCCGCACAAGCCGTAACTGCAATTCCACCGGAACGCGAGCGTGGCGTGATACCCGCCGCCCGCGTTGTTGAACGTGTCCCATCGATGATTGCGGATGTAGTACTCGAAGTTGCCACAGGCCACGAGCGGCGGACACGTCGCGTAGCTGCCGCTGTACGCGGAGAACGACCGCCAGTATCCCGGATTGATGCTCCACGAGCCCTTCACGGAAAGCTCGTATGAGAACCAGATCCCCGCGACCGTGCCCCAGGCCTCGACCTTGGCGAATGACGACTTCGAATTCGCGGTCGCCCATCCATTCCCGGCGACGTTCAGCCAGCACTGGACGAAGTCCCCACTCGGATAGCAGAAGCTATTGAGCAGGGCCCCATCCCCTGCGGAAGAACGAGGGTCCGGAGCCACCGCGGCCCACGCGGGAGCCCGCGTGTCACCGGAGCCTTCACGGATCCCCTCGGCCCTGAGCAAGGCCTCGGGCGGCACGGCACCTCCCGTCAGCCGGCGATAGAGGGCGGCGGAGGAATGGGCGGCGAGGGCGTCGTCCTCCAAGACACTCCCCTCCCCCAATCGCCCGCTCTCCGAGATGAGGATGCCGTCAGGCTTCAGTTCGTAGAAGTCGACGAAATGCTCGGGTGCCACCTCGACTCGGGCAATCAAATGATTGAGCGCATCCAGCCGCGGACCCAGTTTTCGCGCGGCGTCCACTGCGGCCACGGGGTCGTCCTCGTGGAGCTCGCGAATGCGCTGGATGGCCAGTCGAGCCTCTTCCTGCGACGAGGGATTCAGGTCCAGCGGCGCCTGTTCTTCCCCCAGAGCGCCGCTGCATCCCGCCGCGCAGAGAACAGCCGCCATCCACAAGACTTCCCTCCGAATCGGACATCCGAGCTTCATCGTGCACCTCCGACTCACATGGAATGTGCTCCCCCATCCGCACCGTCAGATAGCGCAACGATTCACAAACAAACATCCCTAGTTCTAGGGAGAGGCCGGGGCGAATCGGAGCGAGCAGGGCCTGGACAGCCGAGGCCCTGCCCCTCCCTCGGCCATCAGGGCCGCTGCTGCGCCAGCATCCAGGCGAAGACCTTCGGGTCCTTGTACACAGTGCCCCAGATGTAGTGATTACCGCTCTCGAAGAGCGTGAACAGCATCGGCCTCGTGGGCGGCTGTCCGTTCGCGTCGGTCGCGGTCTGTCCATCCACCCACTCCCACTTCCCGAGCGCGGGCCTGTCCCAGGTGTGTGAACCAGTTGCCCATCGCCATGTAACCGACCGCGGAGTCATCAATGGCATGCGACGCCCAGAGGTGGAGGTTTCCATCAACCATGGCCTGTGCCAGGGACGCGCTCGAACCCCATCCCCCCGTGCAGATGGGAATCGCGGCCGCGAGCTTCTGGGGGAGAAGTCAAACACAACATGAGCCAAGGTGGCCTACTTGATCACCCTGTTGCAGTCGCATCTCACCTTCGAATCAAGAATCGCCACCGGGCGTCTTCTCCTGAGGCGCCGCACCCGTGAGCAGGAAGGCGCGCGCGGCCTCCAGGATTTCATCCGAGAGCGGCATCGTCTTCGTCGCCCGCGCGAGCGTCATCGCCCCGAACAGGAGCGCCACCGTGGCCAGCGCTCGCTGCCGCCCGGTGACACCCTCCGACCCTGGGACTCGGCCCCCCAGCTCCGCCGCGAGCATCTCCACGCCCCGCCCCAACGCCTCCTGCGCCTCGGGCGTGCCCCGCGTCACGTCCGACAACACGGAGGGCAGGATGCAGCCCTCCTCCATGTCGTCACGGTTGTGGCGGTTCAGGTACCGCCGCACGAAGTGGCTCAAAAACTCCGCGCCACGCAGCTCCTCCAGTCCCCCCAACCAGCGCGAGTGCTGATGCTGGAAGAACGCCCGCACCGACTCCGCGAGCAGCGAGTCCTTCGAGGCGAAGTGTGCATAGAAGCCGCCCACCGTCAGCCCGGCCGCGCGCATGACGCGCTCCACGCTCGCGCCCGCGAACCCCTCCTTCCGGAAGAGCGACTCCGCCGCCGCGAGGATCCGCTCGCGCGTGGCCTGCTTGTGCTCGGGTGCGTAGCGCATCGCCGCCCTACTCCCGGCCACCCGGGCCCGCGGGCCTGAACACCATGCACGTCGTCGTGCCGTGCGCGTACAGCTTCCCGCTCGCGTCCGTCAGCTTCGCCTGCGCCGTCGCCACCCGCCCCCCCACGTGAATCACCTCGCCCGTGCACGTCAGCTTCCCCGTGTCCTGGGAGATGGCTCGCACCATGTTCACGTGCAGCTCCAACGTCGTGTACCCCGCCCCCACCGGCAACGTGCTGTGCACCGCGCACCCCAGCGCCGAGTCCAACAACGTCGCCGCCAGCCCCCCGTGCACCGTCCCAATCGGGTTGTAGTGGTACTCCCCGGGCTCCACCTCGAACACCGCCCGCCCCTCGGACACCTCCACGGGCGCGAAGCCCATCAGCGATGCAATCGGCGCCCCCGGCACCTCGCCCCGGACGATGGCGCGCAGGTACTCCAACCCCGACATCGTCTTCGCCGCCGTCACCCCCTCCCGGTAGTCCCGCCACGTCACCGTCCGGGTCCGCGCGTCGCTCTTCGCCTCGCTCATGGTTGCTCCCTCGATGGAATGATGACCGTCATCGTCCCAGAACCGGACATCCACTCGTTCCTCGACAATGAGGCTTGCACGATGAAATGATACCCATAATACAAAGGGACATCGAGCGCACGCCACGAAGAGGAGGGCCCACGGACGGCCGGACCGTGTGTTCTCCTGGCGTGCCATGCAAGGGAGCGGCGGATGCAGAAGCGGCGCGTGGTGGTGACGGGACTGGGGCTCATCAGCCCCTGTGGGACGGGCGTGGAGAAGAGCTGGGAGGCGCTGGTGCGCGGCCAGAGCGGCGTGGGCCCCATCACCCTCTTCGACGCGAGCGCGCTCGACTGCCGCATCGCCGGCGAGGTGAAGGACTTCAAGGTCGAGGACCACATCGAGCGGCGCGAGGCCCGACGCATGGACCGCTTCGCCCACTTCGCCGTCGTCGCCTCCGACATGGCCCTGGAGGACTCGGGCCTGCAAGTCACCCCCGAGAACGCCGAGCGCATCGCCACCATCATCGGCTCGGGCATCGGAGGCATCACCAGCCTGGAGGACACCTTCCGCCGCACGCTGGAGAAGGGGCCGGACCGCATCAGCCCCTTCTTCGTCCTGCAGATGATCATCAACATGGCCCCCGGCTACGTCAGCCTGCGCCATGGCCTCAAGGGCCCCTCCTGGGCGCCCAACTCCGCGTGCTCCACCAGCGCCCACGCCATCGGCGAGGCGATGCGCGGCATCCAGCGCGGGGACTTCGACGTGGCGGTGGCCGGAGGCGCGGAGGCGCCCATCTCACTGCTCGGCGTCGGAGGCTTCGCGGCCATGCAGGCCCTGTCCCTGCGCAACGACGCGCCCCACGCCGCCAGCCGCCCCTTCGACGCGGACCGCGATGGCTTCGTGCTCGCCGAGGGCTCCGGCATGCTCGTCCTCGAGGAGTTGGAGCACGCCCGCGCGCGCGGCGCCCGCATCCACGCGGAGCTCACCGGCTACGGCGCCAGCTCCGACGCGTACCACGTCACCGCGCCCGCCCCGGAGCACGAGGGCGCCCAGCGCAGCATGCGCTCGGCCCTCCATGACGCGGGCTTGCGCCCCACCGACATCGGCTACATCAACGCGCACGGCACCTCCACGGATGTGGGTGACCTCATGGAGACCCAGGGCATCCACCACGTCTTCGGTGACGCCGCGCGCTCCGTCGCCGTCTCCTCCACCAAGTCGATGACCGGCCACATGAACGGCGCGGCGGGCGCCGCGGAGGCCGTCATCAGCATCCTCGCCCTCACCCGGGGCGTGCTGCCGCCCACCATCAACCTGGAGCGGTTGGACCCGCGCATCAGCCTGGACTGCGTGCCCAACACCGCGAGGCCCGCTCACGTCGACGCCGTGATGAGCAACTCCTTCGGCTTCGGCGGCACCAACGTGTCGCTCATCTTCCGAAGGCTGATCGCCTGAGCCTTGTCCCGCATCATCCCTGTAAACCGCGAAAACTCGTTTACCAACGCACGCGAACGGCATGCCGCATCGCGGCGGTAAACACTTGACAAGGTGCGTCGACCAGCGCTCGAAACGCACACTGGAGCGAGAACAAAGCACAACGATTACATGTGGTTGCACAGGCTCGATGGCGGTCCGACAGATGGAGGACGGCTGTTCCGTCGCCGGCCGCACAGGGGAAGCGCGGTCGAAAAACGCTGATTGCAAATCGGTAAATCGATTTGCAAAGTGGTTGAAAGGGTCCGTGAGGCGCGAGGGCCAGGCGCGCCCTGCGGTGGACTCGACTCAGCCATGAACGACAACGCACTGAACGCCAACGTGGGCCTGAAGCTTCGGGGTCTGCGGCTCGCCCGCAACATCAAGCAGGCCGACGCGGCGAAGGATTTGGGGGTCTCCCCCGCCTACTTGAACCTCATCGAGAAGGGGAAGCGCGTGATGCCCTTCCCGCTGCTCTGGAAGGCGCTGCGCTACTTCGACCAGGACCCCGAGCAGTTCATGTCCACGCTGGGCGAGGGCCGGGTGGACGAGGCGCTCGCGAAGCTGCTCGACGAGCCGCTGCTCAAGAGCCTGGACATCGACCCGGAGTCGCTCCAGTCGCTGTCGGCCGAGCCCAAGCTCGCCGGCACCGTGGCCGCGCTCTTCAACCTCTACAAGAACACGCGCACGCAGCTGGAGAACGTGCTCGCGCAGCTCAACGTGGAGGAGCGCACGCGCACGCAAGGCAGCAGCGCCGGCAACGGCACCGTGCCCGGCGTGCGCTTCGACTATTCGCCCTTCGACGAGGTGAGTGACTTCCTCGAGACGCACCGCAACTACTTCCCCGAAATCGAGGAGCAGGCGGAGGCGCTGCGGCGCGACGTGAGCCTGGAGCGCCAGCTCACCAGCGGGCAGCTGATGCAGCTGTTGGAGAAGCGCTTCGGCTACCGCGTGCTCATCGACCCTTCGCCCAGCGGCTCGTCCGTGGTGCGGCGGTTGGACCCGGAGGAGCAGACCCTCACGCTGTCGCCGGACCTCACCGAGCAGCCGCTGAAGTTCCAAATCGCGGCGTCCATCGGCCTGCTCATGTTGGACAGGGAGAAGCTGGTGGAGCGCATCCTCGGCGCGGGGCGCACCCGGCACGGCGAGACGACGCGGCTCATCAAGGTGAACCTGGCCAACTACTTCGCCGGCGCGCTGATGCTGCCGTACGGGGACTTCTTCAAGGAAGTGCAGCGCACGCGCTACGACGTGGAGCTGCTGTCGAGCATCTTCGGCTCCACCTACGAGACGGTGGCCCACCGGCTGTGCAACCTGTCGGACCCCAAGCGCCCGGGCATCCCGTTCCACTTCCTGCGCTCGGACATCGCCGGCAACATCTCCAAGCGCTACAGCGGCACCGGCATCCGCTTCGCCAGCGGCGGCGGCAGCTGCGGCAAGTGGGCCGTGCACCTGGCCTTCCTCAACCCGTCGCAGCTCACCCGGCAGTATTCGATGATGCCGGACGGCACCACGTACTTCTGCTTCGCCAAGGTGCAGCTGCAGCCGATTGAGGGCTCCATCGTCAAGGGCACCGCCTACTCCATCGGCCTGGGCACCCACGCGGAGAACGCCAAGTACCTGGCCTACGGCCTGCCCACCAACGACTTGCGCAAGGATGCCATCCCCTCCGGCATCTCCTGCCGCTTCTGCGAGCGCACCGACTGCAACCAGCGCGCGGCGGCCAGCTACCGCTTCGCCTTCGCGTTCGACGAGTACACGAAGAAGGACTGCTTCTTCTCCCCGCTCTTGGGCTACGAGCAGGCCGACAAGGTGGAGAAGGAGCGCCACGCCGGGGGTGCCCACGGCGCCACTGGAAATGGCGGCGGCGCGCCTCCGGGCGTCAATGGCGCTGACCGGAGCGAGAAGCACGATTCGTTGGACAAGGCGGCCCGGCGCCGCAAGGGTGGCGACGCGTGAGCATGCACCCGCCCGAAGACACCGAACGCGCCCATCTGCTGGAGGCGCTCCAGAAGCAGAAGAACCAGCTGGCCACCCTGCGCATCACCGGCACGCCCACCACCGTGGGCCAGTCGCTGGTGAGCCTGGCGGAGCTGCACGGCCTGCTCGAGGACCACGCCGCCAGCCGCCAGTGCTACGAGGAGGCGCTCGGGATGTTCCAGGAGGCCGGCTACAAGCCGGGCCTGGCCCAGGCGTACTTCGGCATGGGCGTGGCGAAGGCGAACTTCGAGGACCACCGCGGCGCGCTGGAGCTCATCGCCAAGGCGGCGATGCTCTTCAACGAGACGAAGGATCGCGAGGGCGAGGCGATGTGCCGCGCCTGCGTCGGCGAGTCCCTGCGCGCGCTGGGCCAGCCCGAGGCCGCCGAGGAGAAGTACCAGGAGGCGCTCATCCTCTACCGCCAGACGCGCAACACCGGGCGCACGGCGCGGCTGCTGCTCGACATCGGCGACATCCGCATGGAGAAGGCCGAGTACGAGCCGGCCCGGAAGCGCTTCCTCGAGGCGATTCCCCTGCTGGAGCAGGGCGATGACAGCGAGGCGCTCGCGCTGGGTCACCTGCTGCTCGGCGAGTCCGAGGGGCTCTTGGGCCACCACGAGGGCGCGCGCTCGCACCTGCTGCGCGCGGTGGAGCTGTACCAGGAGCTGCACGACCACGTGCACGAGGCGCGAGCCCGGTGGGATTTGGGCCTGTCCTGCTACTACACGCAGGACCTCCCCGCGGCCCGTGAGCAGTTGGAGGCCGTGCTGCCGCTCTACGAGGAGCAGGGGCGCATGGACGAGGTCACCAAGGTGCGCAACATCCTCGCCCACTTCGCCGCCCGGGGCGCCTGAAGCGCCCTCCGCCTCACGGGTGCCGCATCAGGCCTGGATGCCGGCACCCACCGCCAGGGCCAACAGGCCCAGCACCCCCGCGGCCATGACGGCGTAGCGCCACTCGCCGCGCAGGCCCAACAGCGTGCCCGCCACGCCCAGCCGCGCCACCGGCGTCACCAGGAGCAGCGACGCCGCCGCCTTGCGCAATTGGTCGATGGCGACGTGCGTGCTCTCCGAGCCCGGCAGCGCCTCCAGTCCCAGTGACAGCATGAACATGCCGCCGCTGAGCACCGCGCCCACGCGCAACACGCGGGCAATCCACCGATCTCCCGCCAGCGCCCTGTCGCGCACGCGCGTGGTGCTCGGCGCGGGGGCCTCCAGGGTGCTCGCGGTGACGGGCTCCGACTCCAGCTCCGGCGCCCCCTCCGCGGCCGGAGCGGGCGTCGCCACCACCGCGTTGTGCGCGAGCCTCGCGGGGTCCGCCATCACCGCTGTGACTGTTGGAGGTTCTTCTCCGTCCGGGTCCTCACCCCTCACTCCCAGATGCTCGGCCACAGTCCCGCCCCTCCCTTCCACAACATCTGCCCCGCCACCGTCAGCAGCACCAGCGCGAACAGCCGCTTGAGCACCGCCGTGGGGACCTTCGGCATCAACCGACTGCCGACGTAGGCGCCCGCCAACACCCCCACCACCAACGGCGACACCAGCCCCAGCTTGAGGTGTCCGCGCAGCGCGTACGCGGCCACGCTGGCCGCGCCCGTCACGCCAATCATCAGGTTGCTGGTGGCGCTGGCCACCTTGAAGGGCACGTGCATGCCGTAGCTCATCAACGGCACCTTCAGCGGCCCGCCGCCGACGCCCAGCAGCGCGGACAACCCGCCGGCCACGAACGAGCCGGAGATGCCCAGCGGGTAGTTCGTCGGCTGGTAGTCATCCAGCGTCGCCGGCTCGCGCCGGGGCGAGCGCAGCAGGAGTATCTGCAGCGCGACGTAGAGCGTGAACAGGCCGAACACCACCGCCACCATGGCCGGCGCGATGAGCGCGGCGACGAGGCCACCCGCGATGGCGCCCAGCACCGTGGCCAGCTCCAGCGTCAGGCCCAGCCGGATGTCACTCAGGTGATTGTCCACGTAGCCGGCGGCGGCGGCGCACGAGTTGGCCACCACGCACATGAGGCTCGCCGGCACCGCCTCCTCCAGCGGCAGCCCGAAGCCCAGCACCAGCGCGGGCACCAGCACGATGCCGCCTCCGATGCCGAGCATCGCGCCCAACGTCCCCGCGAGCCCGCCCACCACCATGAGGAGAAGTACCGTCATTCCTCTACGAGGATAGGAGCGGTGCCCCGTCGCGCACAGCGGCATTCCCCGACGGCAGGCAGGCTCGGCAGGACGGTTGCTCTGCCCGCGAAACGTCCTCTCACCGCAGGGCCGGGGGCCGGTGCGTCAAGCCGCGCGAACCCCCAGCGTCCCCTCGGGGAACGCCTCCAGGAAGCGCGCCCGCGTGCGAGGCGTGAAGGTGCCCCTGGCCATGTAGCCGTGCAACCTCCGAAGGACTCCACGCGCCGACTCCAGCGCACCTTCGACCTCCTGCGCGAAGTCGAAGGTGTCGTTGCGATACAGCTCCTGGAAGGACAGTCGGGCGAAGGCGGGCAGCGCGCGCGTGCGGCCCACGGGGCTGGAGAGGAAGAGTCCGGAGACGTACAGCCCGCGCACCCAGCCATCCACGTCCGACTTGGAGGGCGCCTGTCCCACGCGCTCCTGCGAGGACAGGCGCACCAGCTCGTAGATGCCCCGGCCGATGCCGCGCCATGGGAAGCCCGGGCTCTTCACCACCTGACACTTCTCGCGCAACCGGGGCGTGCCGAGCAGGTCCACGCCGTGCAGCTCGCGCAGGTAGAAGAGCGTCTGCGCCCACTCGATGTCGCGGTGCGCCGCCAGCGCCCGCTCCCCCCGTCGGCGGTGTCTCACCACCAACTGGTCGACGATGGGATGCAGCCGGCGGTCCATGCACAGGTGCGTGAAGTAGCCGGACAGCAGGGCCAGTCCCGGCTCGGTGCCCACCAGCGCGCCCGTGGCGACCAGCTCCGCCATCTTCAGGCCGAAGCCCACCGGCGCGCGCTCGTGGTACAGCCGCGAGAAGAGCGGCATCTCGCGCTCGGGCAGGAAGGCCGCGAGCCCTCCACGGACGCCCTCGCACAGGGGCAGGTCCGGCAGCGCCGCGCCGAAGCGCGCGTAAGGCAGGTCCTCCGAGAGCGCACGCACCCACTCCGGAGGCAGCTCTCCGGGGTTGGCGGCCAACCGTTCGATGGCGGTCAGATGCATCAGCAAGGTGGGCATTGCCTGACTGCTACCCAGCCCCTCGCGGCAATGCAACGCTCGAATGAAATCCAACGCTTTGCGTGCAACAGGGCGGGCGTTACAGTCCGCCGCCTTTCGTCTTCCCTCATCCGTTCAGGAGTCCATCGGCCCATGAATTTCTCCTTCGTCTCCGGCGACGCCTCCCTTGCGAATGGCGAGCTGCTCGTCATCCCGCTCTTCGAGGGTGAGCTGGGTGAGGGCGCCCCGGCGGGTCTCGCCGCGGCGGACAGCGCGCTGGAGGGCCGCCTGCGCGGCGCCGCCACCCAGGAGGGCTTCAAGGCGAAGGCGGACCAGTCCCTGGTGATGCACACCCTCGGCCGCATCCCGGCGGGCCGGGTGCTGCTGTTGGGCCTGGGCAGCCGCGCGCGCTTCCAGCCGGAGGTGCTGCGGCTGGCCGCCGGGCGCGCGGCGAAGACGGCGCAGCGGCTGAAGGTGGCCTCGCTCGTCATGGCGCTCCCCGTCACGGACGCTCAGGCGGACGCGGCGCGCGCGGTGGTGGAGGGGCTGGAGCTGGGCGCGTACAAGTTCGACAAGTACAAGTCCTCCGCGCGCGAGGAGAAGGGCGCGAAGAAGCCCGTCAAGGTGTCGCTGGTGCTGCCCGAGGGCGTGGAGAAGTCGCGCGAGCTCGAGGACGCGCTCGCGCTGGGCAAGCGCGTGGCCGAGGCGGCCAACTGGGCGCGGGACCTGGTGAACGAGCCGCCCAACGCGGTGACGCCCACGGTGCTGGCCGAGGCGGCGCGCAAGTCCGCCAAGGAGCACGGGCTCAAAATCACCATCGGCGGCCAGCGCGAAATCGAGAAGCTGCGGATGGGCATGTTCCTGGGCGTCACGGCCGGGAGCACCGAGGAGCCCCGGCTCATCCACGTGGAGTACACGCCGAAGAACGCGCGCGACGCGAAGCGGCCTCCGCTGGCGCTGGTGGGCAAGGCGATCACCTTCGACTCGGGCGGCCTGTCGCTCAAGCCCACCGAGGGCATGGTGGACATGAAGACGGACATGGCGGGCTCGGCCGCGGTGCTGGGCGCCATGCAGGTCATCGCGCAGCTCAAGCCGCCCTTCCCCGTGCACGCCTTCATCGGCGCGTGCGAGAACATGCCGGCCGGCAACGCGTACAAGCCCGGTGACATCCTCACGTCGCGGCTGGGCAAGACGGTGGAGATCACCAACACGGACGCCGAGGGCCGGCTGGTGCTGGGCGACATGCTGACGTGGGCGTGCGAGCACAAGCCGTCCGCCGTCATCGACCTGGCCACGCTCACGGGCGCGTGCATCGTCGCGCTGGGCAACTACATCGTCGGCGCCTTCGGTGACGACGACGACACCGTCAACCAGGTGCTCCAGTCCGCGCGCACCGCGGGCGAGGAGATGTGGCGCCTGCCGGTGAGCGAGCTGCAGAAGGACGCGCTGCGCTCCGAGGTCGCCGACATGAAGAACTCCGGCGAGCGCTGGGGCGGCTCCATCAACGCCGCGCTGTTCCTCAAGGAGTTCGTCGGCGACACGCCGTGGGTGCACCTGGACATCGCCGGGCCGTCCAACAGCCCCAAGGAGCGCGGCTACCTCTCCAAGGGCGGCACCGGCGTGGGCGTGCGCACCCTGGTCGAGTGGGTGCGGCTGCGCGCGCAGACGCAGGGCGACGAGGTGGCCGAGGCCCCCGCGAAGCCCGCTCGCACGACGCGCGCCGCGAAGAAGCCCGCGCGCGGCTGACACACCCGTCCGCGGTCTGCCGCGGGCCCCACGTCCCCGTGGAGCTCGCGGCGGCCACACGCGGACCGTTCAGGCGCGCGGCGCTCCGTGAGGCGCGGGTGGGCCAGGGCGCGCCTGTGTCCGGCGCGTGGGGAGCCTCCCGCCGCGCCAGGTGAAGCTCAGGGACGCGCGGCCTGGGGCACCGTCCCCGGGAGCGGCTTCTTGCGCTCGGGCAGCGGCCGGATGCCCTGGATGAGGGCCTCCACGTTCTGGATGTCACTCGCGGGCGCCAGCGCGGGCCAGGTGGCGAGCATCATCAGCACGCGGCCCGCCTGGCCCTCTCGCACCGCGACGCGGCCGTGCACGCCGTCCCCCACCTGGAAGTCGAAGCCCACCGCCTTGTCCGACAGCGCGAGCGGCACCGGGTCCGTGGTGGTGAAGCCCGGCTGCTGACGCAGGCCCTCCGCGAGCCGCTCGGCGAACTGGGTGGGGGACACCACCTCCGGCGCCACCTGGAGCACCACCTGCGCACCCGACGGTGGGTGACGCAGGACGACGGGAATCGCCAGGCCCTCCGGCGTGCGCTCGTTCGTCACGTCCAGCTGCCAGTCGTCGCTGGGGCGGATGATTTCGAACCCCAACTCCTCGTCGACGTAGGGCCCGGACACGGACGCCGTCTGCGCCGCCACCGGGGGCCCGGAGCCGCCCGTGCCCGGCTCCGTCGCCGCGTCGGCCTTCACGGCCTGGCGCGAGCCACTGCACGCCGTGCCCACCAACAGGAAACCCCACGCCAGCTTCCGCAGAACACCCATGACACGCATCCCCCGACCACCAACGCCGTGGTCGCGAACGTGGGCATGTGGCGCCTGCTAGGCCAGCCCTCCCTGCAGGGTGCGGTAGGTGTTGGACAGCCGCTCGGCCACGTCCGGGGGCAACACGTTGCGCGCGGTGAACAGCGCGTACGACACGATGGCGTCCAGCGCCTCCAGCGTCAGCGCCCGCGCCACGGCCTCGCCCCCCGAGGCCAGGTTGCCTCGCAGCCGCGTCACGTCCACCCGCCCGTCCGGCCCCAGCACCACGCCGGAGAAAGCATCCTCCAGCCCCGAGGGCGGCGCGTCGAGGAAGCCACGCATCAGGTCCACGTCCTGCCCCGCGTCGCGCAGCGCGCGGTGGATGAGCGACAACAGCAGGTTGTAGCGCTCCTCCGCGGACAACAGCTCCCAGGCCATGCCCTCCACCGCGGGCACCGGCGGCACGGGAGGCGCCGCGGGCTTCACCTGGAGGTGACCTCCCCGCACGCACTCCTCCAGCCACGTGAAGAACGTGTGCCCGCCGCTCTCGCGCACCAGCCGCAGCTCGCCCACCGTCGTGCCCGAGCCCATCCGCTGGAAGAAGCGCTCCTCGCCCGCGCGCGCGCCAGAAGGCCCCACCTCCACGCGCGTGTCGTCGGGGTAGCGACGCCGCAGCCGCGACAGCTCCTCCGAGCGCTTGATTCCGGTGAGCACCAAATCCCGGGTGCGCTCCGGCAGCTTCACCACGTCCGCCATGGGCGCGGGGCCCTCGACGAACAGGAAGCTGCCGTCCGTCAGCTCGAAGAGGCTCAGCACCACCTCACGCACCACGTACGTCATGGCGCTGTAGAGGTTCGCCTCGGAGACCATGCCCTCGGACGTGAGCACCTGACCGATGCGCCGCGACGGCGTCACGCGCGAGAGCGCCTGCGTGAGCTGCGCCTGCGTCACCAGCCCCAACCGCACCAGCACCGCGCCCAGCCGCTCCCAGCGCTCCGTGGACGTCGCGAACACCACCTGCCCGTCCCGGAAGGACACCGTCCTGCGAACGGCGCCGTGCTGCACGGCCAACAGGCCGCTGCGGATGCCCGTCAGGACATGGGCAAACACTTCCTCCACGGACAACGTCCCGAGCGTCCCGGCCAGGAAGCCGGCGAAGCCCGAGGGCTCATGGAGGAGCACCATCCCCTCCGGCCCGTGGAACCAGGCCGAGAGGGGACGGGAGGAGGACAGGCCCTGGGAAAGCGACTTCTCCAGGTCCAGGGAAGTCGCCTCGCCACCGAGCCGGGGCGTGGCCTTGGGTTTCTGGGCCACCGCCCGTGCCCTCCGTGCGTCGGGATTACTTCTGCGCCGTCGGCTTCAGCTCGGCGTCGATGATGCTCTTGAACTCCTCGAAGGGCTGCGCGCCGGAGAGCATGACGCCGTTGATGAAGAACGCCGGCGTGCCGCTGACGCCGACCTTCTGCGCGTCCGCCATGTCCGTCTTCACGATGGCGGCCTTCTCACCGGAGTCCAGGCACTTGTCGAACTTGGCCTGGTCCAGCTGCAGCTCGCCCGCGTACTTCTTGAGGTTCTCCACCTGCAGGGCGCTCTGGCTGGCGAACAGCTTGTCGTGCATCTCCCAGAACTTGTTCTGGTCCGCCGCGCACAGCGACGCCTCGGCGGCCTTCTGGGCCTCCTTGTGGAAGTCGAGCGGGAACTGGCGGAACACCAGCTTCACCTTGCCGTCGTACTCCTTGAAGACCTGGTCCACGGCGGCGTTGGCGCGGCTGCAGAACGGGCACTGGAAGTCGCTGAACTCGACGATGGTGATGGGCGCGCTGTCCGGACCCTTCGACGGGCCGGTGGCGGCGACCTGCTTGCGCTCGGCCGGCGGGCGCGGCGGCTCGGGCAGGGTGATCTCCACGTTGGCGTTCTTGCGCAGCTCCGCGAACAGCGCCTGGGCGCGCTCCTGCTTGGGCTGCTGGGTGAGGAAGTCGACGATCTGCGGCTTCATCTGCTCGAACGTCGAGCCGGGGGGCAGCTGGCCCTTGGCGCCGTCGAAGACCTCCTTGATCTTCTCCTCGGTGGGCGCCTGGACCTTGTCGTCGATCTCCGCCTTGAGGAACTGGTCCTGGGTGATGCCGCGCTTCTTCGCCTCGGCGTCGACCAGCTTCTCCGTCACCATGCCCTCGAGGCCGCGCTTGCGCAGCTGGAACTTCTGCTTCTCGAGGTTGGACAGGGGCTCCGAGACGCGCTCGTTGAGCTCCTTGTAGGTGATCTTCTGGCCGTCGCCGAAGGTGGCGACCACGGTGTCCGGGGTGGGCTCACCCGGAGTGGCCGCGGCGGCGGCGGGAGCCTGCGCGGTGGCCGGCGCCTTCTCCTTGTTGCAACCGGCGGTGAACGAAGCCGCCAGCAGCGCGGCGAGGATGACGGGGGTTGGACGCATGGGCATAAGCCCGCGACTTAGTCGAGGCAGCCCCGACCTGCAAGGAAATGCAAGACGCCCTTTCAGGCGACGAGCGGCTCCAGCTCCAACGCGCCAGCAAGCCCGGGCAGGCCCAGCTCCAGGCCCTCCATGTCACGGCGACGCGCCGGGACAATCTCATAGCAGCTCGGGTCCGAGAGGACCTTGCGAACCAGCTTGTGATTGAGCGCGTGGCCCGTCTTGTAGGCCGTCAGGTGGCCAATGACAGGCCTGCCGAACAGAGACACGTCACCGATGGCGTCCAGGATCTTGTGACGCACGAACTCGTCGGTGAAGCGCAGCCCCTCGGGGTTGAGGATGGAGACCTCGTCCACGACGATGGCGTTGTCCAGCGAGCCGCCGCGCGCCAGGCCCAGGCTCTTGAGCTTCTCCACGTCGCGCAGGAAGCAGAACGTGCGCGCGCGGGAAATCTCCCGCGAGAAGTCCCGGTCGCTGAAGTCCAGGTCGAACGCCTGGCCCTGGATGACGGGGTGCTCGAAGTCGATGGTGCAGCTGATGCGGAAGTGGCGCGACGGGGTGAGCGAGGCCTGCTTGTCGCCGTCCACCACGGACACCGGCTTCTTGATGACGAGCAGCTCCTTGGGCGCGTCCAGCTCGCGGACGCCGGCCTCCTGGATGAGGGCCGCGAAGGGGGCCGCGCTGCCGTCCATGATGGGGACCTCCGGGCCGTCCAGCTCCACCCGGGCGTTGTCGATGCCCATGCCCGCCATGGCCGACATCAGGTGCTCCACCGTGGCCACCTTGACGCCGTCGCGCCCCAGCGTCGTCGCCAGCACCGTGTCCACCACGTACTCCGCCAGGGCGGGGATGCTCACCGGCCGGGGCAGGTCCGTACGCACGAAGACGATGCCGTGCCCCGCGGGGGCCGGACGCAGCGTGAGCGTCACCTTCGCGCCCGAGTGGAGCCCGATGCCCTGGAGGCTGGCGGTCTTCGAGAGGGTGCGCTGGTTGTAGGAAGACGGGGGCATGTCGGTGTCGCCTCGTGGCTGCTCGTGCTGCGGGACTTCCGAACGGTCATCTGGCCAGATGGCGCCGGAATCGTTCAACAGTGGTCTGACGCGACGCGCAGATTCAGCAAGTGGCATGCCACGACTGCGTGACATCCCGGGGGCCTCCGTGGGGTCCTTGAGTGGCTCGAACCCGTTGGAATGGCTGGTCTTTTTCTGACATCGCGGTGGGTGCCCATCGTGGCCAGACACCCTCCCCCCGTTGGAGGCCCGGTGAATTCGCCCGAAACCGTGACATTGGTGTCCGGGATTCCATCACCGCCTCCGCCGCCGCCCATCACCGTGACGCGCTTCGTAACGAAGCGTGTCTTCCATGCAACACGGGGGCGTCCATAGCGCAAGGAACTGGCTGGAAGCAAACACGCCCCGTATGAGCACCCGTCGTGGGGGCTTGCGTCATACGGTGCGCGTGGGCGTGGGTCCCCGCAACCCCGCGACAGGAGGCTCAGCGGGGCGCGGCGCTCACGAACCTGTCCCTCAGGGCCTCGGCCTCCTGGCGATCGAAGCCCCTGCCCTGCAGGAGGGTGCGGCGGCTGACGGCGTGGAAGGTGGACTCGAGCGTCTGGCTGAAGCGGCGCAGGTCCTCGGCGAGGCGGGAGCGGATGCCGGGGCCCTCGGGCGGCCAGGGCAGCTCCACCAGGAGCGCGGTGAAGCGGTCGAAGGCGTCGTAGTCCGCGTAGCGCAGGAGCTGGTAGCCGCCGTCGTGGAAGTACGCCAGGAAGCTCTTGAGCGCGTCCAGGGCCCGCTCGGCGGCGGGGACGTCGTCGGCGCGCAGGTGGCCCTCGGCGGCGCGGCACAGCTGGGCGTAGACCCACAGGTCCTTGCGCAGCCGCAGCGCGGCGTCCTGGGGACTCACCAGTTGGTCAAAGACGCCGTCCGTCAGGCCGCCATTGGGCGCGAGCGACTCCACCAGGGCGACGAGCTGCGAGCGCAGAAGCGTGGCGAAGGCGGCGGCGGCGCGCTGGGGCGCGTCCGGCTCGCGGTCCACGTGGGCGAGCACCTCCCGGCCGATGCGCTCGGCCTCCTTGGCCAGGTCGCGCGCGCCCCGCAGGGCGGCCGCCTGGAGCGCCTTGGAGCCCGCCCTGGGCGACAGCTCCGCGTGCATCCACGTGGCCAGGGCGTGCGTCTCACTGCGCACCAGGGCCAGCAGCACCCGGACGCGGCGCGGCACGGGCGGCGTGGCCTCCGCGTCCACGTAGGACAGGTAGTGCAACAGTCGGAACAGGCCCAGGAAGGCGGTGGCGAAGGCGGTGCGCGGCTCCTCTGACATCTGTGACAGGGTGTCCAGGATGCGCACGGAGCGCAGCCGGTCGTACTCGACGCGGAACTCCAGCGGGCGGAAGGGCCGGAAGTAGCGGTTGAGGACGATTTCCTTCAGCGCGAGCTTGCCCAGGTCCTGGAACAGGTTGAGCCGCGCGGTGGGCAGCTGGAGCAGGTGGTCCAGGAGGTTCCGGAGCGCGTCCAGGTCCTCGCGCAGCACGAAGAGGCTCTCCGGGGCGGTCTGCTGGTCCAGCTCCTCCTCGATGAGCGCGCGGCGCACCCGGTCGTCGGCCAGCTGGGTCTCCACGTACTTGCGGAAGACCATCTTCTGGTCGCTGTCGGGGTCCTGCAGGTGGCGGGCGACGCGGATGGCGCGGTCCATGGCGTCGCGCACGTCCACCAGCTCCTCGTGGAAGTCGCGGGTGACGAGCGGCCGGTCCTTGGCGTCCACCACGGCGGTGAGGTTGAGGTAGCGCTCCACCGCGCGCAGCAGCATCTCGAACTCGAAGAGCAGCTCCTCGCGGCCATCCACCGGCACGCCGCGAAGCCAGCGCTCGCGCTCGGCGAGGAAACCCGCGCGCGACGCCTGCGAGGCCCGCATCAGGTCCGCGTAGAAGTCACGCGCGACGCGGAGGGTGGTGGGTCCGGAGGCGGGAGACGCGGGAGAGGTGGCCTGGCTCATGGCTCGCGGGGGTTCAGAAGAGGCTGCCCTGGGGAGTGGGCGGTGGCTGCTTCTTGAAATACTGGTAGGTGCGGTGCGTGGCCATCCGGCCCCGGGGCGTGCGTTGGAGGAAGCCCTCCTGCATGAGGAAGGGCTCGTACACGTCCTCAATCGTATCGCGTTGTTCGCCCACGCTGGCGGCGATGGTCTCCACCCCCACGGGGCCCCCACCGAACTTGTCCAGGATGGTGAGCAGAATCTTGCGGTCCATGGAGTCCAGACCACTGGCGTCCACGCCCAGCCGGTCCAGGGACTTTTTGGCCAGCTCCAGGGAGATGCGCCCGTTGCCCTCCACCTCCGCGAAGTCGCGCAGCCGGCGCAGGAGCCGGTTGACGATGCGGGGCGTGCCGCGCGAGCGCGTGGCCACCTCGCGCCCGGCGTCCTTGTCCAGGGGGATGCCGAGGATGCGCGCGGAGCGGTGGAGGATGAGCTCCAGCGCCTGGGCGTCGTAGTACTCCAGGCGCTCCTGAATCTGGAACCTGTCACGAAGCGGCGAGGTGAGCAGGCCCGTGCGCGTGGTGGCGCCGATGAGCGTGAAGGGCGGCAAATCAATCTTCATCGCCCGGGCGGCCGGCCCCGTGTCGATGGTGATGTCCAGCCGGAAGTCCTCCATCGCCGGGTAGAGGTACTCCTCCACGGCGGAGTTGAGGCGGTGGATTTCGTCGATGAAGAGGATGTCGCGCGCGTCCAGGCTGGTGAGCAGACCGGCCAGGTCGCCCTTGCGCTCGAGCGCGGGGCCGCTGGTGACGTGGATGCGGATGCCCGCGCCCAGCTCGTTGGCGATGATGTGCGCCAGCGACGTCTTGCCCAGGCCCGGGGGTCCAGAGAACAGGCAGTGGTCCAGCGCGTCGCCCCGGCTCTTGGCCGCCTGCACGTAGACCTTGAGCTTCTCGACGACGGAGCCCTGCCCCACGTACTCGTCGAACGAGCGCGGACGCAGGGAGGCCTCGAGCCGGACGTCCTCCGGGAGGACCTCTTCGGAGAGAGTGTCGGACTTCCTCGCCATGACCATGTGACCCTATACAGGAAGGCCGCGCGTGTCGCCCACATCCTCGGCGGAAGCCTCTGGGGACACCCCGGAGACCAGCCGACCGACGAGCGGGAGCCCGCCTCGGACGCCCGTCGACACGCGGGCCCGATTCGCTCGGAGTGAGACCGCCCGGAAGGAACGCCTGTGGACTGGAGGACGCTCGTGAGAAACACGTCCCAGGCGACTTGGCGGGACGGCCCGGGGGCGCGAGAACATGCCCTCACACATCGCCTTCCGGTCGCCAAGGTCATCGACCTCTCGCAGTCACGGTGAGCCCATGAGCCAGAGCCCCGCGTTCCGTCCCCTGCCCTTCCTCGCCGAGGCCCACGCCGAGACGCTGCCCGGCCCGCGCCTCCAGAAGCTGCGCCGCGCGGCGCTCCAGGCCCGCGAGCGCTTCGTCCAGGAGGGCCCGGTGGCGGCGGTGGCGACGTGTGAGCTCGTCACCTTCCCCTACCCGTCGCTGTTCGCCTTCAGCGGCGCGGCGAGCTCCCCCGCGCCCTACGTGATGATGACCCACCGCATGCAGGTGGTGCAGTTCGTGGACGCGAACGGCGAGCGGCGCACGCTCCTGTTCAACCCCTCCGACTACGAGCGGGGACAGGCGGCGCCCTTCTACCGCTCGCTGAGGGAGCGCTACGGCGCCTTCCTCTCCGACAAGGTCATGTCCACCCAGCACGGCACGGTGCAGAGCCACCTGGCCTCGCTGGGGCTGACGCCCGGGGACGTGGACTTCCTCGCCTTCGACCACCTGCACATCCAGGACCTGCGTGGGTGGCTGGGCGGTGACGGCCTGTCCGCGTACTTCCCGCGCGCGAAGCTGCTGGTGCAGCGCGCGGAGTGGGAGATGGTCAAGGACCTGCACCCCATGCAGTCGGTGTGGTTCGTCCCTGGCGGCGCGGACATCCCCGAGGAGCGCGTGGTGCTGCTGGACGGGGACACGTGGCTGGGCAAGGGCGCGGCCATCCTGAGCACGCCGGGGCACACGCGCGGCAACATGTCCCTGGCGGTGGCCACCTCGCGCGAGGTGTTCGTCACCAGCGAGAACGGCGTGGCCACGGAGAGCTACACGCCGCTGCTCTCCGCCATCCCCGGGGTGCGCCGCTTCGCCGAGCACATGGGCTGGGAGGTGGTGATCAACGGCAACAGCCGCGAGGACTCCCTGCTGCAGTACTCGTCCATGGTGGTGGAGAAGCTCTTCGCCGGGCCCTCCGCGGTGGAGGGCGCCTTCGTGAACTTCCACCCGTCGTCGCTGTTGACGTCCCACCTGCTGGCGCCAGGGCTGTCGCCCACCATCGTCCTGCCCGCGCCCAACTTCGGCGACGTGCGGCCCACGCCCGCGAGCCGCCGCGCCGCCTGAGGGCCTTCAGCAGCCCTTCGGGCCCTGGGGGTTCGCGCACGGCCCCGCGCCGTGGAGCGGCACCACCCAGAGCGCCTCGCCCACGGCGGCCTCGTTGGCGAGGAAGAACACGTCGCGGCCCGAGCGCACGAACGAGCGGGGGTTGGACGACGACGTGCCCGGGGCGATGTCCGTCAGCCGGCGCGTGTTCCACAGCCAGCCGTCGCTCTTCCACGCCTCGCGTCCATGCGCGGCGGTGGTCGCCGAGAAGAGCAGCCAGCCATCCTGCGCCACCAGCTGGCGAGGCTCGCTGCTCTCCGGCCCCCACTGGAGGTCCCAGACCATCCACGTACCCAGCGCCGTGCCGTCACTGCGCCACAGCTCGCGCCCGCGCCAGCCGTCCTCCGCCGCGAAGTACAGCACGCCGTCCATCGCGACCAGGTCCGAGGGCAGCGAGCCCTTCGGCCCCGGCCAGATGTCCTTCACCAGGCGCGTGCCCGCCGTCGTGCCGTCGCTGCGCCACAGCTCGCCGCCGTGCCGCGTGTCGCCCAGCTCGCCGGAGTTGCCGTCCGAGCCCGCGTGGAAGAGCACCACGCTGCCCAGCGCGGTGAACTCCGAGGGGGCCCCGCCGCTGAAGTCGCGCACCTTCGTCGCGGTGGCCGGACGCCCCGACACCGCCCACAGCTCCACGAGGCCCTCGCCCGTGTCGCGCACGAAGAAGAGCCGACGGTCCGCCGCCGTCAGCGCGTCGAACACGCCCAAGGCGGAGCGGTACACCTCGCGCGCCTCGCCGCCCGCCTCGACCACCCACAGCGCCGCGGCCTCGGCGTCGTAGGAGACCAGCGCGAGCCGCTCGCCCCAGGCGGTGAGCTGGAGCACGTCACTGCCGGGGAC
The DNA here is from genome assembly GCF_024198255.1 of Myxococcus guangdongensis. Classification (NCBI taxonomy): domain Bacteria; kingdom Pseudomonadati; phylum Myxococcota; class Myxococcia; order Myxococcales; family Myxococcaceae; genus Myxococcus; species Myxococcus guangdongensis. The sequence goes on from NZ_JAJVKW010000001.1 coordinate 334,903, forward strand.
GAACGCGTGCACCCGCCGCGTGCCGGACGCGGTGCCGTCCGTGCGCCACAGCTCCTGGCCATTTCCCGGCGCCTCCGCGAGGAAGTAGACGTGCGTGCCCACGCGGGTGAGCGCGCGCGGCGCCGAGCCCCGCTCGCCCGGCCACACGTCCAGCACCCGCACCGTGCCCGCCTCCGTGCCGTCCGTGCGCCACAGCTCCGGCCCCTGCAGGCCGTCATCCGCCGCGAAGAGCACCCAGCGCCCCAGCGCCGTCAGGTAGCGCGGCACCGAGCCCTGCGCCCCCGCCCGGATGTCCTTCACCAGGCCCGCGCAGCCGCCGCCCCCCGGGCTGCTCCACAGCTCGCGCCCCTGCCCCGCCGAGTCCGCGCTGAAGAACAGCCGGTCCGCGCCGCGCACCAGCCACTCCGGCTTCGTGCCCGAGGGCATCACCCGCTCCGACGTGCAGGCCCGGCCCGCCGTCGCCATCCCGTCGGCCCGCGCGGCCTCCACCGCCGCCTCGCCCTCCGCGTCGACGCCTTCGACCGCCGGACCACACCCCACCGCGAGGAGCCCTCCCCAAAGAACGGACACGAGCACCGGGATGCCACGCCATGCCTTCATGTGAGCAACTCCTTGTCCTGCGTGAGGCCTTGGCCCCACCGCTGTGGCTGGAAAGTGTCACCAGTGGCGGAACTCGCTACTCACCGTGGGAACCGGGAGGCTCAGGGTGTCCGCCATGCTGCGACGTAGGCCAACAGGTGCCACGCGGAGGACACCGGGCCCGTCGGACCTCGGACCGTTTCGATTTCTCAGAGGAGAAACGGTTGTGCGGGCTGTCCGGGGAGGTCTGGAATTGGCCTCCCGACTACACCCAGGGACGAGGCTGTCCGGAAGACGTCAGCCGCCTGCCCGGAGGGACTTGAGGGCCTCGCGGAACAAATCTTGGAAGGAAGCGTCGGCGCCCAGCCGGCTGGTGGCGAGCTCCGCGGCCTTCTCCGCCTGCGGGGGCTTGTAGCCCAGGTTGAGGAGGGCGGAGACCAGGTCGGACTGGGTGGCGCTGGCCGGGGCGGGCGCGGTGCCTCGGGAGACCGCCTCCAGGTGGACGTTCTTCATCTTGTCCTTGAGCTCCAGCACCAGCCGCTCGGCGGTCTTCTTCCCGACGCCATGGATCTTGGCCAGCCGGGCCACCTCGCCGCGCGACAGGGCCGCCACCAGCTCCGGCACCTCCATGCCGGACAGCACGCCCAGCGCCATGCGGGGGCCCACGCGGGAGACGCCGTTGAGCAGCAGGAAGACGTCCTCCTCGGCCTTGGTGAGGAAGCCGAACAGCTCGAAGGCGTCCTCGCGCACCACGGTGCGGATGCGCACCTCCACCGGCTGCCCTTCCGGGGGGAGCTTGCCCAGCGTCAGGGTGGAGAGGTTCACCCGGTAGCCCACGCCCTGCACGTCGATGACGGCGTCCTCGGCGTCCTTCTCCAGCACCACGCCCCGCAACCGAGCAATCATCCCGCCTCCGGGCGCCGATAGGACGGCGCCAGCCTGTCCGCGAGCAGCGCCGCGGCGCCCTTGCGCTTCTTGGTGGTCGGGCCCGCCGTGGGGATGGCGGCGCGACCGTGATTGAGGTGGCACAGCGCCACGGCCAGGGCGTCGCTCGCGTCGGCGCGCCCCAGGTCCACCGCCTGCAGCCCCAGCAGCGTCTTCACCATGCGCGTCACGGCGTCCTTGCCGTCCGCGCCGCCCGCGCCCACCGACTTCTTCACCTTCGCCGGCGGGTACTCGAAGACGGGCAGCGACACCTGCGCCGCCGCCAGCAGCGCCACGCCGCGCGCGTGTCCCAGCACCAGCGCGCTGCGCGCGTTGCGGAAGGTGAACACGCCCTCCACGGCCACCGCCTCCGGACGGAAGTGCGCCAGCTGGGCGCCGAGCGCCGCGTGCAGCTCCTTCAGACGGAAGGCCAGGGGAGCATCCTCGTCGACCTTGATGACGCCGTGGCCCACGTGCACCAGGCGGCCCCGCTTCTCTTCCACCACCCCGTAGCCCATGAAGCGACTGCCGGGGTCCACACCGAGGACGCGCACCGTTGACTCCGTTCCACCCGCCGCTACTGAGACAAGGACTCCATCAGGGACTCCTCGATTTCGAAGTTCGCGTGCACGTTCTGCACGTCGTCGTTCTCGTCGAGCGCATCCATCAGCTTCAGCATCTTCTTCGCGTTGTCGCCGTCGAGCTGGAGCGTATTCTGCGGCAGGAACACCCACTTCTGCTCGCCCAGCGCCAGGCCGCCGGACTCCAGGGCCGTGGCCACCGTGTGCAGGTCCGCCGGCGCGCAGCGCACCTCGAAGCCGTCCGCGCCCTGGGGCACCACGTCCTCGGCGCCCGCCTCCAGCGCCTTCTCCAGCACGGTGTCCTCGGAGGGGCCCGGCTTGACGGTGACGACGCCCTTCTTCTGGAACATCCAGGCCACCGCGCCCTCGGCGCCCAGGTTGCCGCCATGACGGCCGAACGCCGAGCGCACGTCCGCGGAGGTGCGGTTGCGGTTGTCGGTGACGCACTCGACGAGCACGGCCGCGCCGCCGGGGCCGTAGCCCTCGTACATCACCTCTTCGTAGCTCTCCCCTTCCAGCTCACCGGTGCCCTTCTTGACGGCGCGCTCGATGGTGTCCTTGGGGATGTTGGCCTCGCGGGCCAGGCCCAGCGCCACGCGCAGGCGGGCGTTGCCAGCGGGGTCTCCACCTCCGAGCCTCGCGGAGACGGTGATCTCCTTGATGACCTTCGAGTAGAGCTTGCCCTTGGTCGCGCCCATCGCGGCCTTCTGGCGCTTGATCTTCGACCACCGATTGTGACCGGACATGGAAGGTGTCGCCTCGTGGCGGCCTTGTCTCCCAGCCCGGGGCGCGGAGTCAAACCTCTCGTCGGTCCGCGTCCGGCTCCGGCAGCGTGGCCCCGGGCTCCACCGAGGGCAGGGGCTCGAAGAAGCCGGGCACGTCGCCCGAGCCCATCCCGCGCTCGCGCTCCTCCAACAGGCAGGCGGGGACGAGCACGCCCAGCGCGAACAGCCGCGTGGCCGCCTCGTACGTCACCACCTCCGGGAAGTCGCACTCGAGCAGCACGGCGCGCACCGTGCGTCGCCCATCGAACAGCCGCACCAGCACGCCCACGTCCTCGGGCAGCGTGGCCAGCTCCCGCACGAGCCTGGCGAAGTCCACCGTGAGCCGCGACGCCAGCGGCAGCCCGCGCGTCCTGAGCGCCTCGAAGCGCGAGAGCGCTGGCAGCACCGACTCGCACAGATAGGCCCGGTCCATGGTGAACGAGCCCTTGTGCAGCTCCGGCCCCAGCGCCACCGCGTAGTCGCCGTGGGCGAAGCCCAACATCCTCCGGAACGCGAGGCTGCCGCGCACGCCGTGGAACATCGCGTCCACCACCAACCCCTGCCGGAACGAGAACCAGCCCTCTCCCCCCGCCAGCACCACCCGCCCGGAGCGCACGCCCGACAGCAGCGCCCGCGTCACCTTCGTCAGGGGCAGCCGCGAGGTATGCGACTCGAAGGTGGACTCGCCCGTGGCCCGCTCCGACTTGAGCCGCGCCAGCGCCACCACGTCCTCCACGTCCACCGGCCGCGCCAGGTAGTCGTCCGCGCCCACTCCCGCGGCCAGGTCTCGATGGAACTCCTCCTCGTGCCGGGCCAGCAGCAACACCGGCACGCGCGCCGTGCGCACGTCCGCGCGGAGCTGTCCGCACAGGCAGAAGCCATCACCATCCGGCAGCTCCACCTCGGCGATGACCATCCGCGGCAACGGCCCGTCGGAGGCCAACGCCTCCAGCGCGCCTCGCACGTCACCCACCAGCAGCGCCTCGAAGCCCGCATCCATCAGGGCCGCCGCCAGCGCCGCCTGCGCGAGCGCGTCCGAGTCCACCAGCAGCACCCGCGCCCGGCTCCGCCCCCCACGACGGCGCGAGCCGACCTCCGAGGGCACGGGGTCCTCGGACTCGCTCGACAGGGGGAGAGGCGGAAGCGCGGCAGCCATGGATACCGAATTATTCCAGCGAAGTTCGATAACTTCGCAACCTGGACACAAGTCCTCGGAATCGTTGAGTTTCCGTCACACCCCTGGCGCGGTAGGGTGCGCGGCATGACGCGCTCGAGCCTTCGCTCCGCCCTGGTGTCCGCACTGCTCCTGGCCTCCACCGCCCTTGCCCAGCAGGGCGCCCCTGGGCAACCGGGGGAGGCGGGTTCGGTCAGCGTGGAGCCGACGGCGATGGAGTCCTCGGAGGACCGGCTGGGCGCGGTGATTGCGCCGGTGACGCTGCCGGCCGGGGTGACGGCGCTGTACGGCTACGCGGGCGCGCCGGAGCTGGGCGTGGGCTTCCGTCAGGGGCTGTCGCTGCTCGAGCTGGAGGCGCGGGCGCGCTTCAACTGGTTTCAGCTGTCCGCGGCGCTGGAGCTGGTGGGCCGGGTGAAGGTGATGGACAACGGCACGGTGTCCATGGCGCCGACGCTGGGGCTGGGCGTGGTGCTCAACTCCGGCTCCACGTACATGGACGACCAGAACTTCTCGGGCGTGCTGCTGCGCCTGTCGCCCGGGCTGGTGGTCGGCTGGCGGGTGGCGGAGACGGTGACGATTCTGGGCCTGGTCGACGTGCCGGTGGACGTGGGCCTCTCCAAGTCCGAGTCGCGGCGCGCGCAGGTGCTCGGCGGCGGCGGCGTGGAGGTCTACCTGGGCAACGACTTGTCCGTGCTGCTCGCGGGGCAGCTGGGCCTGGAGACCTTCCGCGAGCGCGTGGGCCTGTCCGACACGCGCCTGGGCTGGGGCGTGAAGGCGGGCCTGGGCGCGCGCCTCTTCTGACTCACGTCAGGCCGTAGCGCTCCAGCTTCTTGAGCAGCCCCTGCCGCGACAGGCCGAGCGCCTCCGCGGTGTGCGTGCGGTTGTTGTGACAGCGCTCGAGCGCGCTCTCGATTTCACGCCGCTCCAGCGCCTCCACCTTGGCGGCCAGGGTGGTGCCACTCGACGCGCTCGCGCGAGGCCGCTCGCTGCCGGTGAAGGACAGGTCCTCGGGCTGGAGCTCGCGGCGCTCTCCGGCCAGCACGGACGCGCGCTGCATCTCGTGGCGAAGCTCGCGCAGGTTGCCGGGCCAGCCGTGTGCGGCGAGCGCCTCCGCGGCGGCCTCCGACAACAGCCGCGCCCTCCCATCCGGACACAGGTGCGCGCACTGGTTGAGGAAGTGCTTGGCGAGCAGCGGCAGGTCGGAGGCGCGCTCGCGCAGCGGCGGCAGGCGGACCTCCACGCCCTTGACGCGCCAGTAGAGGTCTTCGCGGAAGGCGCCCTCCTGGAGCATGCGGCCCAAATCGCGGTGCGTGGCGGTGACGAGACGCACGTCGACGTGGACGGGGCGGTCCGCGCCCACCGGGAGGAGGTCGCCGGTCTCCAGCGCGCGCAGCACCTTGACCTGGAGCGAGGGCGTCATGTCCCCCAGCTCGTCGAGGAACAGCGTGCCGCCGTCCGCTTCCGCGAAGAGTCCGCGGTGGTCTTTCGTGGCGCCGGTGAAGCTGCCCTTCACGTGGCCGAAGAGCGCGCTCTCCAGCAGCGTCTCCGGCAGCGCGCCGCAGTTGACCGGGATGAAGGGCCCCGCGTGGCGACGGCTCTTGAGGTGCACGGTGCGCGCGAGCAGCTCCTTGCCCGTGCCGTTCTCGCCCGTGACGAGGACGGGCAAATCACTGGCGGCCACGCGCTCGGCCAGCGACACGGCGGCGAGGAACGGGGCGCTCTGCCCCACCATCGCCGCGTCCGCCGAGGCGCGCTCCAGGGACGTGCGCAGCGTCTCCACGCGCCGCTCCAGCGTCACGCGGGCGAGCGCGCGCTGCACGACGACGAGCAGCACGTCCGGGTCCACCGGCTTGGTGAGGAAGTCATGCGCGCCCAGGCGGATGGCCTCCAGTGAGTGGCGGGTGTCGCCCGCGCCGGAGACGACGATGACCTTGGCGCCGGGCCTCGCATCGAGCAGCGCGGCCAGTCCCTCCAGGCCCGCGGAGACGCTGCCATCGGGCGGCAGCATCAGGTCCAGCAGGACCAGGGGGAAGTCGCGCGCGTCGAAGGCGGCGCGAGCGGAGGGACGGTCGCCGGCCTCGACCACTTCGTAGCCCGCGTCACGCAGCAGGCTGCCGTAGACCTTGCGGAAGGCGGCGTCGTCGTCGACGAGCAGCAGCGGCTGGGCGGGGGCCATGGTGGAGGCTCAGTCCGGCAGGGGTGCCTGGCGCGGAGTGCCCAAGAGCTCCAGGGTCCTCAGTGCCACCTGGATGAGCGTCTGGGCGCACGGCTCGCAGCCGCCGCCACAGCAGCGGGGCCAGCGGCCCTCCGGGTTGCGCAGCAGCGGGCGGACACAGGATTGGTAGTAGCTGGGAAAGCCCAGCTCCTCACTGGCGCGGGCCAGCGCGGAGTCGAGCTCGGACGGTGCGGGCGCGGGGACGTCGGACACAGCCACTTCATAACAGCGTGGCGGTGGGAAGCGCAGCGGGGGCTTGCTGGCGACAAGCCCTGCTGCCCTGCGCGAGAAGCCGGGGCGATGGGGGCCCTACCAGAGGACGCCCTGGGTCGGCGCGGTGGCGGCACCCTCCTCGGGCTGACAGCGGGGGCACCAGTGCGTGTTCCTGCCTCCGACGCGCTCGTGGGTGATGGGGGTGTCGCAGGCCGGACAGGGGGCGCCGGTGCGCTCGAAGACGTTGCGGCGGTGCTTCGCCTGGCCCTTCACGCCGAACAAGTCCCGCTGCGTGCCTCGCAACGCGAGCCCCTCCTCGAGCACGGTTCGCATCGCCTGGTGCAACCGCGACACCTCGTCGCGAGACAGCGAGGTCACCAGACGCCGTGGGTCGAGTCCCGCGCGCCACAGGCTCTCGTCCGCGTCCCGGTTGCCCAGCCCTGCGATGATGCGCTGGTTGAGCAGCACCGTCTTGAGCGGGCTCCTGCGCCGACCGAGCCGACGCGCGAGCACCTCGGGCGTGAAGGCCGTGTCGAGCACCTCCGGCCCCAGCTCCTCGAGCTTCAACCGCGCGGACAGCTCCGCCGTGGGTCCCACCGCCACGCGCGCGTAGCCCAGCGTGTCCGTGAGGTAGAGCGCCTCGCCGTCCTCCAACGTCAGGATGACGAGCGTCTCGGAGGGGCGGTCTCCGCCTGCCGGCCGCAATGACAGCTCGCCCCAGAGCATGAAGTGGAGGGCGAGCGTCTGTCCGGCATCGAGCCCCAACAGGATGAACTTGGCCCGTCGCCGCGCCTCCACGATTCTGCGTCCGCGCAGCGCCGTGACGAAATCCTCCGGCGAAGGGAAGCGGACCGCCGCGGGCACGAGCACCTCGACGTCGGCGATACGCCGGCCAACGACGGCCTGACGCAAGTCACGGGTGATGATTTCGACTTCGGGGACCTCGGCCATCCCAGCTCACGACCTCCGTTCTCTTTACTGTCGTCCGAGGGAGCCGCTGTGCCAGTGACCCGACCTGGGTCCGAGAATGCTCGCCCGGAGCCCCGCCAGACGAAGCTGGGGCGGCGCGGGTGCTCGCCGCCTGCTGGCGGACAGCAGCATCGAGGAGACCGCGAGCCATGACGCGGCACCCGACTGGGAAACTCGTCGGCGGTTCCCGCGCAGCGGGACGGACGCATCCCTCGCGCCCGCGTGGTCGTCGCGTGGATACGTCTGACAGACGCAGGCGGGGCGTTGTCTTCGAAACTCGTCGGCGTTCCCGCTCAGCGGGACGGACGCATCCCTCGCGCCCGCGTGGTCGTTGCGTGGATACGTCTGACAGACGCATGCGGGGCGCTGTCTTCCCCCTGTTCTGAAGAGACCTGGGCTCGCGATGCGCCACGGGAAGCAACGCGCCTCACGTCGGACCTCTCTCACGGGGCTGGACGCGCGCCGGGATGTCACTCCACCCCACCCGAGTTCTGAAGCACTGCCTTTGATTCGACACTGCCACACGCGAGTTCGGGAATAGTTTCCGCATGAAAGGCTGGAGAATCCTCCGAGATATCGCGCCGCGCGACGTGGCGTTTCCCGTCCGACCTGATGAGCCATTCCGGCCGGGTCTGGAGGTCATCCAAGACATGTCGTTCATTCAGAATGGCGCCGGGCGCGGCGCCTCGTGGGCTCGTCGTGTCCGCTGTCATCCCCTGCTCACCGCGGGCCTGCTCTTGCTACTGAGCGGAAGCGCGTCCGCGCAATCCCTGTTCCCGCCGCCCGAGCAATGGTGTGACTTCGGCCGTGCGGGCCCCGCGGCGACACAGCCAGCCCCCGTCGCCATGTCCGCCGCGCACGGACAGGTCCGCTTCTTCGGCGTGGGCCCCAGCTACACCGACGCGGACCTGTCCCTGGTCATGGCCCTGAGTGGAAGCACCGTGGACTGGGCCGAGACCACCCGCCATTACGCCAGCACGATGGAGGGCGTCTGTGCCCTCGACGTCTCCAGCAAGCCGCTTCCCAGGGCCCGCGTCCTCACCGTGGGTCCCGTCGCGTTCATCCGTCCCGGCACCGGTGAGCTGCGCATCCCGCGTCACGCGCGCGCGGCCATCATCGACCTGCGCGGACTGCCCGCCGCCCCCGGCCTGGAAGAAGCCCTGGCGCGAGCCATCGGCGCCCTCAGCACCACGCCCGTCGAGCGACTGTCGGGGATCGTCCGCTCCTACGTGGGCATGATGGACGAGACGACGTACCTCAACGTCTATGGCAACTACATCGACCTGGTGACGCACGCGCCCCACGCCGCCACGGGCCAGGCACAGCTCCCCGTCGCGCTGCTCACGGAGCCAGCGCTCGCCCCAGCCACGGCGCGCTTCGCGGCGGACCTGCGGATGACCCGACGGGCCTGGCTCATCGGCGCGCCCATCCACGCGGCCGTCGCCGAGTCGCGGTGGATGCCGGTGAGCACCCGAGGACTGCTCGTCCGCACCACGCGACTCGAGGATGCCCAGGGTCCGATTCCGGAGGTCATCCCCGCGGACCTGTCACTCGCCACCCTCGGACTGAGCGCGCTGGGCACCGAGGCCCTCCCATCAGAGCAGTCCCTCCAGCTCACGTCCTGGCTCGGCGAGCCACCCGCCGTGGACCGGACGGCGCCCGTCGTCCGCAACGCGCCGCCCGAGCGAATCCCCCTCGAGGCCATCCCGCCCATCGACGCCTCGTCGGCCATCGCCCGCGCGAACCTGCTCATCCTCCACGGCGCCACCCGCCTGTTCTATCCCTACTTCGACGTCGTGGGAGACGGCATCGATGGGCGGCTGATGGAGACGCTGGCCCAGGTGGACGCCACGCCCGTCACTGAGCGCGAACCGATTCGTCGACTGCTGCTGCGCTTCAACGAGGTCCTGAAGGACGGTCACGGCTTCGTCACCCTGTACGGCGCTCCACCGCCGGCGGGGTTCTTCCCCGTCGCCCTGGAGGAGGTGCAGGGGCAGCCCATCATCCGCCGCTCCGCGCTCCCGGCGCTGCAACCGGGTGACACGCTGGTGAGCATCAACGGCCAGCCCATGTCCGCGTGGCTCGCCGAGGAGATGGCCCACGCCTCGGCCGCCACGCCGGGCTACCTGCATGACGTGGCCATCCGTCGGCTCCTCATCATGAATGCCGCCCTGGACGTCGGACTGCGCGGCGCGGATGGCACCCCGCGCGTCGTCCAGGTCCAACCCCAGCCGGTGGAGCTGCTCAACCAGGTGAGTGGACCGGACTCGCTGAGGACCGCGGGCAGCCTCGCGGACCTCGGCGCGCCGGAGCTGCACTACCTCAACATGGCGAGCGAGGTGCTCACCTCACCGGACGCCTTCCGCGCGGCGCTCACCGCGGCGCAAGGCGCGAGCGGGCTGGTGGTGGACATGCGCGGCTATCCGGGCATCAGCCACTACGAGGTCGCTCAGCGGCTCATCTCCGCGCCGTTCCGCTCGCCCGTCTTCCGCTATCCCGTCTGGACCGGCCCCGACGACTTCCAGACCGTTGACACCGGCCACACGCGGCAACCGCTGACGAGTCCGTCCTACGCGGGCCCCATCGTCCTGCTGGTCGGTCCTCGCACCGTGTCGGCGGCGGAGAACTTCGGCATCATGCTGACCGGCGCCCAGCGCGTGACGGTGATTGGCCGACGCAGCGCGGGGACGAATGGCAACGTCACCCGGCTGCTGCTCCCCGGGCAGCTGGCCGTCAGCTTCACCGGCATGGGGATTCTCTTCCCCGACCAGTCCCGCTTCCACGGCGTGGGCATCGTCCCGCACATCGAGGTGGCGCCCACCGTCCAGGACATCGCCACCGGAACGGACCCGGAGCTGCTGCGCGCCATCCAGTTCCTGCGCACCGGCCAGTGAGGACGATGGGCTCCAGGTGCCACACGGGCCTGGAGCCCCATCGGCGCGCGAATCAGCCGCGCACCACCACGTCACGGACCTCGCGGTCCACTTCGCCCACGTCCACCTTCACATCCAGGAAGTGGGACATCGTCTCCAACTGCGTCAGCGCGTGGCCATCCAGGGGCAGCGTGCGGAACTCGCCACCCCGCGCGAGCGCACACAGGAGCAGCAACTGGTCACACAGGTGCTCGCCCACGGGCACCTCCGCGTCCAGGTAGCGCTTCACCTCGGCGGCCACCTCCTCCGCCACGGCCTCCGCGCGCTTGCCGCGCTCACCGAAGCCCGTGAAGACCTCCGTCACGTGCTCGCTCTCCACTTCCACCACGAGCGCGTTGCCAGGCCCCTGTCCGCGCTTCAACTCCTCCGGGCGGAGCTGGTCGGGGCGCAGCTCCAACAACGAGCCCACCGTCTCCAGCTCGCGCTTCGCCACGTCGAAGGGAATCATCGACACCACCGCCTTCGCCTCGCGGCGCAGCACCCGCCCCCGCGACATCAGCGAGAGGGGCTTCAAGGCCTGGGGCCGCACGTCCACGCGGAACCTCCCACCGCCCGCCGGGAAGAAGCCGGGCCGGTCCAGCGTCGCCGTCACATCGGCGCCCATGCGCCGCAACAGCGGCAGGTAGGCCCGCGCGAGGAAGTCGAACGGGGGCGCCGCCGGGTTGTGCGTCCCGCCCTCGAGCATCAACGTGGACGGCGCCTTCGCGGCCAGGAGCGCGGGCAACACCGTCTGCAACACCAGCGTCGCGCTGCCCGCCGTGCCCACCGCGAAGTGGTAGTTGCCCGCGGCCAGGGCGCGCGGATGGAACGTGAGCTCTCGCGAGCCCAGTTCCGCACCGGACACCTCCGCCGCGCCCACCGCCTCGGCGGCCTTCACCGCCGTCAGGTGCTGGCGCAACAGGCCCGGCTTCGCGCGGCCCGCGCGGATGTTCGTCATCGTGAACGGCGTCCCCGTCACCAGCGACAACGCCAGCGACGTGCGCAGCACCTGGCCGCCGCCCTCTCCCTTGGAACCATCGATGCGCACCATGTCTCGTATCTCCCGTCTTCCCACGCCTCACGGCCCCACCCGCGCAATCTGACATGCGCGAGCGCGCCCCGCACCCCGGCCCGCTATCGGCCACGCGCGGCATCAGTCAACACCCGAAGCATCCACAACCCAGCGTTCCTCCAGAAAAGCCACCGCGTGCCTCCGAGAGGCATTACACGAACGGCGCTTCCGAGGCTCTCGCCGGAAGCGTGTCTTGCATTGGAGGCAGTCGTGGTCTCTCGCAGTCTCATTGCTCGCAATCTGATGGTCCCCCTGGCGGCGCTGCTCATGGTCATCTCGTCCGCGTGTGGCCCGGACGCCCAGGAGACTCCCGCCACGGAGATGGACTCCGCTCCGCCCGAGGAGGCGTCTCTCGAGGTGACGTCGCAAGAGCAGTCGCAGTGCCAGTTCTACAACTACCACTGGGACGAGGCCCGCAACCCGCGCGGCCCCAACCGGTGCACCAACAGCTGCCAGTGTGACGGCATGCGCACCTGCAGCTCGGCCGGCTGGTGCCAGGGCACCGCGCGCCCCGGCGTGAGCTGCACCAGCCCCAGCTACTATTGGAACGAGGCCTGGAACCCGGGCGGCTCCAACCGCTGCTGGAGCTCGTGCCAGTGCGACGGCAGGCGCACGTGCAGCCCCGCGGGCTGGTGCCAGGGCCGCTCGCGCTGAAGCGCCCTGCCCGGAAATAGCGGCGCCCGCTCCCCCTCTCTGGCGGCCTTTCGGCCTCTTGGGGGGAGCGGGCGCCTCGATGTCGTCATCCCGGCATGGTCACCTCGCGTGCAGGAGTCGGGGTGGTACCGCCTACCCCTTCACGCAAACGACCTGCTTGAGCGTATGGACCACGTCGACCAGGTCCGACTGCGCCGCCATCACCGCGTCGATGGGCTTGTACGCCGCCGGCGTCTCGTCAATCACCTCGACATCCTTGCGGCACTCGACGCCCTCGGTCGCCTTCGCGTGGTCCTCGAGCGTGAAGCGCTTCTTCGCCGCCTCACGCGACATCGCCCGGCCCGCGCCGTGGCTGCAGGAGTGGAAGCTGTCCGCGTTTCCCTTCCCACGGACGATGAACGAGCGCGCCCCCATGCTGCCGGGGATGATGCCGAGGTCACCCTCGCGCGCCCGCACCGCGCCCTTGCGCGTCACGAAGCAGTTCTTCCCGAAGTGGTGCTCACGCGCCACGTAGTTGTGGTGGCAGTTCACCGCCGCGTCGGACAGCTCGAACGGAGGCAGCTCACCGCTCAGCTGCAGGGCGTCGACCGCGCCACGCAGCATCAGCTCGCGGTTGGTCGCCGCGTAGTCCTGCGCCCAGCTCACCGCGAAGACATAGTCGTCGAAGTGCTCGGAGCCCTCGGGCAGGTACGCCAGGTCCGCGTCGGGCAGGTTGATGTACCAGCGGCGCATGTCCTCCTTCGCCAGCTCGATGAAGTGGCTCCCGATGCGGTTACCCACGCCGCGCGAACCGGAGTGCAACATCAGCCACACGCCATCTGACTCGTCCAGGCACAGCTCGATGAAGTGGTTTCCCGTGCCGAGCGTCCCCAAGTGCCCCAGGTCCGGCCCACGGCCGATGCGCGGGTGCTTGGCGACGATGCGGTCATACCCCTCCATCAGTCGCGCCCACTCCTTCTGGTGGGAGGCCGGAGCCACGCGCCACGCGCCGACGTCGTTACGGCCGCCATTGTCCGAGCGGCCGTGCGGCACCGCCCGCTCGATGGCCGAGCGCACCTTGCGCAGCGAGTCCGGGAGCTGGTCCGCGCGCATCGTGGTGCGCACCGCAATCATGCCGCACCCGATGTCCACCCCCACCGCAGCCGGCACCACCGCGCCCACCGTCGGGACCACGCTGCCGACCGTCGCGCCATAACCCCGGTGCACGTCCGGCATCGCGGCGATCCACTTGTGGATGAAGGGCAGGCCACGGAGGTTTCGGAGCTGCTTCTTGGCCTCGTCCTCGAACGGCACGCCCACGGTCCACGACTTGATGGGGCGACCCGCCTCGTCCGACAGCACCTCGTAGTTCACCTTGTTGCGCTCCATGGCCTTCACCTTTCGGTCGTTCGCCCTGGGCTCTGTTTCCCGGGCACGCAGGGACCTAGAGCAGCCGGCGTGCCAACCGCGCCTCAGAGGGGAGCATGGGGAGAACGCTGGTTTGTCGTATCCCTTGAGATAAAGTCCTATCTTGATGGCGAAGACACGCGCGCGACAGACGGTGGTCCTGGGCATGCTCGGGACGACGCTCGACACGGGCCAGGGCCCGAACCGGTGGACGAAGTGGCGGCCCACGGTGGCGCTGTGCCAGCAGGAGGACCTGGTGGTGCACCGGCTGGAGCTGTTGCACCCGCCGGCGGCCACGCAGATTGCCGGGACGGTGGTGGCGGACATCCGGCAGGTGTCGCCGGAGACCACGGTGCGCACCACGCTGCTGGACATCCGCAACCCGTGGGACCTGGAGGAGACGTACGGCGCGCTGCTCGACTACGTGCGCGCTTACGCCTTCAACCCCGAGGAGGAGGACTACCTCGTCCACATCACCACGGGCACGCACATCGCGCAGATATCGATGTTCCTGTTGGTGGAGAGCCGGCTGATTCCGGGGCGATTGGTGCAGCTGTCGCCGGACCCGCGGGACAAGTCGGGCGCGGGGACGAACACGCTCATCGACCTGGACCTGTCGCGCTACGACACGCTGGCGGCGCGCTTCCAGCGTGAACAGCGCGAGGGTCTGTCGTTCCTCAAGGCCGGCATCGACACGCGCAACGCGGCCTTCAACCACATCATCGAGCGCATCGAACAGGTGGCCAGCCACTCGCGCGCGCCGCTGCTCATCACCGGACCCACGGGCGCGGGCAAGTCGCAGCTCGCGCGCCGCGTCTACACGCTGAAGAAGTCACGCGGCACGGTGAGCGGGCCGTTCGTGGACCTCAACTGCGCCACGCTGCGCGGAGATGGGGCCATGTCCGCGCTCTTCGGCCATGTGAAGGGCTCCTTCACCGGCGCGCTCCAGGACCGTCCAGGCCTCTTGCGTCAGGCGAATGGTGGGGTGCTGTTCCTCGACGAGATTGGTGAGCTGGGCGCGGACGAGCAGGCCATGCTGCTGCGCGCGCTGGAGGACAAGCGGTTCCTGCCGGTGGGCTCGGACAAGGAGGTGGAGAGTGATTTCCAGCTCATCGCCGGCACCAACCGGGACTTGCAGGTCGAGGTGGAGCGCGGGCGATTCCGCGAGGACCTGCTCGCGCGCATCAACCTGTGGACCTTCCGGTTGCCCGCGTTGCGCGAGCGCCCCGAGGACATCCCTCCGAACCTGCTCTACGAGCTGGACAAGGCGTCGGAGGCGATGGGCGCGCGAATCACCCTGAACAAGGAGGCCCAGGAGCGCTTCTTGCGCTTCGCCACCTCGCCCGATGCCCGCTGGTCGGGCAACTTCCGGGACCTCAACGCCGCGGTGCTGCGCATGGCCACGCTCGCGCCCGGGGGCCGCATCACGCGCGAGGTGGTGGACGAGGAGCTGGAGCGCCTGCGCGCGCAGTGGCGGACGGGGGGCTCACGCCCGGGCCCCGTGTCATCCACGAGCGGCGTGGACCGGGTCGCAGAGGTGCTCGGTGAAGAGCTCGCCTCGGAGCTGGACCGGTTCGACCGCGTGCAGCTCGCGGATGTGCTGGGGGTGTGTCAGGGAAGCCGCTCGCTCTCGGAGGCAGGGCGTGTGCTGTTCGCCCAGTCCCGCGCGCGAAAGTCGAGCACCAACGACGCGGACCGACTGAAGAAGTACCTGGCGCGCTTCGGCCTGACCTGGGCCGATGTGAGCTGACGAGACAGGGCAGCGGCCATCGGGGGTTTCCACGACCTCCGGAGGTGGCGCGCGAGAAAAAGCACCGGCCACACAAAGGACGGTGACGGAGCGCGTCTTCATCGGTGTTGAAGGCAATGGGGGCCGTGAGCCGGACGGACCTTCGACACGAAAGCACCGCCATGTCCACGCCGCAGCTCCACCTCGACACCTGTCGTCGGACAGGCACGTGGCTCATCGCCATCGTCCTCCTCCTGATGGGGCGGAGCGTGGAAGCGCAGGTGCGAGAGCCGGACAACTTCCTCGCCACGTCCGTCACCCTGTCCTCCGCACCTCGGCTGCGTCAGGTCTCCACCCGGCATGCCTCGCCCATGCTCGCCGCCGGCTTTCGGCTCTCCGAGCACAGCCAACTCCGCCTCGACTGGGGACTGCCCTACACCTCGGTGGACCCCGCCGGCGCACTCGAAGGACGCAGGAGCCACCTGGGCTCGACCAACCTGCTCATCGGCCTGCACAACGTCCGCACCTTCGTGGATGACACCCTCTTCGTCCGCATGGGCGTGGGCGTCGCCGTGCCCCTCGCGCGCCATCAGGACGCCGACGACGTCGACGCGCGCAGACCCGAGACCCAGGACGCCAACTACGCCACCGCCGCCGCGGTGCGTGGGCTAGCGGACCCGTGGCTGTGGGCGCTCGACACCACCTCCGTGGTGCTGCCCATGGCCGTGGGCCTGGACCTGCCAGGCTTCCAGCTCCGCGCGGACGTGGCGCTGGGCATGCTCATCCCCGTCTCCCGCACCGCGAGGGACACGCACTTCGTCGGGCAGGCCAGCCTGGAGGCCGCGCTTGGACTCGGCATGCTGGAGCCTGGCGCGCGGGTGCAAATCGTCACGCCCCACCTCACCGAGGCGACCTGGGACGGCGAGGACTCGCGGGTCTCGCTGGAGCCCTTCGTCCGTGTCCGCATGGGGCCCGCCTTCGCTCGCGCGGGCGTGCGCATCGACCTGGGCGACCCTCGGGCAAACCCCACGCCCAGCGCATCACGGATGTGGGCGCTGGGCCTGGGGCTCGGCGTCGGCTTCTGAAGCGCCCGCTACTTGATGAGGTAGAACGCCTCCTGCCGAGGCACGAAGAACTTCCAGCCCTCCTGCGTGAGATAGGCCGGGTCCTCCTCCATCACCGCGACCTTCTGCCCATCCCACTCCGGCACCGGCGTGGACGTGTTGAGCTCGATGGCGATGTATGAGCCCTCGCGCAACAGCTTCGGCGCCTCCTTGCGCGTCGACGAGCGGAAGTCGATGGACGCGCCCAGCGCGTGGCCCTGGTTTCCCAGCGGGTGGCTGTAGACCTGCGCCGTGATTCCCAGCTCGTCCATCTTCGCCATCGTCGCGTCATACACATCCGCCGACGAGCGCCCCGGCCGAGACGTCTCCACCATCAACACGTCCTGGAGCGTGTTCGTGTTGGCCAGCGCCTGCTTCAAGCCCTCGGGCGCGTCCGTCTCACCCTCGCGCAGCACATAGGCCATCTTCTGCCAGTCGGTGTGCAGCCCCAGGTAGCTGATGCCGAAGTCCACGTGGATGAGGTCGCCCCGCTCGATGACGACGTCCTCCTTCGTCACCGCGAGGAAGCCGCGCGACTTGGAGCTCACCCCGCCCTTGCGCTGCACGCGCATGTCCGGCTGGAACCACGTGCTCACGCCCAGCGCCCACAGCCTGTCGTAGAGCCACCGGCGGACGTCCCCCACCGTCGTCTTCCCCGGCACCACCACCTTCGAGGAGAAGGCCTCCTTCACCACCTCGTCCGTCAGCTCCACCAGCCCCCGGTAGTGCTCCCACTCCTCGGGCAGCCGCGTGTCCAGGTACTCCTCGATGAGCGGCGCGGCGCTCACGAAGCGCGCCTCCGCCTTCGGCCCGAGCGCCTCCAGCACCCACGCATACCCGTCCCGCGTCAGGCTGCGCGTCACGCCCCGCTTGCCGTCGATGCCCAGCGCAATCGCCTTCGGCTGGTGGCGCGCGTCCAGCTCCGCCAGGAACTCCGGCGCGGACTTGCCCTCCTCGGGCGTCTCGAAGAACTGGAGCACCGCCTCCTCCGCGTAGCCCGTCAGCGCCACGCGCCGCAGCCCCTCGGCTCCCGCGTCCACGAAGACGAAGACGTCCCGGTTGCCCGCGTACGGGCGCGGCGGCGCCACGTACTGCGTCAGCGGATCATCATGGAACTCCTCGTTGACGATGATCCACATGCCCACGCCATGGCGGCGCATCATCTCCAGCAGCATTCCGTGGCGCTTCTGCAGCCAGCCCTCCCGCAGCGCAATCTGCTGCGACATGGGCAACAGCCGGGGCTTCTCGTCGCGGGTCTGAGCACACCGGGACGTCGAACACGCGGACAACAACAGGAGCGGCAGGGCCGCCCACTTCAGCAGGGTCATGGGGGACTCCAAGTCGAGCTGGAGCCACACCCTATCGCCCGAACGACGGACACCGAAGTCCCCCACCCCCGGAGCCCTTGGAGACTCCGGAGGCGGAGGACCTGGGGCGCGGACTGCCCCTTCCTCCTCCACGCTCCACGCAGGCCCTCCCGGATGACGCCCCCCCACGACCTGGAGTCATTCGCGTCGTCTCCCCCACCTTCACGACGCCATCCGTCAGAGGCGACGGTCGTCCCCCGACGCCGCCCGCCCGTTTGAAGCGCTCCCAAACCCTCGCGCCAAAATCTCAGTAACTGGCGATCTGGAAATCCAGGTCGTCGTCCAGGAGGAGCTCGGTGTCACGCGCCTCCTGCTGCTGCTCGTCCTCTTCAGAAGCGCCCCCCCAGCACCGCCCCCCACCCAGCTCCCGCCCCCCGCCCTCCGCCAACGCCCCCCAGCTCCCCCCGCCCGCGCCCCGCTCCTCCGGCGCCCACAGCCCGTGAGACTCCCCCTGGCCTCTCGCGTCACATCGGAACATCACTCCCCCCTTGTCGCGATGCAGTCGATGCAGCTCCACTCCCCCGTCGCCGCCGTCTTCCATCTGAAATACGCGGCGAGCCCTTTTTCTTGAGTGTTTCGCGGTGAAATAAAACGGGCGCTCCTCCTCACGAGAAACGCCCGCAAAACATGCAACTCACCTGAAACTCAGGAGAGTCATGTCGTCCCTGAGACGTGTTTCACCGCTCGGTGTTGACAGCGGGCTTGGCGGGAGCCTGCGGGACGGGCGGCTTGGCGGAGAGGGCGTCGGGGGCCTCCTCCGTGGGGGCGCGCAGGCCCCGGTCCCGCTCCGGCGGTGGATCTGGAATCTCGTGGGCGATGATGCCCGGCATCCTCGAGCTCGAATTCCTCATGTGCGGCTCCCCCCTGGGTTCGACGATTCAAGGTCGACGCGCCGCCACCTGCGGCGGAGCGTCAACACCAGAACGTGGCGGGTGGGAATCCTTGAGGAGCGGACACTTCACTCGAACAGCAGGACGAGGGCGGGCCAGGTCGCGGACGGCTCGCGGGACAGCCACGCCAGGCGCTCGTCGCGCAAGGCCTGGGAGGCGGGAGCTCCGGCGCGGATGCGCTCGCGCACGGACTCGAAGAAGCGCCCCGCGGTGTCGGGGATGTCGCCGGTGGAGGCGAGCACCGTGCGCGCGCCCGCCTCGATGAAGGCCACCGGCAGGCTCACCGATTCGTGGAGGAAGGGCGCGGCGCGGGCGGCGCCACACGCGGCGAGCAGCACCAGGGGCGCGCCGTGCAGCGATTGCTCGCGCACCTGCGTCGCCGCGAGCGCATAGCGGCCGTCTTCCTCCGGCGCCAATACCAGCAGCGAAGCGTCCGAGAGCTCCGGGCTGAAGAGGCCGTGCGTGTGCAGCTCGATTTCCCGCGCCTGGGCCATCTCACGCAGCACGCGTGAAGGGGTGGCCGCCGCGCCTCGCAGCTCCACGCGCAGCGGGTCCGGCACGCGCGGCCCCTCCAGGGGCAGCAGCTTCTCGAGCCCCAGCGAGCGCGGCGCCTCCACGCCCGTCACCACCAGGTGATGCCCCGCCTGTCCGCGCGGCTCCGGGAGCAGGCCCGAGCGGCCCACGCGGTAGCTCCACGCCAGGTCCATGGGCAACAGGCCCGGCAGGCCATGAACGGGAGGCAGGGCCAGCACATCCACGTGCTCGCAGCCGCGCAGGGCCGCCACCATCCTCGCCGGGACGAGCCCGTCGGCGGAGCCATGCAGGGGCGAGGCACGCTGGTCATCGTACGCGCCCGCGAGCGCGCCCTGGGAATCCCTCACGGCGGCCACCGTGCGCTCGTGGTCCACCGCCACGGCGAGCACGCAGCGCTCCGGCACGGGAACGCGCAAGGCCTGGCCCATCAGCTCCAACACCTGCTCCTGAGCGCCGGCGCGGCCCGCGTCGCTCACCAACACGCCATAGGCGAAGGTGCGGGCCTTGCGCGCGTCCACGTCGAGCGGGAGCGCCTGGGCCGCGTCGATGGCGCCGAGCAGCAGCTCACGCCCGGACGCGCGCTCACGCTCCAGCATGAACTGGCCCTCCAGGAAGGACAGCAGCGCGAGCTCCCCCGGCGTGCGAGAGCCGCGTCGCAGCTCCCCCAGCGTGCGCCGCAGCAGGTCCTCGTCACGCACCTGCGCGCCCTGGCGGGCCAGATAGGACAACACCCAGGCGCCGGGCATGCCCAGGGGACGCCCGCAGCGCGTGGCCTGCTCCAGCTCGTCGCGCGCCTCCTCCGGACGGAAGTCCGCCCACGCCACGAAGGCCAGGTTGCGGTGCACATACGTGCGCTGCTCGCAGTCGTCGGGGATGCGCGACAGCGACTCGCGCAAGAACGCGCGCGCACTGGCCGCGCTGTGGCGGTAGCGGGCAATCTGCGCCATCTCCTGGAGGAACTGCTGCTCCAGGTTCCACTCGCCCAGCTCGCGCGTCAGGCGAAGACCCTCGCGAGCATCCTCCAGCGCGTCGGCCGGACGGTGCAGTCGCACGAAGAGGTCCACGAGCCTGCGCCGCAGCGTCGCGCACCGGTATGCCATCCCCCGCCCCGTGCAGGACGCCAGCGCCGCGCGCAGCCGCTGCTCCGCCTTCCACCACTGCCCCTCGCGCTCCTCGCGCACGGACAGCTCGCGCTCGGCCAGGAGCACCAGCCACGCGTCCTGACTGGCCCGCGCGATGCGCTCGAAGTCGTCCAGGTGCCGCTCCACCGCATCCAGCGCGACGAGCGCGCCCAGGTACAGGTCGTCCTCCCCAGAGCGCCGCAGCGTCTGCAGGAGCGCGTCCGGGGCGGCGTGCTCCTGACGGAGGAGCCGGGCGTAGTCGCGCGCCAGGGGGCCGCGGCGTTGGAAGTCCGCGAGCGAGACGCGGCTCACCATGTCGGCCAGCGTGGAGCCCCCCTGGACCTCGTCCAGCACCCGCGCGAGCGGCAGCAGCCGCAGCACCGCCTCGCGCGTGGGCGCGGCCCTCACGGCGTCGTAGAAGGCCAGGCGCACCACGCCAGGGAAGCGGCGGGCCTCCTCGAGCGGCAGGCGCGAACCCTCCAGCGCGGCGAGGTTCTGCGCCGCCGCGCGGGCATCATGGAAGTCACGCGAGCGAAGGTTCGTCTCGCTGCGCAGCGCCGTGGCGCGAAGGCGCGCCTCCTCGCTCCACCCCGGCTCTCCCAGCCTCACCACCGCGTCGAAGGCATCGGCCGCCTGGAGCGACAGCCCCAGCTCGCGCAGCACCAGCGCCCGGTTCCACAGCGCCTGGGGATGGTTCGGCGCCGCGCGCAGCACGGCCTCCAGCAACTCCAGCGCCTCCTCCCGCCGCCCCTGCTCCAGCGCGATGAGGGCCAGATCACTGTCGCGGTCGACGGAAGGCAGCGAGCGGCGCAGGAAGTCCGACGCCTGGCGCCAGTCCTGACGCACCAGGTACGCGGCGGCGATGCCGTGCAGGTCTCCCTGCTCCTCCAGCTCGGCGAGCTCGCTCAGCGGCAGGGGCGTCGTCGACTCCGGCGCCTCGGGCCCGGCGCGCATCGGCACGTAGCGCCGGTACCCGTCCGCCCTCGCGTACGCCACGCGCCCCTCCAGCCCTCGCTGCGAGACATGGGCCCCCCACACCTCGGGCGGCGTCTCGCGAGCCATCGGCACGGCCAGCACCAGCGCCAGGAGCGCCGCGGCCAGCGCCACGCCGCCCACCGCCCAGGCGCTCACGGAGCGCGGCCACACGGGACTCAGCGAGCGCAGCCGCTGTCGCCACGACGGCCGGGGCCAGGGCGGCGCGGGCCACGCGGGCAACACCGCCTCGGGCGCGGCGGTCAGCTCGTCGTCCGGCGCGAGCCCTTCCTCATGGAGCGCCTGGAAGCCGAGCAGCTCGAGCTGCATCGCCTCGTGCAGGCCCGCAGCGCACATGGGACAGCGCGCCAGGTGGTGGCGGAAGTTCTCTTCGTCGACCGGGGGCAGCTCACCATCCAGGAACAGGAACAGCTTGTGACACGGGGGGCTCATGCGTCCCCTCCGCCATCCGTCAGCAGCTCGCGCAGCTCCTTGCGCGCCTGGAACAGCCAGCTCCCCACGGTCCCCTCGGGCACGCCCATGCGCTGCGCGATGGCCCGGTAGCGCAGCCCCTTGGCGTGGAGCTCGAAGGCCTCACGCACGCGGGCGTTGGGCAGCCGGGCGATGGCCCTGAGCAGGTCCGCGTCGGAGATGCGCTCCCACATCTCCCCCGTCACCTCGTCGGGCGAGCCCACGTCCTCGCGCACCAGCCGGATGTCCCGGCGCTCCTGCTCCAACAGCTCCGTGCGGCGCTTGCGGCACTGGTCCAGGAAATGGTTGGTCAACGCCCGGCACAGCCACGCGCGGTACACGGGCTCCGGCTGCGCGGACAATGCCGCGTGGTGCACGAGCGCGCGCACCAGCGCCTCCTGCGCCAGGTCCTCCGGGTCGATGCCCCCCTGACCGCACAGACGCTTCGCCAGAGCCACGAGCATGGGCCTGACGCGCTGAGCAAACTCCTCGAAGCCTTCGTGTGCCACGCTGGCACTGTAGGCCACGGCGAATCGCTTCACCGAGGCAATGCGATGGTCCCTCATCGACCCCTCGCCCTCCTTCCACGCCCACTCGAAACGCAGCCACCCGGAATCCTTGGGTCGTCGTCTGGAAACCGACGCCGTCACGCAGGGTTCCGGTGGCTCCAGGACATCGATTCAGGCCCTGGGGCCGGGTGGCCCCAGGACGTGGTGAGACAGACACCGAGCACCTCGGACGCCTGCTCGGATGCCCTGCGACCGACGCGCCCGCCAGGATGAGCGCTCAGCCCGGAGGTCCGCCCGGAGGCGGGTCCCTCACATCCGGCTTGCCCGAAGGCGGCGGCACGGCCACCTCTCCGTCGTCACCCCGCTCCACGTCAGAGGGCTGCTCCGGAGTGGGGTGGTCCTCCGGGACCATCGCCATCGCGGCGACCTGCTCCGAAGACTGCGCCTCGTTCATGCGGCCCTTCATCTCGTGCGGCTCCTGGGACCGCGCCCGTCCCCGCCGGATGCGGGAGCGCACGGTCCTCACCGGATACAACGCTCCAGGTCGTGCTTGTTGCCTTGAATCTCCCACGTCCCATCGGACAGGGAGCCCGCGTGCCGCGAGGAAGGCTCACTCGAACAGCAGCACGCGCGACAGCCAGCGGGCGTCGTCGGGGCGCTCGAGCAACCACGCGGCGCGCAAATCCCTCAACGCCACGGAGGGCCGCGCCCCCGCGCGGATGCGCTCTCGCACCCGCTCGAAGAAGGCGCCCGCGGAGTCGGGAATCTCCACGGACGCCGCCAGCACCGCGCTCGCGCCCGCCTCGATGAAGGCCATGGGCAGGCTGAAGGACTCGTGGGGAAAGGGTGCCGTCTTCGCGGCCCCACAGGTGGCGAGCAGCACCAGCGGCGCATGACTCAGCCGCGCCTGGCGGACCTTGTCGGCCGTCAGCACGTAGCCGCCATCGGCCTCCGGCGCGAGCACCACCATCGACGCATCCGATTGGGACGCGCTGAACAGCCCATGGGTGTGGATTTCCACCTCGGACGCCTGGGCCATCTCCGAGAGCACGCGCGTGGGGGTCGCCTCCGCGCCGCGCAGCTCCACGCGCCACGGGTCCGGCACGCGAGGTGGCGTCAGCGGTGCCAGTCTCGGCAGTCGCAAGGATGGAGGGCTCGCCACCTCGGTGATGACCAGATGCATCGAGGGCGCGGTGCGAGCCGGTACTCCCCGCGCGCCCCTCCCGACGCGGTAGCTCCACGCGAGCGAATCCGGCAACAACCCCGCGAGCCCGTGGACCGGCGGACGGGTGAGCACGTCGACGTGCTCGCAGCCCGACAGCTCCTTCACGAGCTCGGCGGGCACCAGCCCCGTGGCCTCGTCTCGCAGCGGCACCTGACGTCCGGCGGAGTACGCCCCCTTCAGCTCCCCCAGCGGGCCGCGCACGAGGACGAGGGTCCGCTCGTGTTGCACGGACACCGCGAGCAGACAGCTCGGGGCCACGGGCTCCACGTGCAGTTCGTGGCCCATCAGCGCCAGGGCCTCCTCCCACGCGCCAGCGCGCCCCGCCTCGGAGAGCAGCGCGGAGTAGCCGAAGGCTCGGGCCTTGCGCGCATCGACGCTGTCCGGCGCCAGGTCCGCCATCTCCAGTCCCCGATGCACCAGCTCACGGCCGGAGGTCCCCGGCTGCTCGAGCAGGAACTGCCCTTCGATGACGAGCAGCAGCGCTTCCAGGCCCGGAGAGACCGTCCCTCGTCGCAAGTCGGCCAGGGCCCGACGCAGCAGGGCGCCGTCATGGGGTCCGGGCACCGAGCGCGCCATCTCCGACACGACCCAGGCGCCCGTCAGCCCCAACGGCCGCTCACACTCCATCGCGCGCTCCAACGCCGCGCGCGCCGCCTCGGGTCGGAAGCGCTGCCACTCCAGCAACGCCACGTTCCGATGCACGTGCGTTCGCTGGGCGCAGTCCTCCGGCATTCGGCTCAGGGACTCCTCCAGATAGGCGCGCGCGGTGGTGAACGCATGCTGATAGCGGGCCACGTCCGCCAGCTCCTGGAGGAACTGCTGCTCGAAGCCCCACTCCCGAGCCTCCAGCGCTCGCGCCCATCCCTTCCACGCGTGCTGGAAGGCCTCCGCGGGGCGGTGCTGGGACAGGTAGAGGTCGGCGAGCCTCCGCTGCAGGCCCAGGCAGCGGTACACCAGCCCCTGCTTCTGACAGGTGTCCAGCACCTCCAACAAGCGCTGCTCGGCCTTCCACCACTGGCCCTCCTGCTGCGCCAGCTTCGCCTGCTCCTGGTCCGCGAGGACGCGCATCCACGGGTCCCCGGATGCGCGCGCCAGACGAATCACCGCCTGCGAATCGACGGGCTCCCGGGCGGAATCCGCGAGGACCAGCGCCCCCAGGTACAGGTCCTCCTCACCCGAGCGCCGGAGGGTCTCCATCACCTCTCCCACCGGAGCGAGCGAGCCGAGCACGAGCCGCGCGTACAGCCGAGAGAGAGGCCCCCGGTGCACGAAGTTCCGCTCCGCCACGTGCGCGAGCCACGTGCGCAGGACGCTCCCGCCGTAGCGCTCGTCGAGCACGCGCGCCAGCGGCTCCAGCCGCAGCACCTCCTCACGCGAGGGAGCTGCTCTCACCGCGTCGTAGAAGCCAAGCCGGACGATGCCGGGATGCTCGCGCGCCTCGGCGAGCGGAAGGGGCGCGGAGCAATCCGTCACCAACTCCCGCACCGCCGCGTAGGCGTCCTTCCAGGCCCGGGCGCGCGTCGACGTGGACTCGCGAAGCACGCGCTCGCGATGCGCCGCCTCCTCGCTCCACCCGGGCTCTCCCAACCTGGCGACCTCACCAAAGGCGTCGGCCGCCTGGAGCGGGAGCCCCAGCTCGCTCAACACCAGGGCCCGATTCCACAGGGCCTGCGGATGTCGAGGCCACTCGCGCAGGACACCGTCGAGCAGCTCCAGCGCCTCCTCCAGCCGCGCCGGGCGCGTGTCGAGTGAGCCCTCCTGTCTCGACTGCTCCAGCGCCAGCAACGCCAGGTCGCAATCCCGGTCCGCCGAGGCGGGCATGCGCTTCAAGAAGGCCTGCGCCTGCCGGGGCGCGCCATGGAGCAGATAGGCCGTAGCGACCCCATGGAGGTCTCCGCGCGCCTCCATCCTCCACAGGTCCCGCAGCGGCAGCGGGGGTACCGGGGGGTGCGCCGCGTCCTCCCCCCTGTCCGGGACGTACGGTTGATGGCGGTCATCCACCGCCCGATACGTCACCCGTCCCTCCAGTACACGCGGGCCCTCCGCGGACAGCCAGGCCCCCTCCTCCCTTCCCCACGGGAGGGAGAACGGCAAGAGCATCCACACCGCGACGCCCACAGCCAGCACCTCGAGCCCGCGCAGCAACAAGCGCGGCCATCGAGGCTCCTTCGGCGCGGACACCTGGGCAAGCTGCGTGTCCGCCGATGACGACTCGGGCGTCAGTGCCTCCTGGGCGAGCAGTTCGAGTTGGATGGCGTCCTCGAAGCGCGCCTCGCAAGAGCTACAGCCCCCCAGATGCTGCCGGAACCGCCCCTTCTCCCGAGCGTGCATCCCTCCATTGAGGAAGCGCGGCAGGTCCTTGCAGTCGACCTTCATTGCCTCCGCTCCCGCCGACGCTTCTCCGCCGTCTCCTTCAAGCGTTCGTGCAACGCCGCCCTCGCGTCATGCAGCCGCGCCCCCACCGTCCCCTGCTTCACCCCCGCGACTTGGGCGATGCTGGCGTAGGACCAGCCTTGCTGATGCAACTCGAACGCCTGACGCAGCGTGGGCGGCAAGAAACCCAAGGCCCACCGCAAGTCTTCCATCTCGATATAGCCCCAGAGTTCGTTCTGCTCCGCTTCGTCGGGTGCATCGACGTCTGCGGACAGCGCGAGCAACGCACTCAGCCGATCCAACTCGCTACTGCGACGCCGACAGCGGTCCAGGAAGCAGTTCTTTGCCACCCGTCCCAGCCACGCGCGCTGCTTAGGGGCCTCCCAATGTTGGAGCTCGTCCCACTGGAGGAGCGCGCGCAGCAAGACATCGTGCACGATGTCCTCCACTTCGTGCGACGAGCCGCCACAGTACTTGCGCAGTATTCCAAACAAGAGAGGCTGCCACTGGCGACCAAACGTCTCGAAGCCCTTACGGGCTTGTCCTGACAGGGCCCCCTCGCCCTTCGTTCGCAGCCTCCAGAGCATTGCCCTCCTCCTTTCGTTAGAGAACGCCGCAGGTCTGCTTTATTGCCGACACCTTCCTATTCTTACAAACACGTCACCCCCGCGAAGACGGCGGGACGTACAGGGTATGATGTCCTGACGACAACACCACCTTGCCCTGCGGGGTGTCATGAAGCCGCGGCGGAGAGCGGTGCGGGCTGCTTCAACGGCAGCAAGAGGGTGAAACATGCACCACCCAGCGACTCGGAGCGGCTGGCCCGCACGGTGCCTCCGTGGCGCTCGAGGATGCCTCGGGCGATGGCCAATCCCAGCCCCGTCCCCGGACGAGGTCCCTCGCGCCTCCGCCCCGTGACGAAGGGCTGGAACAGCCGGGGCAGCAGCTCCGGAGGGATGCCCGGCCCGCTGTCCTCCACGAGGACCTGGAGCGTCGTGTCGGATTGAGAGAGCCGGACCTGGAGCCGGGGTCGAGCGACATCCCCCAGCGCGAGCAATGCATTCTCCAGCACAATGACAAACACCTGGGAGAGCTGGGATTGGTCCGCTTCCATCGACAGCGGTTCGCCTTCCGCCAGCTCGAAGGACACCTCCGGCGCCAGGGGGCCCAATCCCTGTCGCGCGGTGGAGTACGCCAGCGCCACGGTGGCATGGACATCCACCCGGCGCAGCTCCAGCGGGCGAGGCCTTCCATAACGCAACAGCTCGTCGACGAAGTGGCCCGCACGGGCAATCTGCTCGCGCATGCCCGCCAGCGTGTCCGCGTCCGCGCCCTGGCGCTCCAACAGCTTCAGCTGCGCGGCGAGCACGCCCAGCGGGTTTCGCACCTCGTGGGCCACGGCCGAGGAGAACTGTCCCAGCTCGGCCAGGCGCGCGGCCTGGTCGGCCCGCGTCTCCTGCTCCGCCAGCGCCGCCACCAGCTCCGTGCCCGTGGCGCGTCCTCGCAGCAGCCTTCGTCCCAGCCACTCCTGGAGCCCCTGGCGCAGGGGCTCGAAGGCGAGCGCCGCCAGGGCGAGCAGGAAGAAGGCTCCCGCGCGGTACTCGGCCAGGAAGGGTTGGCCGCTGCCCGCCATCAGCGTCAGCACGCCGAAGAGGAAGCCCGCGGACAGCACCGCCGCCATCGCCGAGTAGACGAGGCTGCGCTCCAGCAGCCTGCGCTCGGAGGGCGGCTGGTGCGCGTTGATGACGTGCACGAGCACCAGCAACGAGGCCAGCACCAGGTACATCCCGAAGGGCAGCGCATAGCCCGCGGACAGCAACAGCGCCGTGGCCAGCCCTCCCGAGTACGCGAGCGCGCCGACGATGCCCAGGCTGCGCAAGAGCGGCCGACGCTCGGGCGTCTGCTGCCGGTACGCGCGCGCCAGGAGCACCAGGGGCACGCCCGCCGCGGAGACCGACAGCGCCATGGTGGGCCAGAACAGCGGCCCCCGCTTCATGGCCAAGGGGCCATACAGCGCGTCCGGGAAGAGCGCCCCCACCAGGGTGACGACGGTGGCCACGACGTACGCGAGCACCACCAGCCTGGGCGAGCGCTGGCGCGCGACATCCTGCGCGGTGTGGAAGAAGGCGGCGGCGGTGAAGGCGCCACTGGCGGCGAAGCGCTCACCGAGCCACGCGGCCTGGGGCACGCACAGCAGCAGGAGTGAGCCGCTCCAGAACGCGGTGGCGAGGCAGTACAGCGTCAGCCCCGCGGCGTCCCGGCCTCGCAGCGCGGCCGTGAAACACAAGAGGAGCGACACCGACAAGACAGGCACGAGGCTGTAGGCGAACAGGGGCCCCATGGACGGAGTGTGGCAGATGTTCCTAGTGTGCGCCCCGTCAGCGCCTCGAGGCGCTCCGACGTCACCGGGAGTCACGAGCAGTGCGGCATTTCGCGATGGTCGCGGCGGGGGCCACCCTCTGGGGGTGCTGGTCCCTCTTCCTCCGGCCCGCGGGCCTGTCCTGGGCGCAGAACGCGTTCCTGGCGCTCGTCGCCATGTCGCTGCCGGTGCCCCTGCTGCTGCGCGGCGCCCCTTTTCATGACCGGCGCGCCACGGTGGCCCTGCTCGTCGTGGCCCTGGCGGACGCGGCCAACATCAGCCTGTTCTTCGCCGCCATGAAGCGCGGCCCCGTGTCGGTGGCCGTGCTCACGCACTACCTCGCCCCGTTGCTGCTCGCGCTCGCGGCGCCGTGGGTGCTGGGGGAGAGGCGCTCCGTGCGGGCCCTGGTCGCGGGGCCGGTGACGCTGGTGGGGCTGGTGATGCTCATCGGCCGGCCCGACGGACAGGGGGGAACGGGGATGACGGCGGCGCTCGGCGCGGGCAGCGCCCTGTTCTTCGCGGCCATCGTCCTGGGGACGAAGGCGGCGACGCGGGCCTACTCGCCGCTGGCGGTGGCCTCGCTGCACGCGCCGGTGTCCGCCGGGGTGCTGCTGCTCATCGCCGGGACGGACGCGCTGCCGACGGCGTTGGACTCCGCCACCCTCCAGGTCCTCGCCGGGGGCGCGGTGTGCGGCCTTGCGGGGACGTGCCTCTTCAATGCGGGGCTGAGCCGGGTGCCCACGGCGGCGGCCGGGGCGCTGACGTACCTGGAGCCGCTCACGGCCTCCCTGGTGGGCTGGGCCGTCTTCTCCGAGGCGCTCACACCGGTGGGCGTGGCGGGGGGACTCCTGGTGCTGGCCGCCGGGGTCTGGGTGGCCTCCGAGCGTCGGGCGCCCGCGTCAAGCATGGCCCTCCCGTCCGCCACGTCTTGAAATCTCCACCCAACTCCCCACTTGCAAGGTCGGGGAATCCTTTGGTCCTCTTGGGCCAACGCAGCTCCTCCCCGCAGCGCCGTACTTGCGACGCCGTATGCCCATGGAAACCGCAGCAGACAGCCGTGAGTACCGCGTCCTCTTCTTCTGCCCCGCGTCGAGCGCGCGGCTGGAGCGGCTGGAGGCGCCCGTGCGACGGCTGCTGTCGCGCATCCAGGCACCGCCCGCGGAGCTGACGCCCATCCAGGAGTCCGGCGCGCTGTCGGAGGCGGGGTGGCAGGTGTACCTGGTGCGCTCGCTCACGGAGCGCTCGGCGGCCCAGGCCATGGCCGCGTACGTCAGCGAGGCCACGTGCGCGCTGGCGGCCGAGGTCGACGCCGAGGTGCTGGGGCTCTATGTGGACGTCTCCGGAGACTCCGCGCGCATCTGTCGCTGCGGGCCGGAGGATGGGCCGGAGACCTTCGCGGGCCGCAGGCAGGCCGCGCTCAACCGCACGGCCGAGTGGCTGGAGGTCGCGCCGATTCTGCTCTCCGCCATCTTCCAGCTGGACGTGCCGGACGCGGACTACGAGCCGGACGCGGATGACCGCTACGTGGAGGAGAAGCTTCGCGAGGCGAAAGCCTTGATGGAGCGCTACCGTCAGGGGAAATGAGGTCTCGAACTCCGGAGGACCTCGCGGGCCGCTGTCCGCGCTGCTTCCTGCCGTCCCCGCTGTGCCTGTGCGCCGAGCTGCCGAGCATCCCCACGCGCACGGAGCTGCTCGTCATCCGTCACCACAAGGAGACGCTCAAGTCGACGAACACCGCGCGCATGGCGGCGCTCGCGCTGCCGCGCTGTCACATCGTCTCGTATGGCTCACCGGGTCAGCGCTTCGACGCGTCGGTGCTGGAGGATGACGGCTCCACGTGGTTGCTCTTCCCGGACGCGCAGCAGACGGCCGCGCCGGAGGCCGAGAAGCCCCGGCGGCTCATCATCCTGGATGGGAGCTGGGGACAGGCGCGCCGCATGGTGCAGCGGCTGCCCGCGCTGCGCAGGCTGCCCGGACTGAAGCTGCCTCCGCCGCCGGTGGATTCACGCCGGCTGCGCAGGCCGCCGCATCCGGACGGCATGTCGACGATTGAAGCCATCGCCGGCGCGCTCACGTACCTGGAGGGCGAGGACGTGTCCCAGCCGCTCTACGACTTGCACGAGACGATGATCGACCGCGTGCTCGCGAGCCGCGGCCGAGGCCCCGCGCCGGCCTGTGACGAGGACGACGAAGACTGAGCGTCGCGCCGCCTCACGAAGAGGACGGCGGGCT
Organism: Myxococcus guangdongensis; assembly: GCF_024198255.1. NCBI lineage: Bacteria > Pseudomonadati > Myxococcota > Myxococcia > Myxococcales > Myxococcaceae > Myxococcus > Myxococcus guangdongensis. The sequence continues at coordinate 365,231 of NZ_JAJVKW010000001.1, forward strand.
CAGCAGGAGGCGCCCTCGGTGCAGCGCGCCTTGCGCATCTGCTCGGCGAACGGCACGGGCTCCAGGAAGCCGGTGACGCGCGGGCGCTTGAGCTCCGTGCCCGTCTGCGACACGAAGGCCACCGTGGGCAGGCCCTCCACGCCGAAGCGCTCCATCAGCGCGTCGAGCGCATCATCGCTGTTCGTCGCGTCGATCTTGATGGTGAGGAACTGCCCCTCGGACGACTGCGAGATGACCTGCGGCGCCGGGTACGTCTCGCGGTCCAGCTCCTTGCAGGCCGCGCACCAGTCCGCGAAGAAGTCGATGAGCACCGGGCGACCGTCGGCCTTCGCCTGGGCCAGCACCTGGTCGAACGCCTCGCGAGAGAACGTGGCCTTCTTCGCGGGCATCACGTGGTCCCACGCCCACGCCGGAGCGCGCGGACGCTCCGCCACGCCCAGGCGCACCCACAGCTCACCCACCGGGCCCGCGTCCAGCGCGCCGCCGCGCACCATCAGCGCTGCCACCACCAGCGCGACACCGAACGCCTTGAACGAGAAGTCGCGCGCGCCCTCCTTGAACGAGCGGTGCACCGCGCCCAGGAGCACGCCCACCACCGCGAGCACCCCCGCCAGCGCCGCGCCCGGCAGACGCCCCAGCTCCGCGCCCGCCGCCTTCACCACGTCGCGCGCCCACGGCGACGCGTCCTTCAGATAGCTGAACGCCAGCGCGACGAGCATGATGCCCAGCACGCTCTTCACCCACTCCATCCACACGCCGCTCTTGGGCAGCCGCACCGTGGACACACCGAGGATGAAGAACGGCACGCCGATGCCCAACGCGTAGATGAACAGCAGCGAGGCGCCCAGCGTCACGTTCGCCGTCTTCGCCACGAAGGCGAGCAACCCCGTGAGCACCGGCCCCGTGCACGGCGCCGCGAGGAAGCCCGACACGCTGCCCATCAGGAACGCGCCCGCCACGCCCGCGCCGCCCACCGAGTTGAGCCGCGTCTGCAGGCCCGACGGCAGCGCCAGCTCGAACGCGCCGAACATCGACGAGGCCAAGAGCAGCAGGAACACCGCCAGCCCCGTCACCACCGCGGGGTGCCCCAACATCGAGCCGAACGCCTGGCCCGTCTTCGCCGCCAGGATGCCCAGCCCGCTGAACACCACGCCCATGCCCACGATGTAGGACGTGGTGAGCAGCATGGCCTTGCCCCGGCTGTCGGCCTTGCGGGCGCCGAAGACGGACACCGTGATCGGGATGAGCGGGTAGACGCAGGGCGTCAGCGCGGTGAGCAAACCCCCGCCGAAGACGATGGCCGCGCCGAGGAAGAGGCTGCCGGACTCCAGGAAACGCGCCGCGTCGAGCTCGGTGCTGGGGCCGGTGGGCAACAGCCACGGCACCACCACCACCGCCACGCCGGCCAGTACGGCCATCAACCCGAGCTTCTTGGCATTCATGCGCGCTCTCTTCCGTCGTCCCAGCAAAAGGGCCCGCTTTGTATACGCAGGCCCCGGCCCGGGGGCTACTGCGCCGTGGGGGCAAGCGAGGAGGCGGGCACCTTCAGCCCCGCGGACCGCGCCAGCCCCATGACGCCCTCCACCGCGGCGGCGATGTAACCAAAGGGATTCGCCCCATCCACCGCCGTGACGTGCACTTCGCCCATCTTCTGCTGGAACGCGGCCGCCACCTGGGGAAGCTGCTGCGCCAGCGTCATCTGGATGACCTCCGGGCTGATGGTGTTCTCGATGTCCCGCATCGCCCGGGCCCGCGACAGCTCCAGCTCCTGCCGCGCGTTCTCCCGCCGCACCTCCAGCTCCGCGATGGCCACCTCCGCCTCGGCGATGCCGCGCCGCGACTGCACCACCTGCAGCTGCGCCTTGAGCTTCTCGACCTCCTGGAGCTGCTCGGCCAGCTGGCCCTCGTGCCGGGCCGCCGCCTGCTCCTGCTCCCGGCGCAGCCGCTCCAGCTCCATCTGCGCCAGCGCGTTCTGCTGCTCCTGCTCGCGGCGCAGCCGCTCCAGCTCGATGGCCGCCTTGGCGCCCTCGTTCTCCTGCTCGCGCTGCAGCCGCACCAGCTCGAAGCGCGCCTGGGCGGCCTCGGCCTCCTGCAACAGCTTCTGCTTCTCCAGCTCCAGCTTCGCGCGGCCCACGTCCGCGTCCTGCTCGCGCTTGAGCTTCTCCAGGCCGATGCGCGCGCGGGCCCCCTCCAGCTCCTGCTCGCGCGACAGCTTCTCCATCTCCACCTGCGCGCGGCTGGTGGCCAGCTGCCGCTCGGAGACGATCTTCGCCTCGGAAAGCCGCGCCTCGGCGGTGAGCGCCTCCAGCTTGGACTGCTCGTCCGCCACCTGCTTCTTCTGACGCACGTCCTGCTCGGCGGCGAGCTTGGTGAGCGCCACCTCGCGCTCCACCGTCGCCTGCTCCTGCTTGAGCGTGCGCTCCTGGGCGAGCTTCGCCTCCGCCACGCGCGCCTCGACGGCCAGCACCTCCAGCTTGGTTTGCTCGTCCGCGGTCTGCCTGCGCTGGCGGACCTCGTCCTCGGCCTCGAGCTTCTGGAGGCTCAGCTGCCGCTCGGCCTCCGTCTCCTCGCGGTGGACGAAGCGCTCCTTGGCCAGCTCCGCCTCGCGCGCCTGACGCTCCTGCTCGCGGCGGAAGCGCGCCTGCATGTTCTCGAAGACGGTGGACGACAGGACGCGCACGTCCTGGATTTCAATCGTGTCCAGCAGCACGCCCCAGCCCGCGTCCGTCGAGTCCTCCAGACGCCCCCGCCCCGACAGCACCGGCGCGATTTCGCGCATCAGCTCCGCGGCGATGCCCTCCTTGCGCCGGGACAGGCACTCCTCCACGGACAGGTTGGCCACCAGCCTGCGCGCGGCGCCCACGAACATCTCGCTGAGCAGCTCCGCCAGCTTCTCCTGCGCCCGCTCCGGGAAGGAGAAGTTCAGCATGCGGAAGGCCACCAGCGGGTCCGCGATGCGGTACACCGCGAGCCCCGTCACCTGCACGCCCACCTTCTCGCTCGTCACCTGGTCCGCGGTGAAGTGCAGCCGCTGGATGCTGGTGGGAACAATCGCCACCGAGTCGCCCGGCAGCTTGAAGCAGCTGGCCCCCTGGCCGCTGATGTCGCGCACGCGGCCTCGGCGCATGTGGACCAGGAACTCGCTCGGCCGGGCGGTGATGAGCCCCCAGCGCTTCATCTTCTCCGGGTCCTCCGCGGGCTTCCCCGCGCGCCAGCCGTCCGAGTAACGGTTCTTATCCATCCCCCCACCGCCAGCCTCCATCCGGACGAGCTGTGCACGGCCCTGCTCCGACGAATCCGACGATTCCCTCACCCGCTTCGCGTTCGCGCTCATGCCTGCCTCCTGGCGGCGCACCCAGGTTGCAGCCCCCCGGCCAGCCCCACGCCCCTCGGGAAATCAGCCGCTTGCGTGCGGGGGAGCTTCCGAGCCGCCCCATTCCGGACCACCCCGCGCCAGGACGGCGCACCCGGGTTGATCCACCCCGGCGCAGCCGTTCCGACGCCGACATCCCCTCCTTCCGGCCAGTCCCAGCGGGTCTCTCGTGCGCCTTATGTTCGCTTGACCCGAGGGCACCCGATTTTATAATTGACCAGTCCGGTCCACATTCATGTGTGACGGTGTATGCCCGCCGCAGCGCGCCCCTGGGTGGCGCCGGGGTGCGGGGGCAGTCGCAAGCCCCTTCAGGAAGGTGTGGGACGCAATGGTGAAGCTGCCGATCTACATGGACAACCACGCCACCACGCCGATGGATCCGCGCGTGCTGGACGTGATGCTTCCCTATCTGCGCGAGGACTTCGGCAACGCGTCCAGCCGCAACCATGTGTTCGGCTGGAAGGCCGAGGCGGCGGTGAAGAAGGCCCGCCAGCAGGTGGCGGAGCTCATCGGCGCGACGGACCAGGAGATCGTCTTCACCTCCGGCGCCACCGAGTCCGACAACCTGGCCATCAAGGGGGTCATCGAGTACTACAAGTCGAAGGGTGACCACATCATCACCCTGAAGACCGAGCACAAGGCCATCCTGGACACCTGCAAGCGCCTGGAGCGCGTGCGTCAGGAGCGCCTGGACGAGCTCAAGCTGCTTCGCCTGTCGCAGCTCGCCGAGCGCGACGTGTCGCCCGAGGAAGTGGCGGAGCTGGCGGCGAAGCACGACGTGGAGAACGACGCGACGTACAAGAAGTGGGCGGACATGCCCACCGGCGGCGCGCGCGTGACGTACCTGGACGTGGAGCAGGACGGCCGCGTCAACCTGGAGAAGCTCGAGGAGGCGATGACGCCTCGCACCGTGCTGGTCTCCATCATGTTCGTGAACAACGAGATCGGCGTGGTGCAGCCGGTCGCGGAGATTGGCGCGCTGTGCCGCAAGAAGGGCATCCTCTTCCACTGCGACGCGGTGCAGGGCATCGGCAAGGTGCCCTTCGATGTCGAGGCCATGAAGGTGGACCTGGCCTCCATCACCTCGCACAAGATGTACGGCCCCAAGGGCATCGGCGCCCTGTACGTGCGTCGCAAGCCGCGCGTGCGCATCGCCCCCATCATCGACGGCGGCGGTCATGAGCGCGGCATGCGCTCGGGCACGCTCAACGTGTCGGCCATCGTCGGCTTCGGCCACGCGGCGCAGCTGGCGCGCGAGGAGCTGGCCGAGGAGTCCGCGCGAATCCTCCGGCTGCGCGAGAAGCTGCGCAAGGGCCTCACGGACGCGCTGGACATGACCATCATCAACGGCTCGCTGGAGCACCGCCTGCCGGGCAACCTCAACATCTCCTTCGCCCACGCCGAGGGCGAGTCCCTGATGATGGGCATCAAGGACGTGGCGGTGTCATCCGGCTCCGCGTGCACGTCCGCCTCGCTGGAGCCCTCGTATGTGCTGCGCGCCTTGGGCGTGGACGAGGAGCTGGCGCACAGCTCCATCCGCTTCGGCCTGGGGCGCTTCACCACGGAGGAAGAGGTCGACTACGTCGTCCAGCTCGTCGTGGACAAGGTGCGCAAGCTGCGAGACATGAGCCCGCTGTACGAGATGGCCAAGGAAGGCATCGACCTCAAGAGCATCGAGTGGACGGCGCATTAGCGCGCCTTCCCGGGCAGACAGGGGAGCGCATGGCTCCCCGGACGGTGGGCATTGCTCGCCGGAACCTTTGGTGAGAAGCATCGGTTGAAGGAGTTGGCATGGCTTACAGCGACAAGGTCATCGACCACTACGAGAACCCCCGCAACGTCGGGACGATGGACAAGGAAGACCCGAACGTCGGGACGGGTCTGGTCGGCGCGCCCGCGTGCGGCGACGTGATGCGCCTGCAGTTGAAGATCTCGGACGACGGCCTCATCGAGGACGCGCGGTTCAAGACCTTCGGCTGTGGCTCCGCCATCGCGTCCTCGTCGCTCGTCACCGAGTGGGTGAAGGGCAAGACGGTGGACCAGGCGATGACCATCTCCAACAAGGACGTGGCCCGCGAGCTGGCGCTGCCGCCGGTCAAGATCCACTGCTCGGTCCTCGCCGAGGACGCCATCAAGGCGGCCATCGAGGACTTCAAGAAGAAGCGCGCCGCGCGCAAGGCCCAGGCATCTTAAGTCCTGGGAGCACGGTGCTCTTCACATGACTCCAGGAGGTGAACCCATGAGCGAACAGGCGACCCAGCAGATGACGCCCGGCCCGGTGGCCACAGCGGCGCCCGTGGCCAAGGCCGCCCCCAAGGGCATCGTCGTGGCGGACAGCGCCGTGGCGCGGCTCAAGGAACTCCTGGAGCAGCGCCAGACGCCCGAGGCCGGCCTGCGGCTGGCCGTGAAGGGCGGCGGGTGCTCGGGCCTCCAGTACTCCATGGAGTGGTCCGAGAAGTCCCGCGAGCGCGACAAGATCTTCGAGCGGGACGGCGTGCGCGTCTTCGTGGACCCGAAGAGCTACCTGTACCTCATCGGCACGGAGCTGGTGTTCGAGCAGACGCTCATGGCCTCCGGCTTCAAGCTCAACAACCCCAACATCAAGGCCGCGTGCGGCTGCGGAGAGAGCTTCTCCGTCTGACGTGGGGACAGCCCTCGTCCCTCGCCTCGCGCGGGGGACCTTCAGTCACGCGGGGTCCGGCCAGCCGCCGGGCCCCTTTCGTTTATCCGCCCCCTGCCCCCATGGAGCACACCGAGTGAGGACCCACTTCGACGTCTTCGGGCTGCCGCGCGCCTATGACGTGGACGTGCCGGCGCTGGAGAAGCAGTACCGCGAGCTGTCGCTCCAGCTGCATCCGGACCGCGTGGCCCAGGCCGACGCGCGCGAGCGCCTCAAGGCCCTGGAGGGCACCACCGCCCTCAACGAGGCCTTCAAGGCGCTCAAGGACCCGGTGCGCCGCGCCTTCTACCTCTTGAAGCTCCACGGGGTGGACCTGGACCGCGAGGACGCGGGCGCGCAGAAGGACATGCCCCTGGAGTTCCTCGAGGAGGTCATGGAGCTGCGCGAGGCGCTCGACGCCGCGATGGAGAAGAAGGACCTGGCGCGGGTGCAGGCCATGGGCACCCAGGTGGAGGGGCGTCGCAAGGCGGCGCTCGACGAGGCGGCCGGTGCCCTGCGCGCCCTGGAGGGTGACGGTGACTCACAGGCTCCGGTGAGAAAGGCGTCGCATGCCCTGGGTCGGGTGCGCTACTTCACGCGCTTTCTCGAGCAGGTGGAAGCGTTCGAGGAGGAGAGTCTGTCGTGAGCAAGAACGGCTACCTGCAGATCCATGATCCGCTCAAGCCCAAGGGGCAGGCGGTGGGCATCGACCTGGGCACCACCCATTCGCTGGTGGCGGCGGTGACGCAGGGCAAGCCCCGCTGCGTCCCCGTGGACGATGGCGACTCGCTGCTCCTGCCCTCCGTGGTGCACTACGGCCAGGACGGCGGCGTGGTGGTGGGCGTCCGGGCGCGCGCGCTCGCGGCCTCGCACCCCACGGACACCATCGCGTCGGTGAAGCGCTTCATGGGCCGAGGCCCCGAGGACGCCGAGACGCGCAAGCTGGGCCACTACAAGTTCGTGCCCGGCGCCAAGGTGGTCCGCTTCGATGTCGCGGGCGGCAACCCGGTGACGCCGATTGAAGTCTCCGGCGAAATCCTGCGCGCCCTCAAGCGCCGCGCCGAGGCGCAGTTCTCCAGCAAGGTGGAGCAGGCCGTCATCACCGTGCCGGCGTACTTCGACGACGCCCAGCGCCAGGCCACCAAGGACGCGGGCAGGCTCGCGGGCCTGGAGGTGCTGCGCCTGCTCAACGAGCCCACCGCCGCCGCGCTCGCGTACGGCCTGGACAAGGGCAGCCAGGGCACCTTCGCCGTCTACGACCTGGGCGGCGGCACCTTCGACATCTCCATCCTCAAGCTGGTGGATGGCGTGTTCGAGGTGAAGTCCACCGGCGGCGATTCGGCTCTCGGCGGCGACGACTTCGACCGGGCGATCGCGACGAAGGTGTTCGAGGCGCTCGGAATCAACGCGCCCTCCCCCTCCCTGGTCGCCGAGGCGCTCGCGTCCTCGCGCAAGGCCAAGGAGGCCCTCACCGACGCGGGCGAGGCCACCGTCACGGTGGACGGACGCACGCACGCGGTGAAGCGCGCGGACTTCGACGCGTGGATCCAGCCGCTGGTGGCGAAGACGGGCATCGTCTGCCGCCGGGCGCTGAAGGACGCGGGTGTGGCGGCGGGTGAGCTGGACGGCGTCATCCTGGTGGGCGGCTCCACGCGCGTGCCGGCGGTGCGCCGCTTCGTGGCGGAGATGTTCGGCCGCGAGCCGTTGGGCGACATCGACCCGGACCAGGTGGTGGCGCTGGGCGCGGCGGTGCAGGCGGACCTGCTCACCAACGCGGACCGCCAGGACGAGGTGCTGCTGTTGGACGTGATTCCGCTGTCGCTCGGGCTCGAGACGATGGGCGGAATCACCGAGAAGCTCATCCAGCGCAACTCCACCATCCCCACCGCGGCGGCGCAGGTGTTCACCACGTTCAAGGACGCGCAGACGGGCCTGGACGTGCACGTGGTGCAGGGCGAGCGCGAGCTGGTGGAGGACAACCGCAGCCTCGCGCGCTTCACGCTCTCCGGAATCCCCCCGCTCGCCGCCGGCATGGCGCGCGTGGAGGTGCGCTTCCAGGTGGACGCCGACGGCATCCTCTCCGTCTCCGCGAAGGAGCAGAGCACGGGCGCCACCCAGTCCATCACCGTCAAGCCGAGCCACGGCCTCACCGAGGATGAAATCGAGCGCATGCTGCTCGACTCCATCGAGTACGCCGAGGACGACATCCAGGCCCGGCAGCTGCGCGAGCAGCGCGTGGACGCCGAGCGCGTGCTGGCCGAGGCGGACCGTCAGCTGGGCGAGCACGCCTCGCTGCTCCAGGACGGGGAGAAGGCCACCATCGACGCGGCCATCGCCCGCGTGCGCGAGCTGGCCCAGGGCAACGACTACCTGAAGCTCAAGGAGGCCGTGCACGCCCTGGACGAGACGTCCCGGCCCTTCATCGAGCGGGTGATGAACAAGGCCATCACCCAGGTGGTCGCCGGTCACTCGGTGGAGGAGTACTGACGTGCCCAAGGTCACCTTCAAGAGCCCGCTGGCCGAGGTCAGCGTGGACGTCCCCCCTGGGACCATCCTCCTGGACGCCGCCGAACAGTCGGGGGCCCAGGTGGGCCACAGCTGTGGCGGGGTCTGCGGCTGCTCCACCTGTCACATCTGGGTGCGCAAGGGCCTGGACTCGCTCAGCGAGCAATCGGACGCGGAGGCGGACCGGTTGGACATGGGGTTCGACGTGCGTCCGTACTCCCGGTTGAGCTGCCAGACGGAGGTCAGCCAGGAGGACGTGGTGGTCGAAATCACCGAGGAGTCCCTCACGGCCTTCATGGACGAGAACCCGGTCATCCGCCGGGCCCTGGAGGCCGAGGGGAAATGGCCGTTGAAGAAGTGAGGTTGTTACGTAGTTCTTGACGAGCCGGGGCAGGACACCTATATGTCCGCCCCATCGCAGCGGCGCCACGGCGCCGAGGCGGCGTAGCCACCTGCCCAGGTGGTGGAATTGGTAGACACACTAGATTCAGGGTCTAGCGCCTGCAAGGGCATGGAGGTTCGAGTCCTCTCCTGGGCACAAAGTTGATAAGGGGTCCCGGTTTCACACCGGGGCCCCTTTTCGCTTTTCAGGGGTCCGCGCTTCGCGCCCGGCTCACTGCGGCGCCGGCTCCACCGCTTCATGCGCCACGTGCTGCGCGGCCTCGCGCGCCAGGCTGCCGCCCTTCCTCAAGTCGCGGATGCGAATCTTCCGGATGTAGACGGAGACGGCGCCCACGCCGGCCTGGCTGAACACCGTGCCCAGGTGGGTGAGCGTGGCGAAGGCCGCCGCGTCCTCGGGGGTGGCGCCCAGACTGCGGGCCGCCCAGCTGGTGACGAAGTAGTAGATGCCCATGCCCGCCGGTACGCCTGGGAGCGCCTGCCCCAGGGAGATGGCGCCCAGCACCACCGCGCCCGCGAAGAGGCCTCCGGAGATGCCGATGCCGTGGAGCGCCATCCCGTAGGCCAGCGCCGACGCGAGCACCGGGCCCACCGAGAAGAAGAGCACCTTGCCCATGCCGATGAAGGAGCGCGCGGAGCCCAGCCCGTCGCTGACGTGGTGGAGGAAGCCCTCCAGCCGGGGGAAGCGGTGGCGCCGGTGCAGCGCGTTCGCCAGCGGGAGCGACCAGTGGGCCAGCAGCACCACGAGCGCGACGAGCCCCACGCACAGGGACACCGCCACCTCGAGTTGCCCCTGGAAGCGCGTGAGCGTGGAGCCGAAGGGCCCCAGCAGCGACAGCGTCACCAGCATCATCAGCGCGGCGAACTCCATCAGCTTGCCGACGGCGACGGTGCCCAGGCAGCGCAGGAAGGGGATGCGCTCGGTGCGCGACAGCAGGAACGAGCGGAGGATGTCGCCCAGCTTCCCCGGCAGCGCGTTGTGGACGAAGGCGCCGATGGCCACCAGGTGGTAGCGCTCGCGGAAGGGCACGCGCTTGCGCAGGGTGCTCTGCCACTGCACCGCGCGCAGCGGGATGATGGAGCCCTGCAGCAACACGAAGGGGAGCAGCCACACCAGGTGGCCGGGCAAATCCCTCAGGAAGTCGTCCAGCGGGAAGCGCGGCTGGAGCAGGGGGCCAGGGCCCTTCGGGTTCCAGTGGAAGAAGGCCGTGGAGAGCAGGACGACGGACAGCACCAGCCCCACCACGCCGAGCAGCACCTTGGGCAGGCTGAGGCCCCGCGCGGACGGACTGGGCCACGCGGACTTCGAGCGACGCGGCGGGGCGCTCATTGCACCCACCTCAAGCGAGGCGCCTGCCGCACGTAGACCTCCGCGAGCCGGTCATGAAGCTCCGCGCAGTGCCCCAGTCCGGACAAGTCCACCGGCGCGTCCGCGGGCCAGCACACCAGGCTGTTCGCCTCCGTGCGTGTCAGGCCTCCGTGCGAGCCGAACTCCCACGCGAAGCCCACCGTACCGCCCCGTCGCACCGCTTCGCCGAAGACGACCAGGTCTCCCGCTGTCTTCATCGCCGGCAGTCCTCGCAGGAAGTCCGCCACCGCGCGTCGGCTGAATTCGGGCGACAAGGGCGCGCGCTCCACCTCGTCCGGGCCGTACACGCCGCCGCGTATCACCGCGACCGCGGAGTGCCCCCGTCGCAGCGCGACGATGCCGATGTCCTCCGAGCGCGTGGCGCGGGCCAGCACCTGCGGATGTCGCGCGAGCAGCTCGCGGGCCTCCAGCGGCTCGCGCGCGCCGGAGAGATAGACATGCGCGAAGTTGCCGCACTCGACGATGACCGGCTCGAAGGACGCTCCCGCCACCGCATCCAGCGGAGGACGACCGTCGCGCAGCCCACGCACCACGCCCTCGGCCAGCGCGCCGGGCGGGCCCTCGAGGAGCAGCGACTCCAGCCGCCGCCCCTGGCGCTGCTCCAGCGGCAGGCTGTCCACATGGCCGTGGTCCGACAGGATGACGACGTCGTAACGGCGCTCCACCGATTGGGACATCGCGTAGAGGTCCTCGAGGTACGCGTCCACGCGGTGCAGCTCCGACAGCGCCAGCTCCGAGCGGGGACCCCGGCGATGCGCCACCTCGTCGTAGTTGCCGAACACCAGGTAGATGGCGGGCACGCCGCGCACCATGTCCACCAGCGCCTTGGTGTACGCGAAGCTCCAGCCCAGTCGCTGGAACAACACGCGGCTCATGAGGAAGGACTGCTCGTGCCGCCAGTCGTGCAGCGCGTGGGCCCAGTGGGCCACCTCGCGCGCCGAGCGCCACGTGTCCATGCCGAACGCGCCGAGGAAGTCCCAGAGGCCCCGCGTGCGCCCCGCCGACAGGCCCATCATCTCGTACGAGAACGCGCGCGACATCTGCTTGAAGCTCGCCAGCGTGCTCATGCTGAGCGCGTTCTCCGCACCCGCGCGGAACAGCGAGAAGTAGCCGTGGCCACCTCCGTCCAACAGGCTCTCGCGCCCTCGGCCCCGCAGGCGCTCGTCGATGAGGTGCGCATCCGTGGGCGTGTTCATCCGCACCTGTCGCCCCAGCTCCCTGTCGAACCAGGAATATGCGGGCAGGTTCGAATTCCTCAGGCCGTATAGGAGCCCCGCCTGGAAGTACGGCGTGGAGGTGGGTGCGCCCCAGAAGGCGTCATCCAAATGAAACATGCCGGAGCGGATGAGTCGTGAGACAAACGGGAGCTTGCCGGCGACAATCGCCTCGTCCAGCAGGGCCTTGGGTACGCCGTCGAGGTGGATGAGCAGCAGGTTTCTGCGCCGATGCGCCGCTGCGGGCGGAACTTTCGCTCCAATCCGCCGCGCGAGCCCATGGGCCCACATCCAGGACGCCGGAGTAATCACACCACTCACGTTGACGCCTCCCCTCCCTCACCCGCCAGAATGAGCACTCGGGGGGACGGCCGCCTTCAGTCGAAGGCAGCCCTCCTGGAAAGCAGGCGGGCAGGTAGCGCCGTCCTTCTGTCGGGATGGTTCCGACTCAGAGAGACGTCACCACGGTCCCCATGCTCCTTCCCGCTGTCCTCCTCGTCATGCTCGGCGCCGCTCCGGTGAAGTCGCCTCCCCGGCCAGCGCCCGGGCTGCCGCAAACGAAGGCGGACTCCGGCTCGGACATCATCGCCCTGCCGATGATGACGTTCAGCTCGGACCACGGCATCAGCTACGGCGCCGTCGGTGGCATCTACCTGTACGGCCCCGGCAAGACGCCGTACGCGCACGGCATCGGCGCGCAGGTGCTCTTCAGCAGCCGCGGCGTGCAGAGCCACTACGTGCGCTACGACGGCCCCCGGCTCATCGGCCCGCTGCGCCTGGAGGCCGGCCTGGAGTACCGGCGCGAGATGAAGAGCCCCTTCTTCGGCGCGGGCAACCTCTCGGCGCCCGACTTCCGGGGCGACCTGGACAGCGAGCGCTACACCTTCGACAAGGGCGCGCCGGGCGGCTGGTTCCGTCTGCGCGGGCGGCCCTTCGGCCCCACCCACCCGCTCCAGTCCTACGTGGGCTATGCGCTGCGCTACACGAGCGTGGACACGTACGACGAATCGATGCTCAACCAGCAGCGCCCGCTGGGCATCGAGGGCGGCATGACGGGGCAGCTGCTCGTGGGCGCGCTGTGGGACACGCGCGACGACGAGACGGACCCGCTGGAGGGCGGCGTGGAGGAGATCGCCCTGCGCGTCTCCGGCATGGCCACCGGCAGTCGCTACCAGTACGCGGGAATCACGTTGAGCGAGCGGCGCTACCTCAAGCTGTCGTCGCGGCTGACGCTGGCGCAGCGGCTGACGTTGGACATGCTCTTCGGCGAGGTGCCGTTCTTCGAGTGGAGCAACACCGGCGGCGTCAACGTGTCGGAGGGCATCGGCGGGATGAGCAGCGTGCGCGGCATCGAGCGCAACCGCTTCTCCGGCAACATCAAGGCCTTCAGCAACACGGAGCTGCGCTTCCACGCCGCCAACCTCCAGGTCTTCGGCAAGAGCATGAAGGTGGGCGCGGTGATGTTCCTGGACCTGGGCCGCGTGTGGCACCCCGGCGTGCCGGACGGCAAGTGGCACGAGTGGCACCCGGGCATCGGCGGGGGCCTGCGCCTCATGCGCCGCGCCGCCGTGGTCCGCATGGACTACGCGCGCTCCACCGAGACGGGACGCCAGCGCGTCTACATCACCTTCGGCCACATGTTCTGAAGCGGCCCGACGGCTGCGCCACGCGAAATCAACACCGCCTGTCTTGCGTGTGCCGTCCCTGTTTCCCGATGATTCGCGGCCGTTGTCGGGGAACCAGGGGGAACTACACATGCATCGCGCCGCAACGCCGCGTCCGGTCGTCTGGCTGAGTTTGTGCGTCGGGGTTTGTCTCGTGGCGGGTTGTGAGCCGCGGGAGACTTCCGCTCCAGAGTCCTCGGCCCACGAAGCCGCCCTCGTGCGCACGAAGCCGAAGGCACGTCTCGCCGCGGGAAGCAGTCACTCGCTGGCCATCCGCCCGGACGGCACCGTCTGGGCCGCCGGGGCCAACAACCAAGGGCAGCTCGGCCACAGCCTGCCGCGCTACACCTCCACGCCGCTGCAGGTGCCAAGACTGACGGGCGTCACCGCCGTCGCCGCGGGCTCGTACTTCTCGCTCGCGCTCAAGTCCGGCGGCAGCGTGTGGGCCTGGGGTGACAACCGCGAAGGACAGCTCGGCGATGGCACCACCACGGACAGCGCGGCGCCGCTCCAGGTGCCCGGCCTGTCGGGCGTGGTGTCGCTGGCGGGGGGCTTCTGCCACACCGTCGTCGCCAAGGGCGACGGCACCGTCTGGACGTGGGGCTGCAACACGTGGGGGCAGCTCGGTGACGGAACCACCACGCCGCGCACGGCGCCCGCGCAAGTCCCGGGCTTGAGCGGCATCGTGGCCGTCGTCACGGGGCAGGAGCTGTCCCTGGCGATGCGCTTCGACGGTACGCTGTGGGCGTGGGGCACCAACGCCTCGGGCATCCTCGGCGACGAGACGGTCGACTCCAGCCCGACGCCCGTCCAGGTACAGGGGCTCACCGGGGTCACCGCCGTGAGCGCCGGCACCTTCCACGTGGCCGCGGTGAAGTCCGACGGCACCGTGTGGGAATGGACCAGCAAGTACTTCCCCATGACGCAGGTCGCGGGCATGAGCGGCGCCACCGACGTGGCCGCGGGCGGCTATGCCACGCTGGCGCTGCGCTCCAACGGCACCGTCTGGGCCTGGGGCGACAACAGCGCGGGCCAGCTGGGCACCGGCGACAAGGTGCTGAGCAACGCGCCCGTGCAGGTGGTGGGGCTCACGGGCGTGACGGCGATTGCGTCGGGCGAGGAGCACTCGCTGGCCATCCGCTCCAACGGCACGCTCTGGGCCTGGGGACACAACCGCCACGGACAGCGCGGAGACGGCGCGGCCACGCGTCAGTGGACACCCGTGCGGACGCAGGGGCTGAGCGGCGTGGTGTCCGTCGCCACGGGGGCGATGCACTCGCTGGCGGTGCGCGACGACGGCACCGTCTGGGCCTGGGGCGACAACCGACAGGGTCAGCTCGGTGACGGCACCCGGACGCAGCGCCGCGTTCCGGTCCAACTGCCGGGCCTCAGCGACTTCCGGTCCGTCGAGGCCATCGGAGACTCCTCGATGGGCGTGCGCTGGGATGGCACCGTCTGGATGTGGGGCAACGGCACCCTCACGCCCGTGCGGCGGCAGGGTCTGGCGAACATCGTGGCCCTCTCCCCGGGCGGCGGCCACACCCTCGCGCTGGACGCAGATGGCTTCGTCTGGAGCTGGGGCAGCAACTGGGCGGGGCAGCTCGGCAACGGCACCACGAATGATTCGTACACGCCCACCCGGCTCACCACGCTCGAGGGCGTCGTCGACCTCTCCGCCGGCGCCAGCCACTCGCTCGCGGTGCTCAACGACGGCACGGTGTGGAGCTGGGGCGAGAACTCCTCCGGACAGCTCTGCATCGGAACGTCGAGCAACCGCACGAGCCCGACGCAGGTGAGCGGGCTCGTTGACATCACCTCCGTGGCGGCGGGCTCGAACTACTCGCTGATGGCGAGCCTGACGGGGACCGGCTGGGCCTGCGGTTATGGCGCCTCCGCCTCGCTGATGAGCAACGACTGGCGCTCCACCCGGACGCCTCGAGTCATGGCCGTCGAGGGCGTGCTCGACGTCGTCGCGGGCACCTCCGAGTCCATGGCGCGGACAGCCTTCGGCACCCTGTGGATGGGCGGCTCGAACGAGTGGGGTGAGCGCGGCGCCGGCCATGAGAACATGCCCCTGCTTCCCAACCAGGTCGTCGGACTCACCGGCGGCGTGCAGGCCATGGACACGGGTGTCCACCATTCGCTGGCCGTGGACAGCGAGGGTGTCCTCTGGGCCTGGGGCAACAACTGCGACGGCCAGCTGGGTGACGGCACCGCGTTCGACGCGCTCGTGCCCGTCCCCTCGCTGTTGTACTGAATCCACGAGAGTCACGACGCGCGCGTGCTCCCCGCAGAACACGCGCGCGCCATGACGCCGCGCGCTGTCTTCAACGCTGCGAGTCAAGCGTCACGTGAGGCATGACAGAACCATGACAAAGGCATGGAGTCGTCATGGACCTTCCGACACCACCCCCGCTGTAGGTTGGCTGCATTCGCTGACCTGCAACGGGGCTTCTTCCATGCGTGTCATCTCCCCTGGCCTCCTCGTGGCGGCCGTGTCGGAACTCTCCTTGTCGCGGAGCGCGAAGCTGGTCCGGCTCAAGGACGTCATCGCCTGGTGTGAGTGGAACGGCGTCGACTACGAGGGGACGGGCGGCAAGCAACAAGCGCTGTGGGACGCGGACCGTGCCGAGGCCCAGGGCCAGCACCGGCTGCTCAAGTTCAAGAGCGGCGAGTGCAAGCAGTCGCGCGCGGGCTGGGCGCTCATCGCCCACGGCGAGAAGGCGCGCGAGGCCGCCTCCCAGCTGGGCTGGCGGGAGCAGCTGTTCGACGGCGAGAAGTGGGACTGGCTCGGCGGCAGCGCCCCCGTGGTGGCCCGTCGCCCCAACGCTCGCCGGGCGAGCGCGAGCAACGAGCCCACCCAGGAGCTCCTCGACGAGGGGCCGCGCCTCTCCGTCGGCTGATCCACGAGGGGCCCACTCGAAAGGCCCTCACGTGACGTCAGACGAGCGCGTCCACCCAGGCCCGCAGGCGCGCGTCCAGGTACGCCTCGCCGCGGACCCCGGGCTCCGGCTCCAGCAGCAGCGTGTGGAAGCCGCGTGACTCCAGGCCCTCGCACAGCTCGGCGCGGACCTCCACGTCCGGCGCGAAGAGGATGCAGCCATCCCCTCCGCCCGCGCCAGACAGCTTCCCGACACAGCCGTAGGCCGCCGCCAGGGACAGCACGCGGCGCATGCCTTCCGTCTCCAGCGGGCCCAGCTCCAACAGCAGCGCGTGCTGGGCCTTCACCGCCTCGGAGAACGCCCGGAAGTCCCAGCCGGCGAGGCCGTCCTCCACCGCCTGCCCCACCGCGTCCGAGCGCGAGACGAAGGCCTGACGGCCCAGCTCCTCCAGCCGCGCCTCCACCTGGCCGATGAGCACCCGCGTGGACGCGCTCTCGCCCGTGAAGGCATACGCCATGGGCACCCGGGGCGGCGGCAGCCGCCAGACGTCGACGGATGAGGACTCCGTCATCGCCGCGCTCAGCCGGCCGCTGTTGCTCGCCTCCACCAGCGCCGACACGTCATAGCGCCGGTAGCGCAGCACACCGCCCGCGAAGCTCGTCGCCACGTCCCCGCCGCTGCCCTTGCCGCCCTGCCCCTGCGTGTGCGCCAGCAGCGCCAGCTTCAGCGCGTCATAGCGCTCGTCCAGCACCCAGCGCGCGCCCTCCGCCGCCAGCACCGTGGCGCAGGCGCTGCCGCCCATGCCCAGCTTCTGGCCGTTGGGGCCCACCGCAGAGGGGGCCACCGCGAAGTCGAAGCCCTGGCTGGCCCGGCCGTGCGCGCGCAGCGCCTCGTCCAGCGTGCGCGCCACGAAGGAGAAGCCCGCGGGCACGTCCCGCTCCCAGCGGACTCCGCGCGGCGTCATGCTCCCGGCGAGCGTCCCCTCCTCCAGGCAGACGTGCACCCGCGCGTCCTCGCGCCGCCGGACGTAGGCGTGCGTGCGGGGCGCCACCGCCACCAGCCGCGCCACCCCGCCCCACAGCACCGCGTACTCGCCAGAGGCGAACAGCTTGCCCGGGGCCGAGAGCGCGCGCTCCATCAGAACAGGTGCTCCGTCTTCACCGTCGCGTCGCCACCGGGCACGCAGCGAATCACGTCCAGCGCGCCGCACGCGCGGGCCAGCGCCTCCGCCGCCACCTCGTTCGCCGCGTCCGTCAGCAGCACCGGGTTGGGGCCCGCGTCCAGCGTGAACCAGACGGGCACGCCCTTCTTGCGGTGCTCGCGCAGGTGGTGGATGAGCCCCACCGTGGCCGCGTTCAGGTAGCAGAGCGGGGGCTCGGCCGCGAGCGACGTGGAATGCATCCGCCACGCGTTGCGCTCGCACATCTCGCCCAGCGCCTGCAGGTCGCGGCGGGCGATGTACTCGCGCGCACGGGGCACCTCCGCCTCCGCGTCCTTCACCCAGGCCGCGTAGTAGGGACTGGTCTCCACCGCCTGCTTCATCCCGTCGCGCGACTTCACGTCCTTCTCGCCGCGGTCCAGGATGGCCACGACCATCCTCAGCTCCGGCCAGTGCGACGCATCGAAGCGCTGCACCGCGAAGCTGTCCTCGCCGTCCGGACGCTCGCCGCGCTGCCACTCGCAGAAGCCGCCCTGCACGCTGCGGCACGCCGAGCCGCTGCCCAGCCGGGCCAGGATGCTCTCCGCCTTCGTGTCCCGGGGCAGGCCCGCCGCCGCGCGTCCCGCCACGGCCAGCGCGGCGAAGCCCGCCGCGCTGCTGGCGAGCCCCGCCGCCATGGGGAAGTCCCCGCGCGAGACGACCTTCGCCGGGCCCAGGGACTTGTCGCCGGCCTGCGCGCGCACCGACTCCAACAGGCGCAGCACCCGCTCGCGCTCGCTGCCCTTGGCGACGTGGCCGTTGAGCTCCACCGCGTCGGTGGGGACGCCGAACTCCACCGTCGTCGTCACCGACAGCGGGGAGAGCGTCAGCGACAGGCTGGACTGGTGCGGCAGGATGAGGGCGTCGTCCCGCTTCCCCCAGTACTTCACCAGGGCGATGTTGGGATGCGCCAGGACAGTGGCTTTCATGGGGACACTCAAGTCGCTCGCGGACCCGCGAGCTGGCTGCTGAAGCAGCGCACGCCGAGCCGGGTGAGCTGGTCCACCGCGGGCTCGGGTTCGAGGAACAGACCGACCACGGCCCCGCCGTCCCCACCGGCTCCGGTGAGCTTGGCGCCCAGCGCTCCCAGGCCCCGCAGTCGGTACACCATCTCTTCCAATGCCGGCGAGGACAGGCCCAGCGCCGCCAGCAGGCCCTGGTTGACGTTCATCGCGTCGCCCAGGCCCGCCAAATCCCCCGCCTCCACCGCCCGCGCGCCCTCCGACGCCAGCTTGCCCATCTGCGCGAAGAGGCGCTGGTAGCGCTCGGGCCAGCGCGCCTGCCGCTCACGCAGCGCCCCGACGGTCTTCTTCGTGGGGCTGCGCTCACCGGCCAGCGCCACCACCACGCGCAACGGGCGCGGACTGGCCACCACCTTGCCGCGCCCCGTCTCGGAGGAGCCCGGCGCGCGTCGGTACAGGAGCAACCGCTCCTCGGCGCTGGTGGTGTGGTCCACGCCCGAGGGCGTGCCGTGGAACTCCTGCTCCATCTCCCACGCCAGGCGCGCGGCCTCCTTCGGCGTGGGCTCCCGGCCCGCGGCGCGCAACAACATGCGCGCGCAGGCGACGGACACCGCGGCGGAGCTGCCCAGCCCCGCGGACAGGGGCAGCTCCGGGTCCAACGACACCTTCACGGGAGGCTCGCCCACCAGCTTCGCCGCGCGCAGGAAGGCGCCGGTGAGCTGCGAGCGCTGCGCCCGGCTCATGGTGGCCGGGAGCGTCAACTGACACTTCCGCGCCGGCACGCCCCGCGCCTTCACCCCCTGCGACAGCGGCCCCGCGAGCGCGGGGTGGCCGTACACCACGCTGTGCTCACCCAGCAGGATGACCTTGCCGGCGCCGAACGTGGACAGTGGGGGTGAAGTGGCCACGGGCGCGCTAGAGGGTGGTACCGGTGGTGGCGGCCTTGGCGTCCTCGGCGGACAGGCTGGCCAGGATCTCCCGGGCCTTCTCCACCTTCACGTGGCCCGCCTTCACCAGCAGGTCCGCCAGCTTCTCCACCCAGTCGCCGCGCGCGCCGGCCGTCACCGCCACGCACCGCGCATGCAGCGCCATGTGGCCCTTCTGGATGCCGATGCTGCCCAGCGCCCGGAGCGCCGCGAAGTTCTGCGCCAGGCCCACCGCCGCGAACACCATGGACAGCTCACGCACGCCCGAGGCGCGCAGGAGCTTCATCGCCATCTGCACGCCGGGGTGCACCTTGATGGGGCCACCCACCATGCCCAGCGCCATGGGCAGCTCGATGCGGCCCACCAGGTGCCCCTCCTCCAGGTACCAGGTGGACAGCGGACGGTACTGGCCGTTGCGGCAGGCGAAGGCGTGCGCGCCGGCTTCGATGGCGCGCCAGTCCTGGCCCGTGGCGATGGCCACCGCGTCGATGCCGTTCATCACGCCCTTGTTGTGCGTGGCCGCGCGGTACGGGTCGGCCTCCGCGAAGCGGCTGGCCTGGGCGATGCCCTCGGCGATGATTTCGCCCGGCATCTCGAAGTCCGCCAGCGCCGCCAGGGGGATTCGGCACGTCGCACGCGCCAGCCGTCGGTCCGCCAGGTTGGAGAGGATGCGCAGGTACACCTTGCCGCCGGTGATCTGCTCGACGAGCGGCGCCACGCCCTCCGCCACGGTGTTGATGAGGTTGGCCCCCATCGCCTCCTGCGTGTCGATGAGGATGTGGACCACGAGCAGCGGCTCGCCTCGGGGGCCCTCCGGGGCCGGCAGGATGCGCACCTCCACGTCCCGGGCACCGCCGCCGCGCGCCACCATGGCCGGGTGGAAGCTGTTGGCCAGCGCCAGCAGCTGCTCCTTGTGCGCGAGGATCTTCTCGGCGGCCTCCGTCGGGTCGCCGAAGCGCGTCACCTGGATCTGGCCGATCATCATCGACTCGTCCGCCTCGGCGCTGAAGCCACCGTTCTCGCGGACGATCTTCGAGGCGAAGGACACGGCCGCCACGACGGACGGCTCCTCCACCGCCATGGGCACCAGGTAGTCGCGCCCGTTCACCTGGAGGTTGAGTCCCAGGCCCAGCGGCAGGGAGAACGTCCCCACCGCGTTCTCGATCATCTGATTGGCCAGCACCGGCTGGAGCGCCTCCGTCCCGCGAAGCTGCTCCAGGTCCCCGGGCGACAGCCGGAACATGCGGCCGAGCTGCGCGAGGCGCTCCTCCATCGGCAGCTTGTGGAACCCGGATAGCCGGGACGTCACCGTCTCAGACATGATGAATCTTCCCTCTTCCTGCGTTGGCGGTCCCCACTACAGCGCCGCCAGCCAATCCTTCAATACACCCGTCACCACCCGCGGCCGCCGCCTCAGCTCAGCGCAGCTTCTGCTTCCGGTGAGCACGAGCGCCTGACGGAGCCCCGTCAGGATGACCTCCAACGCCTGCTCGGCCGCCGCCACCCCGCCCGCCTGATGCGCCCGGAACAACGGCAGGGCCATGCCCGCCACGTCCGCCCCCAGCGCCAGCACCTTCGCCGCCTCCAACCCCGTGCGGATGCCCCCGCTGCCCACCAGCCGGACATCCGGCCCCACGGCCCCGCGGACCGTGGCCACCGCCGCCGCCGTGGGGATGCCCCACGCGCTGAATTCCGCGCCCACCTGGGCTTGTACGCCCGTGGCCCGAAGTTGTTCCACCCGGACCCACGACGTGCCGCCCAGCCCGGACACGTCGATGTTGCGCACACCCAACTCCACCAGCCGCCGCGCCACGTCCGGGCCGATGCCGCACCCGGTCTCCTTGACGAGCAGCCGCTCTCCCAGCGCGCTCACCAGCGACTCCACCACCGCGTAGCCGCCGCGGAAGTCCCGGTCGCCCTCGGGCTGGGTCAGCTCCTGCCCGGCGTTGAGGTGCAGGGCGATGCCGTCCGCGCCGATTCCGTCCATCAGCCGCCGCACGCCGTCCACGCCCAGCCGCACCGCCTGGTACAGGCCGATGTTGCCCAGGAGCGCCACCGTGGGCGCCACCTGCCGCACCTGGAACGAGGCCGCCCGCGTCGCGTCCTCGGACATGGCGCGCTGGCTCCCCACGCCGAAGGCCAGGCCGTGACGCTCGGCCACCAGGGCCAGGTCGCGATTGACCACCCCCGCGCGCTCGGTGCCGCCCGTCATGCCCGTGACGAGCAGCGGGTGGCGCAGCTGCTTGCCCAGGAACGGCGTGGACAGGTCCACGTCCTCCACGGACATCTCCGGCATCGCGCAGTGGACCAGGTGGACCCCGTCCAGCAGGGTGCTGTTCTGGCCGGGCTCCACGTCACCGGTGGCGCAGAGGTCGAGGTGAGCGTCCTTGCGCCGCGCTGTGATGTCCTCGACCATGTGGAGTGGGTCCGTCCCGCGTGCCCGACTGGGCGGAGATGTGGGCAAGGCTCGAGTTACCTAGCAAGCGCCGGGGGAGGGGTGCAAGCCAAAGGGCCGAGCGGTCGCGGAGGGCATGCCAATGGACGAAATCCACTGCGGGACAGTATGAGGCCCGCATGAGCGCCCCCGCGTCGCCCAAGGTGGTCGTCTTCCTTCACAGTGGAGACTACGACCGCGTCCACCAGGGCCTGTCCATCGCGGCGGCGGCGACGGCGTCGGGACGGCGCGCGGAAGTCTATCTCTTCTGGTGGGCGCTCGAGCGGTTCCTGAAGGACGCGCTGGATGAGCCGGACTTCGTGGGCCGCGAGGACATCGCCGACCGCTTCGAGTCCCGGGGCATGCCCACGCTGCGCGCGCTGCTGGAGCACCTGACGGAGTCCGGGCTGTGCACGCTCGCGGGCTGCACGGGCTCACTCGGCGCGCTCGGCGGCGAGGCGCTCACCGGGGACAGCCGCATCCCCCTCTGGCTGGGCTGGAGCGCCATCCTCCAACGCACCGCCGGGGTGACGGACCGCTTCTACCTCTAGGTCCGCCCCGGGAGTCACGGCCCGGGGCGGGACCTGCCCCAGGCTCAGTGCGAGAGCTTGAAGCCCAGGATGACGGTGCGCGGCGCGTTGGGACGCGCGCCGTACGGCCGGCGGGAGGCGATCTCCACCGTGTCGAGGATGTTGCGCGCGCTCAGGTACAGCTGCCCCCAACGCGAGAAGTTCCAGTTCGCGTTGACGTCGAACGTCAGGAGCGAGCCCGTCAGCTCTCCAGCCGGCGCCTCACCCTGCCCCGCCTTCTCGCGCATCGTGTCGATGTAGAGGGCGCTCACGGCCACGCCGCCCAGACGCCCCTCGACGCCCACGGACGCGGACAGCTGGTGCCGGGGCACGTACGGCAGCTCGTCGCCAGCCTTCACGTTGCCGAACTGCGGGTCCGCGGACTGGAAGTCCTCGAGCAGCTCCGTGCGCGTGAAGGTGTACGACGCCGTGAGCGGGAACGTCAGGCCGCCGCCGGGACGGAAGACCTTCTCCGCGAAGACCTCCAGGCCGTAGATGTGGGCGCGGCCCGCGTCCGTCTGGCGGTCCAGGTCCTGGTCCACACAGCCGCTGGAGAAGGTGCAGATGGCGGTGAGGTTCGAGTAGTCGTTGAAGAAGCCCACCACCTCGAAGCGCTCGCCGCGGCGGGTCCACCGCGCGCCCGTCTCGTAGTTGATGCTCCGCTCCGCGCCCACCGAGTCCGGCTGACCGGGCGCCGGCGGCGAGAAGCCCCGGTACGCGCCGGCGAAGAGGCCCAGGTTCGGCGTCAGCGCGCCGAAGGCGCCCATGCCAGGCATCAGCACCTCCAGCGCGCCGTTCGTGTCCTCTCCGCTGATCCGGTCGTACGAGCGGGAGCGGATGACCTCCAGGCGCACGCCGGGCGTGAGCACGAGCGGGCCCCAGGCGATGGCGTCCGTCACGTGGAGCGCGAGCGCGTGCGTGGCGTCCTTGTTGTTCGCCGTGGTGGACGTGGCGGTGTTGGTGGCGACGAGCTCGCCGCCGGCCATGCGGAACGCGTCCTCGGTGTGCAGCCGGTCGATGCTGTCGAAGTGGAAGCGGGCGCCGATCTCCAGGTTGTGGCTCAGCGGCCCCGTGGTGGTGGTCCACCGCGCGACGCTCTGGACGCCCTGGGAGACGAAGGTCCGGTCATTGGGGCCGATGAAGAGCAGCTCCTGCGAGGACGAGCTGTCGAGCTGGCCGGTGAGCACCCCGTAGTAGATGGAGTTGCGCGCGCTGGTCGGGTCCGCGAGCACGGTGGCGATGGAGGCGCCGCCCAGGCGGTTGATCTTCCTCCAGGCGCGGCTGAGGTCGTGGCGGTAGGCCGTCGTGGTGATGGCCAGCGAGCCCGCCTCCAGCACGTGGCTGACGGCCACCTGCGTGCGGTGCCACTCCATCCGGTCCAACGCGCTGGAGGCGTAGCGGCGCAGCGGGTTGGCGCGGAAGTCCTCATCGGACAGGCCGAGGTAGGTCTCGTTGGAGACCTCGTCGGAGTAGCCCAGCTTGATGTTCAGGCTCTGGCGCACCTCGCCGTCGGGCACCAGCCAGTAGCGGCCCTTGGCCATCCACTCGTTGCGCCGGAAGCCCGTGGTGCCGCCGCCGTCCAGCTCCTTGAAGCCGTTGCTGCGCAGGTGCAGGCCCTCGAGGAGGAAGCCCGCGCGCTCGGTGCTCGCGCCGAAGACGCCGTGCGCCTTGCCGTACAGGTAGCCGCCGCCGGCGATGTCCAGCCACGCGGACTCGGAGGCGGGGATGTCGCGGGTGATGAACTCCACGGAGCCCGCCACCGTCTGCGGCCCCTGCTGGATGGCCGAGGGGCCCTTGAGCACGCGCACCGACTGCATGCGCGTGACGAGCGGGAAGAAGTAGGCCGCGGGCGCGCTGTAGGGCGCCGGGCCGAAGAGCACCCCGTCCTCCAGCAGCGTCACCTTCTTGCTGCGGTCCGGGTTGACGCCACGCAGGCCCACGTTCGGCCGCAGCCCGTAGCCGTCCTCGCCGCGCGCGTAGACGCCGGGCACCGTCATCAGGACCATGGACGGGTCATCGCGCTTGAAGCGCTCCAGTTGGGACGGCTTGAGGACATGGACCGAGCCGCTCGTGCGCGTCTCCGACGTCCCCACCACCACGCTCTCGAACTTGCGCTGCCCGGGCTCGGGCGTCAGGTCCGGCGACGCGGGGGGCACCTCGCTGGAGGCTTGCGTCGGCGCGTCACCTGGAAGCCCGGGCACCGGCTCGCCCGCGGCCTGGCCCGCCGCGGCGTCCGAGGACTGGGGGGGCGTCGCTGAGTCCACCGAAGTCGCGGGGGCGGACTCGTGCTCGGAGCCCTGCGTCGCGCCCGCTTCCGGAGCCATGGGGCTCGTCGGCGTGTCCGTCGGAGCGGGGGCACCCTGCAAGCCTGCTTCCTGCTGCGCGCGCCCTGCCGTGGGGGCCGCGACGATTCCCACCAGGAGCACCGGGGCCGCCCAGCCTCGTGCCCGCCTCAACCTGTCCTTGAGCCATGCCATCTGCGAAGTACGCCTCTATCCCGATGCTGCGGTGGCACTGCGTCAGACGCCAGGAGCCGGGGCGAGCGGGCCCGGACATGGACCCACCTCCCCGGCTCCGGGACTGACCCCTTCTACGTGACTACTTCTCGACCGTGGCGGCCACGACGATCTTGCCGTCGGACTGGACCACGATGCCGCGCACCGCCTCCTCCGTCTTGCCGACGGAGAAGTTGTGCTTCACGACGCCGCCCGTGCCGAACGTCGTGTCCAGCACGCCGGCCGTCGTGTAGCGCGCCACCATCAGGCGGTTGTCGCCGCCCTCGGTGACGAAGCCCGCCGCGTAGATGCGGTTGGACGCGTCGAAGGCCACCGACCAGAAGCGGTCGTTCTCCGTCTCGGAGATGGGCGCCGCGACCGCGACGTCCGCGCCCGGGTTCGCGCCCACCGGGACGATGACGAGCACGCCGTCGTCGTCGTTGTCGCCGCCCGCGCGGTAGCCCGCCGCGGCCACCCAGTTGCCGTCCTTCGACTTCGCCACGCCGAAGAACGCCTGCTCCGGGCGCTCGAAGTCGTACAGCTTGTAGCCGTCCGCGCCGAGCTGCGTGGTGGGCACGCCGTTCTTGTCGGTGATGTGGATGAGGCCGGCGATCTTCTGCGCCGCCGGCGTCGCGCTGCCCACCGTCACCACGCGGTCATCGTTGAGGACCACCAGGTTGCGGCCGCGGTCGTTGTCGCCCACCAGGTCCAGCAGCACGACGCCGCCGGTGCCGAACTCCATGTCGCGGTCGCCGTTCGCCTTGTACTTGAAGTTCACCATGTCCACCGCGCCGGAGGACGCGCTGCGGCCGTAGCCCGTGGTGACGTAGCTGCCGTCGGAGAACTGGCCCGCCGTGTACGCCTCGGCCATGCCCCACTCGGGGTTCACATCGCTCACCCGACCGAACGGCGCGTTGTTGACCACGCCCTTCCAGCCGAAGCTGTTGTCCGGCTTGCCCGTGTCGTCCAGGCGCAGCAGGACGATGCGGTTGGCCGCCTGGGTGCCCACGCCCGTCGGCTGGCTGGTGTAGCCCGAGGCCAGGATCTTCCCGTCCGCCTGCACGATGCCGTTGCGCGCGCCGTCGCTCAGGTTGGAGATGTTCAGCGTGTGCACGCCCTCGGTCGCGAACGTGGTGTCGCGCGCGCCGTTGGCCGTGAAGCGAACCACCACGCGGTCCGCGTCCACGCGGTCACCCTCGCCGCGGCGAGCGCCGAAGACCACCAGACGGTCCGTCGCATCCGCCGCCACGCCCCACACGGAGTCACGGGCGCCGCCCGGCACCACCGTGCTCAGGTCCAGCCGCGTCGTGCCGCCCGCGCCGAACGTCGTGTCCACCGCGCCGTCCGCGTTGAAGCGCATCAGGCCGATGTCGCTGTCCAGCACCGTGGTTCCCGGGCCCGCGTCAGGCGTGCCCGAATCCGGCGTTCCCGAGTCCGGCGTGCCGGAGTCCGGGGTCTGCGGCTGGGGCTGCTTTTCGTCGTCGTCGCCGCACGCGCTGCCGAAAACGGCCAACGACGCCGTGAGGAATGCTACGCCGACGAACTTTCTCTGCTCACTGCTGCGCTTCATGATGGCCCCGCTCCCGGGTGGTGGTAATACTTTGAAACCTGCTAATGAGAATCGTTCTCACAATCGACCGCGGCTCCTAGCCCAGGCATTCCCTGGGTGTCAAGACAAGAGCCGCGAACCCGACCGAGACAAGCGAGATCCCATGTCTTTCCCGTTCGTTCCCCCCTCTGGCGCGCGGAGCACTCGCGCGCTGCTTCTCATCACCGCCCTGGCGACCCTCGGGGGCTGCAAGGAGTCAGACCGCGGCAAGGACGACGCGGGGCCCGGCGGGCCTGGTCCTGACACCTCGCGCGGGGCGCTCTTGAAGGCCACGGGCGTGTGCGTGGAGCGCACGGCGCGTGAGTTCCACACGACGAGCACCGCGCTGTCACAGGCGGTGACCGCGTGGGCGGCGCAGCCGGACGCGACGAGCCTGGCGCAGGCGAAAACGGCGTACCATGCGGCCATGGATTCGTGGCAGGTGGCGGAGGTGATGCAGGTGGGCCCGGCGGCGCCTCGTGGCGCGGCGGGCGGAGCGGAGCTTCGCGACAACATCTACTCGTGGCCGCTGGTGAGCCGGTGCGCCATCGAGGAGCAGATCGTCTCCAAGGGCTACGAGGCCCCGGGCTTCCCCACGTCGCTGGTGAGCCGGCGCGGGCTGTACGCGCTGGAGTACCTGATGTTCTACGCGGGCGAGGACACGGCGTGCCAGGGCACCTCGCCCATCGTCGCGCAGGGGACGTGGGCGGCGCTGTCCACGGAGGAGCGGGCCTCGCGCAAGCGGGCGTACGCCGCCGTGGTGGCGCGTGAGGTGGACCTGAAGGCCGCGCAGCTGGTGAAGGCGTGGGCGGCGGACCAGGACAACTTCTCCAACACGCTGGCGACGGCGGGCTCCGGCAACACGGTGTTCCCCACGAGCCAGGCGGCGCTCAACTCCATCAGCGACGCGATGTTCTACTTCGAGCGCGAGGGCAAGGACCTGAAGCTGGCGCGGCCGTTGGGCATGCGCGAGTGCTCGACGGACACCTGCCCGGAGCACCTCGAGTCCCAGTTCGCGCACCGCTCGAAGGCGAACCTGCGCGCCAACCTGAAGGGGTTCCGGCTGCTCGCGGAGGGCTGCGACGAGAACTACACGGGCACGGGCTTCGACGACGTGCTGAAGGCCGCGGGCGCGGAGGCGCTGGCGCAGAAGATGGTCGACCGCATCGTGGCCGCGGAGGCCGCGTTCCCCGCCATCGAGGAGGAGGACCTGCACCAGGCGCTGGCGCAGGACAAGGCGTCGGTGCGCGCGCTGCATGACGCCTTCAAGGGCGTCACGGACGTGCTGAAGACGGAGCTCGTCACGGTGCTGGACCTGGAGCTGCCCCAGTCCGTCGAAGGGGACAATGACTGAGCAGGCTCGAGGGGCCGCGCGGCTCTGGAGCTGGCTGCTGGCGCCGCGGGACATCGCGGCGCTGGTGGCGTTCCGGGTGGCGCTCGGCGTGCTCATCACCGTCTCATCGGTGCGCTTCCTGGCCTACGGCTGGGTGGACGTGCTGTTCACGCGGCCGCGCTACCACTTCACCTACTGGGGGTTCAGCTGGGTGCCGGCGCTGCCCGCGCCATGGATGCACGCGGTGTTCGCGGCGCTGGCGGTGCTCGGGGTGCTGCTGTCCGCGGGGCTCTTCTACCGGGCCACGACGGTGCTGCTCTTCGTCGCGTTCTCGTACGTGCAGCTCGTCGACGTCAGCAACTACCTCAACCACTACTACCTGGTGAGCCTGCTGCTGGGGCTGCTCGTCTTCGTGCCCACGCACCGCGCCTTCTCGCTCGATGCGTGGCGCAAGCCCGCGCTGAGGAGCGACACGCTGCCAGCGTGGTGCACGTACCTGCTGCGCTTCCAGGTCACCGTCGTCTACGTGTTCGCGGGGCTGGCGAAGCTCACCACCGACTGGCTCGTGCACGCGCAGCCGCTCAACATCTGGCTGTCCGCGCGGACGAGCCTCCCGCTCGTGGGGCCGTTCCTCGACGAGCGCTGGGTGGCGTACACGGCGGCGTGGGCCGGCTTCCTGTTCGACACCACCATCGTCGCCTTCCTCCTGTCGCGCAGGCTGCGGCCCTTCGCCTACGTGGTGGTGGTGGGCTTCCACGCGGCCACGTCCGCGCTGTTCCCCATCGGGATGTTCCCCTTCATCATGGTGACGGCGGCGCTCGTCTTCTTCGACTCGGCGTGGCCCCGTCGCATCGCGGCGCGGGTGCGTGCGTTGCGGCGACGGGGCGAGGCGGTTGCTCCGGTGTCCGTGCCTCCCGTCTCGGCCCGGCCCGTGACGGCGCTTGCCTGGGCGGGGCTCGCGGTCGCGGTGGTCTACGGCGTGCTCCAGGTCGCGGTGCCGCTGCGCACGCACCTGTATGGCGGCAACGTCCTGTGGCACGAGCAGGGCATGCGCTTCTCCTGGCGCGTGATGGCGCGGGAGAAGAACGGCAGCGCGACGTTCGTGGTGACCTCGCCCGCCACCGGGCGCGAGTGGCATGTGCCGCCCAGCGACTACCTCACGCGGCTGCAGGAGCGTGAGATGTCCGTGCAGCCGGACCTCATCCTCCAGCTCGCCCGGCACATCGCTCGCGACTTCGAGGCGCGGGGGCTGGGGCCCGTCGAGGTGCGCGCCGACGTGCGCGTGTCGCTGAACGGACGCGCGGCGCAGCTGCTCGTGGACCCGGACGTGGACCTGGCGCACGTGGAGGATGGGCTCGCGAGCAAGCCGTGGATCCTGCCCGCGCCCGAGACTCCGCCCGTGAAGCTGCGCCCCACGTGGCGCGCGCAGGTGCATTGAGAAACACGCGGCGATGACCGAGGCACCGCGGGACGCTTCCCGCGCGTGCCTCGGGTCAGCCGACCAGCGCACGCTTGAGCCCCACCCGATGATGATTGAGGCACCGCGGGACGCTTCCCGCGCGTGCCGCGGGTCAGCCGACCTCCGCTCCGCACACCATGGGGCGCGGCATGCTCGGGCGATGCGCGAACGTCCGGGGCGAGGGTTCAGAACCACGCCCTGCACGAGCCGGCTCTTCGGGCCCTGGAGTGCCCGCCCGCGACGACTCGAAGCGGTCGCCTCCGCATCATTCAAGGCGCCGCCCGGGTGAAACGTCGGCGACTGTCGCGCATCGCGCGGACGGTGCCTGGCCGTGCATGCGGGCGCATCCCTGGCCGCCCGCTCACGGACAGTCCGAGCGTCGACACGGGGCCCCCGCAAGCCCCTGGATTCACAGGCCGCTTCACGGGCTTTCATTGACGAGCCAGCGCCCCTGTTTACGTTTCTGAAGCCCCTGAGCGGGGGAAAGGAACGAGACGACATGGCATTCACGGACACCCACGAAACTTCCCGGAACGGCGGCGGACGTCCGGCGCTGCATGGCGGCGGTGGGTGGCACCGCCTGGGCAATGCGCTCAAGACGACGGTGCTGCTCGCGGGCCTCACCGCGCTGGTGCTCGTCATCGGCCAGCGGCTGGGCGGCGCGCAGGGACTCATGTTCGCCGGCTTCTTCGCCGTGGTGATGAACTTCGGCTCGTACTGGTTCAGCGACAAGATCGCCCTGGCCATCCATGGCGCCCAGCCGCTGCCCTACGAGCAGGCCCCGTGGCTCCATCAGATGGTGGAGCGGCTGTCGGCCCGCGCGGGCATGCCCAAGCCGAAGGTCTACATCCTGCCCACGCGCGCGCCCAACGCGTTCGCCACCGGCCGCAGCCCCAAGCACGCCGCCGTCGCGGTGACGGCCGGCATCATGGACATCCTCGACCAGCGCGAGCTGGAGGGCGTGCTCGCCCACGAAATCGGCCACGTGCGCAACCGCGACACGCTCATCGGCACGGTGGCGGCCACGCTCGCCGGCATCATCAGCTACGCGGCGCAGATGCTCTTCTGGTTCGGCGGCTCCATGCTCGGCCGGAGCGATGACGAGGAGGGTGGCGGCCTCGCCGGCGCCTTCGCCAACCTGGGCCTGCTGCTGGTGGCGCCCATCGCCGCCACGCTGCTGCAGCTCGCCGTCAGTCGCTCGCGCGAGTACGGCGCGGACGCCACCGGCGCCGAGCTGAGCGGGGACCCCGATGCCCTCGCGGACGCCCTGCTGAAGATGGAGCGCGGCGCGGAGATGATGCCGTACGACCGGGCGCCGGCGACGTCGCACCTGTTCATCGTCAACCCGCTGCACAAGGGCGGCGTCATGTCGCTGTTCTCCACCCACCCGCCCATCCCCGAGCGGGTGCGCCGGCTGCGCGCCATGAGCGCTCGCGCGGGTGGCTCGCGCGCCCGGGGCCGCGGCGGCTGGGAGTACGCGTACTGACGTGACAGCCAGGCGCGGGAGCCCATGACACCGGGCTCCCGCCGCGCGTCACCCCGGAGGACCGAACGCCGCCTCCGGGTCCTCCAGGAGCTGCTTCAGCGTGTTCGCCAGCACGCCCGCGTGGAAGCCGTCGATGAAGCGGTGGTCGATGGACGCGTTGAGGCTCATCACCTTGCCCACCACCACCCTCCCCTCCTCCACCACCGCCACCTCGCGCACCGCGCCGGGCACCAGGAACACCGCCGCCCGCGTGAAGGGCACCAGCGGCAGATACGCCGCGTCCAGCCCCAGCGCGCCCACGTCCGTGACGATGGCCGCGCCGAACGCGTCCCGGGGCAACCCGAAGCGGCTCAAGTCCACGTTGAGCGTCACCGCCAGGAACGACACCCACCGGGTGAACCCTCGCATCAGCGGCGCGGGAATCCGCGCCACCCACCGCCAGCCCCGTGAGGCCGCCACGTCGCGCGGCCCCGCCTCCAGCTCCGCGACGATGTCCCGCAGGCCCTTGAGGTCCGCGTCCATCACCCGCACCGGACTCCACCGCGAATCAGCGGCATCGCGCATCAGCGCCGCCACCGTGGCGCGCTCACGCAGGTAGAGCCGATGGAAGCGCAGCACCGCGTTCGCGTCGGGACAGCGTCGCAGCGCCACCGCCAGGGCCTTGAGCACCAGGTGCGTCACCGTCAGCCGCGTCCCCGTGCTCCGCTGGAAGGCGTCCATGTAGACCAGCGCCCGGTCCATCCGGACCGTGAGCGAGCCGTAGACGGTGGGGTCATACGGCGCCGCCCAGCTGCCGAGGGCCAGCTTGCGGAAGCTGGAGATGCGCGGCTTGGGTCTCAGCTCCAGGTGCGCCATGTCACGCCGGTCCTCGACAGGGGAAGGGACGCCAGCCAGCATCGCGGCTCCCGACGGGGCGGGGAAGACCCTGGTCGGCCGGACGTCTGGCCTCCTGGAGATTTCCACCAGTCCCCGCGCACGGACGAGGCGAGGAAGCGGTGAACCCCGCGCACGCCCCCAGCGCACCCTTGACGCGCCTGTACTGGACGGTAGGCTGCCCCGCTTTTTGCAGATCCCTCCCGTGGAGGTCGTCCCGTGTCGTTCCTGGTCATCGCCCTGGCAGTCGGGCTCGCCATCTCGCTGTATTTCAACCTCTTCGGCGGCGCGAAGCAGGCCGCGCTCCCGTCGTCCTCGTCCGCGTCCAACAACGCGCCCCGCGCGGAGCTGGAGGCCGACCACAAGGCCGCGCGCGCCCGGGCCGAGGCCGAGCTGCAGCGCAAGCAGAAGGAGCTCGACGAACAGCGGGTTCAGCTTCAGGAGGTGAAGGAGCAGCTCAAGCAGACCAAGCGCAAGGTCTTCGAGCAGAAGGAGTCCGACAAGGGCTCCCAGGACCTGGCCAAGGCGCGCGCCGAGGTGGAGCGCAACGCCTCCATCCAGCTGGAGCAGACCCGGCTGGAGCTGGCCCAGGTGCTCACCGAGAACCAGCGCCTGAAGGCCGAGTCCGAGGGCAAGGGCCGCCGCCGTGAGCCCCAGGCCGCGCCCGTCGCCGCCCCCGCGCCCGTGCCGCAGATCGCCGCCCCCGCCAAGGAGGGTGAGTCCGTCGTCGCCGCCGCCGTGCCGGTGGTGCCCGCCGCCGAGGCCGCGCGCGAGGACCGCTCTCCCCGCCGCGTCATCCGCGAGCTGAGCGAGGCGGACAAGGAGAAGATGGACCGGCTGGAGCAGGCGGCCAACAAGGACCGCCTCCGCGCAGTGGAGCTGGAGAAGGAAGTGCGCCGGGTCAAGGGCCGCGCGGAGACGCAGCAGCGCGTCTACACCGTGACGAAGCACGACCTGGACCTGATGAAGGACAAGTACAAGGCCCTGGAGAAGCGCCTGAACCGGACGCTCCTCGAGCGCGACCTCATGCGCCGCGCCATCAAGGACCTGGAGAAGAAGACGGGCATCCTCGCCGAGCGCACCGAGCTCACCCCCGAGGAGATGGCCGCCAGCGACCAGCGCACCGAGGAGACCTCGCGCGTGCGCGCCGAGTCCGAGGCCCAGGCCGCCGCCCAGCAGCAGGCCACCGAGGCCCCCGCCGCCACCGACTCGCACGCCACCGCCGACGGCGAGGCCAAGCCCGCGCAGCAGGCCTGAGCCCCACGACACGCCTGTCGAGCCCGAGGGGCTCGGTCTTCCGGGACAGCTGTTCCGGTGGGCCGGGCCCTTCGTCGTTCAAGGGGCCCGCACCCGCCCGGACGTCAGTCACATCCGTCCGTCGCAGGAGCGCCCTCGCCGGAGTGCCGCGTCACCAGGCCCTCCTGGAGCTTCCCCATCAGCCGTTGCAACTCCGTTACTTCCGCGGCGGGCAGGTATTCCCCCAGCTCTCCATCCAGCTCCCGCAGGGCGTCCACCAAGTAGGACAGCTCGCGCTCGCCCGCGGCCGTCAACTCCAGCCGCACGCAGCGCCGGTCCTCTCCCGCGCGCCGCAGCACCAGCCCGTCCTCCTCCAACCGGTCCACCAGCCGGCTCGCGGCGGGCGCGTCCACCAGCAGCCGCTCCGCCAGCGCCGCCTGTCGCAGCGCGCCCTCGGAAATGCCCTTCAACGCCAGCAGTTGATTGAACGGCCGGGTCGTCCGCGCCCCCAGCTTCTCGGTGAGGTGGCGGCGGATGGCACGACGCAAGGAAGCGAGTTGCTCCGCGAAAGTCATCGGACGTCCGAAATAGTTGTCACCTACAACGGTTGTCAATTACATCGGCTTGGCGCATCTGGCCACACGGGGGGAATCCAGTCGCACCTGTCGTCACCCTTGCCTACCCCCTTGGTATGTCCGCCCCCACCGTCATCCTCCTGGCGCTCGTCGCGACCTCGACGCCGCCCGAGTCGAGCCCTTCCGTCCCTCCGCCCCAGCCCTTCCAGACGAAGGTGGAGGACCCGATGCTGGCCCCCGTCCCTCCCGCCCAGCAGCAGGTGCGCACCTGGGATGAGGCCCTGACGCTCGTCCGGGAGCGCTCCACCAACCTGCGCTCCGCCGAAGCGGGCGTGCAGCGCGCCGAGGGCCGCTGGCGTCAGGCCCTGGCGTCGCTCCTGCCCAACGCGAGCGCCCGGGCGACCGCGGCCCACGACCTGCTCAACCCCGACACCGCCGTGGGCGTCTTCCCCTCCCCGGCGCTGGACGGCCGCACGCCCACCGCGCCCATCCTGGGCACGATGACAGCGTCGCTGACGCAGTCGCTGGTGGACGTGGGCGCGTGGCGCAACCTGTCCTCCGCGTCCGCGGCCGAGCGGGGCGCGGTGGCCAGCCTCCAGGACACGCGGCGCCGGCTCACGCTGGGCCTTGCCCGCACGCTGGTGGCCACCGTGGCCGCCGAGCGCGCCGCGGAGCTCAACCGCGTGGGCCTGCTCCAGGCGCTGGAGCGCTCGGCGCTGACGACGCGCTCCTTCGACCTGGGCGCCAGCAACCAGCTGGACGTGGTGCGGGTGAACCAGGACGTGGCGCTGGCGCGCGGGGCGCTCGTGGCTGGTGACGAGCAGCTGCGTCGGGCGCGCGAGGCGCTCGGAATCGCGCTGGGCTTCGGCCACGCGGTGGGCGTGGAGCCCGCCTTCAACCTCAACGGGCTGATGGAGGAGGCGCGCCAGGCGTGCACGCCGCTCCAGGATTTGGAGTCCCGTCCGGACCTGGTCGCCGCGAAGGCACAGGTGGACTCCGCGCGCGACAGCCGGCGTCAGGCGTCCGCGGGCTACCTGCCCACGCTGGGCCTCGCGTCCAACCTGAACGGCGTGACGACGGACCCGGGCTTCGGCCGCTTCTCCACGTGGACCATCTCCGCCGTCATCGCCGTGCCCCTCTGGGAGGGTGGCTTGCGCGGGGGCCTGGTGCGCGAGCGCACGGGCATCGAGCGCCAGGCGGCCGAGACGCTCGAGGGCAATCGCCGCGACGTGTCGGTCGAGGTGACGCAGGCCCGTCGCAGCGTCGAGGTGGCGGACGCGCTGGTGAAGACGGCGAGCGAGGCGCGCGAGCTGGCGGACCGCACGGACCGGCTGACGCGACGTTCCTTTGAAGTGGGCCGCGGCAGCAGCTTGGAGCTGGTGCAGAGCGGAGCGGCCCTGCGCCAGGCGGAGTTGGCCCTGGCGCTGCGTGAATTCGAGGCGGTCCAGGCGCGCCTGGACGCATTCTTGACGGAGGCCCGGTGCGACTGGTGAGACGGGTGCGCCCCCTGATGGCGCTGAAGATGACGGTGTGGAGCACGGCCCTGCTGATGGCGGCGGGCTGCTCGGGCAAATCGGCGGCCCCGGCCGCGCCTCCGCCCCGCGAGGTGCAGGTGCTGACGCTGTCGCCCAGCGAGGTGCGGGACACGGGTGAGTACCTGGGCTCGCTCCTTTCGCGGCAGAACATCACCGTGCTGCCCCAGGTGGCCGGCTACATCCGCCGCATCCACGTGAAGCCCGGCCAGAAGGTGGAGGCGGGCGCGACGCTGCTGGAGGTCGACTCGCGCACGGAGACGGCCGCGCTCGACAGCGCGCAGGCGCAGCAGAGCTCCGCGAACATCAACCGCGAGCTGGCCAAGCGCACCTTCGCGCGCACGGAGGCGCTCTACAAGGAGGGCCTCGCCAGCGCGCAGGAGCTGGAGCAGGGCCGCGCGCAGCTGGAGGCCTCCGAGGCCTCGGCGCGCTCGGCGGCCGCGCAGGTGGCGCAGCGCCAGGTGCAGTTGCAGTTCCACGCCGTGCGCGCGCCCTTCGCGGGCACGGTGGGCGACGTGCTGGTGCGCATGGGTGACTTCGTGAGCGCCACCTCGCCCCTGACGACCATCGCCCAGGCGGACGTGCTGGAGGTCAGCGTGTCGCTGCCTTCGGAGCGGGCGCGCGCGCTCAAGCCGGACACGCAGCTGGAGGTGCTGGACTCGCAGGGCAAGGTGCTGCTCACCAGCCCCCTGTTCTTCGTCGCGCCGCAGGCGGACCCGCGCACGCAGCTGGTGGAGGTGAAGGCCGCGTTCCAGAACACGGTGGGGCTGCGCCCCAGCGAGCTGGTGCGCTCGCGCATCGTCTACGCCAAGCGGGACGCGCTGCAGATTCCGGCGCTCGCGGTGGTGCGACTGAGCGGCCAGCCCTTCGCCATGGTGGTGCAGGAGAAGGAAGGCAAGACGGTGGTGGAGCGTCGCCCGATTACGTTGGGCGCGCTGGGTGAGATGGCCTACGTCATCGAGAACGGGCTGAAGCAGGGGGACCGCGTGGCGGTGTCCTCGCTGCAGGCCCTGCGTGACGGGATGGCCGTGAAGGTGAAGTCCGCGGACAGCGCCCCGAGCACGGGCGCCGGCGCGGCGACGGCGGGCAGCCGCTGAAGCGCTGGATGGACCGGGCCTCGGACGGCACGCCGCGAGGCCCGGCCCCCACCATGATTTCGAGGGCTTGAACGCCGTGTTCGTCGACTTCTTCATCCGCAGACCCGTCTTCGCCATCGTCTGCTCCATCCTGCTGACGCTGGTGGGCTTGATTGCCATTCCCACCCTGCCCATCTCCCAGTACCCGGACCTGGCACCGCCGCAGGTGACGGTGACGTCCACGTACGTGGGCGCCAGCGCCGAGGTGGTGGAGAGCGCCGTCACCATCCCCATCGAGCAGGAGCTCAATGGCGTGGAGGGCATGCGCTACATCACCTCCACCAGCGGCAACGACGGCACCAGTCAAATCACCGTCACCTTCGAGCCCACGCGCGACATCGAGGTCGCCGCCGTCGACGTGCAGAACCGCGTCAGCCGCGCCGCCTCGCGCCTGCCCTCGCAGGTGAACCAGACGGGCATCGTCGTCAACAAGGCCTCCAGCCAGATGCTGATGACGGTGGCCCTGTCCAGCCCGGACAACCGCTACGACGCGCAGTTCCTCTCCAACTACGCGGACGTGAATCTCAAGGACGCCATCAAGCGCGTGCGCGGCGTGGGCGACGTGCGCATCTTCGGCGAGCGCAAGTTCTCCATGCGCGTGTGGTTGGACCCCACCGAGCTCGCCCGCCGCAAGCTCACGCCCATGGACGTGACGCGGGCCCTTCAAGAGCAGAACCTCCAGGTGGCCGCGGGCCAGGTGGGCCAGCCGCCCTCCACCGAGGAGCAGCCGTACCAGATTGCGGTGCGCGCGCGCGGCCGGCTGGTGGAGCCAGCGGAGTTCGGTGAAATCGTCCTGATGCGCGACCCGAGCGGCAAGGCGGTGCGCGTGAAGGACGTGGGCCGGGTGGAGCTGGGCGCGGAGAACTACGGCACCATCCTGCGCTTCAACGGCCGCGTGGGCGTGGGCATGGGCATCTTCCAGCTCCCCACCGCCAACGCGCTGGACGTGCGCGACGGCGTGTACCGGGAGCTGGACCGCCTGTCCGAGCAGTTCCCTCCGGGCATGGAGTACCTGACGGGCACGGACACCACGCTCGCGGTGCGCGCCTCCATCCACGAGGTGCTCCAGACGCTGGTGGAAGCCATCATCCTGGTCATCCTCGTCATCTTCCTGTTCCTGCACGGGTGGCGAAGCGTGCTCATCACCGCCTTCACCCTGCCCGTCTCGCTCGTCGGCACGTTCGCGTTCGTGCAGCTCTTGGGCTTCTCCATCAACACGCTCACCCTGTTCGGCCTCACGCTGGCCACGGGACTTGTCGTCGACGACGCCATCGTCGTCATCGAGAACATCGAGCGACTGATGGCCGAGCGGGGGCTGTCACCCCGACAGGCGGCGCGCGAGGGCATGAAGGAAGTGTCTGGCGCCGTCATCGCCATCTCGGTGGTGCTGGTGGCGGTGTTCGTGCCGGTGGCGCTCTTCCCGGGCACCACGGGCGCCATCTACCGCCAGTTCGCGCTGACCATCGCCGCGTCGGTGGCGCTGTCCACGTTCTGCGCGCTGACGCTGACGCCCGCCCTGAGCGCGCGCATGCTCAAGCACCACCACGGTGAGAAGTGGGTGTTCTTCCGCTGGGTGGACAAGGTGCTGGACGCGACGAAGGCGGCGTACGGCCGGGGTCTGCGCGCCATGCTGCGGCACCCGGTGCTGGTGCTCCTGGCGTTCCTGGCCTGCATCGGCGCCACGGTGGTGCTGTTCAAGGTGGCGCCCACGGGCTTCATCCCGGACGAGGACCAGGGCTACGTCATCATCTCCGTGCAGGGGCCGGAGGGCATGTCGCTGGCCCAGACGGAGAAGGTGCTGGCGCAGGTGGAGGAGATCCTCAAGGCCCAGCCGGAGGTGCGCGCGATGTTCGCCATCGGCGGCTTCTCCATGCAGGGCTCCGGCGCCAACATGGCCACCGTCTTCAGCAGCTTGAAGCCGTGGGAGGAGCGGCCCGGCGAGGGCAGCACCGTGGCGGCGCTGGTGGAGCGGCTGCGTGGCCCGTTGAGCCGCATCGGTGGGGCGCGCGTGCTGCCCTTCCAGCCCCCGGCGATTCGCGGCGTGGGCAGCGTGGGCGGCTTCCAGTTCATCGTGGAGGACGCGGCGGGCTCGCGCACGCTGGACGAGCTGGCCTCGGCCACGGACGACCTGGTGGCCAAGGGCAACGAGGGCGGTCAGCTCAGAGGCGTGTTCACCGCGTTCAACGCCAACACGCCGCTGTTGGACGTGGACGTGGACCGGCAGAAGGCCAAGGCGCTCGGGGTGCCCATCGAGCAGATCTTCGGGACGATGCAGGTCTACATGGGCAGCCAGTACGTCAACGACTTCAACTACGCCAACCGCACCTACCGCGTGTACACGCAGGCCGAGCAGCAGTTCCGCGACAGCCCGCAGGACATCGGCGCGTTCTACGTGCGCAGCGACAGCGGGGACATGATTCCGCTCGAGTCGCTGGTGAAGGTGACGCCCACGGTGTCCGCGCAGGTCATCCGGCACTACAACCTGTTCCGCTCGGCGGAGATCAACGGGCAGCCCGCGCCGGGGGTGTCCTCCGGTCAGGCCATCGAGGCGATGGAGGCGCTGGCGGCGCAGAACCTGCCGCAGGGCATGGCGGCGGAGTGGACGGGCATCAGCCTGGAGCAGAAGGAGAGCGGTGGGCAGACGCTCATCATCTTCGGCCTGGGCATCCTGTTCGTGTTCCTGGTGCTGGCGGCGCAGTACGAGAGCTTCGCCCTGCCGTTCGTCATCATCCTGTCGGTGCCGCTGGCCATCATGGGCGCGGTGGCGCTGCAGTTGCTCCGCGGCTACGCCAACGACGTGTTCTGCCAGGTGGGTCTGGTGATGCTGGTGGGTCTTGCCAGCAAGAACGCCATCCTCATCGTCGAGTTCGCCGAGCAGCTGCGCGAGCAGGGCAAGAGCGCGCTGGACGCGGTGGTGGAGGCGGCCGAGGTGCGGCTGCGTCCCATCCTGATGACGTCGATTGCGTTCCTGTTGGGCGTGGTGCCGCTGATGCTGGCGCAGGGCGCGGGCGCGGCGGCGCGCAACTCGCTGGGCACCGCGGTGTTCGGCGGCATGCTGGTGTCCACCATCGTCAACCTCATCTTCATCCCGGGCCTCTACGTGCTGATGCAGAAGCTGCGCGGCGAGACGTCCCGGCGTGATGCGTCGGAGGACGAGCTGCCGGCGCCGGCTCACGCGCCCTGACGTCCTTCTGAAGTACGGACCGCCGGCCGGAGGGGGAGCGACCAGGCTCCTTCACCGCGCCGGCGGAGTCGTGTCCGGGGTGTGAGGCTTCAGGTGCCTCGGGCGGACTGGATGAGCTCGGCGAGAATCGTGCGGTGACACACCGGCTCCAGGATGCAGTCCTTGGAGCAGAGGAGCGTCACGGTTTCTCCCGCGTCCACGCGCCGGGCCAGTGACACGATGATTTCACGCTGGGACTGCATCTCTTCGAGATAGCGAGCGCGGTAGGCATCCAGGGTGATGGGCGCCTGGCCCTTTCCATAGAAGGCCTCGAAGAGGTCGGGGCTGGGGGCGAGCTCGCGGCGCCACTCGTCCCAGGTCTCCTTGGCTTTGGGGAGGCCGCGGGGCCTGTAGCGACAGACGAGGACCTTCCAACCGTCATCGGGTTCGCCAGGGACACACCAGCGACGGGTCTTGATGGGCATTCAGGGTCAACGCGGTGGCGCGCGTTCGGTATTCCGGAAGGAGAACACCGGACTTCTTACTGGACGGCGCGCGTCACGTGCTGGGGGTTTGGTGCAAGTGCTTGGAAAAACTTGGATCAGCGGAGGTCATTCGGACGGCACGCGCCCTGCTATGGGGTAGTGCACGCAGCGAAGATGACGCAGCGGTGGGCGGGTCGGGCGGGCAGCAAGGGCGGCGGGCAGGACGGGGCAGCACGCAGGACGGGGCGGTACGGGCAGCACGGGCGGCGGGTTGGACGGGGCAGCAAGGGCGGCGGGTTGGACGGGGCAGCACGCAGGACGGGGCGGTACGGGCAGCACGGGCGGCGGGTTGGACGGGGCAGCAACGCAGTACGGGCGGCGGGTTGGACGGGGCAGCACGCAGGACGAGCAGCACGCAGGACGAGCAGCACGCGGTACGGGGCAGTACGGGGCGGTACGGGCGGCGGGTTGGATGGGCGTGTCGCAGCGAGCGAAGCGGGAGACCGCTTCAACAAGGTGAGACGGCTCGGGCGTGAAGGATGGGCGGTGGGAGCCGGTCCTCGACGGAAGCGTAACTTCGCGAGGGCCGGTTCGCCTTCATCCACGTGGCGACGTCAGAACACCGAGAGGCCCGTGAGCGTCGTGAATCGATCCAGGGCTTCCACGCCCGCGACGGAGTTCCCGTGGGCATCCAGCCCCGGGCTCCACACACACAAACCACAGCGATTCGGGATGACGGCGATGATGCCGCCACCGACACCACTCTTGCACGGTAGACCCACGCGATAGGCGAACTCGCCCGCGGCGTCATAGGTGCCGCAGGTGAGCATCACCGCGTTGACCTGCTTGGCCTGACTGCGCGTGAGCAGTCGCCTCCCCGAGGCGCCCTGCCCATGTCGCGCCAGGAATCCACAAGCACGCGCCAGGTCCGCGCAGTTCATGCGCAGCGAGCACTGCCAGAAGTAATGCTCGAGCACGCGGGGCACCGGGTTCTCGATGTTCCCGTAGCTCGCCATGAAGTGCGCCAGCGCGGAGTTGCGATGGCCATGCTCGGCCTCCGACGCGGCGACGACCGGGTCGAAGTCCACCAAGGCATTCCCGCTCTCCTCGCGCAGGAACTCCCGCAGCAGCCCGCGTGAGTCCCCGGTGAGGCTGAGCAGCCGGTCCGTGACGACCAGGGCCCCCGCGTTGATGAACGGATTGCGAGGCACACCCTGCTCGTACTCGAGTTGCACCAGGGAGTTGAACGGATTGCCCGAGGGCTCCTTCCCCACCCTGCGCCACAGCGCATCCCCGTCTCTCGCGAGCGTCAGCGCCAACGCGAAGACCTTCGAGATGCTCTGCACCGAGAAGGGCGTGCGCCAATCCCCCACGCCGAAGACCTGACCATCGAGCGTGGCCAACGCCATGCCGAACCGAGACGGGTCCACGGCGGCCAGCGCGGGGATGTAGTTGGCCACACGGCCCTGCCCCACCACCGGCAGGACAGCCGTCATCACCTCGTCGAGAATCGCCTGGAAGTCGTCCGTCACGCGCCCACCTGCCTGGGCGCCAGGATAGCCGCGCGAGCCAGCCCTCCGTGCGGGTTTCCGTGACGCGACCTCGCCTCGTTTCAGTGCGCGTCGTGGAAGATGATTCCCACCGTGTGCCGGTGACCGGAGCGGATGCGGCTCACACCGTGACGCATGTTGACGCGGTAGACGCCGCGAGTGCCCTGCACGGGGCGATGGTGGACCGGGAAGATGACGCCATCCCCCTGACGCAGCGGCACGACCTCCGCGCGAGACTGCATCCGGGGACGCTGCTCGGTCAGCACCAGCTCTCCGCCGGTGAAGTCACGGCCCGGTTCGGACAGGAGGATGGCCACCTGAAGAGGGAAGACCTCGTCGCCATAGAGGTCCTGATGCAGGCAGTTGTAGTCCCCTTCTCCGTACTGGAGCAGCAACGGTGTCGGCCGGAGTTGTTCCGCCGCGTGACACCGCTGGAGGTATTCCGCGTGGGTCTCGGGGTAGCGCACGTCGATGCGCATCGCCTCGTTCCACCGGTTCGCGATGGATGCGAGTCCGGGATAGAGCGAGCTCCGCAGCCCAGCCACGAGGTCCGGGAGCGGATAGGCGAAGTACTTGTACTCACCCCGACCGAAGCCGTGGCGGGCCATGACGACTCGACTGCGAAACGGTGCATCCGCGGCATAGAGCGCCGACAAGGCGCCGCACGCCTCCTCCGTGAGCAGGCCGCTCAGCGTGGCGCATCCGCGAACATCCAGCTCCGCGCCGAGCACCGTCCAGTCGAGCGCCGCCAGCCTCGTCTCCACTGAACCCGGGCCGCGCATCGGCCGCGCACGAAGGGCTCGTGCACTCACGGTGCTCCTCGCGCCTGGACTCCCGACAACCCCACCCTGCTTCGCCGCATGTGCACACTCCCGAGCGTCGCCGAGGCACGAAGCTCGCGCCCGGACACGGCTCAGCAATGACGCACACGAGGACGAGAGGCGACCCGGTTGTTGCGGTCAATCGCGCGGAGCCTCACCGAGCGAAGCGGAAACTCCAGGCCGCGCCAGCCGAGCCTCCAGCATCGACTTCGTCGCGCATGCGCGGCGAGCGTATCGAGCCCCGCCGCCATGCGCGAGCACCCCGCCCGGGTTCAGCGCGGCGTCACCTTCAGCAACTTGCCGTTCGAGTCGTCGGTGAGCAGGTACAGCGCGCCCTCCGGCCCCTGGACGACTTCACGGATGCGGGCCTTCTGGTCCATCAACAGGCGCTCCTCGCCGACGACGCGGTCGTTCTCGAGCACCAGTCGCACGAGGGCCGTGCTGGACAAGCCACCGATGAAGAAGTTGCCCTTCCACTCGGGGAACAGCTCACCGGAGTAGATGGTCATGCCCGAGGGCGAAATCACCGGGTCCCAGTAGTACACCGGCTGCTCCATGCCAGGGCCCTGGGTCGTCTTGTGGATGGGCTCGCCGGAGTACTCCTCGCCGTAGCCGATGGTGGGCCAGCCGTAGTCCTTGCCGCGCTCGATGAGGTTGAGCTCGTCACCACCGCGTGGCCCCATCTCCACCTCCCAGAGGCGTCCCTTGCTGTCGAGCGCCGCCGACAGGATGTTGCGGTGGCCCAACGTCCAGATCTCCGGCCGCGCGTC
The DNA here is from genome assembly GCF_024198255.1 of Myxococcus guangdongensis. Taxonomy (NCBI): domain Bacteria; kingdom Pseudomonadati; phylum Myxococcota; class Myxococcia; order Myxococcales; family Myxococcaceae; genus Myxococcus; species Myxococcus guangdongensis. The sequence continues at coordinate 407,887 of NZ_JAJVKW010000001.1, forward strand.
CTTCTGTCCCACGAAGGGGTTGTCCTTCGGGATGGAGCCATCCGGGTTGATGCGGACAATCTTGCCGAAGTCGCTCTTGAGGTCACGCGCCTGGACGCGGCCCTCCATGATGGAGCGCTCGCCCAGCGTGACGAACAGCTTGCCGTCCGGCGTGAAGACGAGGCGGCCACCCGCGTGCAGCGTGGACTCGAGCGTCGGCTCCATGCGGAAGATGACCTTCACGCCCTCGACCTTGGGCTTGGGTCCATCCACCAGCTTCGCGCGCGCCACCGCGAGGCCGTTGCCGCCTTTCCGGGGCTCGTAATAGGTCCAGTAGATGAGGCCACTGGTGCCGTAGTCGGGGCCCACCTCGACGTCGAGCAGACCGCCCTGGTTGCGGCCATCCACCTTGGGCAGGCCCGCGATGGCCGGCGACTTCTTGCCCTCGGGCGTGACGATGAAGAGCTTCCCCGTCGGCTTCTCCGTGACGAGCATCCGCTTGTCTGGAAGGAACGCGATGGCCCAGGGCTTGTTGAAGCCGGCGGCCACCTCGGTGACCTGCAGGGCGGTGCGCGTGTTGACGGCGGGCGCGCGCGTCTGGCCGGGGAAGGCCGGCTTGAACTCGGGGACGTTGGGCGGGGCCTGCTCGACGGGTGCGCCCGTCGGGTTGGGGCCCTGCCGAGGATCCGTCTGCTGACTGCCCTTCGCCTGCCCGGGGGCCAGGTTGCCGCCCTGGTCCGCGGGTTTGCCCGCGGGCTGCGCGTGCGAGGTCCCCGCGAGGGTCAGCAGGGAAGTACAAGCCAGGGACGCCAACAGGGAACGCATGGGCACACTCCTCGAGGTGGGACGAACGGCGCGCAGCAAACACGAAGTGCCGCGGGCCCCGTGCGAAAAGGATGTGGGGATGTCGGACGGCGGACGCAAGCCGCCTCACTCCAACGGCATCTCCTCGCGAATCCAGCGGGTCACCGAGTCGTGCCGAGGCGCCCAGCCCAATTCACGCCGAGCGCGCTTGCCGCGCACCCGGCTGTTGGAGCCGAACGAGTAGCGCGCATGGCCCTCGCCCCACTCGCGCGACGCCTCCTCCACCGACCAGGACTGGACCGGGCCCAGCTTCAGCCGCGCCGCGATGGCCTCGCCAATCTCCGCATACGACGCCTCACCGTTCTCCACGAAGTAGAACGCCCCCGCCGGAGCCTTCTCCAAGGCCAGGGCGTAGAGCGCCGAGACGTCGTCGATGTGGACGTTGGACCAGCGGTTGACGCCCTTGCCGACGACGCGCACCACGCCGCTCTTGCGAGCCTGTGCCACCAGTGGAGGAATCTGCACGCTGTCGCGGCTCAGCCCCTTCCCCGTGCCGTAGATCATCGTGTTGCACAGCACGATGCCGCGAGCCCCAGGCGCCGCCAGGACGCTGTTGTCGAGTGCATGCCGGGCCCGCTTCTCGGGCTCGACGATGAACGGCGTGTCCTCGTCGAACACGTTGGGTGACAGTGCGTCGCCCTTCACGTCGTCACCGATGACGCTGGAGCCGCTGGTATGCAGCAGCGGCTTGCCCGAGCCCTTCACGCCTTCGATCAAGGCCCGGATGGCCTTCTCGTGGTCGCTGCTCGCGGCGTTGATGACACCGTCCGCGCGGCGGGCCTCCGCCGTGAGCACCGCGACGTTGTCCAGGTCCCCTAGGACGGGCTCGATGCCGAGCGCCGCCAGCTTCCGGGCCTTGGCCTCATCGCGCACCAGTCCGCGAATCGCATGGCCCCGGGCCTTGAGGTCTACGGCCAAGGTGCCGCCGATGAAGCCGGTGGCGCCCGTGATGAAGAGGTTCATCGTGAGGTCTCCAGGAAAGGAAGGGCCTCACTGTGCCGCGCCTGGAGCGGAGGGCCTCGGATTCGTGCGCGAGCCGAGCACCACCCGGCCAGCAATGAACATCCCGACCGGAGCAGGTGGCCTGCGTCGAACAACGGCGTGACTCAGGGCGTGGCCGGCGGCTTCGGCGCCTTCCAGTCCAGCGCTGTTCCACAGGCCTTGCAGAAGCGCGCGTCCAGGTCGTGTCCCTGGTTGCCGCAGCCGGGGCACGCCTGGGTGTCCACGGGCCCCCGCGCGGCGGCGGCCAGCTCCACGGAGACGATGCCCGTGGGTACAGCGAGGATGCCGTAGCCCATGATCATCAACACCGACGCGATGAACTGTCCCGGAATCGTCTTGGGCGTGATGTCACCGAAGCCCACCGTCGTCATCGTCACCACGGCCCAGTACATGGCGCGCGGGATGCTGTCGAAGCCATGGGCCTCGCCCTCGACCAGGTACATGACGGAGCCCATGATGACGACAACGGTCAGGACGAAGCCGAGGAAGACGGTGATCTTCCCCCGGCTCGCACGGAGCGCCGTCATGAGGATCTCCGCCTGGCCCAGCAGGTGCCCCAGCTTCAGCACGCGGAAGACGCGCAGCAGGCGCAGCACGCGGACCACGAGCAGCGTCTGCGCGCCCGGGAATAGCACGCTCAGGAACGAGGGCAGGATGGCCAGCAGGTCCACGAGGCCGAAGAAGCTGCGCGCGTAGTCCAGCGGTCGGCGGACGGCGATGAGCCGCAGCACGTACTCCGTGGCGAAGATGGCGGTGAACGCCCACTCCGCGATGGAGAGCGCGGAGCCATAGCGCTCGCGCACGGGTGTGACGCTCTCCAGCATCACGGCGACGACGCTGAACAGGATGGCCCACATCAGGGCCACGTCGAACGCCTTCCCTGCCGGCGTGTCGGCCTCGAAGATGATGGTGTGGAGACGGGCGCGGAAGCCGCCCACGGGGCTCTGCTCGGAAGACCTGTACACGGCCGGCAGTCTAGACGCGACGGCGCTCGATTCGAGAAACCTTGCGTCCCGACGTCACAGTCGCCCTGCCCCCTTGGCGGAATGCGCCGGCTTCCGGGCGCGGCGGGTGCGCGTCACCTCATCCGCCCGGCACACTCGCACGCCCAGGAAGCGCTGGAACTGGTCCAACGTCAAATCAGTATATCGCCGTGCAGTACCACACCACGGAACACAACGCCGCAGCACCGAACCCACACAACACACCGCAAACAAACGCGCCGACAAACCCACCAACCACAAACAAGACATGCGACCACCCATACAATCCCACAAAACAATCTCAACCTACCACCCACAAGACTCCCGCCAACCCCAAGACTAGACGCACAAATTCGCCCACCCCAAAAGCAACACTACCCATTCACCAGAAGCCAGAATCATCCGCAGTCGCTCCCGGGTCGGATCGACCCCACACCCTTCCAACAACCTTCCCAGCTCGATGACAACTATTACCGATCACGATAGTATGTCGCCATGTCCCTCACTATTCTAGCAGCCCTCCCTATCCTCAAGAGCATTCTCGACCTAGGCATCGCGGCACGCGACGCTTGGAAGGAGCTTGGGCTCGGCGCCAACGAGATTAAAACACTTAGCGAACTAATTGGGGCCACTAAAACCATCCATACCGAAAGGGCGTCACCCAAAGAGATTGAACTCGGCGCACTACATCTTGCACTCACAACCCAATGCTTCGGGCACGCCCTTGGTCAACTGCAATCCAACCGCATCTTCCACACAGTCCACATCCCGCTTGGTGCCCCCTCGACCACGCCCCTCGTCGCAGAAACACAAACCATACTCAAAAACCTAAACATCACCCACATCACACCAGGAACAATGCCATCCGGCACCGTCGAACTCGAACTAATAGAGGGCCTAACGGGGAACCAGCTCGCAAATCCATACTATCTGGCGCTTTGGAATGCGACCTTTACTACAACCAACAATTGCCCACCCCCAATTGAAGTTAAGGGGTTCGAGACACTAGAATTCGAACGCAACTTCCTTCTGGCCTGGGAGAAAGCTCTAACATCCACTCCAGGGACACAACTCAGCAACTATCTGGAGAGCCTCAAACGAGACTACAAACCAAGACTCCTCCAGGAACTCCTAATCATCGACATGATTGACTGGGAAAACCGACACACATTCGGAGGAGCGAAACGCGGAGATGCCCGAACCAACGACCCTCTCCCATTCATGCCCTTGCGAGACATGTACGTCGAACCCCTTGCCAACAGCAAGTCGACACCAAGCTCCCTCGCCCAACCCGCAATCAGCCTGATTCTACAGACAATAACACACCACAAAATCGCAATCATTCAAGCCGACTTCGGAATGGGAAAATCTCTCACAGCAAAAATGCTCACCCAGCGATTAGCAAAAGAATACCGCACCACCACCTCGCCATCAATCACATCCCCACTGCCCATCCATCTTCGCTGCGTCGACGACCTCAGCCCTCAAGCCACCCTATCTCATGCAATCTCTCGCGCAAGGAAGCGTCATGCAGATTCACTGGGCTACTCCCTAAAGACTAGCGAACCCGCATTGCTCTCGCCTCACAAGAAACAAAGGACACTCTTCTTAATTGACGGCCTTGATGAAATCAGCCTAGGTGAGCGCGGACTGGAGTCCCTTTTCAATCAAATCAAAGATGAAGCGACAGACGACCACAAATTTGTCGTCTTCACTCGCCCCGCAGCCATCACTCCGAATTCAACCACCCTTAAGGGAATACCAATCATCGAACTACTCCCCTGGAACAACACGCAGGTCGAAGACTGGCTCTCTAGATGGCGAAAAATCACGCCCCAAGAAACCACCCCCACACAGAATGACCTCAAGACCCAAGGCCTTCTGGAACTCTCCAGAACCCCTATTTTGCTGCTCCTGATCGCCCACACCTGGGTTTCCGACAGAAAAGACGTTACGTCGAGCAAGGCTGAGCTCTACGAGCGTTTCTTCCAGAGCATTGCGCGCGGCAAGTGTGAATCCGACCAAGACAACCATCCTGCCATTCACCAAGCATCCATAAGTCTAAAACTCCAACTTATCGAGAAGTCTCTCATCCCCAGAGACGCAACTGAACCAGACGCAATGCTGTGGCTCATGAGCCGCTCTGCCTGGGAAGACGCTAGGCTCAAGCAAGCTGACCGGCAATCTTTTCTAGATAAATTTGAAATCTCAAAAATCATCCGCAACGAACTGGACATCAGAAGCAACACGCCAGACATTATTGAGTCCATACAAATGGGCCTCCTTCTTGCACTCCAGGCCAATCTACACTCCGAGCAAGGTGGGGCCATGTTGTTCGGCCACAAATCGTTCAGAGAATTTCTCATCGCTCGCTACTGGGCCACATGCCTGAAAGCCATTGTCCGGGACACGGAGAATCGCAAACCCTTCGAACGCGCACTCCTTGGAGCACGACTGCTTCAATTAGGAGATCGAAGCTTCGATTTTCTAATGGAGATTCTTAACTCAGCCCCGTCCGAGCGCTGGTCCCCTGGACAGCCATTTAATCTCAGCGAACAAGACAGGGCTGCCCTTTTCAGATGGGCGGAAAAGACATTCCACCAAGAGCATCTATCCTCATATGATGGACAGCCTCTCACGGTGCGCGAAGACCAAAGCGCATGGCTCCGCGAGGCAACTTTAGCGATCGCAAGCCACCTTAAGGACACCCAGGGAGTCACTCACAGAGACGAATTAACCTTGCGCAGCATGTATCCCTGGTTCTTTTTTGAAGAAGAGCTCGCAATCATACGCGCGCCCAGAGCAAGGCTTCCCCAGGCACGGCTATCCGGGATAATGACGTTTTATTCGCTCGATCTCAGTTACGCAGAACTCCCAAGCGCACACATCTCCGACTCAAGCCATTTTCGCGCATCATTTATCGGCACCAACCTTCATCAAGCACACCTGGGGAATTCAAACTTCCGCAGCTCCAATTTCAGCAATGCCAACCTAAGCGACTCTTCACTCAGAAACTCACAAGTCCCAGATGCGAAATTCCAGAACGCCAACATGGCAAACGCCGACCTGCATGGCGTTGACGCAGACTCTGCAGATTGCAGCAATGCGCTGCTTGCGGACGCCAATATGCGAAACGGAAGCTTTCGCAATGCCTGTCTACGAGATGCTGACTTAAGGGATGCAAACATGCGCGGAGTTGCTCTTTTCCGTGCCGACCTAGAGGGGGCAACATTATACGGGGCGGATTTGAGAGGAGCGAATCTCGGATGCGCCAACCTTTTCGGAGCAGATTTAAGAGGCGCCAATCTAAACAACGCTAATCTCACTGGCACCAATCTGATTGGCGCAGATGTTTCCGGGGCCTCGTTCTTACATGCGACCTACGACGACACGACTCAATGGGGGAGCTTTTCCCCAATCGCAATTGGCGCGTTCGACGCAACCACCTATCCACGGAAAACCCGACACGCGCAGCTAATGAATGAACTCCAAAAACGAATGCTCACCACCTACAACTCGGCCCTAATCGGAACCACAAACTTCCCATGGCCTTCAGAGTCACTATCATCTCTCGCCAACTCAATGCTCCTGACAAACGATCTGGGCGGGGCGATCCGACTCAGAGAGGACATGCTCAAGGCCGCACAACGAGCGCATGACGACACTCATCATGAAGTCCTCAATGCGTTCGACGAACTCGTAACTAGCCTGTTGCGCAAAAACGACCTTGGCCGAGCACTTGAACTTCAACAGCATGTCCTCACAGTTTGCGCAGAGAAACTTGGTCCAATGGACGAGAAAACACTGGAGGCTGGTCGTCGCTTTTTGCGAATTCACTCTGTACAAGGAACACTGAACACGGAAATATTTGAGAAAACTCCATCACAGCAACCACCAACCACTATCGACGAACTGAAGAGCCACACCGAAACTCGCTCGCTAGTGCGCGCAGCAAAACTCTACAGAACATCTTCCAACCTCGAGATAACAACTCAGCTCATCCAACTCCTAAAGGAAGCGACACTTAAGTCACTTAGCGCAGAGCAGCCACCATACTCCTACACCGGATTCCTGGCGCGAACTCTCGTGGAGGTAGGAGAGACGACGCTCGCACTTGACCTACAGCAGAAGATAATCGAGCAAATAAAGCGTTCTTCCGACTCAGGCCACGAAGGACTAATTCCATCCATCATCCATACAGCAAACACGCTTACCCTCCTAGGCAAGACCAATGAAGCATTGAAAATGCTTGAGCAGGCGCTAGAGTTTGCCGAGGACTCGGGAGAGAAAGCTTCCCCAATAGCAGACATCCTAATCCGCATGCGACCTCTCCACGCCACGCTCGGCGACACACAGAGTGCTTCCGACGTTCAACAGAGAACTCTCAACATCCTCTTAAAAAGCTATGGCCCTAGCCATCTCGACGCGCTCATTGTCTGCGACGACATCAACACACCCCCATCCAGTCCTGAAAAAATCACCTCTGAACTCGACCAAAAGTGAAGCATTTGTCCGGCCACTCTGCGTGTGGAGTTCGCAGACTGGTTACGCGACTGTATTCACTATCTCAACCCAATCGTGCTTCGCGTTAGCCGAACATTTGAGCTGCGAAGGACCTATCGCCTACAACCGCCCTGCCCCCTTGGCGGAATGCGCCGGCTTCCGGGCGCGGCGGGTGCGCTTCACCTCATCCGCCCGGCACACTCGCACGCCCAGGAAGCGCTGGAGCTGGTCCAACGCCAGGTCATGGTCCCCGTCGCTCTCCGCCGCGCAGCAGTCGCTCAGCACGGTGATGTCGTACTCGTGCATGTGCGCGTCATGCGCGCTGAAGAAGACACACAGGTTGGTCGCCATGCCCGCCATCAGCAGCTTCTTCGTCCCCAGGTGCTCCAACAGCGGCACCAGTGACGTCGCGAAGAACGCCGAGTGCTTCGGCTTGAGGACGAAGTAGTCCCTCGGCTCGGGCTTCAACGCCCGCGCCACCGGCCGGCCCCGAATCCCCTTGCGGGTGCAGTGCCGATAGACGTCCCGGAAGTTGCTGCGCCAGTGGTTGAAGTTGTCGTTGACGTAGATGACCGGCACACCCGCCGCGCGCAGCCGTCGGGCCAGGGGCTCCAGCCGCTCCACCATGCGCAGCGCCCAGGGCAGCACCTTCTCCCCGCCCGGGAACTCCAAATCATTGATGACGTCGATGATGAGCAGCGCCGTGTCCGAGCGTCGCTCCTTCGTCGCGCGCGCCTTCCCTCCGGACCGTGCCCCTGACTTCGCCACGTGCACCTCCTGGCGGCCAAGCTAGGCACTCCCCCTGCACGCCGGCACCTTTCGTCCAGAATCGTGCACCTCACCCAAACATGAGAGGCCGCCTTCCCCCTGAGAAGACGGCCCCTCGACCCCCGACGACCTACGCGTGACTCAGTGCCCTTCCGCCCCCGTCGCGCCAGCGGGGATGGCCGGGGCCTCCCGCTCCTCGCCGCGCAGCGCGAGCTTCCGGATGACGATGTAGAAGATGGGCGTCAGCACCAGGCCGAACAGCGTCACGCCGAGCATGCCCGCGAACACCGCCACGCCCATCGCCTGACGCATCTCCGCGCCCGCGCCCGTCGCCACCGCCAGCGGCACCACGCCCATGATGAACGCGATGGACGTCATCAGGATGGGCCGCAGCCGCAGCCGGCACGCCTCCAGCGCCGCCTGCACCACGCCCATCCCCTCATCCTCCTGCGCACGGGCGAACTCGACGATGAGGATGGCGTTCTTCGCCGCGAGCCCCACCAACACCACGAGGCCAATCTGCGTGAAGATGTTGTTGTCCCCACCCACCAGCCACACACCGGCAATCGCGCTGAGCAACGCCAGCGGCACCGTGAGCAACACCGCCAGCGGCAGTGACCAACTGTTGTACTGCGCCGCCAGGATGAGGAACGCCAACAGGATGGCCAGCGGGAAGACGAACAGCCCTTCCTTGCCCGCGAGCTTCTCCTGGTACGTCAGGTCGGTCCACTCGAAGCTCATGCCGGCGGGGAGCGTCTCCGCCGCCAGTCGCTCCATCACCGCCACCGCCTGGCCCGTGCTCACACCCGGCGCCGCCGCCCCGTTGATGTCCGCGGAGGGATACCCATTGTAGCGCAGCACCTGGTCCGGCCCGAACGAGGGACTCACGTCCACCAGCGAGGCCAACGGCACCATGCCTCCCTGTGGATTGCGAACCTGCAGCCGGCCGATGTCCTCCGGCTCCATGCGGTGCTTCGCGTCCGCCTGCACGTTCACCTGGTACGTCCGACCGAAGCGGTTGAAGTCGTTCACGTACAGCGAACCCAGATGAATCTGCAGCGTCTCGAAGACCGAGCCCAGCGGCACGCCCTGCTGCTTCGCCTTCACCCGGTCCACCTCGGCGTGGAGCTGCGGCACGTTGATCTCGAACCCCGACATCAACCCCATCACCTGCGGGTCCGTGGACGCACGCTGCACCAGGGCCTGCGTGGCCTCGTACAGCGCCTGCGAACCCAGCCCCGCCCGGTCCTCCACCTGCAGCTTGAAGCCCGCCGTCGAGCCCATGCCCGGCACCGGCGGCGGCGGGAAGATGGCCGCGAAGCCCTCCTGCACTCCCGCGAGCTTCCCCTGGAGCTTCCCTGCGATGGCCCCGGCCGACAGGTCCGGCGACTGGCGCTTCTCGAAGTCATCCAGGATGGCGAACACGACCGCGGAGTTGGGCGAGTTGACGAAGCCGTTGATGGAGATGCCCGAGAAGGCCACGACGTTGGCCACGCCCTTCTCCGCCAGCATCAGGTCCGACATCTTCTTCACCACCGCATCCGTCCGCTCCAGCGACGACGCGGGCGGCAGCTGTGCCAGGCCCACCAGGTAGTACTTGTCCTGCATCGGCACGAAGCCCGCGGGCACCTTCGCGAAGCCCAGCCACGTGAGCACCAGCAGCCCGCCGTACACCACGAGCGCCAAGCCGCTGACCCGCACCACCCGGCGCACCAGGGACACGTAGCCCGAGGACGCCCGGTCGAAGAAGCGGTTGAACGGCCCGAACAACCACCCGCCGAACGCCTTCTCCATGAAGCGCGTCAGGCCGTCCTTCGGACCGTGGTGACCGCGCAGCAGCACCCCCGCGAGCGCCGGGCTGAGCGTGAGCGAGTTGAACGCCGAGAGGATGGTCGAGATGGCGATGGTCAGCGCGAACTGCCGGTAGAACTGCCCCGTCAAACCACCCAGGAACGCCGTGGGCACGAACACCGCCGACAGCACGGACGTAATCGCGATGATGGGACCGGTCACCTCGGTCATCGCCCTGCGGGCCGCCTCCTTCGGACTCACACCCTGCGCGATGTGCCGCTCCACGTTCTCCACGACGACGATGGCGTCATCCACCACGATGCCGATGGAGAGCACCAGACCGAAGAGCGACAGCGTGTTGAGCGAGAAGCCCAGCATCTGCATGATCGCCGCTGTTCCCACCAGCGACACGGGCACCGCGGCCAGCGGGATGATGGAGGCGCGCCACGTCTGGAGGAACAACAGCACCACCAACACCACCAGCACCACGGCCTCCAGCAACGTCGTCACCACGTTGCGGATGGAGGCGCGCACGAAGAGCGTCGGGTCGTAGGCAATCTTGTACTCCATGCCCTGGGGGAAGGCTTCCTTCAGCTCCGTCATCCGCGCGCGGATGCCCGCGGACACGTCCAACGCGTTGGAGCCGGACGCCTGGCTGATGCCGATGGCCACCGCCGACTTGCCGTCCAGCCGCGCGCGCACGGAGTAGGAGCTCGCGCCCAGCTCCACGCGTGCCACGTCCCGCAGGCGCGTCACCTGCCCCTCCTCGCCCACCTTGACCACGATGTCGCGGAACTGCTCCTCCTCCGTGAGCCGCCCCTGCGTGGTGACGGTGAGCTGGAACGCGGAGCGCTCATCCGGCTGCTGGCCGATGACGCCGGCGGCCACCTGCACGTTCTGCTCGCGGATGGCGGCCACCACGTCGCTCGCGGTGAGGCCCCTCGCGGCGAGCAACCGTGGGTCCAACCAGACGCGCATGCTGTACTCACCCGCTCCCAGCACATTCACGCTGCCCACGCCGGGCACGCGCTGGAGCACGTCCCGCACCTGGAGCACCGCGTAGTTGGAGAGGTAGAGCGGGTCCTGCTTCCCCTCCGGAGACACCAGGTGCACCACCATCAGCAGGTCCGGGCTCGACTTCTCCGTGAGCACGCCCAGCCGCTGCACCTCCGCCGGCAGGCGCGGAATCGCGCGCGCCACCCGGTTCTGCACCTGCACCTGCGCGGTGTCCGGGTTGACGCCCATGCCGAAGGTAATCGTCACCGCCACCCGGCCGTCGCTCGTCGCCTGCGAGGACATGTACAGCATGCCCTCCACGCCGTTGATCTCCTGCTCCAGCGGCGCGGCCACCGTCTCCGCGATGACCGCCGGGTCCGCGCCGGGATAGGCCGCGCGCACCACCACCGTGGGCGGAGACACGGCCGGGTACTCGCTCAACGGCAACTGCAACAACGACAGGCCGCCGCCAATCAGCAGCAGCACCGACAACACGGCCGCGAAGATGGGCCGGTCGACGAAGAAGTGCGCGAACTTCACGGCCGCGCCCCCTCGGCATGCTCGGAGCCGGCCATGGCGACCAGCGTGGGCGCCACCGCCATCCCCGGCCGGGCCAGGCCCTTGAGCACCACCTTCTCACCCGCCGCCAGCCCCGAGCGCACCACCCTCAGGCCACCCTCCGTCGTCCCCAGCTCCACGCGCCGCTGCTCCAGCGTCTGGTCCGGACGCACCACCAACACGTAGCGCCCCTTCTGGTCCGTGCCCACCGCCAGGTCCTGGATGAGGACCGTGGGCCGCGCCGCGCCCGTCTCCAGCCGCACCCGAGCGAAGAGCCCCGCCGTCAGCTTCCCGTCCGGATTGGGCAGCACCGCGCGCGCTCGCGCCGTGCCCGTCCCCGCCACCACCTGGTTGTCCAGGAAGTCGAGCCGCGCCTCGCGCGGGAAGCCCTCGTCCCCCGTCAACGCCACGCGCACCGGCACCGCGTTGACGCGTCCGTCCTTTCCTCGCGCCCCCGACGTCGTCCCCGCGAAGCGCAGGTACGTGGCCTCGTCCACGTCGAAGTACACGTAGAAGGGCTCCACCGAGACGATGGTCGTGAGCAGCGCTCCCGTGCTGACCAGGTTGCCCTGCGTCACCAGCGCCCGCCCCACCCGTCCACTCACGGGCGCGCGCACGCGCGTGTCCTGCAGGTCGACCTCCGCGCCTCGCACCGCCGCCTTGGCGGACTCGACGCGTGCACGCGACTCCGCGCGCTCCGCCGTCAGCACGTCGAAGTCCCCCTGGGAGATGGCCTGCTCGGCGACCAGCTTCTCGCCGCGCTCGAACCGCTTCTCGGCCAGCGTGCGGCGCTCCTCGGCCTGACGCAGGTCCGCGCGAGCCCGGTCCAACACTGCCTCGAAGGTGCGCGAGTCGAGCTGGAACAACACCTGCCCCGCCGTCACCAACCCGCCCTCCGCGAAGCGCACCGAGTCGATGTAACCACCGACGCGAGGCCGCAGCTCCACGCTCTGCACCGCCGCCAGCGTGCCGGTGAACTCGGCGCTGTCGGCGACCTGCCGGGTGACGACCTCCGCGGCAACGACGGGGGCCGCCGCCATCTTCGCGCCACCTGCTCCACCGGACGCATCCGCGCTCTCGCTCCGCGCGAGGACCAGACCACCAATCACGAGAGGGAGGGACAGGGCCCCTCCGACTGCTGCACGCTTCCAATTCATGGGGGACTCCGACTTCTTCCAAGGGTCAGGACACACCGGTGGCGTTCGCGCCCTAAGCGCGCCCACCGCCGACGGCCCTTGGGTGACAGGACGAGGAACGACTTCACGGACGTCTCCCGTCCAGCGCGCTTCGCGCGCCGACGAGGGACAGGGGGTGTCTGGGGATGCGACTTCACGGACGTCTCCCGTCCGGCGCACTTCGTCGCCGGCGGAGGACGTGGAGGTGTCTGGGATTACGACGTCAGGCGGACAGGACGGGAGACGACACGCACGTCACCCGCACGGAGGGTGACGCACAGGGGTGTGGAGGCACACGTCGACCCTGACGGGAGGACGGCGGTACCCGAAGAGGAGCTCGGAGCCGACGGCGCGACTCACCGGGCCTGTGAGACAGCCCGGCCCTCCGCGGCGAGGTCCGATGACGGCACTAGTGACGCATGGAGGGACAACAGCGCGCCGATGAACAAAGCGCCCGAGGCGCGGCGCGCCTCACCACCGAGGTAATTTGCAACATATCCCATTACTAATTGCCGTGAGGCCCGGGGCGCAACGCAATTCGTGGAGTGACACCGGTCTCGTTGAATCCCGGAGACTTGGTGGGTCAAGCCGCAGTTCGGTACCCCTTCTCATGGTTGGCGGAGCTCCTGGAGCTGTCAGACTACCTGGTGGTGCAGGCCGCCATGGCCAGGTGGCCCTGGACGTGCTGGCCACGAGGCCTCGCCCGACACGGCGATGGCCCGGCACGGCTCCGTCACCTAGGAACCGAGGCCACATCCATCGTGGAACTGTCGAGAGGAACCGCAGCATGAATCCACCCCCGCCGATGAAGAAACTGCCCCCGTCAGCGGATGTGACCTCCGACGGTGAGACGGGCGCCATCATCCGCGCGAAGGACTGGTCTCAAACGCCGGTGGGACCGATGGCGTCCTGGCCCCAGAGCCTCAAAACGGCCCTCAGCATCTGCCTCGGCTCCAAGCAGCCAATGTTCGTCTGGTGGAGGACGGGTGAGGCGCTCACCATCTTCTACAACGACGCTTACATCCCCATCACCGGTACCAAGCACCCGGAGCAGATTGGCGCCGACCCCCGCTCGCCCAAGGGGTGGGCCGAGATGTGGCCCTACCTCGAGTCGCTCGTCGAGCAGGTGTTCCGCGATGGGACCGCCAACTGGAGCGAGAACCTCCTGCTTCCCTTCTACAGGGACGAGAACTTCCTGGAGGAGGCCTACTTCAGCTTCTCCTACAGTCCGGTCACCGGCGAGTCTGGCCGGGTGGAAGGGGTGTACTGCGCGACGAGCGAGACCACCAAACAGGTCTTTAGCGAGCGCAGGCTCAAGTTGCTGCGCAACCTGGGAACGGGCACCGCGCTCTCCAACGCGGCTGCCGTGGCCACACATGCCGCCGAGCACCTGCGAGGCAGCCAGAACGACATTCCCTTCGCGCTGCTGTACCTCGCCGATGCGAAAGGCGGACACGCTTCGCTCGCTTCCTCCGCGGTCCTCGCGTCGGGGACGGAAGCGAGCCCCGAGCTCATCTCCCTTGATTCGGACTCCGGCTCGGCTTGGCCGCTTGCCGAGGTCTACCAGACCCAGCGGATGAAGCGGGTGCGCGGGCTTCGCACGGTGACGCCCATCGGCGGCCTGCGGACGGAGGCATGGAGCGAGCCTCCCGATGAAGCGGTGGTGCTGCCCATCGAGGCACCAGGCCAGGAGCAACTGGCGGGGTTTCTCGTCGTGGGCTTGAGCCCGCGGCTTCGTTTCGACAGCGACTACGAGAGCTTCCTCAACCTCGTGGTGGGCCACGTCGCCACCAACATCACGAACGCCCGTGCTGTCGAGGCGGAGCGCAAGCGCGCCCAGGAGCTCGCCGAACTCGACCAGGCCAAGACGGCGTTCTTCAGCAACGTCAGCCACGAGTTCCGAACGCCCCTCACCCTGATGCTCGGCCCCACCGAGGACGCGCTGGCCTCGCCGGAGCGAGCGCTGCGCGGGGCCGACCTGGAGACCGTCCATCGCAACGAGCTCCGCCTGCTCAAGCTGGTCAACTCCCTCCTGGACTTCAGTCGCATTGAAGCAGGCCGAGTGCAGGCGTCCTACGAGCCGACGGACCTGGCGGCGCTCACGCGCGACCTCGCGAGCGCCTTCCGCTCCACCGTGGAGCGCGCGGGACTGCGTCTCGTGGTGGATTGCCCATCTCTCCCCGACGCGGTCTGGGTGGACCACGAGATGTGGGAGAAGGTTGTACTGAACCTGCTCTCCAACGCCTTCAAGTTCACCTTCCAGGGAGAGATTGCCGTCGGCCTGAAATGGATGGGAGGGCAGGTCGAGCTGTCCGTCCGAGACACGGGGACCGGCATCCCCGAAACCGAGCTTCCCCACCTCTTCGAGCGGTTTCACCGGGTGGAGGGGGCGCATGGCCGCAGCTACGAGGGCAGCGGCATCGGTCTGGCGCTGGTGCAGGAGCTGGTGAAGCTGCACAGCGGCGAAATCCGGGTGGCCAGCGTGTTGGGGCAGGGCACGACCTTCACGGTGTCGGTGCCCACGGGGAGTGCGCACCTTCCCCAAGAGCGTCTCCACGCTCAAAAGACGCTCGCTTCCACCTGGACGCGCGCCGAAGCGTTCGTTCGCGAGGCCTTGGGTTGGTTGAACATCTCGGCCGCGCAACTGGGCGACGAAACGGCCCATGACGAGGAGCGGGAGGAAAGGCCGATCGACGCGCGCGACGAAAGGACGCTCGACGCGCAAGGAATTCTTCCGGAAGGCCGCGTCCTGGTGGCCGATGACAACGCGGACATGCGCGACTACGTGCGACGGCTGCTCGCGGGCCGCCTCACCGTGGAAGTCGTGCCGGACGGACAGGCGGCACTGGAGGCCGCACGCGCCCATCCCCCGGACCTCGTCCTGACGGACGTGATGATGCCGCGTTTGGATGGCTTCGGCCTCTTGCGGGAGCTGAAGGCGGACGCCCGGACGGCGGCGGTGCCCGTCATCCTCCTCTCCGCCCGCGCCGGCGAGGAGGCGACGGTTGAAGGGCTGAAGGCGGGCGCCAACGACTACCTCGTCAAGCCGTTCAGTGCGCGGGAGCTGCTGGCGCGCGTGGAGGGCAACCTGCAACTCGCGAGGGCACGTAACCGCCTGTCAGAGGTGCTCGAGTCGATGGGTGACGCGTTCTGCGTCCTCGACCGGGAATGGCGTTTCGCCCTCGTCAACGCGGCATACGAGCGGATGATGCGGACACCCCGAGGCCAATTGCTGGGCCGTAACATCTGGGAGGTGTTCCCGCCAGCAACGGCCCCCGGTTCCAGGTACAGGGCCGAGTACCGCCGGTGCATGGAGCATCGGTCCCCTGTGCAGTTCGTGGAGCATTACGCTCCGCTCGACTTGTGGACGGACGTAAGGGTGTACCCGACAGCGGAGGGCATCGCCGTTTTCATCCGGGACGTGTCGGCCGAGAAGCGCGCCGAGGTCGCCATCCTGCGCCAGGCGGAGTTCGAGCAACAGTTGGTGGGCATCGTCTCCCACGACTTGCGCAACCCCCTGCAGGCCATCCACATGGGGGCCGCCACCCTCCTGCGCCGGGACGACCTGGATGTGAGGGTGACGAAGTCTGCCCTGCGCATCCAGTCCTCGGTCGAGCGCGCCATCCGCCTGGTGCGTGACTTGCTCGACTTCACTCAGGCGCGGCTCGGGGACGGCATCCCTGTCACCCGTGGCCCGCTCGACGTGCACCAACT
The DNA here is from genome assembly GCF_024198255.1 of Myxococcus guangdongensis. NCBI lineage: Bacteria > Pseudomonadati > Myxococcota > Myxococcia > Myxococcales > Myxococcaceae > Myxococcus > Myxococcus guangdongensis. The sequence goes on from NZ_JAJVKW010000001.1 coordinate 424,220, forward strand.
CGTCGCCCATGTCGCGGAGGAGCTCGGGCACGCCTTCCCCGAGAGGGAGCTGGTGGTAGGGGCGGAGGGGGACGGGCGTGGGGCGTGGGACGGCGACCGGCTCACGCAAGTGATGCACAACCTCGCCACCAACGCCCTCAAGTACAGCCCGGCCAGCACCCCCGTGCGCCTGTCGAGCCGCGGCGCGGACGCGGAGGTGGTGCTCGAAGTTCACAACCAGGGTGCTCCCATCCCGCACGAGCAGATGGTGGAGCTGTTCAAGCCGCTCCGCCGCGGCCACCATGAGGCCGAGCGGAGGACGGGCAGCATCGGCCTGGGCTTGTTCATCGTGGAAAGCATCGTGCGCGCCCACGGAGGGAGCGTGCAGGTGCGCTCCAACGCGGAGGAGGGCACGACCTTCACCGTCCGGCTGCCTCGGAGTCAGCCGGAAGGCCCTGCGGCCCCCCCAGGGCTCATTTGACGCGCGCGCCGAGGCTTCTCCTTCTCTGGGGACGCTCGCCTGCTCCTCTCCCAATCTCCCGTCGTGTCCTCGCGGCGGTGGAGCACCTGTGCCTCCCCAGGATTCGGTCGCCGAGGCATGAGGGGCGTCAAAGCCACGTTCGACAGTGAGTCAAGGCGAGTGAGACGCAATCTCGCGGGCCTCACTTGCCAGGGACGGTGCAGTTCGCGGGCGGCGTCCACTCGCGCAGGGCGGTGACGCGGGCATCCTGGACCTGGGACACGCCCTCGGGGGCGTCGACCCGGTTGACGGTCGTGGGCCGGGTGAAGTCGAGCAGCTCCACGGGCGCGGGGCGCGTCGGGCAGCCCGCCTGGAAGGTCTTCTCGAGCGCCTCCACCAAGGTGTCCGCATGGTCATCCGCGGGGTCCGCGGCCTCGGGCCAGGTCAGGTCTCCCGACAGCGGCTCGCCACGCTCGGGAGGGAACCACGTCCACCGGAGGACGGTCTGCCCGGTGTTGCCCCACACCACGCCCCCGGCGACGCCACCCACGGTGGTGAAGTCGTCGGGGAGCTCCCGCCACTCGATGGCGAAGCCCTCGGGGACCTCCTGGCGGATGGGGGAGAGCCGATGCACGTCGTCGAGTTCGCCCGACAACAGCAGCATCCACGTCAGCTCTCTCAGCGCGTCGCGACTCACCGCCCCCACCGCCACGCGCGCCTGCCGGTTCGCGTCCGTGGTCTTCACGTCCACGTGGCCGATTCGCTCCGCGTCCTCGTACAGGGCCAGCTCACTGCAACTCTGCGACACCCAGGCCGTGCCCGTGCCCAGGTGATAGGCGCGCACCTCGTCGCAGAAAGAGTAGTGCCCTCGACGCCCGCGCAGCACCAGCCACCCCTCCGAGGGGACGCGCAGGCCCGTCAGCGGGAGCATCCGCACGGAGTCTCCATGGCTGGACAGACACAGTCGCCACGCGGGGTAGCGCCAGCGCTTGGACTTCTTGCGCGCCTCCTTCTCGCAGGCCGCGGGCCCGAAGCGCTCACCGGAGGTGTCCGCGTCCACGATGCTCGCGAGGTGCTTCGCCTCCTTCTCGCGGTGGGCAGCGAAGGACGCCTCGGCGCGGACAACCCAGGACTCCGTCTCCTTCACACAGGCGCTGTCCGTCACGGCGCACAGCCACGGCGCGAGCTTGTGGTCCGGCTTCACCGTGTCGAGCATCAACACCTCACGCACCGTCGGCGGCAACACCACCGTGCGGACACCGGGCTTGCCCAGCTCCAGATAGGACTCCACCCACGTCCGCCCTCCCCGACGCCACCAGTCCTTCAGGGCCAGGAGCGAGACGTCCTCTGGGACCGGCTCGTTCACCTCGCGGCTCAGCTCGAAGCAGCGCGAGGACAGCAGCTCGCGCAGCGCCGCCACGCCCGGCTTGCCGTCGACTCCGTCGGGCAGCGACTCCAGCTTCGCGTCCAGCGCGACGACGCGCTCGTGGGCCGCCGTCCATTCAGGCGTGGCCTGGGGACAGGGCACGAAGACCTTCGAGGCCGGCGCCGGCTTCGCGGACAGCAGCACACCCAGGAGGACGAGGAGCATGTGGCGCACAGAATCGCGCAACTCGCGCCCCCGAGGCCAGGACCTGGAGGACTCAACGCCACTGGATTGCACCTCCAGTCGGGAAACAGGAACGAGCGCCTCGGGACGACCACACCGGGGGTCCTCGGAGGCAGTGGGCCCCGGGCGCCGCTCGGGGCGCTGCCCTGGGAGCCCAGCCCGTCGCCAGTGCCTTCACCGCCCCAGCCTGTTACTGAGGAGACGGGAGCCCGCGTCCGCGTTTCCCTCGGACGATTGGCGGCCTACATTACCGGACAGCCATGAGCATCGAGCACGCCTTCCATCCCCCCACCATCACCACGGCCGAGGGCCGACCGCTGGACGTCATCGAGGTGCGGGGCCTCACGGTGGACTGCATCGTGGGCATCTTCAATCGGGAGCGCATCTCCGCCCAGCCCCTGCAAATCGACGTGGCGCTGTTCCTGGACACGCGCTCCGCGGCGGGCGGCAAGCTCTCGCACTCGGTGAACTACGGCCGGCTCGCGGGGGAGCTGCGATTCCTGCTGGAGTCGTGTCGCTTCGAGCTGCTCGAGTCCGCCGCCGAGGCCATCTGCCGCTACGTGCTGGCGCCGCCCACCGAGGACGTACCGCGCGCACAGGTCCACGCGGCCACGGTGCGAGTCACCAAGCCCCACGCGCTGGGCGGGCTGGCCATTCCCTCGCTCCAGGTGCACCGCAGCGCGGAGGAGATGGTGTACGGCAAGGAGGAGAAGTCCTTCGGCCGCGTGGACATCATCCACGAGGGGACGGGCTACGGCGTCTACAGGCTGCGAGTCAGGCCCGGAGGCCACATCCCCACGCACGTGCACCAGAAGATGGAGGAGAGCGAGCTGGTGCTGGGCGGAGGGCTGCATCTGCAACACCAGCCCGTGGCTCGGGGGCAGGCGTTCCACTGGCCGCGCGGCTTCCCGCATCGCTACGACAACCCCTCGTCCACGGAGCAGACCGTGCTCTGTGTCGACAAGCCCGGCTTCATCCCGTCGGACGAGGTGGAGACCGAGGCCCCTCCCGAGGGCCTGACGCCCGTCACCGGCACCTCCTACTATCCGCACGATGAGCTGGTCGCCGCGGAGTCCTCCTCGGGGACGCGTTCATGAGCGCGGTGGTGACGGCCCCGGACGTGGACGGGCCTGAATCGAACGACGCCCTTCCCGGTGGCGCACGCCCCGCCGGAGCGCCCAGCCTGAAGCGAGAGGCGCCCGGCGGAAGGTCTGTCACCGAGGGCGACCACCACACACAGGAGGATGCGCACTGGGAGCCCGGCTCATGACTCCGACAGGCACCAGGAAGGTGCTCATCACCGGAGGCGGAACGGGCATCGGCCGCGCGGTGGCGGAGGCCCTGCTGCGCACAGGTGGCCGTGTCGTCGTGACAGGTCGTCGCGCGGACGTCCTGGAGGAGGTGGCGCGCGCATGGCCCGGACAGGCCTTCGCCCTGCCCTGCGACGTGTCCTCCCCCACGGAGCGCGAGGGACTGCTGCGCCGGGCCGCGGAGCTGCTGGGCGGTCTGGACGGCTTCGTCCACAGCGCGGGCCAGGTGGTGCATCAACCGCCGGGACACATCGGCGAGGACGTGCTGCGCTCACAGCTGGAGATCAACCTCATCGCGCCGTTGCGCCTGGGGGAGCAGGCGCTGGAGGTGTTGGAGCCCGGCGGCGCGCAGGTCTTCGTCGCGTCCACGCTGGCCACGCGGCCCATCGTCACCAGCGCGGTGTACAGCGCGGCGAAGGCGGGCCTGCTCCAGGTGATGAAGGTCCTCGCGCTGGCCGGCGCGGCCCGAGGCCTCCGCGCCAACGCCGTGCTGCCCGGCGTCGTGGAGACGGACATGGTGCGCGAGGTGAGGCTCGCCCCGGGCGAGGCGACGCCAACGCCCGAGGAGTCCACCCGCCGTCAGGAGGCCCAGCTCGCGGGCCTGCGCTCACTCCACCCACTCGGGCGGCTGGGACATCCGGAGGAGGTCGCCGAGGCCGTGCGCCACCTGCTGGGCGCGTCCTGGATGACCGGCACGGAGCTGGTGCTCGACGGCGGGCTGCTGCTTCGCGAGTGAATCAGCCCTCGTCGGGATAGACGACACACTGAGACGTGCACGTCTCCGCGACGCGAACCTTCACCACCTTCGCGGTGGGGAAGCTCAGCTTGCCGAAGACCCAGGCGGCCAGCAGCTCGCTGGTGGGGTTCTCCAGCCCCGGCACGTCATTCAACAGCCGGTGGTCCAGCTGCGCGTGCATCGCCTGCCAGGCCTCGGTGAGCGTGGCGAAGTCGACCACCCAGCCGAAGTGGGGGTCCACCGGTCCGCGCACCGTCACTTCGACGCGGTAGCTGTGCCCGTGGACGCGCGAGCACTTGTGGCCCGGAGGGACGTTGGGGAGGAAGTGCGCGGCCTCGAAGGTGAACTCCCTCGAGATTTCGGTCACCAGCGAGATTTTGGGCTTCGAAACAGGCTCCATTGCACCGGCCTTCTACCCACGTTCCGCCCCGGGCGTCGAGCCAAGACACGGCCCCGACGCCCCCTCCCCCGCCCCTACCGGCGCACGGCCGCGAGGATGTAGCGGGGCAGCAATTCCTCCCGGAAGGCCTTCCAGAGGTTGAACTGCCCGTAGTTGCCCCCGGTGAACATCACCGTGAGCTCGAGCTCGGGGATGACCATGACGTACTGGCCACCGTTGCCGCCCGCCTCGTATTCCGCGTAGACGCGCTCGCCCACGCGCAGCTCATGACGCCACCACGCATACCCGTAGGTGCGCTCGGGGCTCATCACCGAGTGCCGCGCGGTGGAGCGCTCGACCCACTGCTTGGACACCACGCGCCGGCCGTTCCACACGCCGCCCGACAGGTACAGCTGCCCCAGCTTCAGCGCATCCCGAGGCCTCGCGTAGAGGCCGCCGCCCAGGTACGCCTCGCCATCCGGCATCAGGTTCATCGCGTAGTGACGGAACTGGAGCGGCGTGGCCACGGTGCGCTCGAAGTGCTCGGGCAGCCACGTGCCCGTCGCGTTGCGCACCACGCCGCCCACCAGGTTGATGCCCGCCGAGCAGTACACCGCCTGCGTCTCACCCGGCGCCCGTCCCATGGGCAGGTCCAGCGTGTACGCGTACCAGTCCCCCTCCTGGCTCTGGAGGTTGTTCTCGTTGCCGGGCGTCTCCTCGTTGTCGTCGTCGCAGTCGAAGCCCGACGTCATCGTCATCAAATGCTCGAGCGTCAGCCCCGCCTTGCGCGCATCCGCGGGCGCCTTCGGCTGGTAGCCCGGGAACATCGAGTAGACGGGCGTCTGGGCAGACAGCTTCGCGCCCTTCTGGATGGCGGTGCCCACCAGCACCGGCGCCAGCGTCTTGGACGCCGAGCGCAGGTCATGGAGCTTCTCCTTGTCGTAGCCGTAGAAGTACTCCTCCAGCACGAGCTTGCCCTTGCGCGCGATGAGCACCCCCTGGACACGCTGCGCGGGACCGGGGCCCACCTCCGTGTCGAGGAGCCGCTGCATCAGCGCCTGGATGGGCGCCGGGTCCATGCCCACGTCGGACAGGGACGCCGTGGCCCAACCGTCCTGCTCGGCCACCGGCGGACGGTAGACGTACGCCCCCGGCGCGGGCGTGCGCGGATACAGGCCCACCGCCTGGTCCCGCTCGCGCCGGGTGAACTGGAGGTTCCCCAGGAAGAAGATGGGCACCGACAGCCGACCCGAGCGCTCATCCAGCGTGCCCTCGAACGTCGTCGGCCCACGTGGGTCCACCAGCTTCACGGCGCTGCCCTGCACGGAGACGTTCAGCGCGAACTGCCGTCCGAAGCCCTTCTCCGGATCTCTCAGGTACGCGGCGATGGCGCCATCCGGCTTCTTGTACACGACGAGGTACAGGGTGAAGCGGTCCGCCCACGGCGTCACCGTCCCGCGCCACACGCCCTTCTGGAGCGAGCGCAGCTCCACCGGCGTCGCGTACTGCACGCCGCCCACCATGACGCGCGGCTGCACCCAGTGGCCCCGGAGCACCTGGCCGTCCGCCGCCACCGTGGCCCGGAACGTCCCCTGTCCGCCCGGCAAGGTCAGCGACAGCGCGCCCTTCTCCACCTGGCCCGTGGCCTCGTAGCCCGAGATTCGCGCGCGCCACGTGGTGCCCTCGCGGAACACCGTCAGCTCGCCCTGGACCTCGGGCCCATAGACGGGGGCCGCGGACCAGATGCCCACCAGCTTCTCCGCCGCGTCGGTCGCCGGGGCCTGGGCGGGGGGCTTCGGAGGCGCGGCCGGCTCGGCGGCCCGGACCGAGGGGGACAGCGACAAGAGCGCCAGCACGGCGCCCAGGCAGAGGGAGGACGAGGAGTGCATCAAGGTTCCTGGGTGGACGAGCGAGGGGGCAAGGCCCGTAGGGCCTTACGGTGGGCACCTCCGGCTGATTGCAACCCGCTTGCAGGAATGTCCCCGTCCCCACGCGCCCCGGGGCCGGGCTATCCTTTCGCGCCATGACTCCGGAGGTCTGGATGGCGGCCCGCCCCACGGGAGGGCGAGCGGGAGGACGGCGTTGCTTGCGCCCCGGGTCCGGGTTGCGTAGCGATGGCGCCAGGACCCGTGCACGGTCCACGCGCGCATGAAGCTCTCCCTCGCCACCCGCATCTTCCTGGGCTACGCGGTGGTGCTCGTCACCTTCGGCCTGGTGTCGCTGTTCAGCGTGGCGGAGCTGCACCGGAACCGGCTGGAGATCCGGCTGGTGAGCCAGGGCTACCTCCAGCTCTCCCAGGACGCGGCGGAGATGGAGATGAACCACGCCAACCAGCAGCGCCACACCGCGCGCATGCTGGAGGAGGACAGCGCGGAGATTCGCCGCGCCATCATCCGGCTGGCCCGCGTCTACGTCCCCACGGCGTTCATCTCCCAGCGACTGGCGGCCACGCGCGAGCGCGCCACGCAGCTTCGCGACATGGCCCCCGAGAGCGAGATTCCCTTCATCGGCGAGCTGGAGGCGCGGCTCGCGGAGCTGGACTCGCGCTACCAGGAGTACGGCCGCGCCGCGGAGAGCGTGTTCGACGCGTTCAGCACCCAGGCGCCGGACAAGGCCGCGGTGGACCGCGCCACCGCGGACGTGCTCACCATGGAGGACGCCATCGGCCGCGAGCTGCGGCTGCTCCGCCTGTCCCTGGCCAACCGCATCCGCGAGCGCGTGGACGGCGCCGAGGAGCGCGAGCGCCAGACGGGCATCGCCATCATCAGCCTCTCGGTGGCCGCCATCCTCCTGGGCCTGGGCGCGACGGCCTGGTCGGCCCGCACGCTGCGCCCGGTGCGCACGCTCATCGAGGGCGTCTCGCGCATCGGCAAGGGCGACTACAGCGCGCAGCTGGGCGTGCGCGGACACGACGAGGTGGCCGTGCTCGCGCGCGAGTTCGACCAGATGGCCCGCTCCCTCCAGGCCCGCGAGGCGCAAATCAAGGCGCAGGCGGAGGCGCTGATGCGCGCCGAGCAGCTCGCCGCCGTGGGCCGCGTCTCCGCGCAGATCGTCCACGAGGTGCGAAACCCCCTGTCCTCCATCGGCCTCAACGTGGAGCTGCTCGGGGACGCGGTGGAGCGCGCCACCTTCCCCACCCCCGACGAGTCCGGCGAGGTGAAGGACCTGATCTCCGCCGTCACCCGAGAGGTGGACCGGCTGGCGGACGTCACCGAGCACTACCTGCGCATGGCCCGCCCGCAGCGGCCGGATTTGGACCCGCGCGACGTGACGGCGGTGCTGGACGGCGTGCTGGACTTCTCCCGCGAGGAGCTGACGCGCGCGGGGGTGGAGGTGGTGCGCGAGTTCTCCCCCACCACGCCCCCCGTGCTCGCCGACGAGGGGCAGCTGCGCCAGGTGTTCCTCAACCTCCTGCGCAACAGCCGCGAGGCCATGCCCCACGGCGGCCAGCTCACCATCGCCACCCGCCCCGTGGAGCAGGACGTGGAGGTGACGGTCAAGGACACCGGCCAGGGGATGACGGAGGAGGTGCGACAACACCTGTTCGAGCCGTTCTTCACCACCAAGGAGGGCGGCACCGGCCTGGGGCTCGCGGTGAGTCAGCAAATCCTCCAGGCCCACGGGGGCTCGCTCTCCTGCCAGAGTATTCCCGGCCAGGGGACGGCCTTCGTGTTAAGGCTTCCTCGCGCATGAGCTTCACACCGTATCGGGACGTGCTGCCCTCCGGGCTGCGCGTCGTCACCGTCGAGACGCCCCACCTCCACACCGCCCTGCTCGCCATCTACGTCCGCACCGGCAGCCGGCACGAGACGCCCGCCAACAACGGCGTCAGCCACTACCTGGAACACCTGTTCTTCCGGGGCAGCGAGAGCTGGCCGGACACGGTGCGGATGAACGCGGCCGTGGAGGAGGTCGGCGGCAACCTCAACGGCGTCACCACCCGGGATCACGGCTACTACTACACGCCCCTGCACCCGGCGCACCTGCGCGTGGGCATGGACATCCTGGGCGACATGCTCACCCGCCCCCGCCTCACCGACATGGAGGTGGAGCGGCAGATCATCCTCGAGGAGATGCTCGACGAGGTGGACGAGAAGGGCCGGGACATCGACCTGGACAACCTGTCCAAGCACCTGCTCTTCCCCCAGCACCCGCTGGCGCAGAAGATCGCCGGCACGCGCGACTCCGTCTCCGCGCTGAAGCACGCGCAGGTGCTGGAGCACTTCGCCCAGCACTACGTCTCCGGCAACCTGGTCGTCACCGCCGCGGGCCGCGTGCGCCGTGAAGAGGTGCTGGAGCTCGCCGAGCGCGCCTTCGCCCACCTGCCGCGCGGCCCCGCCAGCTCGGAGGCCCCCCCGCCCCAGGGCGCGCCCGGGCCCCTGCTCCACTTCGTCACCCACGACGAGTCGCAGACGGAGTTCCGCCTCAACTTCCGCGCCGTGCCGGAGCAGCACGAGGACTACCCCGCGCTCCAGATTCTGCGCCGCGTGCTGGATGACGGCCTGTCCTCGCGGCTGCCGTTCGAAATCGTGGAGAAGCGGGGCCTGGCGTACTCGGTCCACGCCTCGCTGGACGGCTACCACGACGCGGGCCTGTTCGAGGTGGAGGCCGCGAGCGCCCCGGAGAAGGCCGCGCAGGTGGTGGAGGAGTCCCTGCGGGTGATTGCCCAGCTGTGCGACACGGAGATTGGCGAGGAGGAGCTGACCCGCGCCAAGCGCCGTCACCGGATGCTGCTGGAGTTCTCCCAGGACTCGCCGGGGGAGCTGGCCGGGTGGTTCGGCGGCACGGAGCTGTTCCGCACGCCGGAGACCTTCGCCCACCGCGCGGACCTGGTGGACTCGCAGTCCGCGGCGCGCGTACGCGAGGTGGCGCGGCGCTACTTCCGGCGCGACAACCTGACGGTGGTGGCGGTGGGCCAGCGCAAGGGCCTCAAGGCGCTGGAGCGCGTGGTGGCCGAGGCGCCGGGACTCCCCTGAGCCCCGGCGCCGGGGTCAGCGACCGCCGCGGATGATGACGGGGCCGGAGGGCTTCTTCTTCGGCTTCGGCGTCATCGAGACCAGGGACTTCTTCACCTCCTGGTACTCGGTGTTGTCGGGCTCCTTCTGGAGCGCCTCGTCGATGAGCTTCATGCCCCGGGCCATCTGCGTCTGCAGCTGAGCGGAGAGCCGGGCCAGGGCGACCTTCTCCTCGAGCGAGGCCTCGCCCAGGTTGAGCATCCGCTCCAGCGACGAGAACGCGTCCACCTTGCGGTCCGTCTGGAGATACAGCCGCCACAGCCGGGAGTGCACCGGCGCGAAGCGCGGCTCGGCGCTGAGGGCGAAGCGGTAGCTCTCCTCCGCGCCCTTCATGTCCTTGGCCTCCTCCTGCGCGCGGCCTCGCACGTAGAGGCCCCGGGCCAGCCGGGGGCGGAACGTGAGCGCGCGGTCCACCAGCGCCAGCGCGTCCGCGCGACGGCCCTGCGCGAGCACCGTCTCCGCCATCCACGCCAGGGCCTCGGCGTTCTGCGGCTCGGCGTCGACCAGCGCCTTGAGCGCGGCCTCGGCGTCCTTGGCGCGACCCTGGGCGAGCAGCGCGCGGGCCCTCAGGGTGACGACGTCCGAGCGCTGGGCGTCCTTGCCCTCCACCGCCTGGAGGTCCGCCTCGGCCATCTGCGGCACGCCGCTGACCAGGAAGTAGCGGGCGCGGAGCAGGCGCGCGGCGGTGTGCGCGGGGTTCTGCTGCAGCAGCTTGTCCATGAGGTTGGCGGCGAGCAGCTCGTCGCCCTTCATGAGGAGGACCTCCGCCTCCACCGCCTTGGCCTCGGGGTCGTCCGGGCTGTCGCGCAGCACGCTCTCCAGCGTGGCGAAGGCGGCTTCAATCTGCCCCTCGCGGGCCTGGAAGCGCGCCAGGTCCAGGATGTCCTTCTCCTGGAGGAGGCCCGAGTCGCGCAGCGTCACGAGGATGGCCAGGGCCTCCTGGGTGTTGCCGTTGCTGCGGTACAGCTCGGAGAGCTGCTTCTGGATGGACGGGTCCGTGCCGGGGATGAGGGCCTCGGCCTGCTTGAGGGACATGATGGCCGCGCCCATGTTGTTGTTCATGAGGTGGGCGTCGGCCATCAGCAGGAAGGGCTCGGCGCTGTCGGGCGCGGCGGTGGCGGCGCGCTTGAGGGCGTTGAGCGCGGCGGCGGGCTGTCCACTGGCCAGCTGGACGCGGGCCTCGCCCAGGGCGCTCTGGGCTTGTTGAGCACGGTTCTGGACGGCCGCGGCCTCTGGCTCCTTGCAGGCAAGCGGGAGGAGGAGCGCCAGGGTCCAGGGCAGGTTTCGTTTTCTCCAGGGCATCGCTGAGCCGGAGGGTACCGGATGTTATCCTCCCTCGTCGATGGACCCATTCGTTCGGCGCCTCGTGGAGAGGCTCCATGACCCCAGCAAGCCGCTGTCGCGCAACCGGCACTTCCACACCTTCGACACCCCCGAGGGGCGTCTGGCGCTGAAGGTGTTCCGGCGGCTGCGCAGCCTGCAGAAGGACATCCTCGCCTGCCGGGCGGAGGGGCGGCGTGCGCGCATCTTCCGTCGCGTCAACCCGGAGGGAGAGCACCGCATCGAGCTGACGATGGAGCGCGTCAGCGGCAAGCGCGTCTCCGTCCTCCAGACGGCCGAGCTGGAGCTCCTGTCCGCCCTGCCCGGCGTCCGCGAGGCGCTGGAGATACTGGACGAGGCCGCCTGAGTTGCGCGGCCCCGTCCGGTGAATCGTGGATTCTACGTAGTGCGGGCTAGTCCTTCGTGCAGACGACGTCGTCGACCTGGAGGTGGTCGCGGTCGGCCACGCTGCGGCTCGGGTAGAGGAACAGCCGCCAGTCGCGCACGTTGCCCGCGAACTTGAAGAACACCGGCTGCCACTCATCGCTGTCCACGGTGAGGAAGTCGGTCTGCGGGTTCCAGCCGGCGCTCGAGTAGATGCGGTGACGGATGGTGCCGTGGCCCCTCACCCGGTACGAGCAGGAGTAGTTGCCGCTGGGGACGTTGAACTTCTCCAGGGAGAAGCGCTCGGCCACCTCGATGGGGACGATGAACTGGAGCGCCGTCGTGCCGCCGTGCACCGCGGCCGTGTACTGCTTCAGGCGCGTGGCCCGGATCTCCGTGCCCGGGTCCGCGAGGCCGTTGTCCATGCCGTACCAGTAGTCGGGGATGAGGTGATTGCCCTGGTAGGGGATGGAGTAGACGTTCCAGCTCTCGAAGCCGCCGTTGCGGATGATGTTCGAGGCGTGGTCGGCGGGCACGCAGCGCTTGGTGGCCGAGTCACACGCGGGCAGCGCGCCCACGCAGTCGTAGGTGGTGAAGCAGGCGCCAGGGGCCAGCTCGCACACGCCGGAGGTCGGGTTGCAGGTGGTCGCCGGGTTGCTGCAGGTGACGCCCGCGCACGGGTTGCCGGGGATGCACTGGTGCGTGGAGGTCTGGCAGACGGGGGTCTCGGGCGTGCCAGCGCAGTCGGCGTGGCGGACGCAGCGGTTCTCGGCCGTCACGCAGGTGTTGGTGGCGTCGCAGGTCTGCCACTCGTTGCAGTCGACGGTGTCGTAGCAGCGGCCGGCGAGCGGCTCGCACGTCACGGTGGTGTTGTCGCACTTCGCCCAGGGCTCGCACGTCACGGTGTCACACGGCTGGGGCGCGCGCGTGCAGCGCACGTCGTCGAGCGTCAGGTGCTCACCGCTGGTGTTGCGGATGCTGAAGATGAGCTCGAAGGTGTCGAAGACGTCGCCGGCCAGGTTGAAGGTGTACGTCAGCTGCCGCCACGTGGAGGTGTCGACCGAGGTGTAGCCGGTGTAGCTGGAGTAGTCGTCGTCGAAGAAGGCGTTGCGGATCTCACCGGTGCCACGCACCTGGTAGGTGCAGGTGTAGCGGCCCGCGAGCAGCGTGTTCGCCGCCGTGGTGAAGCGACGGTGCGTGGACGAGGCGTTCGTCAGTCGGGCCGCGTTGGAGCCCTCGAAGGCGCCGCTCGTCACCTTCTGCACGTCGCTGCCGGCGAGGTTCGACTTGCTGCCGAGCCACGCGTCGGGCAGCGAGCCAGACCAGGCCTCGAAGCCCCAGTTCGTGATGACGCTCACCACGGGCGGCTCGCCACCGGCATCCGGCGTGCCACCACCGGCGTCGGGCGTCTCGCTGCCCGCGTCCGGCGTCTCGTTGCCCGCGTCCGGCGTCTCGTTGCCCGCGTCAGGCGTCTCGTTGCCCGCGTCCGGCGTCTCGTTGCCCGCGTCAGGCGTCACGCCCGCGTCCGGCGTCTCGTTGCCCGCGTCCGGCGTCACGCCCGCGTCGGGGATTTCGCCGCCCGCGTCGGGAAGCTCGCCACCGGCATCTGGGATTTCGCCACCCGCGTCGGGGACTTCGCCGCCCGCGTCAGGAAGCTCACCGCCAGCATCGGGTGGCTCACCACCCGCGTCGGGGAGGTCCCCACCTGAATCCGGCGTCCCACCACCCGAGTCGGGGGTCCCGTTACCTGAGTCCGGCACCTGGTGGCCGGCATCAGGAACCACCACCACTGGATCCGAATCACCATCACCGCAGGCGACCATCAGGACCAGCAGCGAAGTCAAACACACCCGAACCAACGTCAAAGCGAGCCTCCCATTTCAAAAATGCAGGCTCCTCGTACCACACTTCGCGCACCTTCCCTGGTGGCGCCCGAGTCACAAGCCGCCCCCTCGCGCCTGTTTCACGGATTGAAAGAATCTGTCGTGACGAGTGGTGTCGATGGAACCCAGGTCGATTCCACCAATACAGAACCGGGACCAGGCGCTGGTCCATGACGCACCCGCACCCGCCAGGAGAACAGGAATTCGCGGAGGCGCGGGGTGACCCGGCGCCCCTCGGCACCCGCTGGCGTCAGCGCTGGAGATAGACCCCCGCGGACAGCCCCTGCTTGACGTTGCGGCTCACCTCGTCGGCGAGCACCTCGTCCTGGCCCGCTTCGATGGCCTCCAGCGTCTGGCGCACCACGTCGGCGGTGCTCGACTTCGGCGCGGTGACCTTCTGGGCCATGTCCGTGTCCATGTAGCCCACATGCAGGGCCACCACCTGCGTCTTCTGCGCGGCCAGCTCCTTGCGCAGCCCGTTGGTCAGCGCCCACGCGGCCGCCTTCGAGGCGCTGTAGCTGGCGGACCCCGGGAAGGCCATCCAGCTGAGCACCGAGAGCACGTTGAGGATGGCGCCGCCGCCGTTCTTCGCCAGCACGGGCGCGAAGGCGCTGCTCGTCGCCAGGGGCCCCAGGTAGTTCGTCTCCAGCTCGGCGCGAGCCGCGGCCAGCGCATCCTGCCCCAGCAGGCTCGTGCCCTTCAGGATGCCCGCGTTGTTGATGAGCAGCGACACGTCGCCCGCCTCGCGGACCAGCGCCTCCAACTGCTCGGGCCGCGTCACATCCAGGCGGACCGGGACCACGCCCGGGATGTCCACGCTCGAAGGCTCCCTCGCCGCCGCGTACACCTTGCGAGCCCCTCGCTCCAACAACGCCTGCGCGAACGCACGCCCCAACCCACGATTGGCGCCCGTAACCAGGGCAACCGCATTCTTCATCTGCATGACCCGACTCCCGTGTGACGAGAACCCTTCGACCACCATATGATGAGCATAATATGATGGTCCGTGGCTTTCATCACAAAGCGCGGCCGCGAGGAGGGAGCAGTCCTGCGTCCGGGTGCTACTTGCCCCAGCGGAGCAACTTGTTGCGGGCGACTTCCGACAGCTGCGTCACCACGAACTGCTCGAGCAGGGACGGGTCCGGCTCCTTGCGCACGGGGTCCACCATGAAGTCCCAGGTCTCGAAGTCGGAGGGGTCCTGGAAGAGGATCAGCCCCACGCCCATGCGCTGCGCCTCCGAGGTGAGGCGGGAGATGTCCGAGTCATCCGGGTCGACAGGCAACTGGAGGAGCGCGAAGGCATGGGTCGCCGTCCTCGCGTGCGCGGCGGCCTCGAAGATGCCCGTGATGTTGAACTCCCAGCGGGGTTTGATCTCGAAGGTCCAGATGTCGAACGTCCGCCCCGGCCAATGGGAGAACGTGCGCACGCTGATGGCGGTGATGTCCGGCCGGGTCCAGACACCACCCGTCTTGCGCGAGCCCTGATTGGCGGTGAGCTCGATGTGGACGTCATGGAGACCTCGCTCCTTGGTCCACTTCTCCCGCAGCACCTCAAGGCAGGGGCCATAGAGGTCCGACTCGGCCCTGTCCACCGAGGCCACCGGCAGGGCCGGCACAATCCCCGTCAGGGTGTTGGGCTCCGAGGGCTTGAGCTCCTTGACCAGGCTGACGCTGCCACCGCGTCCCCTGCCGCGGAGAATCTGTCCCTCCTCGATGAGCTGCTCCCTCAGCCGCCAGTATTCGGACTCCGACCACCCCAGCTCATTCATGAGGCTGGTGTTGCCGGACGAACCCCCAGACTGGGTCAGGACCTCGAGGAACTTCTTCCGCTGCAGATCATCGACAGGACGCCCGACCATGGATGGTCCTCCGTGGGTATGTCCAACAGAAGCCCACCCATCCTGTCACGGGTGAAGACCGCCACCGCCTACCCCCACGGGGTGATTGCCATTGGCCGCGCGGGCGCTCCGGACCCAGCTTCAGGCCCGGAGCGCGGTGCTCATTCCGGAGGTCCGCGCCTCGGCGGCGGCTCGTGCTTCATGCGCTCGTATTCCTCGTCCGTGAAGACACGGCTTCGCGTGAGGAAGCGCACGCCCAGGGGCGACTCGACGCTGAAGCCCGCGCCCCGCCCAGGCACCACATCCAGCGTCAGGTGCGTGTGCTGCCAGAGCTCGAACTGCGCGCCGCCGATGTAGACGGGGCAGTCCTCGACGTCTCCCAGGAAGACGTCCCGCTGACCGATGCGGAACTCCTTGATGGGGTAGCACATGGGCGCGCTGCCGTCGCAGCAGCCGCCGGACTGGTGGAACATCAACGGCCCATGCGTGGCACGCAGGGAGCGGATGACCGCGGCGGCCTCGGGCGTCACCGCCACCCGGGCCACCGTGGGCTCCGCCTGCCCACCCGCGCCGGGCCCGGCACGGGTGTCACTCATCAGAAGAACCCCATCGCCTTCGGGCTGTAGCTGACGAGCAGGTTCTTGGTCTGCTGGTAGTGGTCCAGCATCTTGCGGTGCGTCTCGCGGCCGATGCCCGACTGCTTGTAGCCGCCGAACGCCGCGTGCGCCGGGTACAGGTGGTAGCAGTTGGTCCACACGCGCCCCGCCTCGATGGTGCGCCCCGCGCGGTAGGCCGTGTTCGTGTCGCGCGTCCACACGCCCGCGCCCAGGCCGTACAGCGTGTCGTTGGCGATGCGCATCGCGTCGTCGAAGTCCTTGAACGTGGTGACGCTCACCACCGGTCCGAAGATCTCCTCCTGGAAGACGCGCATCTTGTTGTGGCCCTGGAACACCGTCGGCGCCACGTAGTAGCCGTCCTTGAGGTCGCCCGGCAGGCTCACGCGCTCGCCGCCGGCGAGCACCTTGGCGCCCTCCTTCTTGCCGATGTCGATGTAGCCGAGGATCTTCTCCAGCTGGTCATTCGACGCCTGCGCGCCCAGCCTGGTGTCGGTGTCCAGCGGGTTGCCCGGGCGCACCTTCTTCACGCGCTCCAGCGCGCGCTCCATGAACTGCGAGTAGATCTTCTCGCCCACCAGCGCGCGCGACGGACACGTGCAGACCTCTCCCTGGTTCAGCGCGAACATGGCGAAGCCCTCCATCGCCTTGTCCAGGAAGTCGTCGTCGTGGGCCATCACGTCGTCGAAGAAGATGTTCGGGCTCTTGCCGCCCAGCTCCAGCGTCACCGGGATGAGGTTCTCGCTCGCGTACTGGAGGATGAGCCGGCCCGTCGTCGTCTCGCCCGTGAAGGCCACCTTGGCCACGCGGGGGCTGCTGGCCAGCGGCTTGCCCGCCTCGATGCCGAAGCCGTTGACGACGTTGAAGACGCCCTCGGGCAGCAGGTCCTGGATGAGCTCGGTGAGCACCAGGATGCCCACGGGCGTCTGCTCCGCGGGCTTGAGCACCACGCAGTTGCCCGCCGCCAGCGCGGGCGCCACCTTCCACGCCGCCATCAGGATGGGGAAGTTCCACGGGATGATCTGCCCCACCACGCCCAGGGGCTCGTGGAAGTGGTAGGCGACGGTGTCGTGGTCCAGCTCGCCCACGGTGCCTTCCTGCGCGCGGATGCAGCCGGCGAAGTAGCGGAAGTGGTCGATGGCCAGCGGCAGGTCCGCCGCGAGCGTCTCGCGGACCGGCTTGCCGTTGTCCCAGGACTCCGCCACCGCGAGCAGCTCCAGGTTCTGCTCCATCCGGTCGGCGATCTTCAGCAGGATGTTTGCGCGCGCCGTGGGCGACGTGCGGCCCCAGGACACACGTGCCGCGTGCGCGGCGTCCAGCGCCAGCTCGATGTCCTCCGCCGTGGAGCGGGCGACCTCACAGAAGACCTGGCCCGTCACGGGCGTGATGTTCTCGAAATACTGGCCACGCTTCGGCTCGACCCACCGACCGCCGATGAAGTTCTGGTAGCGGGACTTGAACTTCACCTTCGAGCCGGGCTGATTGGGGGCGGCGTAGATCATGGACGCTCTCCTTGCGGGTGGGGCTGCGGGTGGAAGCGCTCCGCCCCAGAGCAGCACGCGTGCCACGGCTCGCCTCGTCGACGTCGCGCCGCGTCGTGTCCCGCGATGCGACACTCCCGCGGACACACGTGGCGCGTCCCGCGACACTGTCGCGTGAGGGTTTTCCACGGCCTCGGTGGAATGTTCTGAACTGGCTGTGGGCGACACGCCAGCCAGGCGTCAGGGTGCGCGGTGGACGACCACGACCTCCATGCTCACGAGCGTGGCGGGAGCACCAGACCGAAGCGCTCGACCATGCGGTAGAGCGTGCTGCGGGCAATCCCGAGCAGCCTGGCCGCGCGCGCCACGTTTCCACCGCTGCGCGACAAGGCTTCGAGGATGGCGTTCGCCTCCACTTCGCGAAGACCCGTGGGACTCTCGGGCGCGGCGTGTGAATCGGCGGCGACCCCAGTTCGAGGCGCCTGCCCCGGCGCGGCGTGCGAAACGGCCCCGGGCTCCACGGACACGGGGGCACGCCCCGGCTCCAGCGACAGCGCGGACACGTCGATGACGGGCGAGCCATCCGCGCGGACCAACGCCAACCGCAGCACCGTCTTCAACTCCCGCACGTTCCCCGGCCACCGGTGCGCGCACAGCCTCGCGAGCGCCGCGGCGGACAACGTGCTCGGAGGATGCCCTCCCTCACTCGCGAGCTGTCGCAGCAGCACCTGCGCCAGCTCCGGCAGGTCCTCCCGCTCACGCAGCGGAGGCAGGCGCAAGAGCGCCCCCTGGAGCCGGTAGTACAGGTCCTGCCGGAACGCCCCCGAGCGCACCGCCGCCTCCAGGTCGCGACACGTCGCGCCGACGAGCCGGAAGCGCGAGTGCCTCACGCGCGACTCTCCGACGCGCGAGTACCCACCGTCCTCCAACACGCGCAGCAGCATCACCTGCAGCGCAGCGGGCATCTCCGCCAGCTCATCCAGGAACAGCGTGCCGCCATCCGCCGCCGCCAGCTTCCCCTCCGCGCCTCCCGAGCGCGCCCCCGTGAAGGCACCGGGCGCATGGCCGAACAGCTCGCTCTCCAGCAACGCCGCGGACAGGGCGCCACAGTTGACCGCCACGAACGGCCCAGCGGACACCGCGCTCGCCGCATGCACCGCGCGCGCGAGCAACTCCTTGCCCGTACCCGTCTCCGACAGCAACAACACCGGCACCGACGTGGGCGCGAAGCGGGCCGCCTCTCGCAACGTCGCGCGATGCGCGGAGTCACTGCCCTTCAGCTCGGACCAGACATCCTTCTCGAAGCGAGCATCCACGGAGGCCCGCGCCGTCCGCGCCTGCCCCCGCGTCAGCCGAGGCTCCAGTCGCACCAGCACCGCGAGCGCCGACTCCCCGTCCCCCTCCCCCACCGCCTCCGGATGCACGCGCCAGCTCGCGCCCGTGTCGCGGTGGCTCGCCTCCAGGACCTGCCCGCGCAGCGCCGCGTCCTTCAACGTCCGCCACGACAGCCCGAGCACCCGCCCCGGTGACGCCTCCTCGGAGGCCGACTCCACGCCGAACAGCGCACGCGCCGCCCCATTGAGACGTCGCACCCGCCCCGGTGACTCGACCAGCAGCACCGGCCCATCCTCACGAGCCAGCCGCGCCTCCAGCCCTCCGCGCGCCGCCGCGGCCACCCGCGCCCAGGCGACCTCGCGCAGCCGCGCCTCCGCCGAGTGGGCGATGCTCGCCACCGCCACCAGCACCAGCGGGTCCGCCCCACCCGCGGGGCCCGTGACGTCCAGTACGCCGAGCACCTCGCCGAACGGATCTCTCACCGGCGCCGCGTAACAGACGAGCCCATGGTGCCGCTGCGCGTAGTGCGCCGGGCCCACCACGGCCACCGCCGAGGACTCCGCCAGCGCGGTGCCGATGGCATTCGTGCCGCGGGACACCTCGTCCCAGCAAGCCCCCGCCACCAGGCGCACGTAGTCCGCATGGCCCGCGAAGTCCCCACCCGAGCTGCGCGTGGCGAGGATGACGCCTTCCCGGTCCGCCAACAGCGCCACCCGGCCCGAGGGCAGGGGCGCGGCGGCGAGCACGTCCAGCATGTCGCGGACCTCGTGCCACACCGGCTCCAGCCGGGCCCGTCGCTCCACGAGCGCGAGTCCCCCGACGCTGGGTCCCTCGTCGGGCAGGCCGGTGCTCGGAGCCCCGAGCGCTCGGGAGCGCTGCCAGCGGGACAGGATGGGCGGCGGCTCCGGAACACAGGCCCCTGCGTCCTCGTCGAGCGCGCCGACGAGGAACTGCTCCCACAGGTGCGCCGAGGCGCTGAGCGTGAGCGTTCCCATGGGGCTGATTATTCGGTCAGGCCCCACACCGTCGGCAACCCATGACCTTCCCGAAGTCGCGCTCGCGAACCGACGCGGTGCGGCGTCCGGGAAGGCCTGGGTCCCCACCACCCGACCTAGTTGTCGGTGGCGTCCTCGATCTTGTCGCCCGCCTCCTCGGCGGCGTCCTTGACCGCGTCGCCCGCGTCCTCGGCGGCGTCCTCGGTCTTCTCCGCGGCGCGCTCGGCATCGTTCTTCGCGCTCTCACGCGTGTTGCGGTGGCATCCCACGCCGAACGTCATGGCACCCAGCACCGCGACCAGCAGCAGCTTCTGCACCGTCGTCTCCTGTCGTGACGACACCGGGACGTCCGCCCCGGCATCGAATGGTGCGCGGGAAGCTAGTCACGACCCGCCAACTGCCAAGTGCTCACTGGCGGGCTTTCACGTCAGAAGGTGCAGTACCCGTTCGACCCGCACGTCCCCTGGAGCCCCTCGCAGACGCAGTTCCAGTCCCCGCCGCAGCGCATCCCGGGGCACACCTGGGGCGTGGGCCCACCTCCGCCTCCACCACCGCCCGGGTCCGGGTAGGTGTACACGCAGTAGTTGTTCTCGCAGACCGCCGTGAGGGCCTCGGGGCAGTTCCACGCGCAAACCCAGTCGTCGCCGCAGCGGGCGCGCCCGCACGTGAGCAACGAGGCCCCGGTCTCCTCATCACAGGCCAGCGCCTGCTCCTCGGGAGCCTCGGCCCCCGCGACGAAGGCGAAGGACAACAACACGGCGACGACCCACGGATACGACGCGCGACGCGATGACATGCACGGCTCCTTCGGGTGAACCGCGCGAGCCTCCGCGACCCGCGCGGGACGACGTGAACCTCTTTCGACGGCGACACCGCGGACGTCAGGGCGTGGAGCCCACCACGGGCTCGGCGCCGGAGCGCCACCGCGCCACGGCCTCCGCGTCGAGCGACTCCACCTCATCGGGCCGCTGCGTCTTCGAGCAGCGCACGCCCCCGTCGTTCTTCAGCGCCAGCGGGTCCCTCGCGAACACCATGAACCCGGTCTCACCACCGGGCTCCACACGCGACACCACGTAGAGGTTCTCCGAGGGTGCGCGGGTCTCCGGGTCCAGGAGCAAGGCCCTCGGAATGTCCACGAGGGGCGTCCCCGCCTCGAGCCGCGCCAAGGCCGCGTGGCACAGGCCCCGCGAGTTCCACGCGCGCTCCATCCGCCAGCGCGGCCACGAGCTGCGCACCAGGTCCTCGCGTCCCGCCATCAACCAGCCCACGTGATGGCCGATGCCCACCGCCGCCATCGTCGCGCCGAAGAACAGCACCAGGAGCAGCAGCAGCGACACGCTCCAGCGCACGCGCCACGCGCCCGCCTCCGCTTGGAGCTGACGCCACAGCCACCGCAGGAACAGGTGCGAGCCCACCGCGAGAATCCCCGCCACCAGCAGCGCCTCGCCGATGGCGCCCCACCGGAACGTCACCGACGGCCCCACGCTTTGCAGGAAGCCCAGCCACCCGAAGGCGAGCAGGAAGGGCACCTGCAGCACCCACGACTGGCCGATGAAGAGGAAGAACACCAGCGTCAGGAGGAAGGTCCCCATCAGGACCTTCTTGAGCGGCTTCATGGCGCGCCTCCCCGCGCCAGCGCGCGGTGGATGTCACCGATGGGCATCCGCCGGATGTCCCCATCCGTGAAGAGCACCCAGCGCTCCTTGCCGAACAGGCCCGGCTCGTACGCCAGCGGCGCGGAGGGCGCGTCCGCCTTCTGTCCCCCCACGTAGATGAAGTGCAGCCCGGAGTCCCCCACCACCTTCCAGCGCGCGGCTGGCAGCTCCGTGCCCAAGTCGTTCACCGGGAAGGCGTGGCCATTCGCCTGGGCATGCGCCCACAGCGCCGTGCGCAGCTCCTCCAGCCGTTGGCGCCGCGCCTGCGACACCAGCTCCGTGTCGGCGGGGAGCTTCGCCTGCGTGAGCTGGTACGTGGCGCCCGTCTTCTCCCAGGCCCCCGGCGTCATCAGCTCGCGTCCGCCGGCAATCATCGACAGGACGAGCTGGAAGGCCAGCCCCACCAGGAACACCAGCGCGAGCGCCGCGCCGAAGCCGAGCCTCGGCAGCCTGGGCACATCGCGCCGCAGCCGGTTCCACAGCGCCCACACGCCCGCGGACACCCCCACGAAGACAGCGATGAAGAAGGAGATGGCCTCCAATCGCTGCTCGGCGAGCTCCGTGAGCAGGAAGTTCGGCATGCCGGCCAGGGCCACCGCCGGGCTCAGGACGAACAGGAGGACAAGGAGTCGCGAGCGCACGGCCGCCAGTCTGCCCCGCCTGCCCGACAGGAATCCAACCAGGGAGCGGAGCGACCGCGGCGACCGGCGGCCCGGGGCATCACCGAGGAGGCCCTCCGCGTTGAACCCAAGGGCACACGCGAGACGGGGTGACATCCACCCCATGAGAGGGGCTGGCGATGCGCACGTGGAATCCATCCTGGCGCTGGCTGCGCGCGGGCGGCGTGGGCGCGCTGCTGACCGTGGTCGGCTGCGCGACGGGGAGCGAGCAGTTCGGTCCCCAGGTGAAGGGCAGCGCCACGACGTTGAGCAGCAACGTGTCCATCTACCGCGACCTGCTGTCGCCCTATGGCGACTGGTTCGAGGTCCCCGAGGTGGGCTGGGTCTGGAAGCCGTACGAAGAGCAGGTCGGCCGCGACTTCGTGCCCTACGCCACCTTCGGACAGTGGCGGCTGAGCGACTGGGGCTGGACGTTCGACACGGATTTGGAATGGGGCTGGGCGGCCTTCCACTACGGCCGCTGGTTCGTGACGCCCGCCCACGGCTGGGTGTGGTGGCCCGACGACGAGTGGGCACCTTCCTGGGTGGACTGGCGCTGGGGAGATGGCCACATCGGCTGGCAGCCCCAACCCCTGCCCGGCCAGCAAGTGCGGCGCCCATGGACCTTCGTGGCGTCGGGTGACTTCGTGAGCCCCGACGTCAGCCGCTTCCTGGTGCCGCCGGACCAGGAGACGACGCTCGTGAGCAAGACGGAGCCGGTGGGCGAGCGGGTGACGGGGCGCACGGGCCAGTGGAACGCGGGGCCCCCGGGTGAGGAGGTCGCGCAGGTGCTCGGTGCGCCGGTGCCGCGCACCGGGCCGCTCGCGCCGCCCACGGGACAACCTCCGCTCACCGACTCCTCCGCGTCACGCTGACGCGAGAGGGCCGGACACGTGCTCCCGCGTCGCGACGGGCGCGACGACCGGCCGCCACGCGTCGCCGTAGCGCACCATCCGCCCCAGCGCCGGGTCCCACAGGTTCAGCCGCAGGCAGCCGATGATGTCGCGCGGGCTCAGCGTGGTGACGTGGGGCGACTGCAGCTCGGGGATGGCGGCCATCGCCTCCGGCAGCCGGTAGAACGGGATGCGCGGGTTGAGGTGGTGCACGTGGTGGTAGCCGATGTTTCCGGTGAACCACGCCATCACCTTGCCGCAGCGCAGGTAGCTGGAGGCCTCCAGCGCCGCGTCCGCGTGCGTCCATTCGGACTCCGGCAGGATGCTCACCTGGTCGAAGTTGTGCTGCGAATAGAACAGGTACGTGCCCAGCGCGTACGCGAGGACCAGCGGTCCCAGGAAGGCGAACAGGTACACCGCCGGCCCGAAGAAGACGCACAGGCCCACCGACAGCGCCGCGTGGACGAACAGCGCCAGCCCCGACGTCCAATAGCGCTTCGGGTCCTTCACGAAGGGCGCCAGGCACAGGCTGTAGAGGAACGCGGTGAAGTAGCCCAGGAGGATGGTCACCGGATGGCGCTCCACGCGGTAGCCCAGCCGCTGCCATCCCGAGGCCTGACGCCACTGCTCGGTGGTCCACGTGACGAAGGTGCCCGCGGAGTCCGCCGCGATGCGCGCCGTGTTCGCGTGGTGGTGGTTGTGCGTCTCGTTCCAGATGCGCGCGGGCGTGAGCGTCAGGATGCCCTGCACGTGGAACAGCACCCGCGCCCACTTCGACGTGGGCAGCAGCGCGCCGTGCATCGCGTCGTGGAAGAGGATGAAGGCGCGGATGAGGACGAGCGCCTCCAGCACCGCGCCCACCACCTTGAGGGGCCACCAGGGCGCGGCCACCGCCAGCGTCACCGCCGCCGCGAGCGCGGCATAGGTGGCCACCACGTTCCATCCCGAGCGCGCCACCTCCTGCGTGGCGAAGGGACGGGTCCTGGCGATGAGCTCCTTGCTCGAGAGCGGCGCGGCGCGGTCCATGGACGGAGGGCTCCTGAAGGGGTGTGGCCGGCGAGGGCAGACGCCGGAGTCGACGGGCCTGCTTGTCTCATCGCCATGTCACGCGTGAGTCAGCCCGCGACGCATGCGCCCACCAGGGCGGTCATGACGCAGTGCCCCTTCCATTCCCTCGGGACTGTGGACTCGTGCACGGTGTCGGGCCCCCGCGCCTCCCACACCCGAGCGGCGGCCACCCTCCAGGCAGGGGACCGGAGCGGGGCCTGGCTTCCCGGCGGGTTCGGGTAGAAACAGCCACCGCTGCCTGTTAGGTCCAGACGTACGCCAAGGAGCAGCCGTGTTCCGATTCGAGTCCGACCGGGACCTCATCGAGTCCTTCCGCCCGAGAGACCTCCGCGTCATGGAGATGCCGCCGGGCCTCACCTTCCCCTTGTTCGTCCGCGACTACCTGGCCTGGACGGAGACGTCCGGCCTCCGGGTGTACCTCATCTTCTCCGCGCCCGGCAGCCGCCAGCCTATCGGCATCATCTTCCGACGGGACTCGATGGGCGGGGAGAACGTCACCCGCATGTGCGAGTGGTGCCACCACTCCGGCGCGTCGAGCGAGGTGACCATGCTCACCACCGATGTGACGAACAAGCGCCGGGTGGGCATCAGCCTGTGCGCGGACCTCCAATGCAAGGAGCGCCTGGAGGACGCGGCCAACCGCGCCGGCCGCCACACGCTGGAGGCCCTGGAGCAGCTCCGCGCCCGGATGTTCCGCTTCGCCAACGAGGCGCTCGGCATCGAGCTCGAGCCCGCCGCCTGACGCCCTCGCGCTACCCCGCGGAGGCGCTCGCGCGCTGGACCTGGGGCACGCCCGGCAACATGGGTGCCGGGTTGAGGGCCTGGACCAGCAGCGCTCGCAGCGCCTCGCCCAGGTCATCCACCACGCTCAGCACGCCCGCCGGGGAGCCCTGGAGGCTCGGCGGCACGTCCAGCCCCACCACCACGACGGGCATGCGCGCCTCCCAGGCCAGGTAGTGCGCCAGGCCCACGGCCGGCTCGGACACGTCCAAGAGCAGCGCGCCCACGGCGCCCGCGCTGAAGGGCCGCCACAAGGGCCGCGCGGCCTCGGCGGGAGGCAGCACGCAGAAGTCCAGCCGCAGCACCTCGCTGAGCACCAGCCGCCCCAGCGTGCCAAAGCCGCTCTTCACCGCGGTGGGCTCCGCCGACAGGGCCTCCAGCCCCGGCACGCGCGCCATGATTCGCCGCGCCGCCGCCGCGCCGCTGCCGCACACGAAGACCTTGGCGGTGGCCACCTTCGCCGGCGCCTTGGTGCGCAAGATTCGACCGCGCAGGGCGTGCACCTCGGCGGCGCCCAGCAGCTCGCCCGCGTTCGCGTCCGTGCCCGCCGCGTCCGCCAGCCTCGCCACGCCCCGCTGCATCAGCGTGGACAGCACGCCCAGCACTTCCAGGTCCGTGGCGGGCGCCAGGTCCAGCACCTCGCCCAGGGCCCGGGGCTGGCGCAGCAGGTCCACCACCTGCGCCGTCACCGGGTGCTGGTCCTGCTGCAGCGCCAGGTCCGGCGCGAGCATCAGCCGCGTGTGGCGCGGAGGCAGGCCCGGCAAGAGCCGGTTCACCTCGTCCGACTGGCGCATGCCCTCCAGCAGCGCGTCGTCCATGGCGCGGTTGATGCGCGCCTTCCCGGGGTTGCCGCCCGGCGAGAAGGTGAAGGTGCCGTCCCCCCAGGCCAGGAGGCGGAACAGGGCCTTCTCCCCTTCCACGCGGCCCAGCTTCGAGTTGACGGGGCGGCCCTCCACGACGTGGATTTCACCGCGCTCGTTGCCGCGCTCCAGCGACAGCTTGCCGCTGCGCCGGTTCATGCCGAGCAGCTGCATCAGGTCCGGGATGCTCAGCTGGCTGAGCGAGCCTTCGATTTCCTGCTGCTCGACCTTGAGGTCCTTGGCCGCCTCGTTGCGCCGGAAGATGTGCTCGATGCGGCTGAGCACCTCGTCCAGGTTGAAGGGCTTGCGCAGGTAGCCGTCGCGCAGGCCCCGGTAGCGGTCGCCGTCGAAGCTGGACGTGGTGAGGACGACGGGGATGTCCTCGGTGCGCGGGTTGGTGCGCAGAATCTGGATGAAGGTGCGCGCCTCCAGCAGCCGACAGTGCTCGTCGAACAGCGTGAGGTCCGGGTGGCGCAGCACCGCCACCTCCAGCGCCCGCGAGCCATCCGGCGCGTAGTGCACCTGATACCCCTTGGTGCGCAGCGCGCGGGACAGCGCGCGCACGGACTCGAGGTCGGGGTCGGCGATGAGAATCTTGCGCACCTGGGCCACGACGGCGCTCCGCTTCGTATCAGTAGGGCTGCAGGTCGTACTCGGCCTGCAGCTTGGAGATGAGCCCGTCCACCACCGCGGTGTCCGAGGTGTGGAAGCCCCACGTCGCGCCGCGTCCCCGCCGCTGGATGAGCGCGTACGCCGCGCTCTCCGACAGCCAGAGGATGAACTCGTGCCGCGACACCCGCTCGTCGCCCTCCAGGAACACCGGCGTCAGCGCGGGGTGCGACTCCAAATCCATGCGCCGGCCCAAGAGGTAGATGCGCGAGGACAAGTCCGGCGGCGCGGACTCCAGCCCCGCGGCGATGGGCAGGTCCGAGCGAATCTCCGGCCCGCCCACGTACAACAGGCCGCGCGAGCCTGGGTCTCGCATCAGCTCGCGGGCGATCTCCGCCTGCAGCTCGTCGAAGAGCACGTCCGCCACCTTGCCCCGACGGCTGGGCTCGGCGCGGTCATCCACCGGCAGCTTGGGGCTGTTGGGGGTGCCGAGCAGCAGGTCCACCTCGTCCCAGAACGGCAGCCCGTCCAGCATCAGCCGCCGCTGCAGCGACGCGCGGCGCTCGTCCATGCGGCGCCGGCAGCGGTGCACCAGCTCGTCGAAGTCCTCCCCGTCCTTGGGGAAGGTGCTCGCGCCGCCCACCAGCGCCAGGGGCAGCCGCTGCTCCACGTCCTGGACCTCGGGCTCCTCGCGCACCGCCGCCACCGCGCGGCGCACGAACATCATGGCCCCGAAGAAGTCCGTCTCCGGCAGCAGCAGGTAGAACTCCTGGTCGCTCGCCTTCGCGATGACGTCCGAGTCGCGGATGATCTTGCTGAGCGCCTTGATGATGCCGCGCACGGCCTTCTTCGCGTCCGCCGCGCCCTGCCGCACCCGCACCAGCGGCAGGTTGTCGATGGAGAACGTGAGCAGGGAGAAGGTGCGGCCGTAGCGCCGGGCCTTGTAGATCTCCTTGGACGCGTAGTCGGTGAAGTAGCTGAGGTTGTAGGCCGCCGTCTCGCGGTCCCGCAGGCCCAGCCGCTGCAGGGCCATCATCCGCCGGCCGTTCTTCACGCCCACTGCGGCGAAGTCCGCCAGCACGCGCGCGTCGCGGGAGTGCTCCTGACGGAAGTCCCCGGCCAGCGGGTCCGACAGCTGCGCCAGGCCCACGATTTCTCCCGTGGCCATCAGCGGCACGTACAACACCGCCGAGCGCTCGTCCCTGGCGAACCAGGGCTGCGCGTCCTTGAGCCGGCCCGCCAGCGGCCCCTCGGGGCTCATGCGCTCGGCGAGGAACTGCTTGTCGAGCAGGCCCCGGTACGCGCGCAGCACCAGGTCCCCCCGGTCATCCAGCACCCACAGCGCGGCGCTCTGCGCGTCGCACACCGCGGACAGCTCCGAGATGATGCGCTCCTGCAGCCACTCCAAATCCGACTGGGAGATGAGCTCCAGGCAGCGCTGGTGCAGGTTGTGGAAGCGCGCGAACTCCATGTTCTCGTCGCGCAGCTGCGCCCGCTCCTTGCGCAGGGCGGCGCGCTCCAGGGCGCGGTCCACCGCGAGCACCAGGTCGGCTTCGTCCACGGGCTTGGCCAGACAGTCCGCCGCGCCCGAGCGCAGCGCCATCTCCGAGCCCTTGATGTCGGTGCGCTGGCTGACCAGGATGACCTCCTGGTCCGGGTCCCTCTCGCGCAGGCGCGCGGTGAGCGCGAAGCCGTCCACGCCCGGCATCACCACGTCGGTGATGACCAGGTCGAAGGGCGTGCGGGCCGCCTCCTCGAGCGCGACCGTGCCGTTCTCCACGGCGACGACGCGGTGCCCATGACGGGCCAGCATGTCGCTGGCGAGCTGGCGGAAGAACAGGTCGTCGTCGACGACGAGAATGGGACCGGCCACGCGCTGTCTGACCCGGGTGCGAAGGGGGAGGTCGGAGGTTACCGGCCCCCAGCAAGCCCGACAACGCCCTCGAAGACGAAGGCGACCGGTCCCCGGAGGCGGATGTCGGACAGGTCGGCGGGCACGCGGATGCCCAGGTCGCCTCCCGGCAGGGTGACTCGCAGCCACGTCTCGGGGGGCAGTCGTCCGGCCAGCACCGCCGCCACCGCGGACGCGCACGCCCCGGTGCCACACGCCTGGGTGAGGCCACAGCCCCGCTCCCACACGACGACGGTGAGCCCGTCCTGCTCCACCCGGACGAACTCCACGTTGGTGCGGTCCTGGAAGGATGGGTGCCGCTCCAGCTCGGGCCCCAGCTTGGGCGCGTCCTCCAGCGGCCTGTCGAGCAGGACGAGGTGGGGGTTGCCCATGCTCACCGCGGACGCGCGCAGCTCGGGGTGTCCCGGCAGGGGGGAGTCCAGGAACGGACGCCCCGTGGCACCCGATGGGAGGTTGGGGGCCACGAGCCGTGCCGGCCCCATGGAAATGTCCACTGAGACCACCCCGCCGTCTCCGTAGCCGGGCATGCAGGTGAGCACTCCGGCGCCCGTCTCCACGTCGAGGCGCGCGGGCGTCTCTCCGGAGTGGTCGACCAGGTACTTCACGGCGCAGCGCAGGCCGTTGCCGCACATCTCCGCGATGCTGCCGTCCGCGTTGTGGACGACCATGCGGGCCAGGCCGTGCTCGGACGGCAGCAGCGACAGCACCCCGTCCGCGCCGATGCCCAGGCGGCGGTCGCACATCCAGCGCGACGTGTCGGCGTCGATGTCCACCCCGGACCGACGACGGTCCAGGACGACGAAGTCATTGCCCAGGCCCTGGTACTTGAAGATGCGCTCGCGGACGTCCACGCACGCAATCCTAGTCGCGGAACGTCACTCGCGCTCGTCCGCCTTTTTCGGGGGCGTGGGGTCGGGCATGTCGAGCGCGGGCACGGCGGTGCGTGGCGGCTTGACCTGGGGGATGGTGGGCGTACGGACGGGGATGCCGCCCGGAGGCGTGTGCACCACGCCCGTGCGACGGGACAGCTCGCTCTTGACGGCCTTGAGCTCGGCGTTGGCGCGCTCGTAGATGTCCTGGACGGGGTTGGCGCCGGTCCGCGCCGTCTGTCGGCGCAGGGTGGCCAACTCTGTCTCCTGGGCCTCGAGCTGCGTCTGCAGGGAGTCCACCAGCGATTGGAGGTGCTCCATCTCCGCGGCCATCTCCAGGACGGCCTCGGGCTGGGAGGAGGCCTTGAGTTCCTCGGTGGCGGCGAGCAGCTCGTTGCGCTCGGCCTCGATGGAGGACAGGCGCGCCTGCTGGTCCTTCACGAGCGACTCCAGGCGCTCGCGCTCGTAGCGGTCCTTGAGGAGTTCCTGCTTCTCGGCGGTGAGGGCCTGGGCCTGGTCCTGGAGGCGCGTCAGCTCCGTGCGCAGCGTGGCGAGGCGGTCGGACGTGGAGCCGTCCTTCTGCTGGAGCTGGCGGCGGGCCTCGTCGAGGGACTCGGAGAGGCGGGTGCGCTCGGCGCGCTCGGTGTCGAGCAGGCGGACGGCGTCGGTGGACGCGGTCTCCATGGCGGTGATGCGACCTTCCAGGCGGACGCGCGCGGCGCGGGCCACGGTCAGGTCGGACTGGAGGCGCTCGCGCTCGGCCTCGGCGCGCGTCGCTCGCTCCTGGAGGGATTGGAGCGAGGTGGCGCTCTGCGTGGCGGCGGACTCCAGCCCGGAGAGGCGCTCCTCGAGCTCGGCGCGGCGGGACTCGAAGCCGGTGGTGGCCTCGGCCAGTCGGGCTTCGAGGGTGGCCTTCTCCGCGAGCCGGACATCGAGTTCCTCGCGCAGGCTGGCGGTGCTGGACTCCAGGTCGGAGAGTCTCGAGGCGAGTTCGACGCGGCCCGCGCGCTCGGTGTCGAGCTGCGACGCGGTGTCGTTGAGGCGAGACTCCACGGTCGCCTTGTCGGAGCGCTCGGTGTCGAGCTGAGACTCCAGCTCGGAGCGCCCCGTCCGCGCGGCCTCGAGCAGCGCCGTGGACTCCGTCAGGCGAGAGGACAGCTCGGCCAGCTCCACGCGGTGGGCCTCGAGCTGCTCGGAGGTCTGCGTGAGCCGGGACTCCAGTGCGGTGCGCTCCGTGCGCTCCGTGTCGAACTGGGACGTGACCTCTGCGAACCGGGTCTCCAGCGCGCCCCGTTCAGTCCGCTCGGTGTCGAGCTGTGAAGTGGTCTCGCTGAGTCGGGCATCGAGCGCGGTGCGTTCCGCGCGCTCGGTGTCGAGCTGCGCAGTGGTCTCCGCGAGTCGAGCGTCCAGGGTGCCCCGGGCCGACTGGTGTGTCTCCAGGTGCGCGGTGAGGTCAGCGAGCCGAGCGTCCCAGTCCGCGCGCGCCTGCTCCAGCGCCTCGGTGGTCTCGCGCAGGCGGGCCTCCAGCGTCGCGGCGCGCTCCTGCTCCGTCCGCGCGGTCTCGGTGACACGCGCCAGCTCGGCGCGCTCGCTCTCGAGCGTGCTCTCCATGGCGGTGGCCTTGCCCGCGAAGCGCCGCGCCGTCTCGAGCTGAACCATGAGCAACTCGGCGTTCTCGCGCTGGGCCACCAGCCGCTCGCGAGCATCCACCAACTCCGCGTCGAGACGCGTGAGGTGCTGCCCACGCTCGTGCAGCGCGGCCATGGCGCGTTGGAGCTCCATCCCCAGGCGCATCACCTCCTGACGCGCGGCCAGCAGATGGGTCAGCTCACCGCGAAGGCCCAGCACCTCCTGGCGGGTGGCCTCCAGGGTGTCCTCGGTCTTCTCCAGCTCCGCCTCGCGCACGGTGGCGGCCTCGGACAGTTGCGTGGCCCGGGCCTCGCCTTCGCGCACCTGTTCCCGCAGACGCTCCATCTGGGTCTGCAGCTCTTGCAGCGTCCAATCCCGCTCGGAGAGCTGGGCATCCACCGCGCGCTTCGCGGCCTCGGACGCTCCCAAGGACGTTTCGAGCGAAGCCAGTCGGGCCTCCAGTGCCTCGCGCTGCGCCAGGGTCGAAGCCTCCACCTGGGCGCGCTCCGTCTCCAGGCGTTCCACGGACTCACGCAGCGACTGCTCGCGCGTCGTGAGCTCCGTCAGGCGCTCCTCGCGGACGGACAACTCCGCGCGGGCCTGGGTCAGGGCCTCACGCTCACGCGTCAACTCCGCGAGAGTCGCCTGTCCACCCTCCTGCTCGGTCGCGAGGGCCGCGCGAACCTGGGCCAACGAGGCTTCCATCTCAGCGCGAGCTGACTCCTCGGCGGACAACGAGTCCCGGGTGCGAGCCAGCGACGCTTCCGCTTCAGAGCGAGCGCGCTGCTCGGCATCGAGTCGCTCGTGGACGCGCGCAAGACCGGCCTCACCGTCACTGCGTTCCTGACGCTCGGTCTCCAGCTCCGCGCGAGCGGCGGACAGCGCCTCTCGCTCCGAGGCCAGCTCGGTGACCAGTGCCTCACGAGCCTCCCGCTCCGCGGTGAGCAACCGGCGAGCCTCCGCCAGCGAGGCCTGGGACTGGAGTTCGCCTTGCTCCAGCGCCTCGCGAGCCTGCGCCAGTGACGCGGACTCCCGGGTGCGCTGCTCGACTTCCGTCTCGAGCTGCAGTCGCGCCGCGGCCAGCGCCTCTTCCGCGCGAGCCCTCAGCGCCTCGACTTCAGCGATGCGAGCCAGCGCCGCCTCGAGCCCCGCCTCGACGCGAGCCTTCTCGTCGGCCTCCGTTCGAGCACGAGCCTCGACTTCGACGAGCGCGGCTTCGACACGGGCTCTCTCTTCGGCCTCCGTTCGGGCACGAGCCTCGACTTCGATGAGCGCGGCTTCGACCCGAGCCCTGTCCTCGGCCTCTGTCTTGGCGCGAGCCTCGACCTCGGAGAGCGCGGCTTCGACCCGAGCCCTGTCCTCGGCCTCCGTCTTGGCGCGAGCCTCGACCTCGGAGAGCGAGGTCTCGACACGAGACTGGTCCGCCTGAGCCCGGGCCTCGACCTCGGCGAGAACAGCTTCGACACGCGCCCTGTCTTCGGCCTCGCGCAGAGCACGAGCTTCGACCTCGGCGAGCTCGGCTTCGACACGGGCCCTGTCTTCGGACTCCTTCTGAGCACGAGCCTCGGCCCGAGCCCGCTCCTCCGCCTCCGTCAGGGCACGAGCGTGCGCCTCGGTGAGCGCCGCCTCGACCTGCGCCCGCGCTTCGGCCTCCCGCTGAGCACGGGCCTCGACCTCGGCGAGCGCGGCTTCGACGCGAGCCTTCTCTCCAGCCTCGGTCCGAGCACGGGCCTCGACCTCGGAGAGCGAAACTTCGACGCGAGCCTTCTCTTCAGCCTCTGTCCGAGCCCGAGCCTCGACCTCGGCCAGCGAAGCTTCGACGCGAGCCCGGTCCTCAGCTTCCTTCAGAGCCCGAGCTTCCGCCTCGGAGAGCGCCGCTTCGACGCGAGCCCGGTCCTCAGCTTCCTTCAGAGCCCGAGCTTCCGCCTCGGAGAGCGCCGCTTCGACACGAGCCCGGTCCTCAGCCGCATTCAGAGCACGGGCCTCGACCTCGGCAAGCGCAGCCTCGACACGAGCCCGGCCCTCAGCCTCCTTCAGCGCCCGGGCCTCCGCCTCGGCGAGCGCCACCTCGATGCGAGCACGGTCCTCGGCCTCGCGCCGGACTCGCGCGGCCACGTCGGCGAGCGACTCCTCGACCCGGGCCTTGTCCTCCCCCCCCTTGCGAGCCCGCTCCTCAGCCTCCGCGAGCGACGCCTCGATGCGAGCCTTCGCATCGGCCTCCCGCTGGACGCGCGCCGTCGTCTCCGCGAGTTCGGCCTCGACCTCGGAAGCACGAGACTCCGCCTCCACGAGCGACGCCTCGACACGGGCCCGGTCCTCCGCCTCCTTGAGAGCACGCTCCCGAGCCTCGGCGAGCAACTCCGCGACACGGGCCTTCTCCTCGCCCTCCGAACGCAGCCGCGCCTCGGCCTCGGCCAGCGCAGCCTCGACCCGAGACCGTTCCGCACGGAGACTCGCCTCGACCCGCGCCTTCGCGTCGCTCTCGCGCGAAAGCTCGACGCGAAGCTCCGCGAGCATCGCCTCGACCTGCCCACGCCGCTCGGCCTCCTCCTGGAGTCGAGCCTGGGCCTCCGCCAGCGTGCCCTCGACGTGGGTGCGCTGCTGGCCCTCGCCCTGGAGCCGCCCCTGGACCTCCGCCAGGGACTCCTCGGCCCGAGCCCTCCGCTGGAACTCCGTCTGGAGCTGGACCTGCACATCCCCGAGCGCCGCCTCCCACCGCGCGCGCCGCTCCGCCTCCGCGTCCAGCGCCTCGCGGCTTTGCGCAAGCGCCTGTCGCGCCTCGCTCAACCCCGCCTCGGCCTCCGCGAGCGCCGCCTCCGAGGACTCCCGACGCCCCTTCTCCGCCTCCAGCTCCGCGCGCAGCACCTCCAACGCGGAGCCCGACTTCAACCGTCCATCCCGCTCGGCCTCGAGCGTCGCCTGGACCTCCGCCAGCGCAGCCTCCAGCGCCGCCCGCCGCGCCACCTCCGCGTCCAGCGCCTCTCGGGTCCTCGCCAGCGTGGCCTCGGCCTCGACGAGCCGCTGGGTCGCGCTCTCCAGCTTGCCGCGAGACACCCGCAGCGCATCCTCGACCGCGGCGCGAGCCTCACGCTCCTGGTCCAGCTCACCGCCCACCCGCGCGGCCAGCGCCGCCGTGGAGTCCCGCTCCTCCCGCGCCGTCTCCAGGTCCGCCTGCGCGGCCTGAAGCGCCGTCTCCGACTCCTCCGCGCGCGCCGACTCCTCACGACGGGAACGACTGAGCGAGGAGACCTCCGCCTCCAGCTCCACCACCCGCCGCACCAGCGCCTGACGTTCGTCCTCCAGCTCGCGCTTGCGAGCCTCGGTCTCCGCGCGAATGGCGGCCTCGGTGCGAGCCTCCTCCCCGAGCGCCTCCGCCTTCGCCCGCTCGGCCTCGAGCTGCCCCTCCAGCGCCGACAGCCGCGCCTGGAGCTGGGCCCGCTCCGCCTCCAACGCCCCCGTGAGCCCCGCCTCGACGCGAGCGCGCTCCTCCTCCAATCCGGAGATGCGCTCGTGGGCCTCGTGAAGCGACTCCTCCAGCTTCTGGGACGTCGCCCGAGCCAGCGCCTCGCGCTCGGTGAGCGCCGCCAGCTCGCGCGTCAGCCGGGCCTCGCGCGCCTGCGCGGCGACGAGCTCCGTCTCCTGCCCGCGCCCCTCCGCCTGGAGCGCCTCCAGCCGGGCCTCCGCGTCCCGTCGAGAGCCCTCGGCCGACGTCGCCCGCAGCGACGCCTCCGTCAGCTCCCGCGTCGCGCGCGCCAGCTCCGCTTCCTTCAAGGACAGGGCCGCCGCCGCGTCGCGCGCGGACTGCTCCGCCCGGGCCGTCCCAATCTTCAGGTGCTCCACCGCCGCCAGGGCCGCCGAGTACTGCTCGGCGATGCGCAGCTCCCGCTCCCGAGCGGCGTCCGCGGCGCGACGGCGGTCCTCCACCTGCTCCCCGGCGCGCTCCGCCACCAACCGGTCCTTCTCCCGGTCGATGCGCAGCGTGGTCAACTCATCCTGCAGCTCACGCAACTGCGTGTACGCCGCCGTCAACCGCTCCCGAGCTTCCTCAAGGGACGCGGCCTGCTCCTCACGGCGCGCGCGCTCCAGCCGGAGCGTCTCCTGCCCCGCGAGCAGCTGGACACCGGCCTCCGCCTGCGTCCGCTGCGCCGCCTCCACCTCCAACCGCTGCGCCGTCAGCCGACGGTCCGCGTCCCCCAGCCGCTCGTGCGCGACCTGGAGCTCCAGCTCCCGCCGACGCAGCTTCCCGGCCAGGTCATCGCGCTCGCGCTGCGACTCCGGCGTGCCCCGCGCCTGCTCGAGCTGCGCGGTGAGCCGGGCCACCTCCTCGCGCGCGTCCTCCAGCACGGGCTTGAGCGAGGCGACCTCCTCCTCGCGCTCCGTCAGCTCGGTGCGAAGCCGGGTCAGCGACTCCTTCAGCCGCCCGCTGCGCTCCTCCCACGACTTCGCGCGGGCGACCACCTCATCCAGCTTGGCCCGCGTGAAGGCCAGGGGCTCTGGAGGCAGCTGCACCCACGTGGGGTCCACCACGCGCGCCGGCTCCAGCCCCGCCACCACCACGAAGTACGCCGCCTCGCTGGTCTGCACCAGCGAGCCATCCACCTGCAGCCCATCCCCCTTCTCGAACGCGAGCTGGTACCCCAGCACGGGGGACTGCGTGGCCACCTCCACCTGGGGGAAGTGCACGTTGAGCGCATCCAGCAGCAACCCATACGTCGGCGGCGGCGAGCCCTCCTCGGCCTCCAACAGCTGCGGCAGCGCCAGCCCCGCGATGTTGCGCAGGCCGCCCACCAGGAAGCCCTGCTTCGCCACCAGCCGCGCCAGCTCCGCGAGCAGCTCCGGCGCCCGGACGTACGGGGCCAGGTCCGCCACCATCACCACGTCGAAGCTGCCCGGCTCGAAGTCGTCGTAGATGTTGGCGCGGTAGCGCAGCGTGGGCCCACCGTGCGCCTTCTGCGCCGCCGACACCGCCTTCACGTCCGCGTCGCACGCCACCACCGCGCGGGCACCCCGCTCCAGGAGGAAACGCGCGCTCTCGCCTCCGGTGGAGGCCACCGCGTCCACCTCCAGCACCCGGCGGCGCGCGAAGAGGCTCTCGGCGAAGATGTAGCGGGGCAGCAGTTCACTGGGCCCCATGCGACGGAATGTGTGATGCATGGGTGTGTTCGGGGGTAGGAGTATAGCCGTGGGCCTCCGCGCCCCAAGGAAAGCGCCAGGCCACACGGTGGCCCCGGCGCCCGGACGTCAGGAGAGCAGGCGACATGAACGGAGCGGCACAGCAGGGCTTTGGCTATCGCGCACGGCGGACCTTCACGCGGTTGCTCGTGTTTTTCCTGATTATTGGACTCGGAGGCGTGGTCGTCTTCCTCCTGTCCCAGCTCAACGCGCGCACCTTCACCCTGGCCCCCGTGGACGGCCAGCTCGTCGTCATGAAGGGCCGCATGGCCCCCATGGGCGCCGTCCCCTACCGCCCCGGCGACCCCCGGCTCGCGGACGCCTACGCGCCCATCCCCCTGGAAGGACAGGACGTCATGGCGCTCACGATGAACAAGTACACCGAGCGCGATGAGATGGACCGGGCCCTGTTCCCCCTCCTGGAGTCGCTGGCCCGCCCTCGCATCAACTCCGAGGAGCCCGCCAAGGTGGAGCAGGGCCTGTACTACCTGCGCCGCGCCGAGAAGCTCTCCGGCGTCACCGAGGAGCAGCGCCTCACCCTCCAGAAGCTCATGACCGAGGTCGCCTTCTTCCAGGCCCGCCAGAAGCTCGAGGACGCGCGCAGGCTGGTCAGCGACGCCCTGGTCCAGCTCAAGCTCGCCGCCGAGAGCCAGACGCGCCACGCGCGCAGCGCCCACCAGATGCTCACCGTCGTCACCCCGCCCGCCCGGGAGCTCGAGGAGGCCCTCCGCCGCGCCGTCCACACCCTCAGCGGCCCCCAGGAGCCTCAGCAGGCCACCCCTCCCGCCCAGCCTGTCCAGTCACCCCCACCCGCACCCACACCGACCTCGCCGGAGGGGGCTCCCGAGGGGGCCTCACCCACGCCGCCGGTCGACTCGGGCATGGATTCCGGGACGACTCCCTGAGAGGGGCGCGGGACATCCGTCCTCCCAGGTCCGATTCCGGCCGCTCCATACGGAGCGTCTCCGGACCTGGGACTCAGTGTTGTGAGCAGAACGTGACGTAGACCGTTGGAGATCGATCATAGATTGCAAGGGACGGACCTACCCAAGCACTAGATCTCGCGTTGACACCAACGGATGCCCCCCATACCTTGTGGCCGGTCGACGACGCCCCACCATTCCGGTGGCGTCCCAAAGGGCTCAGGGAGGGGTTGTGGTTTATTTACACACAGCAGTCTACCCCGTATGTCGCCTGTGCTCTCCGGTCTCCTTGAGACCGTAGGTCCGCGGCGGTAGAGCGGGCCTTCTTCCCTACACATCCGTGCAGTTGTTTTCGTGGCCCGGGAAACCCCTCCCAGGGCAAGCTCCCCGCTTGTCCCCATGGCCACGCCATCGCCATTTTGGAGTGAGCCGCTCGTGAACTTCGAGACGCCCGTGAAGCCCGCCTCCGCGCCCATGCCCGTTCCGCCCGCCACCCCCGGCCAATCCGGACCGAGCGCGAGTACGGCACCCGTCGCGGCCCCCGAGCCCACGCAGAGCGAGTTCGCCCCCACCACCATGCGCGTGCGCAAGCGCAACGGCACCGCCGAGTCGGTGGACCTGAACAAGATTGTGCGCGCCGTGGGCAAGAGCTGCGTGGGGCTGTCGCGCGTGGACGTGATGCGCGTGGCCACGAAGACCATCTCCGGCCTCTATGACGGCGCCACCACGCGCGAGCTGGACAGCCTGTCCATCCAGACCGCCGCCGCGCTCATCGTCGAGGAGCCCGAGTACGCGCGCCTGTCCGCGCGGCTGCTCGCCACCTTCATCCAGAAGGAGGTCAGCAACCAGGACATCCACTCCTTCAGCCAGTCGGTGGCGGCGGGCCACAAGCACGGCCTCATCGCGGACCGCCTGCTGCAGTTCGTCCAGGCCAACGCGCGCAAGCTCAACGCGGCCATCGACCCGTCGCGCAATGACTTGTTCGAGTACTTCGGCCTGCGCACCGTCTACGACCGCTACCTCCTGAAGAACCCGCAGACGCGCGAGGTGCTGGAGACGCCGCAGGAGTTCTTCCTGCGCGTGGCGTGCGCGCTCAGCGGCGACAACGCGCGCGAGGCCATCGAGCTCTACCGCCTGTTCAGCTCGCTGGAGTACCTGCCCAGCTCCCCCACCCTCTTCAACTCCGGCACCCGCCACGAGCAGCTGTCCAGCTGCTTCCTGTTGGACTCGCCGGCGGACGACCTGGACGCCATCTATCGGAAGTACTCGGACATCGCGATGCTGTCCAAGTTCTCCGGCGGCATCGGCGTGGGCTACCACCGCGTGCGCGCGCGCGGCTCGCTCATCCGCTCCACCAACGGCCACTCCAACGGCATCGTCCCCTGGCTCAAGACGCTGGACGCGTCCGTGGCCGCGGTGAACCAGGGCGGCAAGCGCAAGGGCGCCTGCTGCGTGTACCTGGAGACGTGGCACGCGGACATCGAGGACTTCCTCGAGCTGCGCGACAACACCGGTGACGAGGCCCGCCGCACCCACAACCTGAACCTGTCCAACTGGGTGCCGGACCTGTTCATGAAGCGGGTGGAGACGGAGGGCGACTGGAGCCTCTTCGACCCGAAGACGGTGCCGCACCTGACGGACCTGTACGGCGCGGAGTTCGAGAAGGCCTACGTGGAGGCGGAGGCCTCGGGCCTCGCCATGCGCAAGGTGAAGGCGCGTGACCTCTACGCGCGGATGATGAAGACGCTCGCCCAGACGGGCAACGGCTGGATGACCTTCAAGGACATCTGCAACCGCAAGAGCAACCAGACGGGCCGCCCCGAGAACGTCATCCACCTGTCCAACCTGTGCACCGAAATCCTGGAGGTGACGAGCCAGGGTGAGACGGCGGTGTGCAACCTGGGCTCGCTGAACCTGGGCCGCATGGTGGCGGACGGGAAGTTCGACTTCGAGCGCCTGCGCGCCAACGCCCAGCTCGCGCTCAAGCAGCTGGACCGGGTCATCGACCTCAACTACTACCCCATCCCCACGGCGGCGGACTCCAACCGCCGCTGGCGCCCGGTGGGCCTGGGGCTGATGGGCCTGCAGGACGTCTTCTTCCAGCTCAAGCTCCCGTTCGACTCCGCCGAGGCGCGGGCCCTGTCGAAGAAGATTTCGGAGGAGATCTACTTCGCGGCGCTGACCACCTCGTGCGAGCTGGCCGAGCAGTTCGGCGCGCACCCCTCCTTCCCGGAGACGCGGGCGGCGAAGGGGGAGCTGCAGTTCGAAAGCTGGGGCGTGACGCCGGAGGACCCGGCGCGCTGGGAGGCGCTGCGCGCGCGCATCCAGCAGCACGGCCTGCGCAACTCGCTGATGATTGCCATTGCGCCCACGGCGACGATTGCGTCCATCGCGGGCTGCTACGAGTGCATCGAGCCGCAGGTGTCCAACCTGTTCAAGCGCGAGACGCTGTCGGGTGACTTCCTGCAGGTCAACCGCTACCTGGTGCGCGACCTCCAGGCGCTGGGGTTGTGGAACGAGTCGGTGCGCAACCGCATCAAGCTGGCCGAGGGCAGCGTGCAGGACGTGACGGAGCTGCCGGAGCACCTGCGCACGGTGTACCGCACGGCGTGGGAGCTGCCCATGCGCTCGCTCATCGACATGGCGGCCGACCGCGGCGCCTTCATCGACCAGAGCCAGTCGCTCAACCTCTTCGTGGAGACGCCGAACATCGGCAAGCTCTCCTCCATGTACTTCTACGCGTGGCAGAAGGGGCTGAAGACCACGTACTACCTGCGCTCGCGTCCGGCCACGCGCATCGCCAAGGCGACCATCGCCGGCAACGGCGCCACCGCGACGGCGCCCGTCACCCCCGCGCCCGAGGCGAAGGCCGCCAAGGTGACGGACGCCGAGGCCGTGGCGTGCTCCCTGGAGAACCCCGAGGCCTGCGAGGCGTGCCAGTAAGGAATTCCTGACACGCTGATTTTCACCGGAGCGAGCATGCGCGAGAGCGTGTGCTCGCTTTGTTTTTGCGGGCATGTGACACACGCGTGAACACCCTGAGGAATCGGCGGGTCACGGCATTGACGTTTCGGTGAGCGTGGTGTTGATCACGGCCCATGCTGCTCGAACCCGGCCTGAACCTGACGCTGCGTCCCATGGCGTATCCGGTTTTCTTCGAGATGTACCGGAATGCCATCAAGAACACCTGGACCGTCGAGGAGGTGGATTTCTCCACGGACCTGGTGGACCTCCGCTCGAAGATGACGGACGCGGAGCGACACCTCATCCACCGGCTGGTGGCCTTCTTCGCGACGGGCGACAGCATCGTCGGCAACAACCTGGTGCTGAACCTGTACAAGCACCTCAACGCGCCCGAGGCGCGGATGTACCTGTCGCGTCAGCTCTACGAGGAGGCGCTGCACGTCCAGTTCTACCTGACGCTGCTGGACACGTACGTGCCGGACCCGGGTGAGCGCGCCAAGGCGTTCGCGGCCATCGACAACATCCCCTCCATCCAGCGCAAGGCGCAGTTCTGCATGAAGTGGATGGACAGCATCCACGACGTGGACGCGCTGAAGACGAAGGAGGAGCGGCAGCGGTTCCTGCTCAACCTCATCTGCTTCGCGGGCTGCATCGAGGGGCTCTTCTTCTTCGCGGCCTTCGCGTACGTGTACTTCCTGCGCAGCAAGGGCCTGCTCAACGGGCTCGCGGCGGGGACGAACTGGGTGTTCCGCGACGAGAGCGCGCACATGGGGTTCGCGTTCGAGTGCATCCAGGTGGCCCGCAAGGAGGAGCCGGACCTCTTCGACGCGAAGATGGAGCGCGACGTGGAGGCGATGATTCGCGAGGCGGTGGAGTGCGAGACGCAGTTCGCGCAGGACCTGCTGAGCGGCGGCGTCGCGGGCCTGTCCGTCCAGGAGATGCGCGGCTACCTCGAGTACACGGCGGACCAGCGGCTGCAGATGCTGGGCATCTCCCCGGTGTTCAAGACGAAGAACCCGCTGTCCTTCATGGACCTGCAGGACGTGCAGGAGCTCACCAACTTCTTCG
This sequence comes from Myxococcus guangdongensis, assembly GCF_024198255.1. Classification (NCBI taxonomy): domain Bacteria; kingdom Pseudomonadati; phylum Myxococcota; class Myxococcia; order Myxococcales; family Myxococcaceae; genus Myxococcus; species Myxococcus guangdongensis. The sequence goes on from NZ_JAJVKW010000001.1 coordinate 464,619, forward strand.
AGCGCCGCGTGTCCGCCTACCAGGTCGCCGTGGGCGTGGGCGCCGCGGGCGACGTCGTGCTCGACGCGACGTTCTGAGTCGCCTCGACGACGGGCCCGCCCCCCCGGGCCCGTCGTTCTTCCCAGCCACCGGCCCCTGCCGGCTGACAGGGATTACCGCATCACCCGCACAGGCCAGTTACCCGCCCGGTAGGCGACACTCCCCACGTACGAAAGTCGCCCCCCGTCACGTTCGCCTCGACAGATCGCATCCTCCAAACCAGACTCCGCGCCCACTTCGCACTGCGCGTACTGCCTCACGTCTGGATTTGAAGGAAGTGCCGGTTCTCTCATGTCACGCCCTCGGGCGTCGACGTCGCTGGCGGAGCTCTGCGCCAGGCGGAGGCATGCAATGGCAGACAGCACGGGCAAGCTCACCGACCAGTTCAGCATCGACAAGGACGGAGGCGCCTCGTATGCCTTCGAGCTCAAGGTCCCTCCTGGCACCAACGGCCTCGCCCCCACCCTGGGCATCGCCTACAACAGCGGCGGAGGCGACGGGCTGCTCGGCGTGGGCTGGGGCCTGAGCGGCCTGTCCTCCATCACCCGCGCGGGGAGGACGGTGGCCCAGGACGGGCAACACGGCAGCATCAACTACGACCTGGACGACCGCTTCATCCTGGATGGCCAGCGATTGATGGCGGTCTCCGGCGCGTATGGGCAACCCCAGGCCGTCTACCACACCGAAATCCAGACATGGCGCAAGGTCGTCCCCCACTACCCCTCCGGCTGGGATGTCCAACGCGGCCCCCAGTCCTTCACCGTCCACACCCGCGATGGACAGACGTGGGAGTACGGCGCGACGGTGGACTCCCGCGTCCCCGCCTCCAGCACCGTCCCCGCCATCCGCCTCTGGTCGCTCAACCGCGTCACGGACCGTCACGGCAACTTCATGACGGTGACGTACGAGCAGGACGCGCAGCACAACGCCCACTACCCCAAGCTCATCGAGTACACGGACAACCTCAAGAAGCCCATCGCCAAGAAGCGACAGGTCCGCTTCACCTTCATCGACCGCCAGGACATCGCCACCACCTACGTCGGCGGCCATCCCGTCCGCATCACCCGCCTATTGTCCCAGGTGCAGACCTACGTCGGGGACACGCTCGCCAGGACGTACCGCTTCGACTACCAGCCCAGCCGCGCCACCCGCCGGCAGCTCCTGCAGTCCGTCACCACCGAGGCGCGTGACACCTCGCTGCCCCGCACCACCTTCCTGTGGCAGGGACAGGCGGAGGCGGACCCCACGCTGTTCCAGACCTCGCGCGCGCTGGGCAAGAACATGCCCGGAGGCCTGCGCATCCCCATGGACGTGAGCGGCCAGGGCCTCACGGACGTGCTGCACGCCTACCACGTCAGCCTCCAGCTGCGGCTGGACCTGTACCTCTCCACGCGCACCGGCCTGGAGGGCCCCTTCCCCGTGGACCTGACGGGCGCGCAGCTCGGCTGGGGCGGCACCTTCTGCCCGCTCGACGTGGACGCCGATGGACACATGGACCTGGTCTACGCCGCCAACAACGGAGGCAGGCTCGGCCTGACGCTCTTCAAGGCCACCGAGCGCAACGGCCGCTGGTCGCTGGTCCGCGAAGGCCCCGTCCACGGCGCCGGCCCCATCGACCTGCTCTGGGGCGGCCGGCTGATGGCCCTGGACGTGGATGGCGATGGACGCACGGACCTGGTCTACGCCACCAACAACGCCTCCCTGTTGAAGCTGGACGTCCTCTACTCCAATGGCTCCAGCTTCGCGCCGTCGGCCCACGGCGCCACCTCCACCCACCTGCCCTTCGGCGGCCACCTGAGCGCCCTGGACCTGGACGGCAATGGCCAGACAGACCTGGTCCACGCGTCCAACGACGGCGGGTTCCTGAAGCTCACCGGGCTGATGGCCCGCCCCGAGCGCCGGGGCTTCCAACAGCAGGACACGCCCCTGTTGCCCCCAAGCTCGCGCGTCCCCTGGGGCGGCAGCCTGGTCCCCATCCACCTGAATGGCGACGGGCAGGTGGACCTGCTCAATCCCTACACGGACGGGAGCACGCTGCACCTGCGCGCCCTCTTCAACACCGGCAAGGGCTTCGTCGTGCAGGACCTGGGCAGCACGGGCCTGCGGTACGGCGCCGCCATCCCCCAGCTCATGCCCGCCGACGTCACGGGTAAGGGCCGCGATGACCTGGTCATCGTCGGTGAGCACCAACGCGACGGCGAGCCGACTCCCCGCCGCCTCGCGGTGCTGCTCAACGAGGGCGGCGCGCTGCGCCTCCACGCCAAGGTGTCCCAGGTGCCGCCCTTCGTGACGGTGGGCGAGTCCACCTCCGCGGTGGGCCTGACGGGCGTGGGCAAGGCGGACCTGCTCCACGTGGACGGCTCCGGCGCGGCGTACCTGCTCGCCGCGACGACGGAGTACCCCGACCTGGTCTCCCGCATCACCAACGGCCTGGGCGGCCGCTTCGAGCTCACCTACAAGCCCCTCACGGACCCGGCCGTCTACACCCGGGAGGCGCCCGCCCCGGACGCCGTCGACACCCAATCCCTGTTCAACAACCAGCTCCCCGGCGCGACGTACGCCCTGGCGGCCAACCCCGGCGCGCAGTCGCCTGAAGTGGGCATGAGCTTCGCCTCGCGCAGCGTCCAGTCCCCGCGCTACGTCGTGGCGGCGTACACCCAGGTGTATTCCGAGACACGGCGCCACGCCCATACCTTCACCTTCGCGGGCGCAAGGCTGAACCTCCAGGGCCGCGGCTGGATGGGCTTCGCGGCGTGGTCCAAGAAGGACCCGGACACCGGCACCGCCGGCGCCATCACCGAGACGCGCTACCACCAGGACTTCCCCCGCACCTACGCCGTGGCGAGCCAGACGGTGCGGCGCGCCTCGGACCGGGCTCTGATGGTCCGCTCCGAATACGACTACCTCACGCCCGCGAGCTCCGGCGTCCATCAACTCCAGACGACCCAGGTGCGAAAGAAGCTGTACACCTTCGCGAAGTCGGACACGCCCGACTGCGTGCAGACCAAGGCCTTCCAGTACGACGCCTACGGCAACGCCACCTCCATCACCCAGGGCATCACCGGCGCGCCGGGCGCGACGCTGTACACCCGGCAGACCTTCCAGAACGACGTGGCGCAGCACCGCCTCGGCTTCCTCACCGAGCGCAAGCTCAGCACGGACGCGCAAGGCAACCAGCCGCTGCGCTGGGAGCGCACCACCTACGACGCGAGCACCTGGGACACGAAGACGCAGTCGCGCTGGACGGGCGCAGACGCATGGCAGGTCTACTCGTACCAGTACGACGACTGGGGCAACCAGACGCGGATGGAGGACCCGGCGAAGGGCGCGGTGAGCCACACCTTCGAGTCCACGTACCACACCTTCCCGAGCAAGCGCGTGCTGCCCACGCCCGCCTCCGGACGCGCGCTGGAGTTCGAGTTCCAGTACGACGCGGCCCAGGGCGTGCTGACCTCACAGACGCAGCCCAACGGCGCCCGCGAGGTCCACGTGCACGACGGGCTGGGGCGCCCGGTGGAGACCCAGCGGATGAGCCCTGGCGGGGCGCTCCTCGCGACGATGCGCTTCCAGCGCGGCCAGGACGGCACGGGCGCCTACCGCAAGACGCTGACGCGCCAGGACTGGAGCAAGGACACGTGGCTGGTGCGCACCGAGTACGTGGACGGCTTCGGCCGCGTCACGCGCACGGCGAGCCAGGGAATGGAGAACGGCGCGCTCATCGGTCGCGCCATCCTCGAGGACACCGTCCTGGACGCGCATGACCAGCCGCTTGAGCAGAGCCTGCCCTACTTCAGCGGCGACGCCTCCAAGCGCGCCCAGGCCCTGACCTACGACGAATACGAGCGCGTGGTGCGCCGGGAGACCTCCAGCGCCGGCGCCGCGCCCAACGTCACCACCTACCAGTACCCGCGCGCCGACAAGGTCCTGCTCACCGAGGGCGTCGGAACGCCAGCGCCGCGCACCCGCACGCTGACGCACGGGTTCCACGGGGACTCGCGCAGCCTGATGGAGCTGCAGGATGGCCGCGGCAACACCACGCGCTACACCTACGACGCCCTCGGCCGACGGCTGAGCGCCACGGACCCGAAGGTGGAGACGACCTTCACGTACGACGGGGTGGACCGGCACACCGCCATCACCACCCGCTCGGGGAGCACCACCTTCACCCGCGAGACGTACGCCTACCGCGACGAGCAGCGGGAGTGGACGCACACCGACGGCACCGGCCAGGCGACGGTGTTCCGGCACGACGCGCTCCGGCGCGTCCTGTCGAAGCAGGCCGGCACCGCGCGGACGGACTACACCTACGACGAGCCGACCAGCGCGTACTCGCTCGGGCTCCTGACGGGAGTCCAGCTCCCCGATGGCTCGGCGTACGTCTATGGGCACGACGCGGACGGGAACACGACGTCCGTGAAGCTGACGCTCGACGGGACGGCGTACACGCTGGGCCAGGACTTCACGCCCGCGAGGCTCGTCTCGCGCATCGTCTACCCGGACGCCGCGAAGACGGAGGTGGGCTACCACCGCGACGCGCTCCAGCGCCTGGTGCGCATCACCGAGGGCGCGAAGGAGCACCTGGTCCATTCGGACTTCACCGCGCTGGGCGCGCCCGCGGTGGCCCGGTATGGCAATGGCGTGCGCACGGCCTGGACCTACACGCCGGACGGACACCTGCTCACCCAGGATGTCTTCACCGGCGACGAGAAGCCCGCGGCCGCCAGCACCCTGGAGTGGGACGCCTTCTGGCAGGTGAGCGCGCTGAGAGACAGTCTGGAGACGCCCCAGGACCAGAGCTTCACCTACGACTTGCTGGGCCAGCTGGTGAAGGCCCAGGGCGGCGGGTACGGCACCCAGGACTTCGCCTACGACGGGGCCTGCAGCCTCACCAGCAAGGCCGGGCTGACGCTGGAGCGCGCGGGTCACCAGGTGGCCCGGGGCTACTCCCCCGCGAGCCCCGACGCGCTGCACGCGCGCTACGACGGCAACGGCAGCCTGGTGGAGCTGACGTACCAGGGCACCACCACCCGCTTCGGCTACGACGCGGAGCGGCGGCTCCAGGAGGTGGGCCAGGTCCGCTTCACGTATGACCAGGACGGGCGGCGCCTGAAGAAGGCCGAGCCGGACCTCACGACGTACTACGTGGCGCCCTGCTTCGAGGTGGTCCGCTTCGCCAGCGGCGCGCGGCAGCACACCCGCTACATCCTGGATGGCGACGCGCTCGTCGCCTCCGTCACCGTGGCGGAGTCGGGCACGCCGCCCACGGGGCAGGTGGGGGTCCCCTCGCTGGGGACGCGCTACTTCCATCTGGACAACACGCAGAGCACCACGCTGTCCACCGACGAGCAGGGACAGGTGGCCAGCCGCCTGGACTACGAGCCGTTCGGGCAGCCGCGCCTGCGCACGGGGAGCGACGACTTCCGGCGCAAGTTCACGGGGCTGGAGCTGGACAGCACCGGGCTCTACTACGCGTCCTCGCGCTACTACAGCCCGCTGCTGGGCAACTTCATCACCGCCGACGCGCAGATGGGAGCGCCCGACGACCGCATGGGGGCGTTCAATCGCTACGCCTACGCCCTCAATGATCCACTCACGCTCATCGACCCGACGGGCCGCGGCTTCTTCGGCGCCATCAAGAACTTCTTCACCAACACGCTGCCCCAGTGGTTCTCCAAGCACTGGGAGGAGATCGTCTCCTACGCGGTGGACATCGCGCTCATCGCGGGCGGCATCGCGCTGTCGTTCGTCCCCGGCCTTCAGGGCGTCGCCGCCGTCGCCATCGGCGTTGCGGTGGGCGGACTGGTGGGCGCGGGGCTGGGAGGGCTCGCCTACAACATCAGCGCGAACGCGATGGGCAAGGAGTTCAGCTGGGCGGACTGGGGCGCTCAGGTGGGCATCGGCGCCGCGGCGGGCGCCATCGCCGGGGGCTTCTCCGCGGTGGGAGAGATTGCCGCCACCAGCCTCAACCTCGCCAGCCGGAGCCTGCTCAACATCGGCCTGCGCGCGGGCGTGGATGTCATTGGCGGCGTGGTGTCCGGCCTGAGCAGCCAGCTCATCGGCAACGCCGTCGCGGGCGCCCCGCTGGGCGCGGACCTCACCTTCGCCGCCATCTTCGGCGGCGTGGCGGGAGGCATTGGCAGCGTCGTCGCCTCCGGCGGCAAGGCCACGCTCAGCCGCGTGGCGCGCTCGCTGGATGACCTGGACGGGCTGGCGGATGGCCTGCGCCGGGCCAGCTACAACGTCGCCAACGGCCCCACGATGCAGCTGGAGGTCGAGGGGCTGCGCAAGCTCGTCGCGCTCTCGCTCGGCGGCACGTTCGGGACGTCGCTCGGGTACACGCTCAGCTACCTGCACGCGGAGCAGTACTTCCTGCCCGGCATGAAGTGAGGACGCACCTCGACACCGTTGTGGCCCCGGCATGCGGTCCGTGCCGGGGACTGGATGCAGTGCAACGCCATGGAGGCCAGACACGATGCAGCCGACGACTCGGACGAAGCCGAAGATTCTCTTCGCGGGCACCACGACGGGACAGGACTTCAATGCGTTGAAGGACGTGGCGGAGGTCTCCGTGAAGCAGGGCGCGGACGACCTGGGAATCGCGGAGGTGCTGTGGATCGACTGCGCCACCACGAAGCCGGAGCAGTACGCGCCCCTGCTCCGGCTGGCCCTGGATGAGGGAAAACAGCTGGTGTTGCGACACCCGGATGACCCGGCCCGCAAGGCCCTGTCAGACATCGTCGGCTGCGAGCTGAAAGATCCCGCGGCCGCGCTCATGGTCATCCGCGACCTGCAGGCGACCACCCCGTCCGCCTACGCCATCACGGTGCTCGAGGACGCACCGGGCCTGCCTCCCGGCGAGCTGACCCAATCCGGTGGCGACGCCGACCCCACGTCCAGGTCCTCCGCGGCCCCCCGCGGCTCGCCCGTGGCCCACGAGAGCATGGGGGAGCCACAGGACTGGGCCACGCTGCTCGACGCCCACCGGACGCGGAGCGCCCGCTCGGTGGGAGGCGCCGGCCTGATTCCGCCCCAAGGTGTCATGTATGGCATCAGGACGCTGACCGGCAGCTTCGGCAATCGCCTGACACAATCCAACTGGTCCGAGACGAGGGGGAAGAGCCAGGACATCGAGTATGGCTTCACCAGTTCGTTCTACGTCTACCGGGAGAATGGGAAGTCGAGCGCGGACTACGTGGTCATCCGGGTCCAGCAGGCGACGTTCAGTCCCCGCTCGCTCATGGTGCGCGCCGACAACGCCAAGGGGTACTGGCAGTTCGACCTCCAGGCCCAGTGCACCAACAACCGGAACGCCTCCCTGCTCAGCACCAGTCCTGACACCACCAACAGCGCCAGTCCCATCACCGACCTGTCCGCCCCGCTCCACGTGAAGGTCCTCCAGGACGGCAGCTGCCTGCCCACCTACTGGTCCGCGAGGCACGGACCGGTGGCGAGAGCCCAGGAGGGCTGGGGGCTGTCGAACCAGAGCGGCATCGGCTCCGGGACGGCGCTCTGGCGCTACTTCCACCGCGAACAATGGAACTCGATCAACGATCCACCCAACGAGTTCGGGCGCTGGTGGTCGAACATGTACGACGGAGGCTACGGCGGCCGGGTCAAGAATCTGAACACCCTGGCGGGCTCGTCCTTCACCGTCGAGAACGTCTGCGCGTGGCGCTTCAGCGCGAGCATGATCAACTCCAACCGCAACGTCACCTTCACGGAGATCCTGAGGTACAAGCTGGCGGCCTTCGCGAACCCCAAGGGGACTGGCAACGGCCACCATCAAATCTCCTGGTACAACCTCGAGAACTCCCCGAGGACCCTCACCCTGGACGTCGTGGCCGTCTCGGAGGACGTCACCAGTCCGTGCAAGTGACGGGGGCGCGGTGAAGGGAGCGGGGACCGCGTGATAAGCAGGGGGGCACACCATGGACCGTGCCGCCCTGCTCTTCTGGCTCTGGATGCTCTTCTTCACCGTCAACGCGCTCTGGGCGTTGAGTCAGGCGGCCGTGGCCAGCTCGTTCGGCGTCCGGCCCACGCTGGTGAAGCTGGGCGTCGGCCCACGCCTCTTCACCCTGACGCTCGGCGGCATCCAGTGGGCGCTGCGGCCCCTGGTCCCCTTCGGCAGCGCGGTGAGCTTCGAGGACCCGTCCGTGGACGCGGCGTCCTCGAAGGCCCCCGTCGACAACCGGCTGCGCCAGCTGCCCGTCGCGCTCCACGCCGCCATCATCGCGCTGCCCTGGGCCGTGCTGGTCGGGGTCGCCATGGCCTGCCTGGGGCCCGGAGAGGGCCTGCGCCACTTCGTCAGCGGCTTCGCCCTGCCCTTCCAGGTCTCGCTCCTCCCGGAGCGAATCGAGCGCTTCGTCGCCATGCTGCGCGGCGGTGAGCTCCTGCGCGCCTGGGGCCTGCTCAGCGCCAAGGTGGCCGCGGCCAACCTGCTGCCGCTGCCCGTGCTCGCGGGCGGCTCGCTCGTCATGCTCCCGTGGCGCAACCAGCGCGAGCGCGTCCCCGTCTGGGCCGCGAGCCTCAACCTGCTGGTCATGGCCTTCGCGCTGCCGTGGGCCTGCTACGTCGTCTACCTGCTCGGCGCCGCCGTCCTGCGCTGAAGGGCTACGTGCGCTCCTGGAGCGCCAGCCGCGCGCCCAGCGCGACGAAGACGCCGCCCGTCACCCGCTGCTGCCACAGGGCGAAGCGCGGGCTCCTGCGCAGCCATCCGCCGAACGCGCCCGCGACGGCCGCGATGAAGCACAGCCACAGCGTCCCCGTCACGTCGAACAGCAGCCCGAGCAGCACGAACTGGAGCCCCGTGTCGCCACGGGCCGGGTCCACGAACTGCGGCAGGAAGGCGAGGAAGAACAGCGCCACCTTCGGGTTGAGCACGTTGGTGACGACGCCATCGCGGAAGATGCGCCACAGGCTCGTGGGCGCCAGCGCCTGGAGCGCGTCGGGCCCGCGATGGCTGCGCAGCATCTGCACGCCCATCCACACGAGGTAGAGCGCGCCCACCCACTTCACCCCCAGGAACGCCATCGCGGAGGTGGCCAGCAGCGCCGACAGGCCCAGGGCCGCCGCCGCGATGTGGAACAAGCCCCCCGCGCAGATGCCCAGCGCGGAGACGAAGCCCGCCGAGCGGCCCTGCCCCATGCTCCTCGACAGCACGTACATCGTGTCGGGGCCCGGGGTGAGGTTGAGGGCCAGCCCCGCCAGGAGGAAGGCCAGCAGGCGCGTCGGCTCGAAGAGCATGTCGGGAGACTCCGCTCCGTCGTCCCGGAGCCAGGAGCGGGCAGGCACGGCCCTTCCCCGCACCCGCTGCATATCGCCTCGCCCCGCACGGCGCACGCCTTCGTCCCGGGCATGCCGAAGCCCGCCGCCGTGGACCTCCCGGCGACGGGCCTGACTTCAGACGCGGTGACTCCCACCGCGACAGGCGGCTCACACCGGCGAGCGCGTGCGGCTCCGGTCCTGCGCGATGCGCTCCGCCCGCTCGGCGTCCAGCGAGCGCTCCGCCGTGCGCGCGGAAATCGCCGCGGCCGGGGCGAACACGGAGCGGTACACCGCCGCCGCCAACCCACCGCCCAGGAGCGGCGCGATGATGAACATCCACAGCTGGCTCAGCGCCTGCCCCCCCGCGAACACGGCGGGCCCCAGGCTGCGCGCGGGATTCACGGACGTGTTCGTCACGGGGATGCCCACCAGGTGGATGAGCGTCAGCACCAGGCCGATGGCCAGCCCCGCGAAGCCCACCGGCGCCCGCGCGTCCGTCGCCCCCAGCACCGTCAGCACGAGCAGGAAGGTGAGCGCGACCTCCGCCAGGAACGCCGCCCCCGCCCCATACCCTTCCGGAGACGCGATGCCGTACCCGTTCGAGCCCAGCCCCGCCACCGACGCCTGATAGCCCCCGGGCACACCCTTGGCGATGAGCAGCACCACGCCCGCCGCCAGCACCGCGCCCAGACACTGCGCCACCACATAGCCGAGGATGTGCTTGCTCTCGAACTTGCCCGCCAGCGTCAGGCCCACCGTCACCGCCGGATTCACGTGGCAGCCGGAGATGGGGCCAATCGCATACACCATGGCCAGCAAGGACAGGCCGAAGGCGAACGACACGCCCAGGAAACCGATGCGGTCCCCCGCCAGCACGGCCGCTCCCACGCCGCCGAGCACCAGGACGAACGTCCCGATGAACTCGGCCAGGTACTTCCGCATCCCGTCATTCACCCCGGCCGACACCGCGGCCGGGGTCCTTCTGTCTGTCGGCGAACGCATGCGCATCCTCTCTCGCCGCGCTCCCGCCGGACACGGACACTCGCGCCCGGCGCCTCGCGGCGCCAGCAGTCCCACCCGGGACGCTGCGCACGCACGCTCCGGTGGCAATGCGCCACCCCGCTTCACGCTCGGAGGCCGATTGTCCGCGAGCAGCGCCCGAGGCGCCGCCCCCCTCGAGCCGGCGGGAGGACGGGCCTCCTCCCGCGCGGCCGGAGCCAACCGGCCTACTTGCCCTTCATCACGCCGATGAACGGCACGTTGCGCAGCTTCTCCCCGAAGTCCAGGCCGTACCCGACGACGAAGAGATCGTCGATGACGAAACCCTTGTAGTCGATGTCGATCTTCGTGCGCGCCCGCGACGGCTTCTCGAGCAGCGAGCACAGCTTCAGCGACGCCGGGTGCCGCGCCCGGAGGTTCTCCAACAGGAAGCTCATGGTGAGCCCCGTGTCGATGATGTCCTCGATGATGAGCAGGTGCTTGCCCGCCATCGGCTTGCTGACGTCGGTGGTGATGCGCACCTCGCCCGTCGTCTCCGTGCCCCCCTGGTAGCTGGACACGCCCAGGAACTCCAGCGTGAGCGGTAGGTCCACCGCGCGCGCCAGGTCCATGGCGAAGAACGTGGAGCCCTTCAACACACAGACGAGGGTGAGCTCCTTGCCCGCGTAGTCCCGGGTGATCTGCGCACCCAGTTCCTTCACGCGCGCCTGCAGCTTGTCCTCGGGAATCAGGACGCCGACTTCCTGCTCGTAGAACGCCAAGGTCTCCTCCGCGCTACACGTAGGCGTTGTTCATGATCTCCCCGAAGCCGCCGCCTCCGGGGACGATGTACTGCCTGTCATCCAGGCCCCGCTCCTTCTCCCAGAGCGCGCCCGGCGCCGTGCCGAACACCTCCGGCGGGGACAGCCCCCGGTCCAGCCGGAGCGCGTAGATGATGACGTCCGGGTGGTCCGTCGTCATGCGCCGCAGGTACTCCGGCGTGACGATGAGGTTCAGGGTGATGATGCGCCGGGGCGTGCCGGGCACCTTGTCCTTGTAGAGGGTGATCGCCGTGGACAGGCTGCCACCCGTGGCGCCCATCGGGTCCGGGAAGAGCACGAAGGCGTCATCCACGTCCCCGCCAATCTTCGCGCCGCCAATCTGCGAGCCCACCACCGCCTCGGCCGCGTCGATCATCCGGCTCATGATGATGTGGTCCTGTCGCACCACCGTCGGGTCCACCGTCGCGTTGAGCAGGTCGTACGTCACCTGCGACGGCAGCGTGCCCGCCCGCGCGATGTTCACCGTCACCACCCGGACTTGAGGGTCGATGACCTCCCCCTGGTAGAGCCCCTGCGGCGTGGAGTCGATCATCCGCGTGGGCAGGCTCACCATCTTCCGGGGGAACTCCGCGTTCACCACCGTCTTCACCAGGTCGATGTAGAGCGTCTCCACCAGCCGGTTGATCTGCGGCTGGATGACGCCCTTGGCGCACAACGTGGCCAGCTGGGAGAGCAGGAACGGATTGCCCACCAGGTGGACGTTGGGTCCATAGTGGTGGGTCATCTCGTTCAGCTTGAAGGGCACGTTCGCGTACAGGGTGTCGCGCATCCGGTCGTCTCCTCTGGCGCCCGCGCCCCTCCGGGCGCCCACGCGGCTGTCAGTCGAACAACTCGAGCGTCTGCGGCGGCGTGCCCTCGGTGGGCTCCGGCACGTGACACTTGCGGCAGCGCGGCTCGTACGCGCCCGCGGCGCCCACCACCACCCGCTCACCACTGGACACGATGCGTTGGGAGCGATTGGCCGGATTCCCACACACCACGCAGATGGCCAGCTCCTTCGTCACGTACTCCGCGACGGCCATCAATTGCGGCATGGGCTCGAACGGCCGCCCCTGGTAGTCCTGGTCCAGCCCCGCGCAGATGACCCGCAGGCCCTTGTTGGCGAGCGCCTCCACCACGGCGACGACCTCGGTGCCGAAGAACTGCACCTCGTCGATGCCCACCACCTGCGTGTCGGGCTCCAGCCTGTAAAAAATCTCTTCAGCCCGCTCCACCGGAGTGGACGTCACCCGGAGCTTGGAGTGACTGACGACCGACGTCTCGTCGTACCGGTTGTCGATGCGAGGCTTGAACACCTGCACCTTCTGCTTGCCGTACACGGCGCGTTGGACGCGGCGGATCAACTCCTCCGTCTTACCGGAGAACATCGAACCGCAGATGACCTCTATCCACCCGATATCTTTGGGGAATTGGTGCAAGGGACGCTCGCCTGGCCTGGGGGCGGAGGGGCGCGGATAGTCTGTCACCCCCCCGCTGGAGTCAACCGCCATCCGTCGGGCCGTGACACGTCCCGCCACGTCCTTCTCGCCTGTCCGCCCGCCTGCCCCTCCACGCCCCCTGCGAGCGCTGGCAAGCCGCTTGAAAGGAAGCGGCTCGGACGCAGGCGTGGGCGGGGAGGTGGGGCGTGGCGACGACGACGGTGGAGCAGGTTCAGGGCACAATCCAGGGTGGGCGGGCTTCGTTCTACGCGTCACCCGCGTCGGTGGCGCTCCTGATGCTGAACTTGATGGACGGGCTGTTCACGCTGCTCTTCCTGCAGCTGGGTGTGGCGGAGGAGCTCAACCCGCTCATGCGCCTGGCCTACGAGCAGTCACCGATGTTCTTCATGTTCTCCAAGCTGCTCATCGTGAACGCGGGCCTGTGGCTCTTGTGCCTGCACCGCCGACTGAGGGCCAGCCGCGTCGCCATCCGCGCGGGCGCCGTCGTGTACGGCATCATCGTGGTCTACCATCTGGCTTTTCTGACCCACCTGGTCCTGCACTGGCCGGGAGCCCTCGGGTAGTCCCGCTCGCTCCGCCGGACTGTGAGCGAGTGGAACAATCGCAACACGAAGGCATCACCATACACTTGCATTTTGCACCCGGGATGTCCCAGGCTTCCCGCCAGCTCCGACCTTTCGGGTTCGGGGGGGGACCATGAACATCACCGACGTCCGGGTGTTTCCGGTCGAAGAGGACAAGCTCAAGGCGTACGTCACCATCACCCTGGATCACTGCTTCGTCATTCGCGACCTGAAGGTCATCCACGGCTCCTCGGGGCTGTTCATCGCGATGCCGGCGAAGAAGCGCAAGGATGGGACGTACAAGGATATAGCCCACCCGCTCAACGCGGATACGCGCAGTCAGATGGAGCGCGTCATCCTCATGGAGTACGAGCGGCACCTCCATCAGGCGCAAGCCGGGATGCTCGGTCCGATGCCAGCGGATCTCGACTAACGGCCTTCACATCGGCGCGTGTCCAGGTTAGTCAGCGGCTCCATCATGCAGCCGCGCGACTTCAAGATCTTCGCCGGGAGCTCGAATCCCGGCCTGGCTCACCGAATCTGCGAGTACCTCAAGCGTCCCCTCGGCAAGGCCGAGGTGGGTCGCTTCTCCGACGGAGAAATCCACGTCGAGATTGGAGAGAACGTCCGCGGTCACGACGTCTTCATCTTCCAGTCCACGTGCCCGCCGGCCAACGACCACCTGATGGAGATGCTCATCATGTGCGACGCCCTGAAGCGGGCGAGCGCGGGCTCCATCACGGCGGTGATTCCGTACTACGGGTACGCGCGCCAGGACCGCAAGGTGGCGCCGCGCACGCCGATCACCGCGAAGCTCATCGCGGACCTCCTGGAGGTCGCGGGCGCCGAGCGCGTGGTCTCCATGGACATGCACGCCGGGCAGATCCAGGGCTTCTTCAACATCCCCTCGGACCACCTGTACGGCTCACCGGTGTTCCTGGAGGACCTGCGCAAGCGCTTCCCGGAGTCGCAGGAGCTGGTCATCGTGTCGCCGGACGCCGGCGGCGTCGAGCGCGCGCGCGCCTACTCCAAGCGCCTGAACACGGGCCTGGCCATCATCGACAAGCGCCGCCCGCGCCCCAACGCCTCGGAGGTGATGAACCTCATCGGCGATGTCTCGGGCAAGGACGCGGTGCTGGTGGACGACATGGTGGACACCGCCGGCACGCTCACCCAGGCGGCCCAGGCGCTGAAGGCCAAGGGCGCCCGGCGCGTGGTCGCCTACGCGGTGCACCCCATCCTGTCCGGTCCCGCCATCCAGCGCATCCAGGACTCGGTGCTGGAGGAGGTCGTCTTCACGGACACGGTGCCGCTGTCGCCCGCGGCCCTGGCCTGCTCGAAGATCCGCGTGCTCACCACCGAGCGCCTCTTCGGGGAAGCCATCGCCCGCATCCACCGGGCCGACTCGCTCAGCTCGCTGTTCGTCTGAGGAGACAGTCGCCCGGCCTCCGGGCGACTTGACTCCATGTCGGGGGGCTGGCATGTCCGGCCTCCTCACCACGGCCTCTTCCATGGGCGCCGTCTTCGGGGCCCGCCACTGGGGCGGGATGCCGAGGGCGCCGGGGGCTGTTGGCAACCGTCGTTGCATCTCCCAACAAAGGTATTTCCATGTCCACCGACAAGAGCACCCTCGAGGCGAAGGCGCGTGAAGGTTCCGGCAAGGGCTTTGCCCGCCGTCTGCGCGGCCAGGGCCTGGTCCCCGCCGTGGTGTACGGCAAGCACCTGGAGAAGCCGGTGCACATCGCCGTCGACCCCAAGAGCGTGAGGGCGGCCATCAACACGCCGCACAAGTTCAACACGCTCATCCAGCTGAAGCTCGCCAGCGGCGACCAGCAGGTCCTCCTGAAGGACTACCAGATGGACCCCGTCACGCGCGAAATCCTGCACGTGGACTTCATCGGCGTGCGTGAGAACGAGCAGGTGAAGGTGAACGTGCCGCTCGTGCTGACCGGCAAGGCGCAGGGCGTGGCGGACGGTGGTCTGCTCACCCAGGCCCGCCGCGAGCTCGAGGTGTGGGCGCTGGCGACCGCCATCCCGGAGCGCATCGAGGTGGACGTGACGGCGCTGAAGATCGCCGAGGCGCTGCACGTCAACGACATCAAGCTGCCCTCGGGCGTCTCCATCAAGACGAACGTCAACTACACCCTGGCCGTGCTGAGCGCGCCCGAGTCCGCCGAGGCGGCTCCGGCGGCGGCGGCGGCTCCTGCGGCGGCGGCTCCCGCGGCGGCGAAGGCCGGCGACAAGGCGGCCCCGGCGGCGGCGGCCAAGGCTCCCGCGAAGAAGTAGTCCTCTTCCGGTGTACCCTGGACACGGGGCCGGCCTCCTCCGAGGCGGGCCCCGTTTCTTTTTCGGAGCTCTCATGAAGCTCATCTGCGGGCTGGGCAACCCGGGGCGCGAGTACGAGCGGCACCGGCACAACATCGGGTTCATGGTGGTGGAGGCGATGCTGTCGCGCGCCCGCGCCGAGCTGAACCAGGAGAAGTTCGCCGCCAAGGTGGGCCAGGGCACGCTCGCGGGCGAGCGCGTGCTCTTCGTGGAGCCCCAGACGTTCATGAACCTGTCGGGCCGCTCGGTGGCCGAGGCGGCGCGGTTCTACAAGATTGCCCCCGAGGACGTGCTCGTCATCCACGACGAGCTGGACCTGCCCATGGGGCGGCTGCAGCTCAAGGCGGGCGGCGGCTCGGGGGGCCACAACGGGCTCAAGAGCATCGTCTCCAGCCTGGGTTCGGAGGCCTTCATCCGGCTGCGCTTCGGCATCGACAAGCCGGAGGGCCCCAACGCCCGCGAGCGGGTGGCCGGCTACGTCCTGTCCAATTTCGACGACGGGGAGCGCCGCCAGTTGGAGGAGCTCATCCCCCGGGCGCTGGACGTGACGGAGTGCTGGGTGCGGGAGGGGCTGTCGGTGGCCATGAACCGGTTCAACCGGAAGGCCTGATCCTCCAGGGAAGCGGCCGGGCGGGCTTTCCGGGCGCTTGACTTGCCCTGGGGCCCCTCCTAGAAGGCCCGTTCGCTCGCTGGAGGCTGCTCCAGCGGGATGTTCTTTTCCAGCTTCCCGTGTTCTGCACGGGACGTAGCGCGGAGGTGACGGGCGCGCGGTTTCCCGTCCCCGGTGGTGGCCCTCGAGGCTGCTCGCCGTTTCCCCGCTCCTCGGATGGTCCGAGGGGCACTCGACCCCAAGGGGAGAGAAAACATGGCAGAGACGCAGGCCGCCAAGCGGCTTCGTGAGTACGAGACCATCTTCCTGGTCAAGCCGGACCTGACGGACGACAACGTGGACAAGCTCAAGGAGCGCGTCCGTGGCATCGTCGACCGAGAGGGCGGCAAGGTCCTCCGCTTCACGGTGTGGGGCAAGAAGAAGACCCTGTTCCCCGTGGCCAAGCAGCCCCGCGCCATCTACGTGCACGCCAGCTACCTGGGCGGCTCGAAGCTGGTGGCGGAGATCGAGCGCAACCTGAAGAACCTGGATGAGGTCACCCGCTACATCTCCGTGAAGAAGGCGGATGAGGTGGACCCCGACACGCGCCCGGTCCTCGAGGACCTGAAGCTGGCTGGCGACGTGGAGGAGACGCGCCCTGGTGCTCCCGCCGACCGCGAAGGCGGCTTCCGCGGCGATGGCGCCGAAGAGGCCGGTGGCGAGTCGGAGGAGGAGTCGTCCGAGGAGGCCTGAGCGCCACCCGGGACATTCTCTAGGGCCCTATCCAGGAAACGAGAAATTTCATGAGCAACGGTACGGACAGCAAGACGGGCGCGTCGTCGGGCGGCCGCAGTGGCGGCTTCGGCGGCGGTGGGCCGCGTGGTGATCGCGGCGGCGACCGCGGTGACCGTGGTGGCGACCGCGGTGATCGCGGCGGCGGCATGGGTGGTGACGACGAGAAGCGCGGCGGTGGCCGTGGCTTCGGTCGCAAGAAGGTCTGCCGCTTCTGCGCGGAGAAGGACGCTTCGGTGGACTTCAAGGACCAGGCGACGCTGAAGTACTTCGTCACCGAGCGCGGCAAGATCATCCCCCGCCGCATCTCCGGCAACTGCGCGAAGCACCAGCGTGAGGTGGCGACGGCCATCAAGCGCGCCCGTGGCATCGCGCTGCTCCCCTACAACGCGGTGGTCGGCTGAGCGCCGGTCCGCACAGGAGACTGAACATGAAGGTCATTCTGCGTGAGGACATCGAGAACCTCGGCAAGTCCGGGGAGCTCGTCACCGTGAAGGACGGCTTCGGCCGCAACTACCTCCTGCCGCGCAAGAAGGCGGTTCTGGCCAGCGAGCAGAACCTCCGTCAGCTCGAGCACGAGAAGGCGGTCATCACCGCCCGCAACGCCAAGCTGAAGGGCGCCGCGGAGGAGCAGGCGAAGAAGGTCGGCTCCATCAAGGTCACCATCAAGCGCAAGGTCGGCGAGCAGGACAAGCTGTTCGGCTCCGTCACGACGCTGGACATCGCCGAGGCCGTGGCGGCCCAGGGCCAGACGGTGGACCGTCGCGCCATCCACCTGCCCGAGCCCATCAAGACGCTCGGCAGCTACGAGGTGGAGCTGCGCCTGCACCGCGAGGTGACGGCGAAGATCAAGGTCGAGGTCGCCGCCGAGTAACGGCGCGTCGCCTTCACCCACGTCGCATCGAAGAGGCCGTCCGGGGCAACCCGGGCGGCCTCTTCATTTTCCGCCCCTCCCCTGTCCGGCTGGCGCCGTCGCCGGTCCGTCCCACGACAGACGCATGGAGGGGTCAGCGAAGGGTGCGTATCCCGGTGGGGACAGGAGGCTCGCCCATGAGCACGCCCACACCGACGACATCCCCCGAAGCCCATCACCCGGACCTGGACTGGCTGCGCGTCGTCGCCATCCTCGTGCTGCACCTGTACCACTCGGGGATGATGTTCAACACGTGGGACTGGCACGTGAAGTCGCCGGTCGCCTTGCCCGGGTTGGAGCCGACGATGGAGGTGCTCCACCTGGTGCGCATGCCGCTGTTGATGGTCATCTCGGGCATCGGCACGGCGCTGGCGCTGCGGCGGCGCTCCACGGGGGCCTTCGCGGCGGACCGGGTGCGGCGGCTCCTGGTGCCGGTGCTCTTCGGGATGCTCGTCGTCGTCCCGCCGCAAATCTATGTGGAGCGCGTGCTCCAGGGGCAGTTCCAGGGGAGCTACGCGGACTTCTACCCCTCCGTGCTCCAGTTCGTGCCCTACCCTCGCGGCGGCAGCCTGAGCTGGCATCACCTCTGGTTTGTCGTCTACCTCTTCGTCTACTGCATGCTGGCGCTGCCGTTGTTCGCCTGGCTGGGCAGCGCTCGTGCCCGCGCGTGGGTGGAGCGGGTGGAGGCGTGGCTGTGCCGGGGACTGAACGTGCTGTGGCTGGCCGCGCCACTGGCGCTCAACGACGTGCTGCTGCACGGGCATCCGGTGACGCACGGCCTGTTCGATGATCCGTTGAACTTCGGCCACTACGGACTGCTGTTCCTCGTGGGCCACGTGATGGGGCGGACGCCGCGCCTGTGGGACGTGCTGGTGGAGCGCAGGTGGGCGCTGCTCGGACTCTGGGCGCTGGTCTTCGCGGTGATGGCGCCACCGAACGAGTACCCGCTCATCCCGGAGACGCTGGGGCGGGTGGCCTTTCAGTGGCTGTTCATCCTGACGGCGCTGGGCTGGGCGCGGCGCGCCATCACCACGTCACGCCCGTGGCTGCGTCACGCCCAGGAGCTCTCCTACCCGTTCTACATCGTCCACCAGACGGTCATCATCGTGGTCGGCTTCGCGCTCCTGCGGCTGCCGGTGGGGCCGTGGACGCTGTTCGGCTGCGTCCTCGCGGTGTCCTTCCTGCTCTCCTGGGGCTTGAGCGAGGGAATCGCTCGCCTGCCCTGGCTGAGACCGCTCTTCGGGCTGAAGGCCCGTTCGTCACACCGGGCGCACGCGCTGAAGGCGGCGGCTCCGGGGCATACTGCGTGACGAGGACCTCATGGACGCCCCCACCCTCATGAAGCCCACCTGGCGTTGGCCGCGCCTGCGTGTCCGTCCGGTGCTCGTGACGCTGGGTATCAGCCTGCTCATCGGCCTGTCGTATGGCACCGCGGTGCGGCTGGACCAGTTGGCCAATGGGCTCACGTCGTTGCCCGCGTCGCGGGCCTACCTGTGGGAAATCACCGGAGCGCTCTCCGGCTGGCTGGCTGCGCCCATCATCCTGTTCGCGGCGATCAACGCGCCCACGCCGCGCGCCTCGGGATGGGGCCGCTTCGTGGGGCTGCACGCGGTGTGCTTCGCGCTCTACACGACGGCGCACATCCTCTTCATGATGGCCTCGCGCCACCCGCTCTACGTGCTGTTCGGCTGGGGGAGGTACGAGTACGGACCGCTGGGTTTCCGGCTGCCCATGGAGGTGGTGAAGGACGTGCTCGTCTACGGACTGACGGCGGGCTTCGTCATCCTGCTGGCCGCGTGGCGGAGGCGGCAGGCGCGGGCCCTGCGCGCGGCGGAGCTGGAGGGCGAGCTGCGGGCCGCGCAACTGCAGTCCCTCACCGGCCAGCTCCATCCGCACTTCCTCTTCAACTCGCTGCACACCATCAGCTCCGTCATGTACGAGGACCTGGCGCGCACGGACCGGCTGCTGAGCGATTTGGGGCAGCTCTTGCGCGCGAGCCTGGAGCGGGCCGAGCCCACGTGGACGCTGGCGGAGGAGCGGGCCCATGCGCAGCGCTTCATCGCGCTGTTGTCCGCGCGCTTCGGGGACCGGTTGAGGGTGGATTGGAACGTGGCGCCGGGCCTGGACTCGGCGCGGGTCCCCTGCTTCGCCTTGCAGACGCTGGTGGAGAACGCCGTGAAGCACAACCAGGACCGCCGCGAGCCGCTGGAGGTCCGCATCCGCGCTCGCGAGAGCGGCGGTGATTGGCGCCTGGAGGTGGAGGACACCGGGCGGGGCTTCGGCGAGAGCTCGCCGGCCTCGGGACCAGGCGTGGGGCTCTCGCACCTGGAGCAGGTCCTGTCGCTGCTGCACGACGGGCGGGCCCGACTGGAGCGGGGACGAGGGCCCGAGGGCGGCGCTCGCGTGGCGCTCACGCTGCCTCGGAGCGGCCTGCCATGACGACGCGCATGGGTCGTCGACGAGGCGCCTGTTTCCACGATGCGAGGGGGTCGTCGCGCGGCATGCCGACAGTCCACGCGCGGATGAAGGAACGGAGCCTCACGCCATGACGACCTTCCGCCTGCTCGTGGTCGATGACGAGGCCCCCGCTCGCGCGAAGGTGAAGCGCCTGCTTGAGCACGAGTCGCGCTTCACGCTCGTGGGCGAAGCGGAGGATGGAACCCAGGCCTTGGAGCGCATCGAGGCGCTCCGGCCGGACCTCGTCGTGCTCGACGTGCAGATGCCGGGGCTGACGGGCTTCGAGGTGCTAGAGGCGCTCGGCGCGGAGTCAGGCCCCGCCGTAATCTTCTCCACGGCCTATGACGGCTTCGCGCTCCGGGCCTTCGAGGCGCACGCGGTGGACTACCTGCTCAAGCCCTACGACGGCGAGCGCTTCACCCGCGCGCTGGACAAGGCCCACGCCCAGCTCGTCGGAGGCGGCGCCGAGGCGGAGCGTCTGCAGGCGCTGCTGCGCGAGGTGACCACCGCGACGCCCCGGCGCACGTTGGAGCGGCTGGTGGTGAAGTCCGGCGAGGCCTGGGTGCCGCTGCGCCTGGAGGAGGTGTGGCGCCTGTCCTCCGAGGACAAGTACGTGCGCGTCCACACGGCGAATGGCGAGCACCTGGTCCGCCAGAGCCTCCGCTCCCTGGAGGAGCGCCTGGACCCGGAGCGCTTCGTGCGCATCCACCGGGGCGACATCATCAACCTGGACGCCGTGGCCCGGCTGGAGCCCTGGACCCACGGCGACGGCATCCTCGTGCTGAAGAACGGCACGACGGTGGTCCTCAGCCGCACGTGGCGTGAAGCGTTCCTGCGCCGCTGGGGCTTCGAGGGATGACGTGGTGGGGTGGAGGACGCCTTCAGCCCACCCGTTGCTACAGGTCTGTGGCGGAAAAATAGGGGGATGTCAGAGCCGCCTGTAGAGTGGACGGGCAGCCATGGAGAACTCCCTCGACGTCAGAGACGGGCGAAAGGTCCACGAGGACCTCGCCGCCGAGCGCGCGGTCCTAGGGTCCGTGCTCGCGGACAACTCACTCATCTCCGCGGTGGGCGAAGTCGTCCACACGGACGATTTCTCCAGCCCGGCGCACGCCCAGATTTTCGCGGCGATGCTCCGCCTGGACGGCCAGAGCAAGCAGGTCGACCACCTGACGCTGGCCGAGGAGCTGAAGGTCCTCGGGCAGCTCGTCGCCGTGGGCGGCCCCGCGTACCTGATGCGGCTGGACCAGGTCGTCCCGCTGGCCTCCAACGCGGTCCAGTACGCGAACATCGTCAAGGACCAGGCGCTGCGGCGCCGGCTCGCGAACGTGGGCCGGGAGATTCAGGAGCTCGCCAGCCAGGAGACGGGCGAGCTGGAGGTGCTGCTCGACGAGGCCGAGCGCAAGGTGTTCCTCCTCGCGGAGAAGAAGCGCGAGGGAGATTTGCGTCCGGTCAGCGAGCTGATGGAGCACACGCTCGACCTGCTCGACAAGATGAAGACGGCGGCGACGGGCATCACGGGCCTGTCCACCGGCTACATCGACCTGGACAACCAGCTCACGGGCCTGCACGCCGGCGAGCTCATCATCCTCGCGGCCCGTCCGGGTGTCGGCAAGACGTCGTTCGCCATGAACATGGCGGTGCACGCGGCGCTCAAGGAGAACAAGGCCGTCGGCATCTTCAGCCTGGAAATGCCCGCCGACCAGCTGCTCATGCGTCTGCTCGCGTCCACCGCGCGCGTGGACATGAAGAAGCTGCGTGGCGGCCGGCTCTCTCCGCACGACGAGGAGAAGTTCCAGGAGATGGCGGGCGCGCTCTACAACGCACCCATCTACATCGACGACTCCGGTGGTCTGTCGCCGTTCGACTTGCGCGCGAAGGCGCGGCGCGTGAAGCAGAAGGACCCGCGCCTGTCGCTCCTCATCATCGACTACCTCCAGCTCATGCATCAGAAGGGCAAGGTGGAGAGCCGTCAGTTGGAGGTCGCCGAAATCTCCCGCGCGCTCAAGCAGCTGGCCAAGGAGCTGGAGGTGCCCATCATCGCCCTCAGTCAGCTCAGCCGTAAGGTCGAGGAACGCAAGGGCGGCAAGCCCATGCTGTCGGACCTTCGTGAGTCCGGCTCCATCGAGCAGGACGCCGACGTGGTGATGTTCATCCACCGTGAAGAGATGGAGGAAGGCGGAGAGGCGCCGCCTCCTTCGACGGGAGCCACCACCGTCATCCCAGTCGAGCTCATCGTCGCCAAGCAGCGCAACGGCCCCATCGGTGAAATCCCGCTGGTGTTCCTCGCCGAGTACACCCGCTTCGAGAGCCGCAGCCGCGGCGAGTAGGCACGCCGCCCGGTCCTCGGGTGGAGCGTTCTCACGGCGGCGCATGGCACCCGCGGGACTCGGCGCCGGAGCACGAGCCTCGCGACCAGTGAGTGGTTGCTGCCCTCCCGGGCTGCGCACCGAGGCTGGTGTAGGCCTGCTGCGCGCACCTGCTCGCAGCCCGTCTCCAGAGCGGCGCCTCCGCACGAGCCTCGCTGCCAAGGAGTGCGAGATGGCGGCCTGGGCCGCCAAGCACCGGAGTCGCCGCGGGCCCGCGGAGCGCGCCTATTCGCGGCCCGTCTTGAGATACCGGACCACCAGCCGCCGGGCGGTGCGCGTGGCCTCGTCGAGCGGTTTTCCCCGCCCCAGCTCCGTCGCCAGCGCCGACGCCAGCCGGCACCCCGTCCCGCGCTTCTCCGGGGAGCGCGCGAGCCGCGGGCCTCGCACCTCGAGCACCCCGTCGGGCGTGGCCAGCACATCGGCGAGCGCCCCCGTGTCGGGCAGGTGCCCGCCCTTCACCAGCACCGCGCCGAAGCCATGCGACAGCAGCTCCGTCGCCGCCGCGCGCGCGCCCTCCACGTCCTCCGGCACGGGCCGCGACAGGAGCCACCCCGCCTCATCGAGGTTCGGCGTGAGCACCACGCGCGGCCCCGCGAGCGACAGGTAGCGCCGCGCGGACAGGCGCGACAGCCGCTGTCCTCGCGACGTGAAGACCACCGGGTCCACCACCCACCACGCCTTCGCGCTCTTCAAGGCGCGGCTCGCGGCCTCCAGCTGCGGCAGTCCCGGCACCATCCCCCACTTCACCGCGTGCACGTCACCCAGCTCGCGCGCGGCGGTGAGCTGCGCGGTCACCACGCGCGGAGGCGACGCCGTCCAGCAGAACGTCTGCCGGCCCTGCGCCGTCTGCGCCAGCGGCACCGCCACGGGCTGCCCTCCCAGCGCGCGCACCGCGGCCACGTCCGCCAGCAACCCCGCCCTCCCCGTCGGCTCCAACCCCGCGAGCAGCACCACCCTCGGGCTCATCGCCGATGCTCACGCGCCTTCTGCACGAAGGTCTTGTACAGCCCCACGTGCACGGGAACCGTCGTGGACATGTACTCGGGATGCCACTGCACGCCCACGGCGAAGGCGTGCGCGGTGGACTCGATGGCCTCCACCACGCCATCCGGCGCCATGGCGCAGAGGGTCACGTCCTTGCCCGCCGTGCGCACCGCCTGATGGTGCGTGGAGTTCACCATCAGCTGGCCATGCCCCACCGCCTCCGCCAGGAGCGAGCCGCTGCGCACGTCCACCGGATGCTGCGGCTGGGTGCGGTCATGCTTCTGCTCGTGCTCGCGCGCGCCCTGCACCTCGCGGCCGATGTCCTGGAACAACGTGCCGCCCAGCACCACGTTGAGCAACTGCATGCCCCCGCAGATGCCCAGCACGGGCATGTTCCGCTTGAGCGCGCCACGCATCAGCGCGGCCTCGAACGCGGTGCGCCCCTCCTTGAGCGCGCCCAATCCCTCGCGCGCCGTCTCGCCGTACGCCTCGGGCGGGATGTCGAACGCGCCGCCGGTGACGAGCAGCCCCGACACCCGGTCCAGATACGCCTCCACGCACGTGGGGTCGTCCGCGTACGGCAACACGAAGGGAAGCCCTCCAGCGCGCAGCACCGCCTCCGCGTAGGGCACCTTCAGCTCGTACCGCGCGAAGGGCTGGTCCTCGGGCTGGCTCCAGTCCGGGGTGATGCCGATGTTGGGCCGCCGAGGCGGCTGGCCATGGTGTCGCGGATGATTGTTCATGGGGGAGTCCGTCGGTCGAACCTACCCCCCCACACGGCCTCGTTCAAACGCGCCCGCGAGCAGTCGCACCCGCTCGGCGATGTCCTGGGCGAGCAGCGCGTCCGACACCACCGCCGCGCCATGAGCCCCCGTCGCCGCCACGCTCGCCACGTTGGCGAGCCCCACGCCGCCAATCCCCACCACCGGCAACACGCTGCCCTTCACCACGCGAGCCAGCCCCTCCAACCCCATCACCGGCGCCGGCACCGCCTTCGTCATCGTGCCGAAGACAGGCCCCACGCCCACGTAGTCCGCGCCCGCCTCCAGCGCCTCCCGCGCGCCCCCCTCATCCCGCACCGTGACGCCCACCAGCCGGCCAGGCCCCAACAGCGCCCGCGCATCCCGGGCAGGCAGGTCCTCATCCCCCACGTGCACCCCGTGTGCGTCCGACAGCAGCGCCAGGTCCACCCTGTCGTTGAGCAGGCACACCGCGCCCGCGCTCCGGCACAGCGCCACCACCGTCCGCGCCACCTCCAGCGCCTCCCGGAGGGACGTGCGTTTCATCCGCAGCTGCACCACCCGCGCGCCGCCCGCCAGCAGGCGCTCCGCCTTGGCCACCAGCGGCATGTCCGGCACCACGGTGTCGTCGCACAACAGATAGAGGCCGGGGGGAAGCAGCGGGCGGGGCAGGACGTTCATCGGCACTGGGAAGACGGGACGGCGGCGTTGACAGGCGGCCCCTCTGCTATAAGGTGGCGCGCTGTTTTCCAAGCAATTCTGAGGATTTGAAACATGGCGGACACGGTGGACCCCAAGCACCTCGATAAGCGCACCGCGGAGCGGTACCTGCGCTCGGGCCAGTTGGACGAGAAGGCGCACAAGCGCTACCTCGAGAGCCTGCCTGATGTGGCGGACAAGTCCGTCCCGGTGGAGACCTTCATGCTCGACGACGTGGAGGACTACGACGACGAGGATGAGGACGAGACGGACGACGTGGACGACTCGGATGATTCCGATGAGGCCGACGAGGCGGATGACGAGGCCCCCGTCACCAACAACGACGAGGCCGACCTGGCCGCCGTCGCCTCCTCCTCCGAAGACGAGCCGAACAATCCATGAGCCCCGCGGACGAGAAGCGCGGCGAGACCTTCGTCATGCGGGGGGAAGCGCGCTCCGCGTCCGAGGAGCCCATCGGCTTCACCACGTTCATCATGGGGCTGGGCACCGCGGTGCTCATCTACCTGGGTGAGGCGCCGAATCCCGAAACGGGCCAGACGACGAAGGACCTGCCGCTGGCCCGGCAGAACCTGGACCTGTTGTCGATGCTGCGGCTGAAGACGCGGGGCAACCTGACGGCCGAAGAGGAGAAGCTCTTCGACGGGTTGCTCGCCGACTTGCGACTGCGCTTCGTGGAGGCAAGCAAGCGGTGACGGTGTCTGCTCCCCGCTCGGGCTCGCTGCCCGGGAACATCCGCTTCGCGGCGCTGGTGGCCTGCATCCTCGCCGCGCTCACGGGCTGGGCGTCCCTGAACGAGGCCACGGAGCTGGCGCACTTCTACGAGGTGCGCTCCCAGCACCTGGAGAAGGGCCCTCCCCTCCTCCTCGGCAATGACCCAGCCGTGCTCCAGCACCTGCTGGAGACGCAGTACCAGGCGCTCGAGCCCATGCGCGAGCCCAGGGCCGCGCTGATGGGTGTGCTCGCCGTGGCGTGCGCCTTCGTCTTCGTGTCCGCCCTGCGCATGCTCCGCCCCGGAGACCTGCCCCGAGGCGCCATGGGACGGATGCTCGGCCGCGCCGCCGTCACGGTGGCGGTGCTGCGCACCATCGACGGCGCCCAGTGGGCCGTGGTGGCCCGACGCGTGGGCGTCACCCTGGCCCAGACGCTCGCCCAGCGCCCCGAATACCAGGACCCCTCCGCCGCCGAGGCCGTCACCACCGTGGCCCCCTGGCTCGCGCTGGGCATGACGGTGGCCGGCACCACGCTCATCGCGGGGACCTTCGCCGTGCTCGGACAGTTCTTCCGCAGCGAGTCCGTGCGACAGGCGCTCGTCACCCAGGACGGCCCCGTCGACGGGTAGCCGTCCCTCAGTGGGCGTGGGGCGCCACGGAGCCCGGCAGCAGGGACTCCAGCACCGCCTCCACGTCCGCCGTGGAGTCCTCCAGCCCCAGCACCTGCCCCGTCACCGGCAGCTTCAACAGCGCCTGCCGCGACAGCCCGAAGACGTGCGCCAGGTGCCCCATGGGCCAGCGCGACTGCATGTGCAGGAAAGCGGCCTCGTCCAGGTCCTCGGGACGGCCCTCCGGCAGATCCACATTGTCGTAGACCACCCGCTCACCGCCCACGCGCCGACCGTTGCCGTAGGCGATGACCTCCTCACCCTCGTCCGGGTCGTACACATACGCCTGCACGGTGGTGTTGGCCGCGCGGGACAGCAGCCGGGGCAGCGCATGGTGCGCGGCGTACCAGTGCGCGCCGGGCCGGCCCTGGGTGAAGGGCGCCACGTAGGCCAACCGGACCACCTTGCGGCGACGGTTGACCGAAACCTGCAGCCCGGTGGCGCCTGACGCGCCGTCCAGCTGCAGCGCCTCGCGGGCCTGCCGGAGCAACTCCAGCCCGCCGAAGCTTTCGAGTCGAATGAGATAGCCGCCGTGCGCTTCCAGGTTCAGCCCCCCGCGGGTGCGCGCCGCCTATAACCGAGCCACGTCCCTCGTGGCAACCCAGGCACCTCGAAAAGCCAGCCGCTACCAGGAGTCCAAAGTATTCCGTTTCTGGCGCAGCCCGGGCCGCGATTCGTGACGCACCGCACCAACTTGCCAAGCCCTTCGCGACTCTTACGTTGAGTGTATGCGACTCGATAAGTTCACGGTGAAGGCCCAAGAAGCCATCCAAGAGGGCCAGACGCTGGCCCGCCGCGCCGACAACCCCCAGTACGAGCCGGAGCACCTGGCCGCCGCGCTGATGGGTCAGAAGGACGGCCTCGTCGACCCGCTGCTCCGCAAGCTTGGCGCGGACGTGAAGCTGTTCGCGTCCCGTCTGGGCGAGGCGCTCGGCAAGCTGCCGCGGATGCAGGGTGGTGAGAGCGCGATGCTCGGCCAGCGCCTGCTGAAGACCTTCGACAAGGCCGACGACGAGGCCAAGGCGCTCAAGGACGAGTTCATCTCCTCCGAGCACCTGCTGCTGGCGCTGACGCAGGACAAGGGCACTCTCGGCGAAATCATGAAGGCCTCGGGCGTCACGCGCGAGCGCGTGCTGTCGAGCCTCAAGGAAGTCCGAGGCTCCGGCCGCGTGACGAGCCAGGACGCCGAGTCCACGTATCAGGCGCTGGAGAAGTACGGGCGCGACCTGACGGAGGCGGCGCGCGCGGGCAAGCTGGATCCGGTCATCGGCCGCGACGAGGAGATCCGCCGCTGTGTCCAGGTGCTCAGCCGGCGCACCAAGAACAACCCGGTGCTCATCGGTGAGCCGGGCGTGGGCAAGACGGCCATCGCGGAGGGCTTGGCGCGGCGCATCGTCGACGGCGACGTGCCCGAGGGCCTGAAGAACAAGCAGCTCATCACCCTGGACCTGGGCGCCATGGTGGCGGGCGCCAAGTACCGCGGCGAGTTCGAGGAGCGCCTCAAGGCGGTGCTCAAGGAGGTCTCCGACTCGGCCGGCCAGGTCATCCTCTTCATCGACGAAATCCACACGATTGTCGGCGCGGGGAAGGCCGAGGGCGCGATGGACGCGGGCAACATGCTCAAGCCGGCGCTGTCGCGCGGCGAGCTGCACTGCATCGGCGCGACGACGCTGGACGAGTACCGCAAGCACATCGAGAAGGACGCCGCGCTCGAGCGCCGCTTCCAGCCGGTGTTCGTGGGCGAGCCCAGCGTGCACGACACCATCAGCATCCTGCGTGGCCTCAAGGAGCGCTACGAGGTGCACCACGGCGTGCGCATCCAGGACAGCGCGCTGGTGGCCGCCGCCACGCTCAGCCACCGCTACATCGCGGACCGCTTCCTGCCGGACAAGGCCATCGACCTGGTCGACGAGGCCGGCAGCCGCCTGCGCATCGAAATCGACTCCATGCCCACCGAGCTGGACGACATGCGTCGGAAGATGACGCAGCTCCAGATTGAGAAGGAGGGCCTGCGCAAGGAGACGGACCTGCACTCGCAGGAGCGCCTGGCCACCATCGAGCGGGAGCTGGCCAACCTGCGCGAGCGCTTCGACGGGCTCAAGGCGCACTGGGACGCGGAGAAGGGCGCCATCGGCGGCATCCGGACGCTGAAGGAGAAGCTGGAGAAGGTGAGGAACGACCAGGTCGCGGCCGAGCGCCAGGGCGACCTGAACCGCGCCGCGGAGCTGAAGTTCGGCGTGCTGCCGTCCTTGGAGAAGGAGCTCCAGACGCAGAACACCAAGCTCACCGAGCTGCAGAAGAACCACAAGTTCCTCAAAGAGGAGGTGGACTCGGAGGACATCGCGTCCGTCGTGGCCAAGTGGACGGGCATCCCGGTCTCGCGGCTGATGGAGGGCGAGGTCCAGAAGCTGGTCCACATGGAGGAGCGGCTGGAGCAGCGGGTGATTGGTCAGCGCAGCCCGATTGAGGCCGTGTCCAACGCCGTGCGCCGGGCGCGCAGCGGGTTGCAGGACCCGAACCGGCCCATCGGCTCGTTCATCTTCCTGGGCCCCACGGGCGTGGGCAAGACGGAGACGGCCAAGGCGCTGGCGGAGTTCCTCTTCGACGACGACACCGCCATGGTCCGCATCGACATGTCCGAGTACATGGAGAAGCACGCGGTGGCGCGGCTCGTCGGCGCGCCCCCGGGCTACGTCGGCTACGAGGAGGGTGGACAGCTCACGGAGGCGGTGCGCCGCCGGCCGTACACCGTCGTGCTCTTCGACGAAATCGAGAAGGCGCACCCGGATGTCTTCAACATCCTGCTCCAGATCCTGGACGAGGGCCGGCTGACGGACAGCCAGGGCCGCACGGTGGACTTCAAGAACGCGGTCCTCATCATGACGTCCAACCTGGGCTCCGCGGACATCCAGGCGGGCATGGCGGGCAAGGACGAGCTGGACGAGAAGACGCGCGACGAGGTGCTGGACGCGCTGCGCGCGCACTTCCGCCCGGAGTTCCTCAACCGCGTGGACGAAATCGTCATCTTCGAGCCGCTGCGCAAGAAGGACATCTACCGCATCGTCGACCTGCAGCTGGCGAAGCTGAGCAAGCTGATGGCGGACAAGCGGCTGACGCTGGAGCTGACGGACGCCGCGCGGGAGCTGCTCGCGGAGCGCGGGTACGACCCGACGTACGGTGCCCGCCCGCTCAAGCGCGCCGTGCAGAAGAACCTGTTGGATCCACTCGCCATCAAGGTGCTCAACGGCGACTTCGCGCCGGGCGACACCATCCAGGCCGACGCGGGCCCCACCGGGCTCACCTTCGCCAAGGTGCTGGTGGACGCGTCCAAGAACGTGAAGCGCACGGCGTAAGTCACCGCCGCGGGCGAGGATGCATCCGAAGCCCCCTGCCCCGTCCCTCGTGGATGGGCGGGGGGCTTCTTCGTGGGCGGGCTCAATCGGAGTCGGAGTCGGAGGCTTCCGTCATCTCGGTGTCGTCCGACAGCTCGGCCTCGGATTCGTCGCCGACGCCCCAGTGGGCCTCCATCGCGGCCACCATCGCGTCGACGTCCGCGTAGAGCCGTCCGAAGGCCACCGGATAGGCCATCCGGACGGACCGGGCGTGCTGCTCGAAGAGCATGGCGCGCAGTTCGTCCAGGCTCTCGTTCGTCCGCGCGGGGTCGAGCCCCAGGGCAGCGTACTCGCCCTCGTCGTTCTCTCCGTCCGCGTCCGTGTGCAGGTTCTGCACGGTGTCGAAGTCGAAGAGACTGAACAGCGCGTCCTGAAGCTCGTCGTCGGTGACACCACCGCCATCGGCCGCGTTACCCGCTCGGGCGACGGCGGCGTCGTTCGCGACATTGCCCGCGCCTCCTCCGAAGTTCGCTTGAGAGAGGGGGAGCTTGCTGCGGACGACCAACCACTGCTGCACATACGCCTGGAGCGCGAACCCCTGGGCCATCGTCCCCGGAGCCGCGTTGTTGGCCGCGTCCCGGTGGGCCTCCAGCAGCTCGATTTCATCATCGAGTGCCTGCTCCTTGTCGTCATCGAGGCTGTCGATGAGGTCCCATCCCGGCAGCGCACGCAGGTGGTTCTCCAGCCGGTTCATGTTGTTGATGGCAGCGGCGGGCGTGCGGCCGAGCAGTCCGCGGTCGAGGGTGTCCAGGTACGTCTGCCACGGCGTGGTGTGGTGGCGCTCCGTGGGCCACAACGAGCCCGCGCGCCCGCCCACGTTCACCTGGTTGATGCGCCCCGCGGCATTCGCGCCGAGCTGCACCGCGACCCGCTGGATGGGGACGCCCGCCCCTGCCCCGGTGCGCGGCGCCGCCTTGAGCTGCGCGGTCGCCATGTCATGGGAGGACTCCATGGGGAGCCTGGAGGCGCGCGCGGACATGGCGTCGGCCTCGCGCTCCAGGCCGGAGTCGTCGTTGAGCGCGGCGCCGTGCAGCTCGGCCGTGGGCCGCACCCGCCCCTGTTTCTGTTGCACGACGTGCCACGCCTCGTGGGCCAGGTGCTTCTCCTGCCCCGGCGCCACGTGGATGTCCGAGCCCTGCGTGTAGGCCAGGGCCTGGAGCTGCGCGGGCGTGGAGGAGTTGTAGTGCACGCGCACGTCGTCCATCGACATGCCGGACAGGGACTCGACGCCGGACTTCAGCGAGTCCGGCAGGCCCGTGTCATTGCGCGGCGAGGCGCGGCGCTGGAGCGTCTGCGCCTGCTTCGCCTGCGCCACCACTCGCGGGGAGGCGTCCAGCGCCTGCTGGAGCGCGCCCAGCGCCTGCGTGCGCGACGAGCCCCCCTCCGTGGCACCAGCTCCCGCCGAGGGCGCGGAGGTGGACTCGCGCGAGGACTGTGACGGCTCGACGAACACACCCATGCGATGCCTCCGGGGGAGGCTCGCAATGTACCGTGCCCTTCTCGAGCGCCGACAGGATGCGCCGGGTGTCACGCCATGAGGGCCGCGTCACGCCGGAGCACGTCCTCCTCACGCGTGGGACGCCCTGAGTCTCCTCGGGCGCTCAGGACGGGGACGGCGGCGTCTGCGACGCCTCGGGGCTGTCCGCGCGAATCTTGCGCGAGTTCTCGACCAGCTCGCGCCAGGACGCCTCATACTCCCCTCGCAACCGCGCCCACTCACCGCCCCGGGCCTTCATCAGTCGCCGCAGCGACTCACCCGTGCTGGAGAACGACGAGCGCAGGAAGCGCAGCTCCTCCTTCGTGAGCAACGAGTCCTCCGCGCGGGAGCGGGAGATGTCCGCCTCGTACCCGTCGAACTGGGCCCCCAACTGCCGCAGCTCCGCCTCGCGCTTGCGCTCATAGGCCGCGCGCTTCAAGCCCGCATGCTCCTCCGCGTCGTCGAGCGACTTGCGGGTGTCGTCACAGGCGCGCAGCAGCTCCTGCTTGCCCCGCTCGAAGTCCTCGGTGCCGCGCTGACGCAGCTCCTCCAGCTTGCGGCGGAACGCCTCGCGGCGCTCCTTCACGCCCCTCAGCTCCTGCACCTCGTCCTGTGCCTGGCGGATGTCGGACTGCGCCTCGACCTCGGCGATTCGCGCGTCGATGCGCTGTTTCTCGGCGTCCATCTTCTGCAGGTAAGCCTCGCGCTCGTTCATGGCCTGGATGCCTCCTCAAGGTGAGACGCCGCGACCTGGCGTCCTCGCGGGGATATGGATGAGGACGGCGTGGGACATCGGGCACAGGCGAAGGCACGAGGGCCGGGCGTGCCGCGCGGAGTGCTTGACCCCGGGCCCGCTCCAGGCGATGAGCCGGGCGCATGAAGCCCTGGGAGACACTCGAGAGCGCCGACGTCCCGGACGTGGGGGACCTCACCCTGGTCCGCCGAGGGGACGAGTACGTCCTGCGCGTGCGCGGACAGACGCTGATGTCCAGCCGCATGCACGGCTCCGAGGAGGCGCTCGCGAAGGCCGGCTGCGCGGAGCTGGCGAGCCGGGGCACCGGACGGGTGCTCGTCGGTGGGCTCGGCTTTGGCTACACGGTGCGCGCCGTGCTGGACGCCGTGGGGCCGGGTGTCGAGGTCACCGTGGCGGAGCTGCTCCCCACGGTCGTCGCCTGGAACCGGGGGCCTCACCTGTCGCCCCTCGCCGGTGCGCCGCTGGAGGACAAGCGCGTCTCCGTGGTCGAGGCCGACGTCAGTCGCGTCATGGCTCGCAACCCGCAGACGTTCGACACCATCCTGCTCGACGTGGACAACGGCCCCACCGCGCTCACCCATCCGGACAACCAGGGCCTCTACGGCCTGCCCGGCCTGTCCAACGCGGCGCGCGCCCTGCGCTCCGGTGGCACGCTCGGCGTCTGGAGCGCCGGCCCCGCCCCGAGCTTCGAGCGCCGACTGGAGAAGTGCGGCTTCACCGTGGAGGTCCTCCACCCCCACGCCCACGGCACCAAGGGCCCCCGCCACGTGCTCTTCATCGCCCGCCTGGGCAAGGGCCGCCGCTGAAGCCCCAGCGTCGAAGGGCTCGACAGAATATGATGACCGGTATATTCATCCGGTCGTGAGCAAGGGAGAGGACACTCGTCGGCGGATGATTGCCGCCGCGGCGGAGATGCTGGAGCGCTCGGGGTATGCCGGCGCGGGCATCAATGAGCTGCTCGAGGCCGGCAAGGCGCCTCGGGGCTCGCTCTACTTCCATTTCCCAGGGGGCAAGGAGCAGCTCGCCATCGAAGCCCTCCAGGCTTCGTCCGCGGAGGTGACGCGGCTGCTCGGCGAGCACCTCGCCTCGTCCAAGGGCCTCGTCACCGGACTGCGTCGCGCGCTCGCGCAGCTGGCCGACCGGGCCGAGGCCTCTGGCTTCGAGAAGGGCTGCCCCGTCTCCGCCGTGGTGCTGTCCTCCGGCGCCACGCCCGAGCCAGTTCGCGCCGCCGCCGCCGAGGCGCTCCAGTCCTGGCAGCAACTGCTCACCGAGCGGCTCCGGGCCGAGGGACTCACGGCCGCCGAGTCGCGCCGCCGCGCCGCCCTGGTGCTCTCCTCCATCGAGGGCGCGCTCTTGCTCATGCGCGCCCACCGCAGCCGGGCTCCCGTCGAGGAGCTCTCCAAGGAACTGGAGCGCCTGCTCTCACTCGATTGATTGCGGCCCACGCCGTGCGCGGATGGGCCGCGTCGGCGCGACTCCAGAATATGTAGACTGGTCTATATACTGAGGTTGTCATGAAGGATTCGTCACCGGACTCACTCGTCATCGGCGCCACGGGATTGCTGGGGCGCTGGCTCGTGCCGGAGCTGACGCGGCGCGGACGACACGTCGCCGTGCTCTCTCGCAACGCCCAGGCGCGCAGCCAGTCCTACCGGGACTGGGTGGCGGCGCTCGGAGGCGCCCCCGAGCGACTCGTGTTCCTCGAGGGGGACTTGGACGCGCCGCGCCTGGGGCTCACGCCAGAGGACCGCGCGGCCCTCCAGGGCGTGTGCGACGTGTTCCACCTGGGCGCGCGCTTCGCCTGGCATCTGTCACCCGAGGAGGCTCAGCGCACCAACGTGGAGGGGACTCGCGCCGTGGTGGAGCTGGCCGCGGACCTGCCCGCGCTGCGCCGGCTCGTGCTCGTGGGGGGCTATCGCATCGGCCCGCGCCTCGACACCTCGGGGAGAATCGTCCCCGCGCCCCCGCTGAGCTTCGCGGACTCGGGCGCCTATGAGACATCCAAGGCCCTGTCCCACCAGATAGCCGTGGAGACCGCCGCGAGGCTCGGGGTCCCCCTCACCACGGTGCACCCGTCCTCCGTCATCGGAGACAGCCGCACCGGCGCGACGGTGCAGAGCCTGGGGCTCGGCGACACCGTGGCCCATGTCCATGCCGGGAAGATGCCCGTCCTCCTGGGCTCGAAGGACACCTTCGTCCCCGTCGTCGCCGTGGACACGGTGGCGCGCTTCATGGCGGGCGTGGTGGAGGTGCCGGAGGCCGCCGGTCAGGAGTACACGCTGATGGACCCAGGCTCGCCCACGTTCCACGAGATGATTCGCTGGGCCGCGCGACGCTCGGGGCGATGCGCGCCCCGCCTGTCGCTGCCCGTCTCGTGGGTGCGCTGGCTGCCCGAGCGACTGTTGGGCGCGGCCACCGAGTCGCTCGACTTCCTCGACACCGCCCGCTACCCCGTGGAGCCCGCACTCGCGATGGCCCAGCGGATGGGCGTGGAGCTGCCGCCCGTGGAGACGGTGCTGGAGCGCTGGTTCGACTTCCTGCGCGGCACGGGCTTCGCTCCCGACGTGGAGCGGGCGCGACTCGCGTCGGTGCGTCCGGGATGACCCGGCGAGGGAGGGGCGTGGAAACCGGGGCCTCGCGCGATGTGCTGTAGTAGCCCGGCCCTCGAAACGGACCGGAGACCTCCTGGTGAACCGCCCTTCCCTGCTGGCCGTGCTCGTCGTCCTGCTGACCGCGCCTGACTCACGCGCGCAGCCGTCCTCCGTGCTGGGAGGACTCGACGGCCTCTACCCGGACCTGGACGCGCTGTACCGGGACTTGCACCAGCACCCCGAGCTGTCCTTCCAGGAGGAGAAGACCGCCGCGAAGCTGTCCGAGCGGCTGCGCAAGCTGGGCTTCGACGTCACCACCGGCGTCGGCGGCACGGGCGTGGTGGCGCTGCTGCGCAACGGCCCCGGGCCCACCGTCATGCTGCGCACGGACCTGGACGCGCTGCCCATGGAGGAGAAGACGGGCCTGCCCTACGCCAGCAAGGTGCAGGTGAAGGGCGGGGATGGGCAGACGGTGCCGGTGATGCACGCCTGCGGACATGACGTGCACATGACGGTGTGGATGGGCACGGCGACGCTGCTTTCGCGCAAGAAGGACCAGTGGAAGGGCACGCTGATGATGGTGGGCCAGCCCGCGGAGGAGATTGGAGCTGGCGCGCGGAAGATGCTCGCCGATGGGCTCTTCAAGCGCTTCCCCAAGCCCGACTTCGCGGTGGCGCTGCACAACACCACGGCGGCGCCCGCGGGCCGCGTGGAGTACGTGTCCGGTTACGCCATGGCCCACGTGGACTCGGTGGACATCACCCTCTTCGGCAAGGGCGGACACGGCGCCTACCCACACACGACGGTGGACCCCATCCTGATTGCCGCGCGCACGGTGCTCGCGCTCCAGACGCTGGTCAGCCGGGAGAAGCACCCGCTCGAGCCCGCGGTGGTGACGGTGGGCTCCATCCACGGCGGCACCAAGCACAACATCATCCCGGACGACGTGCGCCTGCAGCTCACCGTGCGCTCCTACAAGCCCGAGGTCCGCAAGGCGCTCCTGGAGGGCATCGAGCGCGTCGCCAAGGCGGAGGCCCTGGCCTCCGGCGCCCCGCGTCCGCCCAAGGTCGACGTCACCGAGGGCACACCCGCCACCTACAACGACCCCGCTCTCACCCGCCGCCTCACCGAGGCCGTGGTGCGCGTGCTCGGGGAGAAGAACGTGGGCGAGGCCCAGCCCGTCATGGGCGGCGAGGACTTCTCCGAGTACGGCCGCGCCGGAGTCCCCGCCGCGCTCCTGTGGCTGGGCTCGGTGGAGCCGCAGCGCTTCCTGCAGTCCCGCTCGGGCGGCGAGCCGCTCCCGTCCCTGCACTCGTCCGGCTTCATCCCGGACCGCGAGCGCACGCTGCGCACGGGCGTCACCGCGCTGACGACGTCCGCGCTGGAGCTGTTGGGCAAGCCCTGAGCCCGGTGAAACCACGGCCACGACGAGGGCCTCGAGGACCCTCGCCGCGGCGCGTGGGAGTGAGGTCGCCCCCCAAGGCGACCTCGCTCCAGTTTCCCTTCCTGCGCTACCGGCAGGCCCCCAGTCGGACGGAGAGGCAGCCGTCGTTCCCGCAGCGCGTGAAGCGCGCGCAGCGCTGGGCCTCGTACTCGCCGAAGGCCCGGACGGTGGTGGTGCGGCGCCCCTCCGCCGCCGTCTCCACGCACACCTCGATGTCCTGGATGGGGATGTTGGGCGTGGCGGTGAGCACCTCCGTCATCGGGTCGAACAACGCGCTGGCGGTGGCGCACTCCATCGCCTTCTGCGCCGACGTCGCGCGCACCTCCACGACCCGCACCGCACAGAACTGCTTGCTCTCGATGCCCAGGGCGAACACCGTCCCCCCGGCGTCACACGCGGTGGCGGCGATCGACTGACACGTCCCCCCCATGCAGTTGGCGCCGGCGTTGCAGACCTGGCTGCCCGACGAGTTGCAGCACGCCTCGCCGACGTCGCCACAGTTGCGGCACATCTCCCCGCCCGACTCCATCACACACATCAGCGAGCCGCCGCAGTACGCGGCGGAGGCGGCGACACAGCACTCCTGTCCCTCGCCGCCGCACGGCACGCACGTGCCGCTGTTGCAGGCCAGGCCCGTGTCGCAGCCCGCGGAGTCCGTCCGGCACGCGCAGCCGTTGGTTCCATACTGACTGGGGTCGCATTCGGAGTTGCCGCCCTGGCAGCTTCCGCAGCCCGCCATGACGACCATGCACAGCATCAGGAGCCCCCGCAGGGGCGAGTTCAGGTTCACGATGGGGTTCCTCGTTGCTTGGAAGGACATGGGGTGCACCGGCTCCGCGCGGCTCACGGGCTGAGCACCAGGTGCACGGACTTGCCGTCGCCATTCACG
The DNA here is from genome assembly GCF_024198255.1 of Myxococcus guangdongensis. Lineage (NCBI taxonomy): Bacteria > Pseudomonadati > Myxococcota > Myxococcia > Myxococcales > Myxococcaceae > Myxococcus > Myxococcus guangdongensis. The sequence continues at coordinate 501,558 of NZ_JAJVKW010000001.1, forward strand.
GCGCGGACCAGCACCTCGAGGTTGTCGGAGATGGACAGCGCCTCCACGACGCGCAGGCCCGCCTTCTCCAGCTCCTTGGGCGCGAGCTGGGAGAGCGGGTAGCTCTTCTCTCCGTCCGGCGGGGTGATGAACGCGAGCTGGGACTTGTCCTCACCCGTGGCCGTGCCCACCACCCAGTTGCTGGCGTTGAGGCCCAGGGCCCTCGCGGACAACACACCCTCCGGCAGGGGCAACAGCTCGCCGCCCTTCTCGCGGGTCCACCGGAAGGGCTGGCTCTGCTTGCCGGAGATGCGCGCGGTGCCCAGCACCGTGCCCACGTCGTTGAGCGCGGCGATGTCCGCCTCCAGCTCCAGGAGGATGTGACGCTCCTTGCCAGCGATGAGCGCCGCGCGAGGGCCGCTCTCCGTCTGCACCACCGCCGCCGACTCACCCATCGCATTGAAGAAGAGGCGCCCCGTGCCGAGCCCCATCAGCGCCTCGCGCTTCGCGAGACCGACCTCGTCGACGAGGTAGACGACGTCCTTGTCGTCGGGCCAGCGCACCAGCGGCGTGCCGTGCGCGTTGCCCACCAGGGCCTCATAGCCGTCGACCCGGAGCTGCGCGCCCGCCTTCACCTCGTTCGCCTTCATCCGGAACGCAGCCAGGCCCTTGTACGAGTACGCGGTGCCGAACAGGTCTCCGCTGGCGCTGACGCCCTTCACCTCGACGCGGTCCACGCCGAGCGCCTCGCGCAGCGACTGCACGGTGGACTTGTTCGTGATGAGGCTGTCCGACTCGTCGTTCGCCAGACGGGCGATGACCGCGCCCTCGTTGGTGATGAGACGGGCAATCGACACCGTCGGGAGCTGACGCCACCGGTTGAACTCGAACACCTGGGTGACACACCGGTTGAGGGCGACCCGTTGCGACTGGACCATCCCGCCCGAGGAGCCCTGGATGACGGTGGGACCTCCCCAGTGTGCGGGCAGTCGGATGGCGAAGCGCGCGGTGCGCTGAGCCTCGGGCACGCGCACGTTGAGGACACCGACGCTCGCGTCCACGCTGAAGAGCTCCACCAGCGTTCCGCCGGCGGGCGCGGGGCTGCTCAGGACGACCTCACCCGACAGCTCCGTGGCGTTCGAGGAGGGGCAGCGGTTGGTGGACGTCAGCACCCGAAGCGCCGCCAGACGCGGACGCGGCACGCCCGCATACGCGACGAACTGACGGACCTGCACGGGCTCTGACCAGTAGAACTTGAAGACGATGTCCGTGTAGCCGTCCACCCAGACCTGGCTGCCACCGGTCAGCACCAGCTCGACGTTGTGCGGACACGAGGCGCTCTCGCAGTAGGGGTCATCCGCGCCGCGCACCTGACGGGCAAAGGCCTTGAGCGTGCCGCGCACGCGCGTGACGCTGTTGGCGTCGCCCAGGTAGTACGGCGAGGGCAGCGTGTCGTCGAAGGTCCAGGTGATGACGTTGCCGCTGCGCGAGCCCCACAGGTTCAGCACCAGGTCGGAGTTCACGCCGAAGGTGCGCGCAGGGACGTGCAGGTTCAGGGTGCCCGCCGACTTGGGCAGCAGCCAGTAGCCCGTAGCGTAGTCGTTGCCGCGCACGTGGATGCGCGCGGCGTTGAGGCGGACATTCGTGCCGCGCCATACGTCGTCCACGATGTCCGCGTGGGCGACTGGCGCCAGGAAGAGGCCGAGCAGGGCCACCAGGCCCAGCCCGTTGAGGATGCGATTCATGAAGTTCTCGGAGGTGTGGTGGGAGTGAAGTGAAGGCCGCGTCGGGACTCAGCCCCCCAGCTCGGCGGAGGACTGGGCCATCAGCGACATGATGCGAGCGCGAGTGGAGGATTGCTGGCCCGGGCGCAGCGCGAGCGCCTGGAGCATCTGGAGGACCGGCGCGCCGCCGCCGTCGATGCGATGGGTGATGAGGTTGAGCAGCGTGGCCTCCACCCCGGAGACCATCCCCCCCGAAACGACCCAGGTGCGCAGTCGCTCCAGGTCCGCCCCGTCCAGCGTGCGCGCGTCGAGCGCGTCCAGCAGCGCCGCCTGCACCAGTCGCTCCGGCTCCTGGACCAGCGAGTCGAGCAGCATGCGCGTGGCAATCTCCTGCGGCACGGCGCGCAGGGACTCGGCCGCCGCGGCGCGCACCTCGGTGGAGTCGTCGCGCAGGTAGGGCTGCGCCTGGTCCAGCACGGCCTCCTGTCGCGTGTTGCCCAGCGCGCGCAGCGCGTGCATGCGGTCCTGGGGGTCCTTCGCGTCGCGCAGCGAGTCCTGGAGCGGGCGCAGGTACGTCGCCACGTTGGGGTCCCCAGGCGGGAGCTTCGACACCACGCCGCCCAGCGCGTACTCGGACGCGCGCCGGGTGGCCACGTCGTTGCCCACTCGGGCCTGCTCGCGCAGCGTGGTCAGCATCCGGGCCGTCTCCGGCTCGGGCGTCTCGAGGAAGCCCGCGCGCTGCAGCATCAGCCCATAGGACGTCTCGTGCTCGCGCGCCACGGGGGCCTGGAGCAGCTCGCGCATCAGCGCCTGGGCCTGCGCATGCCCCGTGCCCGCGAGCACGTCCATGGTGAGCTCGCGCAGCCCCGGATTCACGCCCGGGCGCAGGAAGGACGCGGCGAGCTCCCGCGTCCTGCCGGGCTCCAGCTTGAGCGCGGCGATGGCCCGCCGCACGAAGCGGTCCAGCTCCGGGATGGACTCGGGGCGCGTGGCCGAGGCGAGCACGCGGAGGACCTCGTCCACCGTCATGCCATCCGCCTGGCTGCGCAGGAGCGCCGTCTCCTTGTCGCCCTCGAAGACGATCTGCTCGGGCTTGCGGACGAGGGGCTTGTCCTCGTTCGTCGCCAGCAGCGGCGCCATGCTCCGCGCGGAGAACGTCACGCGCAGGCGCATCCGGCGCGACATCAGCGGGGCGCCATCCGTCCGCGTCGCGTCCAGCACCTCGTCGTGGGACACCCCGGCCATCCGGCCGTCCGGCGTGCGCTCGAAGCGGGTGAGCGAGCGCAGCTCCTGCTGGAACGGCCGTCCCTTCCCCGCGGCGTTCAGCGCCACGTAGCGCGTGCGCCGCCGCGTCAGGACGGAGTCCCCGTCGAACTGGAAGCGGGCCTGGACCTCGCCCGTCTGGTTGGACTCGACGACGTCCCACTCGGCCGCGTCGCGCAGCGTGGTGGGGAACAGCTCCGCGGCGAGCGTCTGCGCGAGCTGACGGAACATGGCGGGCTCCGACTCCGAGAAGCGCACCGCCAGGAGCGCGCCCTTCGCGTCCAGCTCCACCCAGGCGGACGCGGACTCGGGCAGCTGCGCCACCACGGAGGCCGCGTCGGGGAAGAGCTGCTGGCCCGAGAGCACCGCGTCGTGTCGCTCCAGGGACTTCAGCGACAACCGCACCCGCGTGCCGTCCGGACGGACCTCGAGCGCGCGCAGGGCCAGCGAGCCCTCCAGGTGCAGCGTGCCCTCCACCGCGCCGGCGGAGGCCGAGCCCCCCGGCACGGGCATCGGGAGCTCCACGCGCTGCAGGTCATCCCAGGCGAACCGATAGACGCGCTCCTCGCCCGGCGTCCACTGGAACAGGGGCAGGCGGGAGTCGCTCACGACGACCGGGGTCCCCTCGCCCGCGACGACGGTGGGGCGCGTGAAGTACCAGGCGGACAGCGAGCCGGTGAGCAGCAGGGTGGACAGCACGGCCGTACGGACGGCGAGCCTCGGGCGACGCATGAAGGACCTCGGAAGGAATGGACTGGGGTGGGACGCCATGGCGAGGGAAGGCCATGGCATCCCTGGAGGACCGCCCCGACGCGTGAGCGCCGGAGCGGCCCCACCGTGTGACTAGAAGATGCGCGCCAGCGGCACCGTCTTGGTCTCGGTGTAGATGTTGTGCTTCAAGCCGAAGCCGCTCCACGAGAACACGGTGAACTCGGCCTTCAGGTCGAACAGCTGCGCGAAGAGCGAGATGCGCCCGTCGAGGAAGCGCGTCTCGATGTCCAGCTTCGAGGTGAGGCGCAGGAACAGCGTGTTCGGGTCCGTCGGGTGCGAGGGCGAGCTCAGGTAGATGCCGATGTCCGTCTCCAGCGGGAGGTTGGCGCGGGTGAGCACCACCGTGCCGCGCACGGCAATCTGAACCTTGGGCAGACCGATGCCCACCGACGCGAAGCCATTGACGGAGAGGTACGGCGTGAGGATGCCGAACAGGTCCACGCCCAGCAGGTCCGCCGCGCAGTCCCGGGTGATGGCGCCGCCGATGTCGAACTTGACGCCCGTCTCCGCGGACACGCCCGCCGTCAGCGTGACGGGGATGTACCAGACCATGAACGTGTAGGACGTCTGGGCCTCGTCGAACGCGTACACGGGCTTCGTCTGCGCGAAGGTGACGCGCAGCGGGTAGGTCTGGTCGTGGGTGTAGACGGACTGACCCAGGAAGCGGGCCCCCACGGTGAGCCGGATGCCGTTGGCCGCGGTGCCCGCGGAGCCGTCGATGTGGATGACCTCCTGGCGCGTGGGGCTGAAGAGGTTCGCGTACGCGTTGAACTCGCCGTAGATGCGCGCGTTGTACTCGCACCACGGGCCCGTCAGGCCGAAGCCCTTCGCCTGCATGCGCGCGCTCGACGCACCCGGCGCCGTGACTTCCCAGCCGGCGTTGTAGTCGTAGCCGGCGCCCATGACGTTGTCGCCCGTGTAGGCGCTGTCACCGGCCTCGCCGCCATGGCGCACCAGGCCCGTGGACGGGTTGGTGGGCGCCTCCTGCGCCTGGATGTACCGGCCGTAGTGCAGCACGTACTGGGCCAGCATCGTCGTGTTGAAGGTGTAGTCCTTCTCCTTCAGGGCGGAGATCTTGAGCAGGTGCGCGTTGCGCACGAAGCTCGTCTCGCTGAAGTCGTTGCCCGTCAGGAACAAGCACGCCTGCAGGTCCGCGGCGCGGCGAGGCCCCATGGCGGCGTCCAGCTCCAGCTTGTAGCGGCGCGGGCTCCAGTCACAGGACGTCACGTACTTCGAGTCGAGGCAGCCCTGCCCCTCGGCCTGGACCAGGCGCTCCTCGATGGCCTTGTCGAGCGCGTAGAGCCGCTCGGTGGTGGTGGCGTTCAGCTCCTTCGTGTCGCGGTCCTTCTTCGTGAAGAGCGCGTAGGCCTTCTGCCAGTCGGCGTAGATGCCCGCGCGCTGGGCGAGCAGCGCGATGAAGCCCTCCTGCTCCTCCTGGCGCACGGTGAGCTCGTCATCCGGGATGTGCGAGAGCTGCTCGGCCATCTCCTGGTGCCACGAGTCCGAGGCCACCGCCCACTGACGGGCCTCCGGGTTGTTGGCGAGCCGCGCGGCGTCGGTGGTGAACTCGTAGGGCTTGGCGCCCTTCGGGTAGGGGCCGGGCGTGAAGGCGAAGTACGCGTTCTTCGCCACCCGCGTCTCACCCCAGATGGGGGCCAGCTTCTCGCCATCGCGGCTGTGCAGCGTGCGGTGGGCGATGCCGTCCTTCTCGTAGGCCGACTGGAAGAGCGCACGGTAGTCGTCGCCGTGCACGCCCGAGAGCCGCTCGAAGCGGCTGTAGTCGTAGTACTTCTCGTCCACGTACTCCTGGCAGGACGTCACCTGCGTCCCGTTCTTGTCCCACGCCTGCAGCTGCCCCAGGTACGCAAGCTCCGCCTTCGTCAGCTTCTCCAGCTTCTTGCGGTAGAGGAGCTGCCCCTTGAGCACCTGGCCCGACAGGCCCTGGTCCATGCCGCTCATGCGCGTGGTCCCCAGCGACGCGGGCTGGGTGGCCACCGTCGCCGTCCCGCTGCCGAACTCGTCCGGCAACAGCACCGTGCGCTTGGGCGCGTTGTTCCAGCGCGCCCTCCACTCCGTCTCGATGGTCTGCTGGCAGTAGGCGTCGTGGGCGATGCCGCACTTGCTCGAGCGGTAGTCGACGTCCACGCACTGCTGAAGCGACGGTGTCGGGCAATCCGCCGCGAAACTCGCGGGCGCGGAGAGCAACGTCACCGACAATCCGGCCCAACGCAGCGGGCTCCCCAACAGACCCACTTTCTTCCCCTGGTTCATATGAAGCTTCGTCCTTGGTGAGGGCCGGCTTCGGGCGCGGCCCGCCGGACCCCAGAGCACGTGCTGTGCCGCACCGTGTTCCACTCGGGAGCGCGCGACGACGCGCCCTCGACGCGAGGACCCGGGGACAACACGGCGAACCAGGACGTTGCCTGGGAGGCAACACGCACCAGGACGACGACGTGGGAAGCGTCAGTGCCCCACGCCTTCACACAACCAGCCGCGCGCGAAGGCCCAGTCCCGGCGCACGGTGGCGGGCGCCACGCCCAGCACCGCGGCGGTCTCCTGGATGCCCAGGCCCGCGAAGTAGCGCAGCTCCACGAGGCGGGCCAGCCGGGGCTTGAACGACTCCAGCGCCACCAGCACCCGCTCCAACCCCAGCACGTCGATGTCGACGCCCACGGGGGACTCCGTCACCTCGTCATGCAGGTACAGGGGCTCACGCAGCGCGTCCCGACGGCGGGCGTTGCGCACCCGCACCGCCTCCACCAACGCCCGACGCATCGCCTGGGCTCCCACGCCCAGCACATGGCGACGTCGCTCCACGTCCGCGGACTCCCCCGCCCAGCGCCCGCAGATGTCGCGAAGCAGCAGCATGGGACGCAGCGTGGCCCGCGAAGCCTCACCACTCATGGCCGCGTGCGTCATCTCGCGAAGCTCCTGGTACGCCACCCCCTGAAGAGCGTCCCGGGCCTCCGTGCCTTCGTTGCGAGCGCCGTCCAGCAGCGATGTCTTCTCCGACATGCCCATGGTGTCCTCCTGGGTCTCACATCCCGTCGAGTCGCTTCGCCACGCCTGCTCAGCCTGTCGAACGAAATCCCCCGCAAATCTTGAGAACAAAGAATTGTTTTCGTGAATACCGACAATTCACTGCCCGCGGGGATGACCAACCTGCACTCAGCGATATTCGCGCGCAACGCGGGAGCGCCTACTTTCCTGGCTATTCCTTTTTATCCACATTCCCAAAGGCGACTGGAGCACGTCCCCGCGAGGAAGCGTTCGGGGTCCCTCGCATGGGGGGTGGCCACGCCTCGGCTTCCCGCGACGCCCTGGAGGGCCACCAGTCCCGAGGTCCTGGGTCTGCCCGGACGCGGGCTACGCGGTGGGTAGCCAGAGAACGAAGCGGGCGCCGCCCTCGCGAGCCCGTGCGTAGCGCAGCTCCCCACGCATGCTCCGGGCCAGCTGGCGACACAGGGCGAGCCCCAGGCCCACGCCGGGCGCGGACCGGGCAGCGGCCTGCACGGACTTGGAGAAGGGCTCGAAGAGCTTGCGGGCCGTTGCCGGGTCCACGCCCGGGCCGTGGTCCCTCACCACCAACCCCGCCCGGCGGCCCCGCACCTCCAGCACCAGGTGCAGGCGGGTATCGGCGGCGCCGGCGGCGTACTTGGATGCGTTGTCGACGAGGTTGAAGAGGATCTGCTCCACCGCCGACGGGTCCGTCATCACGGTGACGTCCGGGGGCACATCCACGCTCAGCACCAGCCCCGCCTGGAGCGCGCGCTCGGCCAGCCGGGGCTCCATCCGAGACACGAGCGCGTCCACCGCCACCGGCTCCAGCCGGGCTGGCGCGCGTCCGCGCTCGATGCGGGCATAGGCGAGCACGTTCTCCACCAGGTGGCTGAGCCGCTCCGCCTCGCGGTGGAGGATGTCGAAGTATTCCTGTCGCCGCGCGGCGTCCGGGACCATGCCCGCCGACAACATCTCCGTGTACATGCGGAACGTCGTCAGCGGCGTGCGCAGCTCGTGCGTCACCGCCGACACGAAGGCGCCCCGGCGCTCGCTCAGCGCCATCACCCCCACCAACAGGGCCACCACCGCCACGCCCGCGAGCACCACGCCGCTCCAGGCCACCGTGAGGACCAGCGGCAGGGACGACAGCGCCCCCGAGGAGCCCTCTTCTCCTGATGGGGAACCCGGCACCAGCCGCACCGGCAGGGCCGCCAGGAGCCTCCCCTCCCCCGTCGCCGTGACGTCGCCCCTTGCGGGCTCCAGCGTCGCGCCCGGAAGCAGGTCCTCCACACGGCCCTGGAGCCAGCGACTCAACCCGGGCCAGTCCAACCAGCAGCCCTGGAGGACCTCCTGGCCGTCCACCTGGACGAGCCGCCCCAGCAGGAGCGCGTCGCCCACCCAGAGCGCCCGCATCTCCGCGCGGGGGCTCGCTCGGGCCGAAGATGGCTCCTGGGCCTGGTAGGCCACGACATTCTGGTTCGCGGCCTGGCGCGCGCTGCGCGAGCGGGCATCGAACTCACTGGCGTTCTTGAGCTCCTGGAACGAGTTCGACAGCTTGCTCAGGCTCCGCGACGACGGGCTTCCCCTCGAGGCCGGCGCCTCCCTTGCCGCCAGCGCCTCGCGCAGCCGGAGGCCACCGAGTTGCCGCGACACGTGCTCGAGGCGCGTCCGCAACACCTCGTCCTTCACGGGTGAAGCAGCCACGCCGAGCGAGGCCCGCAGCGACGCGTCGATGACCTGCGGAGAGGAGACCTTCCCGGCGGCGTCCACCTGGAAGTGGAGCAGGACATGCTCGGGCGGCCCCGCGAGCAACGGGGACGCAAGCCACGCCTGGCCCTCGGGCAACGGGGCGTTGCGCGCGTCCAGCACGCCGGGCACGGGAGCGACGGCCGCGTACGCCTCCGCCGGCACCGCGCTCTCCCGAGCCACCAGCGGCAACAGCTCCGAGTCCAACCGCCACAGCGCCAGCCGCACGTTCTCCTCGCGCGCCGCGCTCATGCGGGCCTGGCGGTCCGCGCGGTCCAGGCGCAGGGCGAAGACGGACAGCCACACCACGCCGGCCAGGGCCAGCGCCAGACAGGCGCTCACCGCGAGCCAGACACGCCAGGAGCGAATCATCGGGCGCCGCCCGACTGGGAGGGCATGGAGCCCTTGCCGTGCACCGTCCAGTCGCGCACCGCGAGCCAGGCGCGCCAGGGGCGAATCATCGGGCGCCACCCGACTGGGAGAACATGTAGCCCTTCCCGCGCACCGTGAGGATGACGCGGGGCTCGGCGGAGTCGTCGCGCAGCTTCTCGCGCAGGCGCGCCATCGTCATGTCCACGGTGCGCGTCTGCAGGCCACGCGCGGGCAGATGCCACACGCGCTCGAGCAACTCCTCGCGGGAGATGGCCCGACCCGGGTTCTCCCCGAGGTAGCGCAGCGCGTCCGCCTCGCGCTCCGACAGGTCCATCCGCGTGCCGTCATCGAAGCTCAGTTCGCGGCGCTCCACCACGAAGTGCCCGCCGGGGAAGTCCACGCGGGAGGCCCCCACGGGGCGCTCGGCCGAGCGTCGAAGCACCGCGCCCACCCGGGCCAGCAGCTCACGCACCGAGAAGGGCTTCACCACGTAGTCGTCCGCGCCGAGCTTCAAGCCCTTCACCCGGTCCTCCTCCTGGCCCCGGGCGGTGAGGATGATGACGGGCAGCGTGGGCCGGCTCTTGCGCACCGCCGCCAGCAAATCCAACCCGTCACCATCCGGGAGGACCAGGTCCAGCAGCACCAGGTCCACCGGCGTGCGCTCAGCCACGCGCTGGCCCTCTTCCCGCACGCCCGCCTCGAGGACCTCGTAGCCCTCGAAGCGAAGCGCATCCACGATTCCGCGCCGGATGGCGGGATCATCCTCGACGACGAGCACTCGGCGCGCGGCCATGACGCATCCTACTCCAGGGTGAAGCTCCGCTTGCTCGCCTCGCGCTGCACCACCTGGCCGATGACGCCGTCCAGCGTGTCGTCGCCCTCCGTCGCCTGCGTCTTGCGCGCCTCCGCCAGGAACTGCTGGCGCTCCTTGCCGAGCTGCTGGATGCGCTGCTGCAACGCCTCGCGCTCCTTCTCCCGGGCCGTGAGCCACGCCTTGCGACCCTCGGCGTCCAGGTTGCGCATGGGCTCGGGCAACTCCTCGGCGGCGACGGCGCCCAGGTCCACCTTGTTCTTCTTCACCGCGTCCACCAGGTCCCAGCTCTCGTTGGAGTAGTTCCCGGAGCTCTTCGCCATCGCCCGCGAGGCCATGTTCGACAGCGACACCCCGCGCGAGAGCTTGTCCTGCGTGGCCTGACGCTGCTGGCTCTCCTTGGCCTCCGCACCGCCGTACACCACGTAGGTGTTGTTCAGCTCGGCGCCCAGACGGGCAATCTCTTCATCCTGCGGAGCGGCGAGCTCGACGACCTTCAGGTTCTGGTCGATGTTCATGTAGCTGCCGTCGGCGCGCGTGGCCGCGTCCTTCCAGTGGTCCGCGATGCCCTGCTCGTAGTCACCGCAGTGGATGGTGTTCACCGTGATGCCCTTCTTGCGCGCGGCGGCCACCGCCTCGCGGTAGTCGACCGGGCCCTGGATGAAGGTCTCGTTGCCAGCGACGAAGATGAGCCGCATCGAGTCCTCCTTGGCGCTCCACTCGAGCTTCTGGGTGGCCTCCTGGATGACCTCGCCACCGTGCTCCGAGCCGCCGGAGGTCCGCAGGGCGAACAGCCGCTCGGAGAGGGCGTCCAGGTCCGAGGTGAAGGCCGTCACCTGGCGGATCTCATTCGCGCTGGAGCCCGGAGTGGTGTCGCCGTACGTGTAGAGGGCCAGCTCCAACCGGGGGGCCGCGCCGCCGCGCTTCGCCTTCGCGAAGCGGTTCACGATGTTCCACAGCTGCGTGCGCGCCTGGTCCAAGAGCCCATCCATGCTGCCGCTCGTGTCGAGCAGGAGCGCAATCTGGATGACCGGCGCCGTCTTCGAGTCCACGACCGGAGTCACGGTCGGCGCCACCGGCGGGGACGGAATCACCGCCACGGGCGCGGGCGGAGCGACGGGAGGCGCCACGACGACGGAGGCGGGGGTATCGCCGGGAGAAGGCTTGCCCAACAGGAGCGCGGAGACCGCGAGCGCCGCGGCCGAGCCGAGGATGATGGGGAGCTTGAGGGCCGGTTTCATCGTGTGTCCTTTCGTACCGCGGTGCCCTGGTGAGCACGCTTGGGACAGTAACGAGTGAGCCCTCGTAAAAGGTGTAACCGCCCTGTAACCGCGTGCCGCGCTACCCCGCGTCCCAGAGGAAACCCAGCTCCAGTTCGAGCGCCTCGAACGGCTCCGCGCGCACCTTGGCCAGCCCCTCGTGCTGGGCGATTTTCTGGTACCCCTGCCCCACCAGCCGCCAGACCTCCAGCGTCCGGACCTTCGGATCGATGAGCCACAGGTGCTTCACACCCTCACGCCCATAGACGGGCTGCTTGGCGAAGCGGTCCAGCCGTGCGGTCGATGGAGAAAGCACCTCGCAGACCCAGTCCGGGACGATGGTGCAGCCGACCCCGTCTGGAATCCCCGGCATCCGCTCGCGCCGCCACCCTACGAGGTCCGGGACGAGGACGTTGCCGCCAGACAGATGGAGCTCCGGCTCGAACAGGATGAGCCAGCCACCGGGGCCTCCCCTGCCCTTGCCATAGGGAGCGCTCAACTCACCGTTCAGACGCGACGTCGCCAACGAATGCCGCAGCGCCGGCCTGGGACTGGCATACAGCACGCCATCGATGAGCTCCCCGATGACCGTGTCGGGGAGCGCCTCCAGGTCCGCATAGGTGGCCGGTTTCTTCTCCACGTTGCCCTCACTCCGATAAGCCCCGACGCCCAACCCCGATTCCATGGTCATGCTCACGAAGTAGCACGGGGGTCTGACGTGTTGGGTCGTCCCTAGAGAAACCTCCTTCCAAGGTTGCATCGCCCAGGACTCGAGCGCAAGCCTCGCGCCGGGCCAGCCTCCCGCGCGAAGAACCCTGCATCCGCCATTCCCTCGCGTCTCAGGCGCTGCGCAGCATCAAGCGCTCCACCACGGAGCGGACCTCTCGCAGGCGGGACGGGTCCGTCACCGCGACGAAGATGGTGTCGTCACCCGCCACCGTGCCGGCGAGCCCCGGCACCTCCGGCTCGCGGTCCAACGCCAGCGCCAGCACCGGCGCGTAGCCGGGGCTCGTCTTCACCACGAGCAGGTTCGGCGGCGCCTCGACGATGCTCACGCGCGGACGCTCCGGCGTCGCCACCGGCTCCGTCAGGGACGCGCGTTGATAGCGCCCGCCCACCTTCTGCACGCCCAGCTTCTTGAGCCGCCGCGACAGCGTGGACTGGCTCGGCGCCTGCCCCTCCGCCTCCAGCAGCTCCTGCAAGACGGCCTGATCGCTGATCTCCCGCTCCGAGATGAGCCGAAGGATTTCGTCGTCCAGGTTCATTCCTTCCACCATGCATGCACGTGAATTTCCATGCAAGGAACCCGCATGGAAGATTGCGGGAACAATACTCTTGCGCGCCGCGTCCTTCTGCATAATATCCGCGCCCCATTCGCGGAAATGCACGCATGAAGGTGCATACTCATCCACCTATGCACCGGTCCAGGCCGGGGAGCGCACAGGCCCATGAAGCACGTCACCCACATCAAGGATCTCGGCCCCGCGGGTGTGGAGGCCGTCCTCTCGCAGGCGGAGGCTTGGAAGAAGAAGGCCCCCGGCGCGCTCTTCCCGGGGAGCATCCTGGGCATGGTGTTCTTCAACCCGTCCTTGCGCACGCGCACCTCGTTCGAGGCGGTGATGCTGCGCGGTGGCGGCAACGCCATCATCCTGGACGTGGGCGCGGGCGTGTGGAAGCTCGAGCACCGCGAGGGCGCGGTGATGAACCTGGACCGCGCCGAGCACCTCAAGGAGGCCGCGCCCGTCCTGTCGCGCTTCGTGGACATGCTGGGCGTGCGCACCTTCTCGCAGGGCGGCGGTGACGAGGAGGACGAGGTCGACCCCATCATCAACGCCTTCCGCAAGTGGGCCACCGTCCCCGTGGTCAGCATGGAGTCCGCGCGCGAGCACCCCTGCCAGGGCCTGGCGGACGTGCTCACCCTGCGCGAGACGTTCGGCTCCACCCAGAAGCTGCCGGTGACGCTGACGTGGGCGCCCCACATCAAGCCCCTGCCCAAGGCGGTGCCCAACTCGTTCCTGCTCAGCGCGGCCGCGGCCGGCTGCGAGGTGCGCGTGGCCCACCCACCCGGCTTCGAGCTGCACCCGGCCGTGCGCGCGGAGGCGGAGGCGTACGCCAAGGCCACCGGCGGCAGCATCACCTACACCCACGAGCAGGACGAGGCGCTCGCCGGCAGCCGCGCCGTCTACGCCAAGTCCTGGGGCCCGACGGCCGCGGCGGCCTTCTCGCCCAACGACGTCACGGCGCTGCTCGCGTCGTACTCCGGATGGATGCCCACGCTGCGCACCATGTCGCGCGCCGCCAAGGACGCCGCCTTCCTGCACTGCCTCCCCGTGCGTCGCAACGTGGAGGTCGCCGACGAGGTCCTGGACCACCCCAGCAGCCGCGTGGTGGACGAGGCGGGCAACCGCTACCACGTCCAGCGCGCCCTCCTGCACTGGATGCGCTCGCAGTCCCTCTGAACCGAGGCGCCCTTCCAGGCGCGCCCGTCACCCTTCTTCCTTTCGAGGTCTCCCGTGCCCCTGTCGCCCGACCCGTACTCCGCGCTTCGCAACGCCGCGCGCTATGTGCAGCAGTTCCGTCGCAAGACGTTCGTCGTGAAGCTCGGCGGCGCCATGCTGAGCGACCCGCGCCTGCGCCGCTCCGCGTGCGAGCAGATCGCCCTCTTGTGGACCTTCTCCATCCGCCCCGTCGTCGTGCACGGCGGCGGTCCGGAGCTGGACACGCTGTGTGACGCCCTCCACCTGCCGGTGGAGAAGGTGGCGGGCCGCCGCGTCACGTCCGCGCCCGTGCTGGACGCGGCGAAGATGGTGCTCGCCGGCAAGCTGCACACGGACCTGCTCGCGGACCTGCAGGCGGCGGGCGTGCCCGCGGTGGGCCTGAGCGGCGTGGACGCGGGCCTCATCAAGGCGCGCAAGCGTCCCCCCGTCATGGTGACGGAGCCGGGCGCCACCGAGGGCCGGCTGGTGGACTACGGGCTGGTGGGCGACATCGAGGCGGTGGACACGCGCGTCGTCGAGCACCTGCGCTCGGCCGACTACGTGCCCGTCATCGCGCCCCTCTCCGGCGGCGTGGACGGCGCCGTGTACAACACCAACGCGGACACCGTGGCGGCGGCGCTGTCGGTGGCCCTGTCGGCGGAGAAGCTCTTCTTCCTGGTCCAGGTGCCGGGCCTGCTCAAGGACCTGAACGACCCGACGTCGCTGGTGACGCTGGCGAACCTGACGGACCTGGCGACCATGGAGAACACGGGCGCCATCTCCGGCGGCATGCGGCCCAAGGCGCACGCCATCCGCCACGCGCTCGTGGGCGGGGTGGGCAGCGTGCACCTGGTCAGCGGCGTCGCGCCCAACGCGCTGCTCGAGGAGGTCTTCACCAACGAGGGCAGCGGCACCATGGTCGTCCGCGAGAAGGCGCCCAAGACGGCCGCCGGGAACGCGGGATGAAGCCGGCGGAGCTGCTCCAGGCGCTGGTGGCCATCCCCAGCGTGTCGGGTGACGAGCGTCTCATCGCGGACACGGTGTCCGGGTGGGCGGAGGGCTGGGGTGCGCGCGTCCAGCGCAAGGGCCACAACGTGTGGTTCTCCGTGGGCAGCGGCCCCCGACGCCTGCTCGTCAACTCGCACCTGGACACGGTCAAGCCGTGTGCCGGGTGGACGTACGCGCCCCACGCGCCCGAGTGGCGCGAGGACCGCCTGTACGGCCTGGGCAGCAACGACGCCAAGGGGTGCGTGACGGGGATGCTCGTCGCGGCCCGCACCCTGCTCGCCGAAGGCGCGCCCCAGGGCGCCGAAGTCGTCTTCGCCTTCACCGCCGAAGAGGAGACCGGAGGCCAGGGCCTGGGCACGCTCCTGCCCGAGCTGGGGCCGCTCGACGCCGCGGTGGTGGGCGAGCCGACCAGCCTCAAGCCCTGCACCGCGCAGCGAGGCATGCTGCTCCTGCGCTGCACCGCGCACGGCAAGAGCGCGCACGTGGCGCACGCGCACAAGGCGCAGGCGGTCAACGCCATCCACATGGCGGCCGGGGACATCTCCAAGCTCGCGGAGCTGCGCTTCCCGTCGCATCCGCTGCTGGGTGAGGCGCGGGCGCAGGTGACGCAGATCTCCGGGGGCCTGGCGCGCAACCAGGTGCCCGACGCGTGCGAGTTCTTCGTGGACCTGCGCACCACGCCGAGCATGGACCACGCGCAGGTGGCGAAGGAGCTGGGCGAGGCGCTCCAGAGCGAGGTGAAGGTGCACTCGGCGCGCTACCTGCCGAAGGCGACGGCGGACCATCAGCCCATCGTCCGCGCGGCGATCGCGGCGTCGGGCGAGGCACCGGTGGGCTCCAGCACCACGTCGGACTGGGCCTTCCTGGGCGAACTGCCCGCGGTGAAGGTGGGCCCGGGCGACACGCTGCGAAGCCACCTGGCGGACGAGTACATCACCCGGGCGGAGCTGGAAGCCGGCGCCGCCTTCTACACGCGCCTTCTGCGCGGCTACTTCGAGGAGGTGGCCCGTGGCTGAAACCCTGTGGGGCAAGGGCGCCGCGCTCGACGCGGTCATCCATCGTTTCACCGTGGGCGACGACCCGGTCGTCGACCTGTCGCTCGCGCCGCACGACGCGCTGGGCAGCGCCGCGCACGCGCGCATGCTGGGCAAGGTGGGGCTCCTGAAGGCCGAGGAGTCCCGCGCGCTCGTGCGCGCGCTCAAGACGCTGCACGACGAGGCCCGCGCGGGCCAGTTCACCATCCGCCCCGAGCAGGAGGACGGCCACACCGCGCTGGAGGCGGCGCTCGTGGAGCGCGTGGGCGAGCCGGGCAAGCGCATCCACCTGGCGCGCTCGCGCAACGACCAGGTGCTGCTCGCGGTGCGCCTGTTCCTGCGCGAGGAGGTGCTCGCGCTCGGCGCGGGCGCGGTGAAGCTCGCCGAGACCTTCCTCGACTTCGCCCAGACGCATCAGCACGTCGCCCTGCCGGGCTACACGCACCTGCGCCGCGCCATGCCCTCCACCTTCGGCATGTGGGCCATGGCCTTCGCGGAAGGGCTGCTCGAGGAGCTGGAGGCGCTGCGCGGCGTGTGGGGCCGGTTGGACCGGTGTCCGCTCGGCGCGGCCGCGGGCTTCGGCGTGCCGCTGCCCATCGACCGTGAATACGTCGCGTCGCTGCTCGGTTTCAGTCGCGTGCAGAGAAGTCCCATCGATGCGCAGAACGGCCGCGGTCGCCACGAGACCGCGGTGCTGACATGGGCCTGCAGCGTGGCGGGCACGCTGGAGAAGTGGCTGTGGGACGTGCAGCTCTACAGCACGGACGAGTTCGGCTTCCTGGGCCTCCCGGACGCCTTCACCACCGGCTCGTCCATCATGCCGCAGAAGAAGAACCCGGACGTGGTGGAGCTGGCGCGCGGACGGTGCCGCGAGCTGCGGGGCCTGCTGCACCAGGTGGAGGCCGTGGCGAGCGGACTGCCGTCCAGCTACCACCGTGACTTCCAGCTGCTCAAGCGCCCCACCCTGGCGGCGCTGTCCTCCAGCCGCTCGCTCTTGGATGTGCTGTCCCGGCTGGTGCCGGTGCTCCAGGTCAAGGCGGACGCGGCGCTGGCCGCCTGTGACGACACGCTCTATGCGGCCCACCATGCGTACACGCTGGTGGCCGGTGGACAGGCCTTCCGCGACGCGTACCGGCAGGTGGGCCGGGAGCTGGCGGACGGCACGTTCCATCCGGACCGCGAGGCCTTGACGGCCACCCACCTGGGTGGCGCCGGCAACCTGGGACTGGCCCAGGCCCGAGAGGAGCTGGGCGCCCAGCGCGCCTGGCTCGACGACACCCACCGCGCCCTGGCCACGGCGGCCGAGCGCGTCTGGGATGTGTGACGACGATTCCCCGCGAGGAGTGATGACATGAGCAAGAAGAACGTGGTGCTGGCCTTCTCCGGCGGACTCGATACCGCTTTCTGCACGGTGTACCTGCGCGAGCAGGGCTACGACGTGACCACCGTCACGGTGGACACGGGCGGCTTCCCGCCCGAGCAGCTGGCGAACATCGCGGCCCTGTCGGCGAAGCTGGGCGCCGTGGAGCACATCAAGGTGGACGCGCGCGGCACCCTCTTCGAGGGCTACCTGCGCTACCTCATCGCCGGCAACGTGCTGCGCGGCCAGCTCTACCCCCTGAGCGTCTCCGCCGAGCGCGCCTGCCAGGCCGTGGAGGTGGTGCGCGTGGCGCGCGAGAAGGGCGTGCAGTCGCTCGCGCACGGCAGCACCGGCGCCGGCAATGACCAGGTGCGCTTCGACGTGGCGTTCCGCTCGCTGGCGGGAGACCTCGAGCTGCTCACCCCCATCCGCACGCTGGGCCTGAGCCGTCAGCAGGAGCTGTCGTTCCTGGCCGAGCGCGGCATCCACATGCCGCCGAAGCTGGGCTCGTACTCGGTCAACGAGGGCATGTGGGGCACGTCCGTGGGCGGCAGCGAGACGCTCAACTCGTGGAGCGCGCTGCCCGAGGCGGCGTTCCCCTCCGGCGAGATTCCCACCGACCTGAAGCCCCGCCCGCTGACGGTGGGCTTCGACAAGGGCGTGCCCTCGTCGCTGGACGGCAAGGCGCTGGGCCCGGTGGAGCTGGTCGAGGCGCTCAACGTGCTGGGCCGTCAGTACGGCATCGGCCGCGGCGTGCACCTGGGTGACACCATCCTGGGCATCAAGGGCCGCGTGGGCTTCGAGGCGCCCGCGGCGCACCTGCTCATCACCTCGCACCGCGAGCTGGAGAAGCTGGTGCTGTCGGGCAAGCAGCTCTTCTGGAAGGAGACGGTGGGCAACCTGTACGGCTCACTGCTCCACGAGGGTCACTTCTTCGACCCGCTCGTGAAGGACCTGGAGGCGTTCCTCACGTCCTCGCAGGAGCGGGTGACGGGCGAGGTGCGGCTGGTGCTGCACCCGCGCACGCTGGTGGTGGAGGGCGTGCGCTCGCCGTACTCGCTGATGGACGCGAAGGTGGCGACGTACGGAGAGGCGAACGTGTTGTGGACGGGCTCGGAGGCCGCTGGCTTCGCCAAGCTGTACGGCGTGGCGCAGATGCTCTCGCACAAGGCGAAGGGAGGCTGACATGAAGGTCTTCGTCGACAAGGTCGGTAGCGTCACCCGCAACCTGGGGCTGGGCCGCACCGTGCACCTGGCGCCCGAGGTGAAGGCCGAGGAGGGCGCCGTCGTGGCCGTGCGCATCCACGGCGAGAAGAGCGTCTACAACCAGCTGGAGGACTGCCACGGCCGGCTGGTGACGCTGCACGCGGGCGACATCATGGTGGGCGCCCTGGGGCACCGCAACGCGCTGCACGGCTACGAGGGCGTGGTGCCGGAGTCCGTCACCGTGGGCCAGCGGCTGCACGTGCTGAACATGGGCGGCGTCATCGGCAAGTGCACCTCGCACAACCCCGGCGTGGGCATGCCCTTCGAGGCGGAGGTGCTCGGACAGGTGCTCGAGTTCCCGGAGCTGTTGTCGCGCAACGGGCAGCCGGCGCACATCTCCTCGGGCGCGCTCAAGGGCACGGGGACGATGGTGAAGTGCCCCGTGGTCTACGTGGTGGGCACGTGCATGAACGCGGGCAAGACGTACGCGGCGAGCGCGATGGTGCGCAAGCTCGCGCAGGCGGGCTACCGCGTGGGCGGCGCGAAGCTCACGGGGGTGTCGCTGATGCGCGACACGCTGAGCATGCAGGACTCCGGCGCGGACGTGGTGATGGACTTCACGGACGCGGGCATCGTCTGCACGGGGCCTCGCACGGCGGCGCGGGTGGCGCGGGTGCTGTTCAGCGAGCTGGCGTCGGCGGACGTGGACGTCATCGTCGCGGAGACGGGCGACGGCATCATGGGTGAGTACGGCGTCCAGGCGATTCTGGCGGACCCGGAGCTCAAGGGCCTGGCGGGCGCGTGGGTGATGTGCGCGAACGACCCGGTGGGCGCGGCCGGCGGAGTGCGGCACCTAAAGGAGACGTACGGCATCGAGGTGGACGTGCTGGCGGGGCCGGCGACGGACAACGCGGTGGGCGTGCGCTTCGTGGAGCAGGTCGTCGGGGTTCCGGCGCGCAACGCCCGCGCGGACGCGGCGGCGCTGGGTGGTCTCATCCTGGAGAAGCTCACGCCCAAGCTGGGCGTGGGGAGGAAGTCATGACGCGGGCACATATCTACATCCTGGGCGCCTCCGGCTTCGGCGGCGGCGAGCTCTTGCGGATTCTCTCCGGCCACCCGGCGGTGGCGGGCATCCGCGCGGTGTCCCGGCACCACGCGGGCGAGCCCATCCACAAGGTGCACCCGCACCTGCGCGGGCTGGTGGACGCGAAGTTCGAGGCGGAGCCGGACTGGCGCTGGCTGGCCGACTCGCAGCAGCCCGTCGTCTTCAGCGCGCTGGGCCACGGGGAGCTGGCCACCCAGTTCCTCGGCCTGGAGAAGAAGTGGGCCGAGGCCGGCCTCGCCGAGCGCGTGCTCCTGGTGGACCTGTCCTCGGACTTCCGCCTGGACCACCCGGGCCGCTACGCGGGCGCCTACGGCAAGCCGCACCCCGCGCCGGACCTGCTGGGCACCTTCACGTATGGCCTCACCGAGTGGAAGCGCGAGGAGCTCAAGGGCGCCAAGCGCATCGCGAACCCGGGCTGCTTCGCCACCGCGGTGCAGCTGGCGCTCTTGCCCATCGCGTCCACGCCGGGCCTGGGCCTGCTGGCCGTCTCGGGCGTGACGGGCTCGTCCGGCTCCGGCTCGCTGCCGGGCGAGGGCACGCACCACCCCACCCGCGCGCACGACTTCCGCGCGTACAAGCCGCTCGAGCACCAGCACGAGGCGGAGGTGGAGGTCATGCTGGTGGCCCACGGCGCGCAGCGCCACCGGTTGGCCTTCGTGCCGCACTCGGCCCCCATGGTGCGCGGCATCTTCGCCACCGTGCAGTTCGAGTGGCCCGAGCATGGCGGCGCGGTGGTGACGCAGTCGCTGACGGACAAGTTCCGGCGCTACTACGAAGGCTCGAAGTTCGTGCGCATCGTCGAGGGCACCCCGCGCATCGCCGCCGTCACCGGCAGCAACTTCTGCGACATCTCCGTCGCGACGAAGGGCCGCTCGGTGGCCGTCATGGCCGCGCTGGACAACCTGGTGAAGGGCATGGCCGGCCAGGCCGTGCAGAACTTCAACGTGTCCCTGGGCCTGCCCGAGGACACCGGCCTGCGCCAGGCGGCCTGTTACCCGTGACGAAGCCCGCGCCCGCCCCCGAGTCCCTTCGGCGGCGGGCGCGGTGGCCTCACGACTCCGTGCCCGCGGGGCGCATGCACGCCAGGCCCAAGAGAGCCCTCGTGTAGACGAGGGACCCAGGCATCGCCGCGGGCCGCTGTCAGGAGTCACCGTTCCACACGGTCGGGTATGTGGAAGCCCCCACTTTTCGTCTGAGCCGTGCGCGCGCTCGAGCGTGAGAATCCTCCGCCAGCGCGTCAGGCCCTCCGTGTGCCCGCGTCCGGGTTGCGCTCTCGCTCCCTGCTCTCGACGAAAGGCCGCGCATGCCCATCGCTGAATGTGCTGGAGGCTGTCCTCGCGTCATCTCGCTCTCGGTGGACCCCGCGGGAAATCCCGTGGCCGCGGCCCAGCCGGAGCACTTCGCCACCCGCTACCGACACTGCCCCTCTTGCAGACGCTTCTGGTGCGAGCGCTGCATCGGCGGGGCCCTCGCCTGCATTCGCTGCGATGGCCCGCTCGAGTCCCCCACGCCGCGCCACGCGCTGGACATCCTCTTCGGCGGACGGATTCCCGAGGGGCTGCTGGCCAGCATCGACCTCGAGGCCGCGACCTCGGAGGACGACTCGAAGCGCCAGGGAGGGAACTAGCCATGGCTCGCACCGCACGCGCCCTGCTCTTCGGTCGCAATCCCTCCCAGCACGACACCTTCGACGTGGAGGCAGAGGCCGCCGAGGCCCTGGGGTTCGACACGTATCAGGTGGACCTGGCCGCCCTGCTCAACGGCAACGCGGAGCTGGCACTCGAGGCCATGCCGCGCCAAGGCCCCCTGCGCCTGCTCTACCGGGGGTGGATGCTCACCGAGGAGGAGTACACCGCGCTCGACGAGGCCCTCTCCGAGCGCGGCCACCGGCTCACCACCACGCCCACGCAGTACGCCGCCGCGATGTACCTGCCCCACTGGTACCCGCGGCTCGCGCGCTACACCGCGCGCTCCATCTGGACCGAGGGCACCGAGGCCCGCGAGGCCTGGAGTGAAGCGGTCCGCGTGCTCGGCCCTCCGCCGTGGATCCTCAAGGACCACGTGAAGTCCGCGAAGGAGCGCTGGGAGGAGGCCTGCTACGTGCCCGCGGGCGCCACGCTCGAGGACTTCGCGCGCACGTGCGAGAACCTCGTGGAGGAGCGCGGCGAGCGCTTCGAGCGGGGACTCGTCGTCCGCAAATACCTGCCCCTCAAGGTCTACGGCCGCACGCCCACCGGCCCCGCCCACCTGGAGTTCCGACTCTTCTTCGGCCACGGCCGCCTGCTCGCCGCCGAGCCCCAGCATGAGTTCGACGTCGAGGTCCCCGATTTCTCATCCTTCGAGCCCCTGGGACGTCGCATCGACTCCCCCTTCTTCGCCCTCGACGTCGCCATGCTCCAGGACGGTGGCTGGGCCGTCGTCGAAGTGAACGACGGAGGTGTCTCCGGCCTGCCTCCGGGCCTGGACCCTCGCGTCCTCTTCGAGCCCTTGCTGGGGACCGGGTAGACAGGCACCCGCCGCCCCATTTGCGCCTGGGTGCCTCGCCTCGCGGGGCATCTGGGTTATGGTCCGTTCCTTTGAAGTTTTGACGTCAAAACAGGCAAGGAACGATGCATTTCGAATTGGCCTTCGTCCTCATCTTCGCAGTCGCGACCGCGGTGGCCATCGCGGCGCGGTACTTCAAGATTCCCTACACGGTGGCCCTGGTGGTGGCGGGGTTGTCACTGGGAGCGGTGCATCTGTTCGAGCCACCGCACCTCACCAAGGAGCTGCTCTTCGCCATCATCCTGCCGGGCCTCTTGTTCGAGGCGGCGTTCCACCTCGAGTTCCGCAAGTTCTGGAAGAACAAGCTGACCATCCACGCCATGGCGATTCCGGGCGTGGCGGCGTCGGCGGGCCTGACGGCGTTCATCCTCTCGCACTGGGTGGAGGGGATGAACGTGGTGACGGGGTTCGGGATGATTCCGGCGATGGTGTTCGCGTCGGTCATCGTCTCCACGGACCCGATCGCGGTGGTGGGCCTGTTCAAGTCGCTGGGCGCGCCCAAGCGGCTGCTCATCCTGGTGGAGGGCGAGAGCCTGCTGAACGACGGCACCGCCGTGGTGCTCTTCACGCTGGTGGTGGCCGTGGCGATGGGCGGCCAGTTCACCGTGGGCGGCGCGGTGATGGACTTCATCAAGGTCGCCGGCATGGGCATGGTGGTGGGCAGCGCGGTGGGCTACGTGGCCGCGCGGGTCATCAAGAAGGTGGATGACGCGATGGTGGAAATCACCTGCACCGTCATCGCGGCGTACGGCTCGTTCGTCATCGCGGAGAACTTCCACTACTCGGGCGTCATCGCGACGGTGGTGGCCGGCATGCTGTGCGGCAACTGGGCCACGCACGAAGGCATGAGCCCCACCACGCGCGTCGCGGTGGAGAGCTTCTGGGAGTACTGGTCCTTCGCGCTCAACTCGGTGGTGTTCCTGCTCATCGGCCTGGAGGTGAACCTCACCTCGCTGCTCGCGTCGTGGCAGCCGATTCTGGCGGCCTACTTCGCGGTCATCGCGGGCCGCGCGGTGGTGGTGTACGGCGTGTCCGCCATCCTGAGGCGCACGTCGGAGCGCATGCCGTGGTCCTGGAGCGCGGTGCTCACCTGGGCGGGCTTGCGAGGCGCCATCTCCATGGTGCTGGTGCTGAGTCTTCCGGCGGACTTCACGCACCGCGAGCTGCTCGTGAACATGACGTTCGGCGTGGTGGTGCTCTCCATCGTGTTCCAGGGCCTCACCATGGCGCCCTTGCTGCGCAAGCTGCGCATCACCGGCCTCAAGGACGAGTACCAGGAGCAGTACGAGCTGGCCCGCGGCCGACTGGGCGCCATCCACGCCGCGATGGCCGCGCTCGAGGCGATGCGTCGCGCGCGGGAGATTCCTGCCGACGTGGTGAGCCAGGTCGAGAAGGACTACCAGGAGAAGGAGCGCGTGATGGAGGCGGAGCTGGCGCAGCTCAAGCAGCAGTCGATGCGCTTCCACGAGGAGGAGCACCAGGAGGCCATCCGCCGCGTGCTCATCGTCGAGAAGGAGTCGCTGCTCAAGGCGTACCAGTCGGCGACCATCGGCAAGGAGGCCTTCGCGAGGCTCACCGCGGAGCTGGACGAGCGCATCGCCCAGGCCGACGCCGCCGAGGCCCACACCTCGTCGCCCGCCGCACCGTCGACGCCCACGAGCGCCGTCGGGACCTGAAGCACGTCAGGGCACGGGAGGCTTCGGTGACTCCGGAGCCTCCGGTGCCTGGGCGGACAGGGACTGCTCGGGCAGGCGAATCACCTGTCCGGGGAGCGCCTCACCGAGGGGCGCTTCCGTCGTGGCACTCGTCGTCGAGGCGCCCAGGGTCTCCACCGCGCTCGGGGCCGGCACCACGGCAGCCGCCTCCTCGGTGACGACGGGCGCCGCCACGGAGGGGGCTTCGGCGGCTGGAGCGCTCTCGAGAGAAGGCGTCGCCGCGGCCTGCGCGGAGGCCACCTGGGCCTCGCGCTGTTCCAGTCGGGCGCCGCCCTGCTCCGCCGCGCGGAGGAACTCGTCGTACTCGGACTTGCGGGACTCGGACTTCGCCTGCGTCTTCTCCGTCTGCTTCGCCGCCGCGTCCCGACCGAGCTTCAGCGCCCGGGCGCTGAGCACCACGCCGCCCGCGAAGGCGACGACGTTCAGCACCGAGCCCAGCCCCCCCAGCCACAGCGAATCCGCGCCGCTCTGCACGAAGCCCAGCGCGAGGACGAAGGTGGCGCCGGACACCGCCGCGCCCGCCGCCGTCTTCCAGGGCCGCAGCTCCATCACCCGGCCCGCGCCGTAGCAGAGCGTCGGCAGCACCGCGAGCAGCCACAGGTTCTCGAGCAGCACCGCCACCAGGATCTTGAGCGGAGCGAAGGACAGCGACTGCACCCGCTGACTCAGCCGCAGCGTCAGCGACACACTCAGCGTCGAGCCGAGGACCAGCGCGATGAAACCCAGTCCCACGATGAACTGGAAACGGCGGATCCGAACGCGCAACGGCTCGAGGGCACTGGTCTTGGGGCTCACGCCCGGCAGCCTACTCCACTTCAGCCCTCGTCCTCGTCCGCGTCCGCTTCGCCCCCCGCTGAGCGAGGAGGCGGGCCGTCCGCGTAGAAGACCTCCTCCATCACCAGCCCCTGGGGCGGCGCGGTGGGCCCGGCGTTCTTCCGGTTCCGAGAGGCCAGCACCTCGGCCACCCACGCCTCGGAGCGACGCCCCTTGCCCACCTCCACCAGCGTCCCGACGAGGTTTCGGACCATGTGCTTCAGGAAGGCGGTCCCCTCCACCACGAAGCTGATGGCCCCTCCCGGCTCGCCCTCGACGGACAGCCGGCGCACCTCGCGCACCGCGTGCTTCGCCTGGCAGTCCGACGCCCGGAACGCGGAGTAGTCATGCCGGCCCAACAGGTGCGCCGATGCCCTCCGCATCGCCTCCACATCCAGCGGCGCGAACACCTCCCAGTGCGTCGTGCGCAAGAGCGGCGAGCGCGTGCGGCGATTGTTCACCCGGTAACGGTAACGCTTGCCTCGGGACCAGCGCCTCGGGTCGAAACCCTCGGGCGCCTCCACCGCGCTCACCACCGCCACATCCTCCGGCAGCAGGCTGTTGAGGCCCTGCACATAGGCCTTCAGCGGCAGCGCACGTTCGGTGTCGAAGCAGATGACCTGCCCCGTCGCATGCACGCCCGAATCCGTGCGTCCGGCGGAGCGCACGGACACCTGTTCTCCGAGCAGCCGTCCCAGGGACTCCTCGAGCACGGCCTGGAGCGCGCGGCCATTGGGTTGCACCTGCCAGCCCACGTACCGCGTGCCCTCGTATTCGAGCGTCAGCTTCAACCGAGGCATGTCAGCGGTACTTGAGCCAGGACTCGAGGAGCTCCGCCACCATACGGCCCGGCTGCACGTTGTTGCGATGGGCCACGGCCTCCAGCGCCTCCATCTGCTCCTCGGTGAGCGGCACGGCCAGCATGCGCGGCTCGGTGCGCTCCTCGGGGCCACCGGGCGCGAGCGCGGCGATGCCGGGCGGAATCGTGAGGGGCGTGGTGACGGCGGGAGACGGCTCGGCCATGGGCGGCGGAGCGGAGTCCAGCGCACCGACGACCTCGGACAGCTCCAGCGCCTCCTCGGAGGTGGGCGCGGTGGCCTGGCGCGCGCGATGACGACGCTGCTCCTCCTGGAGCTCATCCTCGAAGAGCTGCTTGATGAAGTTGGCCAGGTGCAGCGGCGAGGGCGTGAAGTCGTACGCGTCCAGGAACGCGTCCAGGTCCTTCTGCATCTCCGCTGCCGTCTGATATCGGCGGTCCCTGTCCCGCTCGAGCGCCTTCATCAGGATGACTTCGACGCGCTCGGGCAGGTCCTCGCGGAAGTACGAGGGCGCGTAGATCTTCCCCTCGGTGATGCTGCGCATCACGGCGACCTCGGACTCGCCCGTGAAGAGCTTGAAGCCCGTGAGCCACTCGTAGAGCACGACGCCGAGCGAGAACACGTCACTGCGGCAGTCCAGCGCCTTGCCCAGACACTGCTCGGGGCTCATGTAGCTGAGCTTGCCCTTGATTTCGCCCGTGCGCGTCTGGCTGACCTGGTTGGCCGCCTTCGCAATGCCGAAGTCGAGGATCTTCACCGAGCCGTCGAAGGCGACGACGATGTTCTCCGGCGACACGTCCCGGTGAACGATGTTGAGCGGGTTGTCGTAGAGGTCCGCCTTCGTGTGCGCGTGGTGCAGGCCCGCGCAGACACAGGACGCAATCTTCACCGCGTAGACCAGCGGGAAGGGGATGCCGAGCGCCTCCGCCTTGGGCACGACGCGGCGCATGTCGCGGCCAGCCACGTACTCCATGGCGATGAAGTAGCTCTCGGCAATCTTTCCCAGGTCGTGGATCTGCACCACGTTGGGGTGATTGAGCTGGGCGGCGAGCCGAGCCTCGTTGAGGAACATCTTCACGAAGGCCGCGTGCTTGGACAGGTGCGGGCGGATGCGCTTGATGACGACGGGCGACTCGCGTCCGTCCTCGCCTTCCTGGTGCGCGAGGAAGATCTCCGCCATCCCTCCGACGGCGATGCGGTCGATGAGCCGGTACTTGCCGAAGCGACCGGTTTCGCGCTGCTGCGGTGCGGCGGGAGACATGGACCCTGGACCTTAACCCGCGCCAGGGCACGTCGCGCTAACGAAGTTGGACGACGTGGACCTTCAAGGCCGGCTCCTGGCCAGGAGGGCTCGGGAAGTCGAGGGAAGAAGGACCCGAAGAACTCAGCCCCCTCCCCTGTCGTCCGGCCAGGGCGATGCCCTCGGCCACCATCGTCTCGAAGCGCTTCAGGGGCAGGCCCGCGTGGTTGCAGCAGGCGACCAGCCGGCCTCCGGGAGCAACGACGCGAGCGGCGGCCTCGGCCAGTCGGGCGTAGTCGCGCGCCGCGGAGAAGCGGGCCTCCTTCGTGTTGGAGAAGGACGGTGGATCCGCGATGACGAGGTCGAACGTCTCGCCCTTCTTCGTCAAGCGCTTGAGCCAGTCGAAGACATCCCCGGCCACATAGTCATAGCGGTCCGCGGACTGTCCGTTGAGGCGCGCGTTCTCCTCGCCCCACTCGAGCACGCGGCGGCTCGCGTCCAGGTTGAGCGCCCGCTTCGCGCCGGCCGCCGTGGCGACGACGCCGAACGCGCAGGTGTACGAGAAGAGGTTGAGCACGGTGAGGCCGCGCGCCTCGTTCAGGAGCCACGCGCGGGTGTCGCGCATGTCCAGGTACAGCCCGACGGAGAGGCCCTGGCCGGGGCGGATGAGGAAGGACAGGCCGTTCTCGAGCGCCGTGAGGGACTCGACGGGCTCACCGCGCGCTGCGCTCTCCGGCGCGAGCGTCTCCTTCGCCACGTTGGCGAGGACGCGGGCCTCCCGGGGGCGACGCTTGAGATAGAGGCTCGTCGGGGCCCACGCGGCCATGGCGGCGTCGAGGAGGGACTCTTCTTCCGAGGGGGAGAGGTCGCGGTAGAGGCTGACGACGTACATCCCGCCGAAGCGGTCGACGGTGACGTCGGGAACGCCGTCCGCCTCGCCATTCAGGACGCGGAAAGCGGTGGTGCGAGGGTCGTCGAGCAGGGGGCCCCGCCGGGCCTGCGCGGTCCGCAGTGTGTCCACGAGGGTGGGCATGGGCCCTCCCTGTATCAGCTTCCCAGTCGCGCGCGGGACCAGACGCGCTCGAGCGCCTCGGTGGCGGCGAGGGACAAGTCCACGTAGTCGGTGCCGAGCAACTGACCCTCCCGCACACGGACGCGGCCATCGACGATGGTCCAAGCGACGGGAGAGCGGGCGAGCTGGCCGATGAGATAGGGCGAGTAGCCCGTCTCGGGGTCCGCGGCCGGAATCGAGTCGTAGACGACGAGGTCGGCGAGGCTGCCCTCTTCGACGGTGCCGGAGGGCAGACCGAACAGGCGCGTGCACAGCTCCGCGGGGCCGCTGACGAGCAGGTGCGCGAGCGTGCTGTCCACGTCGGGCAGGTGACCCGCGCGGGAGATGCGCAGCACGCCGACGAGGGCCGCGAGCAGCTCGTCCTGCAGGGTGCCATGGCCGCCGGTGCCCAGGCCGAGCAGGTGCAGGCGAAGGAGGATGGCCTCCATCGGGTCCGTGCCGCGCTCGAGGGTGCGCACGCCGCGGGCCGCGAGCGAGACGAAGGTCTCGGTCTGCTCCAGGCGGGTGGCCTCGGCGCTGTCCAGGGCGCGGGCGTAGCCGGCGATGGCGCGGGGGCCGAGCAGTCCGAGCGAGTCGAGCCGGGGCACCACGCGCTGACCGTGTCGCGCGTAGGTGGTGCTGAGGTCGTCCTCGTTCTCGGCGAGGTGGAAGACGGTGGGGACGTCGAGCTCCGCGCTCAGGCGGGAGATGCGCGACAGGAGCGCGTCCTCGCAGGTGTACGAGGCGTGGAAGCCGAGCGCGCCGCGCACGAGGCGGTGCTTCGCGTGACTGCGGGCGAAGTCCGCGTTGGCATCGAGCCACGCATCGGCCTGGGTGGCGCCGTCCATGCTGTGGGTGGCGTGACTGGTGACGAGCCGCAGGCCGACGCTCTCGGCGGCGCGGGCCTGGGCGGCGAGCCCTCCGGCGACATCGGAGCAGGCCAGGTGCTCGACGACGAGGGTGACGCCGTCGCGCAGGGCGCGCGCGGCGGCGAAGCGCGTGAGGGCCTCCACGTCCTCGGTGGAAACGAGGCGGGCCACGCGGCGCATGCGCTCCAGTCGCTCGCGAGGCGGCAGGAGGAGGAACTGGCCATTGGGCGGCAACAGCTGCCCGTTGACGAGGTGCGAGTGGCTGTCGACCAGGCCCGGAGCGACGAGGCGCCCGCGACAGGCGACCTCCCAGTCACCCGGCAGCACGGGTACGTGGGCGTCGGGAGCGACGCGACGGATGACGCCACCTTCGACCACCACGGCCATGCCACGGCGGACCCGACCGTCCGCTCGGAACACAGCGCAGTTCTTCAGCAGCAGGCGACCTTCCATGTCCGGCATCTGTCATAGCACGGGGTCAGGAGGGCGGGAGTGGAGTAAATCCGGGAATCCCGGGCCCATAACGAGGACTTGCCATCGCCCAATAGTCGAGGCAGGCCCTGGATGGGAGTAGCGCATTTCCGTGACTCTCCCGCATTTCGTGCGGACAGTGGTTCCAGATAGTGAGCAGCACTCAACAACGCAGTAGGTCGAAGTTGGAGTTTCACCGGTCTCGTTGAGAATGAGCCGGTGCGGTACACTTCCATGCACCACCCTTGACCTGATGCGGCAGCAGAGGGGCCAAGGCCCTCCACTGTCACTCGTTCAATTCGTAGCGCATCACGCCGGCTTGCCTCCCTACGGAGGACAAACCGGCGACGGTGCATCCAACAGACAGGGCACAACTGACGATGCTCATCAGCCCTCGAAAGTGCTTGGTTCTCGGGGCTGATAAGACTCGGAGCCTACTGCGCCACCGAGTTCATTCTTCGTATCGGACGGCGGCTGGCTTTCCTACCAAAGCAACTCAGCCTTGGCCCTCAACATTTTCATGAATCTTGAAAACTCTCTCGACGAAGCGAACTGCAGCTTATTGCAAGAGACCTCCGCGCCACTTTCAAGAATCTCATTCCACTTGGCTTTGCCGGTTGGCGAGGGCAGCACGTCAACAACGGCTCGAACGCCGCGAAACTCAATACTAGCATCTGCCTTGCTTCGTCGAGCATGAAGCCGTCCAATACTGGCTGCCTTTCGTTTGGCTGCGGCCGCGTTCACCGCCTTAATGAGAACGATGTTTTCCCATACATCCACGGCCGCCCGATTGGCACGCACCTTCGGTACGATCACCAAGACTATGTGGGCCGAAAACCACTTCTCTCGCGCACGCTTAGCCACGGTGGCCACGACAGTACTCCTTCCATGCAGCTTGATAGTCCAGCGCTAGTCTCGAATTTCCTGCACGCCGCGCCTCTTGCTCCCGCCCCTTGAGGTATTTGCAGAGGTCAGTTCCCTTCGGGAGTCTGCCGATCTCTTCACGGATTGGAGTCGTCGTTACGCCGCCCTTACCGCCCTTGCCCATCTCGCACACATTCGGTGGAGCTGTGGGATTGCTGGGAGGAGCATCTGGAACCGGAGGTGCTGATGGGTTATCCCAGGGCCAGTGGAGATCGCCCAGGCACTGCGTCCCAATGCAGTAGACGCCGCCAGCAATCAAACCAGTCGCAACTGCGGCTTCCCCAAGGGCTAATCCAATCCCGACAGGAATGACGAGCGGATTTCGTCCATTCAAATCCACCTTGTTGATGGAGTTGTTCTGTGCGTAGGCGTACGTGGGCAGTGACTCTCCCCGCTGGGCGTACATCGCTACGACGTCTGGGTTCTGAAGAACCGGCTCTGCCTGGAGGTATCCACCTATCGATGGATTATAGAAACGATTCCAATTTTCAGCGAATCCCGTTTCGTCATCGTGGTACTGGCCCGGGAAACGCAGCGGAATCCAGAAGGGCTGCGCTCCAGACTGGTACCGCTGATACTCGTACCCCTCCAGCACCACGCCCTGGTAGCCCGACGCGGCCGCCCCGCTCGCTGCAAAACGCACTTCCACCCGCCCATTCGCCGGCTGAACCCACGGCGTCACGACATTCCCCTTCCTCACCTCCGAGGTGGAATGCAGGCTCGCCGTCGTGTCCACATCCACCAGGCTGACGCTGGCCGCACCACTCTGCGTATCCACCAGGTGGTACAGCGCACGCATCCTCACCACCTCCACTCCCGCACTCACCGGCTGCGTCAGCGTCCCCAGACTCACGCTGCTTCCGCTCGTGTACGGGTGCGCCGTCTCCGCCACTTGCGACACCCGGTTGACGTGCCCAAACGGGTCATAGTCCGCGGCCCCCGCCACTCGCCTCGAGGCGTCCAGCATCACCACCGGCTTGTCGAGGTGGTCCACCACCGGGAAGTACACCCCACACGCAACCGCCTCCTCGTTGCGCGTGCAGCTGCCCACCCCGTCCGCCTGGCGCGCCCACGCGCTGCTGAATTTCGCGCGGATGACGGCCACCGACTTGCCTCCCAGCCATACATAGTCGTCCGTCGTGTAGTGCCCCACCGCCGTCGCGAAGCCGTCACTCCCCCGGTCCGTCAGCAGCTTGTGCCCGTAGCTGTTGAAGTACTCGTCCTTCGTCCCTCCGGGGTACGCCTTCAGTCGCCTCCGCCCCTGCGCGTCGTAGAAGTAGTTGTAGATGAGTCCATTGCGATTGACGGCCCGGAAGACGGTGTCCGTCGCGACGCCAGTCTGCGCGCCCTCGTCGACGCCATACTCGAACCCTTGCACATACACCTGCGTCCCACTCACCCCAGGCGCCCACCGCTGCGACGTCACCCGCCCGTCCGCGTCATGCGCCAGCGCATACCTCAGCAGACTCCCTGACGCCGTCTTCCCCCACTCCGCCAGCCTGTCCACCGCTGGCGCCGACGCCATTGTGTACGCATATGCCGTCCCATCCGCGGACATGCTGGTGCGGTTGCCTCGACTGTCGTACCCGTAGCTCCGACTCGTGTACGCACCTCCCGTCGCCGCCACATTCCCCGTCGGCCTCCCCGCCGTCACCAGCCTCAGGCTCCTGTCGTACCCGTAGGTTTCGACTCGTGGCGTCGTCGCACCCAGCACGCACGTGTCCACCTGCGACACCTGGTCCCCACTCCACGTGTACGTCCGCTTGTAGATGTCGCCACTCCCCGCCCCTGGCGTCAGCGTCCCCGTCGACACCCGCAGCGCCCTCAGCCTTCCCGTCAAATCCCCACCCGACACACTCGGCGCAGACGCGGGGCACGCCGTGGGCACCTCCCCGGCATTGCCTCCCAGCATGTACTCCACCGCGCTGCTGTTGCTCGTCGTCGGGTGATTCACCTGGTAGCCCCTCAGCTGCCCATAGGGCTCCCAGACGACGCCTTGAATGAGTCGCGTGTCCGTAAAGCCCGAGCTGCCCCACAGCCTCACGTCCACCGCCTGCACCCTGTCCGCCGCCGCCCCCGTCCCGTACACGTACTTCACCACCCGGCCATGCGGGTAGGTGACGACGTCCACATTCCCGTTGGCCGTGTACGTGTAGAAGGTGTGCGGCTTGTCATTCAGGCCCGCCGAGGCGCACCCCGTCTGCCCCTCGCGCAGTCTCACCTCGCCAGCCAGTCGGCCGTGCGCGTCGTACTGGTACCAAGTGCGCCCGAAGGAGTCGTGCTGGTAGCGCAGCCGCCCCCGCGTATTCGCAGGCTGCGGGCAATCCACCGGCGGCGTGCTCGTCGCATCCCCCGTGTCCGTCACGTCGTATGAGAGGACGAAGAGGTTTTGCACCGCCGGCGTACTGGACGAGGAGATGAAGTGGCGCTTGCGCCTCAGCAGCCGGCCCACCGCGTCGTACTCCTGCGACACCCTCTCCCCGTGCGCTTGCATCTCTGGGGACGCCTTCTCCACCAGCAGCCCCAGCGCGTTGTATGCGTACCGCGTCGTCCCTGCCCCTCCCACTCCGTCCTGAGTGTGCGGCAGCTTCGCCCATACCAGGTTGCCGAAGTCGTCATGGGCATACTCGCTGGCGGGGCTTTCCGCTGTGCAACTCCCGCACTCATTCCCCGTGCCCACCGCGCACCCCTGCCGCACCGCCGTCACGTTGCTTTGCACGTCGTACGAGAAGCACGTGCGCTGACTCACCCCCGTGGAAGGGAATTCGTCCAGCTTCGCCAACCTGTCCAACCTGTCGTACCCCAGCGAAGCGCAGAGAGTCGACACGGGCTGCCCCGCGCTGTCCGGCCCTCCGCACACCGCGGGCGCCGCATTCGAGGCAAAGCCCACCCCCGTCAGGTTTCCATTCGCGTCAAACAGACGCGTGGCAGCAACCGGCGACGGCAGGTTGCCCAACCCCTGGTAGGTGGGGTTTCGGCGGGCGTCCGCCGCGAATGTCACCACCCGCCGCGTCTCCGCCGCGCTGCCCGTCCACGAGAGGTACGTCTCCGTCTTCACCGTCTCGTCCGGCCAGTACGCGTACTCCACCTTCTCCGTCCAACTCGCCCCATTCGCGTCCGCCCCCTTCGCCCTCCACTGCAGCAGGTATGTCGGCGTCCCTCCCACGCACCCCATCCCCGTCGTCGTCCCCGTCCGGTAGCAGAAGACGTCGTAGTTGCCCTGCGGGTGCTGAATCGCCTTCAGCCTCCCGTTGTCGTAGCTCACCTGCGTCGTCGTCGTCACGCTCCCCGCAACCACACTCTGCCGCGTCAACTGACTCTGGTTGTACTGACGCTCCACCACCACCCCGTTGAAGTCCTGCACTCGCGTCGCATTGCCGTAAACGTCGTAGTCCAGGTACTGCGTCTCCAATGACGTCGCCCCTCCGCACCCACCCGGCAGCACCGACTTCTTCTTCAACTGGTTGCGCTTGTGCCCCGTCTCCGTCGTCGCCCAGTACTCGTACTTCACGACGGGGAATACCGTCCCCACCGGGCAACCCGTAATCGTCGCCACGTCCGCCGTCTCATCCACGAAGCATGGGCCGTGCGTCTCCAACTCCCGCCCCTGCGCATCCACCGTCCCCACCCCTCCGCACTGCGGCGCCCCGTAATGGAAGAGGCCCACCCGCTTCTTCACCACCTGCCACGCCCCCGCGGTGTTGTTCCACACCTGCGTCCACCCCGTCCGGAACTCCGCCTTCAGCCGGTTCGTCGCCGTGTCGTAGACGAATTGCGTCTGCGCCACCCCACCACCCGGCGCCAGCACGCTCGGTACCTCCAGCCTCTCCAAAAGCCTCTCGTACGCCGGCGCCGCGCGCCCCGTGCTACCCAGCGTGTACTTCAAATCCGTCTGCGCCAACGCCCCCGTCCCACTCGAGTCCTGCGCCCCCTCCACCAGCCTCGTCAGCGACTTCATGTGCTGAATCGGCACTCCCGCGTCCCCCTCAACCACTCCCGCGTCCGGCACCGCCGCGTGCGTGTACAACTCCCACGCATTGCGCCGGTCCTTGTGTGCCTTCGGCATCGCCGGAATAGTCGACGTGTCCCCGGGAGCCAGCGGGCACTCGTACTCCCACTTCTGAATCCCACCCACGAAGCCGGGGCAGGACGTCCCGTCGCATCGCTCCTCCATCGAGTTCAGCCGCCACGTCTGGTGCTGGTAGTGCGCCGGCGCCGACACGAAGCGCGACGTCATCGTCGTCGCCCCATTCGCCCCCGTCCCCAACCCCGCCTTCGAGTCCACGAATTCTCGCGTCGGACGCGTCCCTCCGTGCACCAGCGTGCACGCATCCGCCACCCCGGGGTTGCTGCTCGTCACGTCGTTGATGGTGAAGTCGTGCCCCTCCCCCTCGTCCCGCGTCGCCACCGTCCCGTTGTAGTAGTAGCTGTGTCGACTCGTCAGCGCTCCGCCCTCCTTGCGCTCGAACGTCGTCGTCGCATTCCCTGAAACGGGGTACGTGTACTCGATGCTCCGCCCCGTCTGCGGGTAGTCCACCTTCACCAGGAAATTCGACGCAGGCTTGTACTGGTACTGCACCAGCGTCTTCTCCGTCGCACCACCGTCCTCCTGCGACTCCACGTTGATGTGGTCCAGCACGCACTCCGTACGCCCTCGCGTATTCACCAACCGCTGGTAGTAGAAGCGCAGCACCGTCCCGTCTCGCGTCGTCACCGTGTTGATGTACGGCACCCCGGGCGTCGACCCCGCGCCTCCCACCGGGCACAGCGTGTCCGGCGTCGTCCCTCCCGACGTCACCGGCACCGCGTACGTCACCACCGCGCGCGGAATCTCCGTCGCTCCCGTCGGAGCGTACTCCGTGTCGAAGATGCGCGTGAGGAAGTAGTGCCGCGCCCCCGTCCCGTCCGGGTGCACGTACACCGCCTCATGCTCGTACCTCCCGCTCTCCTCCCGGTAATAGACGAACTTCTGCGGCCACGTCCCTACCGTCGCCACGTCCTGCCACAACCGGTCCGCCGCATTCTTGTTGTTATCGTTGACGTACCACCGCCCAGACACCGCCGCCTTGCTGCTCAACTGGTACGTATTCCGAAACCCGTCCACGTCCCGGATTTCCGCCTCTGCTCCCGACGCGGACCACTTGTAGACGGCGCTGTAGAAGTTGTGCCACCAGTTGAGGCTTCCCCCATTCCGGTGCTCTCCAAACGGCCGCGCGAGGTAGTTGTTGCTTGTGCTCGGCAGGAAACCCTCCGAGAAACGTGAGTACGCATACGAGCGCGCCGGCGACACGTACATCCGGATGAACGGCAGGCTCCCCTGGCTCAGCTTCAGCTCGAAGTCCTGCTCCCGCAGGTACGAGTACCCGTCCGACACATTCACCGGGTCCCCATGGAAACCGGGCGCCTCAATCTTCGGCATCGGCGGCGGCCCATTCCCACCTCCGCCTCCGCCGCCTCCTCCTCCTCCTCCCCCACCTCCGCTAGGATTGCCTTGCGAATCCTGGCATCGCGGAATGACGTCCTGCGGGCAGAACTGCGCCAACGCCAGCGCCGGCATCACCACTGCCACCACGCACACACCTTGGATAATCTGTCTCAAGGCACTTCCCCCACCGCAAAGAGTCGTGTCACACGCCCACCCGCCAGCACCATCACCGCCTGCTCATCCTGAAAGAATATCTCTCGCCCATCGACGCCATATTGCGCGCGTGCACGAAAATCCTCCGCCAACAGCAGGCGGTGCAACACCCGGGCGGGACGCTTCAACGACGTCCACTCCTTGAGGACTGCATGCGGCCCATCCCTCGCCACGAAGACCAGTCGTTTCCCATCAGGGGAGAACGCCGGCTCATTCAAATCTTCCGCCGCGAGGACTTCCGGCTGCACCACTCCGTTCTTCATCAAATGCAAACTCTTCTTCGTCACGCTGCACAGCGTATGCACGTAGAGGAGTTCTCCATCTGGCCGAAACGTCGGACTGAGATGGCACCCCACCTCATCCGTCATCGCCTGCACCTCCGTCCCGTCCATCCTCACGCGATATAGCTGGGCATTGGCTTGCGGCTGGTGCTGCCCCGGTGGCCCTCCCATTTGCGGATGGTGCGCGTAGTAGACCCACTTGCCATCCGGACTGAGTGCCGGATCAGCGTGAAAGCCCAATTCCCTTCCGATTCGTACCGGCGCCGTATCCGAGCGCCACTCCCAGCGATACATCAAATCGTTCCGCGCCGTCTCATCATACGCGGTGAAGACCACGTACCGCCCATCTGTCGAGAGAGTCAGCGTCCTCGCTCTATAGGGCGGCGGAAGGACAATCCGCTCGGGCTTCCGCGAATGCACTTCCAATGCCACCCACTCTCCTGACCTCCCAAACGTCACGAACCTCGCCTCCACTTTCGCAGGGGGAGACGTTGAAACCAGCACTGCCAGCAGGGCGCCCAGTATCATTTATCCGCCCCTCTCACTTCGGTCAGGACAGGCATCCAATCCGAGGGAGGAATACAAACGCCTGTCGCAGCTTGCGGATGGACCGTTCCGCATTTCCATCCCGCCGGACATTCAGCTTCCGCTCGACAGCCCTTAGAGCAGACGTACCCCGTACTTGGCGCCGCCTTGACATGAAGACACACGCCAGACACACACCCGGCTTCGCCTGAGCTAGAGCAATCCTCCCCCAGACCCGTGGCGCGCGCGGAGGCCGCCTTCTGGCGATGCTCTCCAAAAACTTCCTCGATAGGAGCCTCTTGCGTCACCATCTCTGGTGATGGCTCCTTACACGCCCCGGCCAGCACCGCCATGACTCCAATCAACAGAGTAATTCGGTTCGTCACAGCGTCTCCAAGGCAAGACCTCACGAATCTTTGTCCAATAGTTCACATATCGCTCCCTTCACACGCAAGTCAACTAATCCCTGCATTCCCACGTCGCGCATACTTGCCACCACGATACGCATGCATCAGGTGAACAGAACCCACACCGCGAGAGGACATCGCCTCCTCTGCGATTCATGAAGTCGTAAGTTTCGACCCTCACGCTCCAAACCTCTGACGCATCCGACGCCCGCGAATGGCCGGCCTGCAGGTTGCGATTCGCATGGCGCACCTGGATGGGCAGCCCCTCGCGTCTACTACTGAGAAGCAGGGTTCACCGACCCCTCCCTGCAGAAAAGCGCCCGCTCAGCACGCGAATCGAATGCGAGCACGAGGAGCAGCAAGGGACTTGCCAGCGCGATGCCTCGCTGGGATAACCGAACCATCCGACTTTACAGGGAAACCAATGGAAGCTCCTCCCCAGAAATCCTTCGCCCGTACCTACATCGGCACTCTTTTTCACCTCTGGGTATTCCTTGGCTCCTTTCTCCTCTTCCAGGTCGAGCTCATCCTAGCCAAGCGGCTCCTCCCCTCTTACGGCAGCAGCGCGGCCATCTGGACAACCTGTCTTGTTTTCTATCAAGCCGTTCTGGTGCTCGGGTACTTCTACTCGAGCAGGGTGACTCTGGCGGTTCAGCAGGGAAGCTATCGTTGGGCGCATCTGATCTTCGTGCTGCTCGCGGTGGTCGTCTTTCCTTTCCGACTGCATCATTTCGACCTGCCACCTGTCGCAGCCATTCTCCTGACGCTGACGATATCCATGGGATGGCCGTTCCTCGCTTTGTCAACGACAAGCGTCGTCGCACAGGGGTGGTTTACAAGAACAGAGCACCCGTCAAGAGCTGATCCGTTCTTTCTTTACGGAACATCCAACGCAGGGGCACTTCTGGCCCTTCTATCCTTTCCATTCCTGGTGGAACCAGCACTCGACCTCGAAGTGCAACTCCTGGTCTGGTATGTCGGGTATGGGTGCTTTGTTCTCCTGGCGTGGCTTTGTATCCTGCAGGTTCGAACTGGAGCCCCCACCGACAGAACAGCGGAGACCTCCCTCAACACAGAGCCCCGCCTTCAGGCTCCGCGCTCATCACGAGTCACCTGGATGCTGCTTTCAGCGAGCGCCAACGCTCTGCTACTTGCAGTCACGAACGTCCTCACCCTGGACGCATCCATCCCGCTGCTGTGGATTCTCCCCCTCTCACTCTACCTGCTCACTCTCGTCATTTGCTTTTCCAAGCGACCGCCCACCGAAGCGGGGCTGAACCGGCTGGCTGTAGGAAGTCTTGCCATCGCCGTCATCGCAGCCATCTTCGCACTGGCTCGGGCACAAACATCCATACCGTCGCTGGTCCTCCACAGCACCGTGCTGTGGGTGGGCTGCTTGCTGATGCATGGAAACCTCGTGTGGAGCCGCCCAAGCGACCCTCGCCTTCTGGGCTCCTTCTACCTCCACGTTTCTCTCGGAGGATTGGCCGGGACTCTATTACTTGCACTGATCGTCCCCCTGACCCTCGGCTCCCTGGCGCTTCCTTATCTGGATCACGGGCTGGCCGGACTTCTTCTCCTGGCCGGACTGGCGGCTCGCGATGTGATGCGTCAGGCCCAAGGGGTGCCTCGACCCAGACTCGCGCCCTACGTTTCGGGCGGAGCAGCTCTTTTCATCATCGCAATCCTCACGCTCTCCGGGTGGATGCTTGCTCGCGGGCGAATCGAGGGGTCCCGGACCTTCTATGGTCACTACACCGTCAAGGACACGGGGACACTGAGACTGTTTCAGCACGGCAGCACCGTTCATGGAGTCGAGAACCTCCACCCGGATGAACGCGGAGAACCGCTCTCGTACTATCACCGCGGTTCGCCAGTGGGTCGCGTGCTCGCCACGGAGCGCATTGGGCGAGGCCAGGTTGCCGTTGTGGGGCTTGGCATCGGGAGTCTCGCCGCATACGGCCGGCGCGGTGAATCCTGGGACTTTTATGAACTCGACCCAGAAGTCGAACGACTCGCCCGCCAGCACTTCAGCCTGCTCAATACGAGCCAAGCACAGATCCGCGTGATTACTGGCGATGCGCGTTTGCGCATCGAGGAAGCCGAGGATGCTCGCTACGACATCATCGTCCTTGATGCGTTCTCCAGCGACTTCGTTCCAACACACCTGCTGACCCGTGAAGCGCTGGACCTCTATCTCCGGAAGTTGAAGCCAGAGGGGATTCTGCTCTTTCACGTTTCGAGCCGACTGTTCAACCTCATCCCAGTCCTCACCCGCCTGAGCACTGAACTGGGCGTCCAGGGACTCGTCAGTCAGAACGAGACGCTGACCGCCGACGAACTCGCGACGGGCCGCTCACCGAGTCTCTGGTTCGCAATGAGCCCTGACAGCACGGTCACGAGCATCCTCGAGCAGGAGCTTCCATTCCAGGCGATGGAGTCGTCTCCTGACCTCCTGGGTCGACGAGCCTGGACAGACAACTACGTCAATCTCCTGCATGCACTCGCCCAATGAAACTGAAGGGCCGCCCGGCCAACCTGGATAGCCCTGGGGAGGAGCTGCCTGCTGCAACAGGCAGCTATCGAGCTTGCTCGATCTGCTCCATCGAGCGAGCCTTCGCAGGAGGCCTGGGAGCACTGTAGGCTGCGGCCCACATGAGAACGCGGTCCCTCCTCCTCCCAGGACCGGCGGCTCTGGCGGCACTGGTGCTTACCGTGCGGCTCGGGATGTCGCCGCTCAAGAACTTCGACCTCTTCTTTCACCTCGCCGGGGGTCAGTTCGTCCTCAAGAACGGCTTCACCCGCGTGGACCCCTTCAGTGTCACGGGGACCGCCGGCTGGGTGCCTCACGAGTGGGGCTTCGGCGTGCTCTGCGTCGGCCTCATCCGCCTGCTCGGCGCCGCGGGGCCCGCGCTGCTCGTCGCGGGGCTCGTCGCGCTCAACCTCATGCTCCTGTGGAAGGTCCTCGAGCGCGCGGCCTCGGGTCGACGTGGCCTGCTGGCCGTGGCCACGCTCGCCGCCCTGCTCGTGGTCTACGGCCCCACCTGGCCCCAGGAGCGGCCGTACCACCTGGGCCACCTCCTCTTCACCCTCGCCGTGCTCGCCATCCAGTCGTGGCGCGCGGGCAATGACCGCATCCTCTGGGTCTTCCCCTTCCTCGGCGCCCTCTGGGCCAACGTCCACGGCAGCTGGTTGCTCGGGCCCGCGCTCCTCGGTTCCACCGCCGTGGGCCAGTACCTCGACGAGCGCACCCCGGAGTCGCTCCGTCGCTCACTGAAGGCCGTCGGATTCAGCGTGGCCGCGTTCCTCGCCTCGGGACTGGGGCCCGATGGCATCAACATCTACCTGTACCCCATCCACCACTCGCTCCTGGCCTCCACGCAGACCATCGTCGAGTGGCGCCCCCTCAACCTCGACCTCGCGTCGAGCTGGGCCTATCTCGCCCTCGGCGGTGCGGCCTGCTTCGCCGTGGGCCAGTCCCGCGTCCGCAAGGTGGCCATCCTGCTGCCGGCCTTCGTGCTCGGGCTCGCCGCCATCAAGGTCCAGCGACATGCCCCCTTCGCGGCCGTGCTGCTCGCGCTCGCCCTGCTGGAGCATTCGGCGCTGACCCGCGTCGCGGGCGAGACCCCAGAGACGGTGGTCGGTGCCTGGAAGCGTTTCTGGAGTCGGGTCGATGCGTGGACAGCCGGGTGGAGCGCCAAAGCAGGTGGCGGACTCTGGCCCACGCTGGCACTGCTCGGGCTCGTCATGATTCACGCCCAGAACCCGCTTCCCTTCAATCAAGGCGTGAAGCGCTCCGTCATCCCGATTCCCGTGTTCGAGGCGCTGCGCAAGCACCCTCCGGGCAAGGTGCTCAACCCCTTCGTCATCGGCGGGCCCATCTCGTTCTTCGCGGGCGCCGACTACAAGGTGTTCATCGACAGCCGGAACGACCCGTTCCCCATGTCCATCCACGAGGACTACGACAAGCTCGTCTGGGGCGAGCCTGGCTGGGAGGACGCCCTGGCGCGCTATGACCCGGACTACCTCCTCTGGGACATCGAGAACCCGGGGAACATCTTGCTCGACAACCTCCGCGTGCTCGGGGGTTGGCGAGAGGAGGCGCGGGACGGCAACTACGTCCTGTGGATTCGTGAGCGTCCCACCGCGACGGGCCACCCATGACGACGCGGAGAATCGGGGGGCGCAAGGCGGTGCTCGCCCTCGTCGGGCTCGTGGCAATGCTCGCGTTCGACTACAGTCCCGTGCTGCGCGGCGAGCTGCTCGCGGGCCGCGACGTGTTCCGCATCTTCTTCCCCGACTCCGCGTTCCTGCTCGAGTCCCTGCGCACAGGGGAGCTACCCCTGTGGACGCCGTACATGCGGCTGGGGCAGCCGTTCGCCGCGACGCTCTACTCGCAGGTGTTCTATCCGCCGCGATGGGTGGCCGTGCTCGTCTCCGGGCACATCGTCTCCATGACGGTGATGCACATCGCGCACGCGGCGCTCGCGGCGGTAGGCGTGTTCCTGCTCGCGAGGAGACTGCGCGCCTCGTGGCCCGCGTCGCTCGTCGCGGGGGCGATGTTCGGTCTGTCGCCGATGATGACGGACCTGGGCATCCAGCAGAACGTCGTGGATGCCGCGGCCTGG
Source organism: Myxococcus guangdongensis (assembly GCF_024198255.1). Taxonomy (NCBI): domain Bacteria; kingdom Pseudomonadati; phylum Myxococcota; class Myxococcia; order Myxococcales; family Myxococcaceae; genus Myxococcus; species Myxococcus guangdongensis. Next base: position 542,597 of record NZ_JAJVKW010000001.1, read on the forward strand.
AGTGGGTTCATCCTCCTGGCGGCGTATGACCTCGCGCTCCAGCCCGGACGAGGGCCGCTGACCCGCCTCGCCATCTTCTCCACCCTGTCCCTGTTCGCCGGCTCGCCCGAGACGACGCTGTGGCAGGGAATCATCGCGGTGCTCGTGGCTGGTTTCGTCGGCGCGACGAGGACACCTGGAGCGGTTGGCACAGGCACAGCAGATTCGGCGGATCACGCAGCGAGCCTCGGCTCGTCGCGATACGCAGGCAGCGTGGCACCTCGCACAACCGCGGGACATATCGCGCCCCCCGCAGCCTCAGTGCCAGCGCCTCATGGCGTGGTGCCCCGCGAAGCCTCGGCCCAGGCCGAGGAAGAATCCGCCGCCAGACCCACTCTCACGGGGCATCGCCCCACAGACGCATCCGCGACCGAGGGTGCGGCTCACGTCACCGAGCACCCCGCCGCACAGCGCACGCTCGCGAGCCCCTCATCGCAGATCGCATCCGAAGGTGATGTCTCGGTCGGACATCCCGACGCGCAGCGTTCCCTCGCGAGCCACTCATCACAGGTCGCGTCAGCATCCGAAGAGGATGTCTCTGTCGGACGCCCCGCCGCGCTGGGCCCGCTCGCGGGCTCCGCCTCTCAGGTTGAATCCGCGCTCAAGAGTGCACCCCACGTCGAATCCAGTCCCACCTCCGAGCCGGAGCAGGCCCTCCACGTCACCACCGCCTCGCCGCGCTCATCACGGACCTCGCGGAGTGGACTCCGCTCCCGAGTCCTCGCCGTGGCGGCCATCGCGGGTGGCTTCATCCTGTCCGCCGTGCTCGCGTCCGTCGTCCTGCTGCCCACGGCCGAGTTCGCGCTCAACTCGCTGCGTGCGCAGGGGGGCTGGTCGGAGCAGCTCGCGTGGTCCGTGTCGTGGCCGCAGGTCCTCTCGTCGGTGTGGCCGCTCGCGGACTGGCCTCGCGACAGGTACTGGGGCAAGGACCAGTGGTTCATCCTCAACCTGTTCCTGGGTACCCTTCCCTGCACGCTCGCCATCGTCGGTGGGCTCCACGGCCCGCGGCGCGCTCGGCCCTTCGTCATCGGCGCTCTTGCATTGGTGCTGCTGAGCCTGGGTCGGCACTTCCCTCCCGCGGCCTGGGTCCTCCAGTCCGTGCCGCCGTTCTCCCTGTTCCGCTATCCCGCGAAGTACTTCGTCGGCACCGCCTTCTGTCTCTCCGTGCTCGCGGCCTTCGGACTGGATGCCCTGGGCCGGCTCGCCCGGAAGCTTCCTCCCTCGCGAGTGAAGGCCGCCGTCGCTTTCGTCCTCATGGGCGCCGCCATCGCCGCGAGCGGCCCCGGGGTCCGCATGCTCCCCATGCGAGCCTCCGCTGAGGCAGGCGCCCCCTGGGTGCCCTTCGCGCTCGGGCTCGCGGTGGTCACCGTGCTCCTGCTGCCGTGGTCCTTCGCCCGCCCGCGCCGCGTGCGACACGGACTCGCGGCGCTCGCCGTGCTGGAGCTCGCGGCCGCGCACTCGTTGCTCGGGGTCCCCCGGTACACGCCCTGGGAGGCCTTGAAGCAACCCTTCTCCCTCCGCGCCTTCCTGCCCGAACCCTTCCAGGGCCGCATCAGCGCGGACATCGAAGGGCCCGAGGACCCGACTCGCGTCGGCATCACCAACACCATCGAGCGCAGCCTCGACCGCCTCATCCCCAACCGATTCGTCGAGGAACGCCTCCCCGCCCTCGAAGGCTACGGCGCCCCCGAGCCGCTGCGCTCGGACATCTTCCACCTCGCCGGAGAGCGCGGCGTCTACGACCTCGCGGGCGTCACGCACTACATCCGCAAGGGGCCTCCCCCGTTCGAAGACCTCGAACTGCTCCACCAGGCCGAGGACGGCACCACGCTGTCCCGCTCACGCACCGCGCTGCCTCGCGCGTTCCTGGTCCAGCGCGCCCGCGTCGTCTCCGACGAAGAAGCCCTGGAGGCCGTCCTCGACGAGGACCACCCCTTCCGTGAGATTGCGTTCCTCGCCACCGGCGAGCCCCTGGACCAGCCCGAGTGCGCGGGAGGCTCCGTGCGAATCGAGAAGAGCACCGCCCAGCATCTGGAGCTCGACGTCAGCGCGTGTGACGACAGCTACCTCGTCGTCTCGGACAGCTACTACCCCGGGTGGCGCGCGACGGTGGACGGGAAGGACACCCCCATCCACCGCGCCAACCACGCCCTGCGCGCCGTGCGCCTGACTCCCGGAGCCCACCGCGTCCACTTCGACTACGTGCCCACGAGCTTCCGGCTGGGGCTCGCCCTGTCACTGCTCGGCTGGGTGGGGCTCGGCTTCGTGTGGCTCAGGGGCAGACGCCGCGCGTGACGCGCCTCACGACGTCACGCCGTGCCGCTCCGCGTTCGCCACGAAAGCATCCCGCAGGTACCGCGCGAGCCCCGGCTTCACGCGGTCCAGGTTCTCCGTGAAGCGCGAGTCCCCCACGTACATCTCCCCGAGCCCACGCTGCATCACAGGTGAGCACGGATAGAACCACTTCGAGATGAACTGGCGATACGCCTCCGCGAGCGCCAGCACCTCGGGGTCCGTCGCCAGTCGCCCCGCTTCGAGCTGCGCCGCGAACGTCCCGAGCAGGCCGTCCTGCTCCGCCTTGATGGCGCTCCAGTCCTCCTTCTTGTAGCGCGAGGTCCGTCGAGACGATTCCCGGTAGGCCTCGGTGTCGCCCCAGCGCTCCTTCACCTCCGCCTCGTACTTCGACGGATCGAAGTCCCCAAACGCCTCGAACATCTTCTCGTTGTCCATGTGCTTCCCCTGCTCGAGTGCCTCCAGCGCCTGGTCCACCGTGCGCCGGAGGGCGTCCAGTCGCGAGGCTCGCTCGGACAGCAACTGCCGCTGCATGAGCAAGGCCGCGCGGAGGTCGAAGTGAGGGTCGCCCAGGATGCGGCGGATCTCCTCCAGCGGGAATCCGAGCTCCCGGAAGAAGAGCACCTGCTGCAACCGCTGCAGGTCCGCCTGCGTGTACAGCCGGTAACCCGCCTCGCTGCGTCCCGAGGGACTCAACAGGCCCAGGTCGTCATAGTGATGCAACGCCCGGACGCTGACCTTCGCCAGACGGGCTACCTGGCTGACTGTAAGGGCCATCTCTCTCCACCTCGGATGAGATGACTAAGGCCTCACGTCGCGTGAGGGTCAACCCCGGGCGTGCATGAAGCACACGGCTGCTTCCCCGCAAGCCCTTGAGCCCGCTCGCAGGGCCTCGCGCTATTCGCGGAAGAGGCCATGTGCAGGAGGAAGAGGTCAGTCTCCAGCGGTGAGCCCTCTGCCGCGAGGACTCGCAGCCCTCTGCTTCAGTCGCCGCGCGCCACGCTCGCGGGAGCGTCCATGGGCGGACGGAAGACGTAGAACATCAACGGCGAGCCCTCCGTCGCGCGCACCGTCGCGCCCCGACGCAGCACCCACAACTGGCCCACCTTCACGGGCTTCTCCTCGTCCGCGGCGAGGACACCCGAGCCCTCCGCCACGTAGACGATGACCGGCTCGGCGCGCGTCGCCTCCAGCGAATGCGCCCCTCGCGCGAGCACCACGCTGGACATCCTCCCCTCCAACGCGGGCAGCTTCACGACCACCGCCTCCCCACCCGCCTCGGCCAGCTTCGCAAGCGCCTGCAACGGCGTGAACGTGAAGGGCTCCGGCCCCCGCTGCATCCGCGCGTCGTCCGCGTCGATGTAGAGGTTCCCATCGAAGCGCGGCGCGGCGAACACCAGGTTGCCCAGCATCTGGTCCTCCGCGCGGTTGAACCACGCGTGCCCGGTGAACGGCTTGGAGGCAATCAGGTCCCCCGGAGGATGCGTCCCACGTCGCCCCGTCAGCGCCCCGTCCTGCCCCCAGATCTGCTGCACCTCCGCCGCACCCGCGACAATGACCGTGGCCTCGTGCGTCCGACGGTGGATGTGCAGCGGGCACGCCTGTCCCCGCCCCATGACGTGCAGGTGCACCGTCGCGCCGTCGGCGAAGAAGAACGTGTCCGAGATGTCCGCCGCGTCGGGGTTCTTTTTGGCCAGCGACTCGAAGACGGCGGGCACGTCGAAGACCTCGACCTCCGGGTCCTCGGGCACCGTCATCGCGCGCTTCACCGCGAACAGCACCGCCACCAGGAACACCGTCAGCACCAACGACAGCGTCCGGTACAACACCACCCGACGTCGCAGCGTGGCGGACTCAACCGAGATGGGCTCGCTCAAGGAGGACATCCTGGACGTCACGCCGGGCCCCTCGCACTGCCGCCGAGCCCGAGCGCACAAAGAAACATGGCGGGGCCCTCCGTGAGGAGGACACCCGCCACATGATTCGGAGGAAGCGCCGCGAGGCGACTCCTCACGAGACCCGAGGGACTCAGTAGGCGTTGTTCTTGCCGAAGTCCTTCATCGTCTTCTTGTTCAGCGCGACGTTGGACGACTGACCGTCGTTGTCCACGTCGGAGTTGCCGGCGAGGGCGGCCGCGGAGGCGCCGAACAGCTTGCGGATGTTGTCACCGAACAGCGTCACAACGCCGATGGCGGCGATCGCGATGAGGGCAACGATGATGATGTACTCGGTCATGCCCTGACCACGAGCCTTGCGGAGCTGGTTCTTCTTCGAGATCGCCTTCATGGAAGTCTCCTGGGGATTCCGACGGGAAAGACACCCTGTTACTCGGGGTTGAAACGCACACTAAAGGAGATCCCACCTGCACCTCCATCCGTCATCGGGAGGATGGGGGCAATCTCCTGTGATTCCGGGCGAATAGCTCACTTCTTGAGAATTGGAGGCCTGCTCAGGGGCCGACCGGGGCCGCGACGGGCGGAGAATCCCGGGTGCACGCCGAGGCAGGGAGAGCATCGCACAGGTTCCGCACCGCTCGTGAGAGGTCCTCGTCCCCCGGGTGCTCGGCGGCGGCCTGCCGTCCCAGGGCGAGCGCCTCCCGGGCATCCACCGGGGTCCAGACGGTGCGCGTGGCCCAGGCCTGTTCGGCCATGAGCTTCAGGTACGCGGCGATCAGCTCCGGCTCACGCCCACCCTTGCGCACCTCGGGCTCCAGCAACGAGGCGGCCAGCGTCAAATCCTTCTGGGCCAGGGCAGCGCGGGCCAGGGCCACGGCGGCCCCTCGGCTGTCCGGCGCCACCTGACGCCACAGCGAGGCCACGCCCCGGACCAGCGGATCATTCGCGGCGTGGTAGCGTTCCATGTTCCGGTAGAGCCGCTCGGCCTGCTCGGGCGTGGGCGGGTGCTGACGCAGGTAGTCCTCGATGAACAGCCGCGAGCTGCCATCCGGGGAGCGCCGCTCGTCCTTCACGCGCACGTCCAGGTTCGCCACGAAGAAGGCGATGGGCGAGGCGTACTCGAGCAGGTTGTGGTCATCCGTGTTGATGGGCCCTGGTCCCGCGAAGGCGAGCTGCCCCTCCTCGCTGTGCACCTGCTTGGAGAGCAGCGAGAACACGTCCGTGAGCCCCACCCGCTCCAAGTCCTTGCGGACCTCGGGCAGCGCCATGCGCCGGGCCAGCCGCTCGGCGTCGAGGGCCAGCGGCTTGCGGCTCGCCACCATCACCAGGTCCTGAGGCCCCAGCCACGTGGTGGCGTGCGGGAAGGTGTCGCGCATGGTGCGGACCACCAGCCGGATGAGCTCGTCGTTGCTCTCGTACGTGTGGATCCACTGCACCAACACACCGTCGTCGGTGAGGTGCCGGTCCACCGTCTGGAAGAAGTCCCGCGTGAAGAGGCCGGATACGCCCGCCACCCACGGGTTGGAGGGCACGCTCACGACCAAATCGTATTTGCGGTCCGCCAGCGCCATGAACGTCTTGGCGTCGTCGATGTGCACGCGCGTGCGCGGATCATCCACCGCATTGCGGTTGTCATCCTTGAACAGGCGCGCGGCGTCGATGACCGCCGGGGCGATCTCCACCATGTCCAGCCGCTCCACCGGATGCGCCAGCACGCTGCCCGCGGTAATCGCCGCGCCCGCCCCCACCAGCAGCACGTTCTTGGGCTCGCGCGCGTGGAGCAGCGCGCCCAGGTGCCCGGCCATCACCTGCGTCTCCACGTCGCTGCCGTTGGAGGCGTCAATCTTGCCGTTGAGCTTCATGAAGCGCAGGTGGTCCTTCGGGTAGTCGGCCACCAGCACCGTCGCGAAGGTGTCGTCCCGATAGAACACGGGCTGGAAGTTCTTCTCCGTGTCCGCCACCAGCTTCGCGTAGCTGTCCGGCGGCTTCTGGTGCGAGCGGATGGAGGCGATGCCCGACAGCCGCACGGACCAGCCGCTCATGCTGCCCAGCACCACCACGGCCAGCAGCGCCGCCGCGCCCACCGGCCACAGCGCGCGGACAGAACCCTGGGGACGACCCGACAGCGCGTGGAAGGCCAGCGCCGCCGCGGCGAGGTTCGCCACCACGCCCGCCACGAAGTTGCCCTCCATGCCCCACCACGGCATCAGCACCAGACCGCCCAGCGCCGAGCCGGTGATGGTGCCCACCGTGTTCCACAGGTACACGCCGCCCAGCTCGCGCCCCACCTCGGACACCTTCGCCGTGGCCACGCGCGCCGCCGCCGGGAAGGCCGCGCCCATGAAGAACGTGGGCACCAACAGCACGAGGCAGCAGAAGCCGAACGTCAGCAACTGGAACAACGGCCAGGTGTCCACCGAGCGCGTCATCATCCACTGCGCCGTGCGGAACAGGTGCGGCAGCCGCACGTACAGGGGCAGCGCCACGCAGAGGCTCGCCACCAGCGCCAGCTGCGTCACGCCGTACACGCGCAGCGAGTCCACCTTCTGCGCCCGCGTCATCAGCCAGAAGCTGCCCAGGCCGATGCCCAGGATGAACGCGGTGAGGATGAGCGTGAAGGCGTACGTGGACGCGCCCAGGACGATGGACAACAGGCGGATCCACGTCACCTGGTAGAGCATGGACGTGAAGCCCGACAGCAGCACGCCCACCAGCGCCGCGCGCACCGCCACGCGGGGATAGGCCACGTCCTGGGCCCCCTCGGCCACCGGCGCCGCCTGTCCGGGCGCGAGCGCCGGAGGGTGCCTGCGCGCGAGCAGCAGCGCCGCCACCGCCAACAGGATGTTCAGCCCCGCCGCCAGCTTCGCGGAGGCCGACAGCCCCAGCACCGGCACCAACCGGGTGCCCGCGATGAACACGCCCAGCGCCGCGCCCAGGCTGTTGACCGCGTACAACCGCGCCAGCTCCCGCTGCACCCCCGACAGACTGTCCGCGAAATGACGAACCAGCGCCGGCAGCGTGCCGCCCATCAGCAGCGTGGGCACCACCAAGGACAGCGCGGCCACCAGGAGCCTGGGCCCCACGCGCCACCCGTCCGGCACGCTGGGCGCCACCGCCAGCCACAAGGCGCCCAGGGCGTCGAGGACGTAGGGGAACGCCAGCGCGTACAGCGCCACGCCCAGCTCCAGCACGCCATACAGGGCCAGGGGGCTCTTCACCCGGTCCGCTGTCCGCCCGAAGACAGATGCGCCCAGCGCCAGGCCGCCCATGAAGGTGGCGAGCACCACGGCATGCGCCTGACCACTGTTGCCCAGGACGTTCCCGAGATACTTGGACCAGACCAACTCGTAGACCAGCGCGGTGCCTCCGGACAGGAAGAGGAGGGCCGACACAAGGTTCTTCGGGAAACGCGCGATGAGGGACATAAGGGGACAGCGCGGAACCTTACTCGTTATGTTCGGGACCCACCAATGAACGCCCACCTCCTGCAAGCCGCATTGCTCGCCTGGTCTGCTGGCCTGCGGGTGACCCGCGCGCAGGGAGACTGCGCCGCCATCCTCCAGCACCCCGCCGAAGCGCTCGTGGACCGCCCGCTCCACCTGGCCCTCGGCGTCTCCCAGGAGCGCGCCCGGGAGCTGGACCGCATCGCGCGCGAGGACCGCCGCGCCGTGGAGTTCGCCTCCGCGCACCTGGGCGGCGAGGACGCCACGCCGCTGCGGCTCACGCTCGGTCAGGAGGACGGCGAGGCCTGCGCGTGCGTCCAGGACCTGAACGTGCTGCTCGAGGGCGCGCCGCCGGTGCAGATTTCACGGCTGTCCTCGTCGCTCAGCCATGAGATCCGCAACCCCCTTTCCTCGGTGAAGATGGCGGTGCAGACGCTCGCGAGGAACACCGCGCTGTCGGACCGGGACAAGCGGCGGCTGACCATCGCCAACCGTGAGATTCGCACCATGGAGCGCATGCTGTGGCTCCTGTCCGAGTACGGCCGCGACACCACGCCCAACCTGGACGCGCACGCGCTGCGCTCGGTCATCCAGGAGGCCCAGGGCATGGTGGCGCTGGAATTGGCCGAGCGGCGCATCGAGGTGCGCGTGGACGAGGAGGCGGAGCTGCCGCGCGTGCGCGTGGACCCCAATCGACTCCGGCCCGTGCTGGCGCAGGTGCTGCTCAACGTGGCCATGGGCCGCCCCGAGGACAGCCCCGTGGAGGTCTTCCTGAAGCGGGGCGGGCCGGGCCGGGTGCTCATGGTGCTCAAGGACCCCGCCGCCGCCCTGCCCCCCGAGGAGAGCGGCACCTTGTTCGAGCCCTTCGGCTCGCGGCTGGCGCGGGGGGCGGGCCTGTCGCTGGCGGCCCTGCGCCGGGTGATGATGGGGCAAGGAGGAGACGTGGCCGCCGAGGGCAGCGCCGAGCCCGGCATGGTGTTCACGCTGACGTTCGCCACCTGAGAGGGACGCCATGGAGACCCTCCTCATCGTCGACGACGACGTGTCGCTCCTCGAGACCTTGAAGATGCACTTCGAGGAGATCGAGCACGACAACCAGCCGCGCTACCAGGTGGCCACCGCCACCAGCGCCGCGGCGGGCCTGCGCGCCGCCCAGGAGACCATGCCCAGCGTGGTCATCCTCGACATGATGCTCCCGGACCGCACGGGCCTGGAGATCATCGAGGAGATGAAGGGGTTGTGCGGCGATGCCCGCATCATCCTGGTCACCGCGTACCACGACATGGAGACGACCATCCGGGCCATGAAGGCCGGAGCGTTCGACTACATCCACAAGCCCTTCCCGGACCCGGCCGCGCTGGACCTCGTCGTCGAGCGCGCGCTGGAGTACCGCCAGCTGTCGCGCCGCGCGGACGAGGTCAACCGCGAGAACGCCGCGGTGCGCCTGGGCGACATCGTGGGCACCAGCCCGCTGATGCAGCAGCTGGTGAAGGAGATCGGCAAGGTGACGGGCAGCCACGCCACCGTGCTGATCACCGGAGAGAGCGGCACCGGCAAGGAGCTCATCGCCCGCGTCATCCACAACTACTCGTACGACGAGCCCCGGCCCTTCATCGGCATCAACTGCTCGGCCATCGTCGACACGCTGCTGGAGAGCGAGCTGTTCGGCCACGAGAAGGGCGCCTTCACCGGCGCCACGGCGGTCAAGCCCGGCAAGTTCGAGCTGGCCGAGGAGGGCACCGTCTTCCTCGACGAGATTGGCGACATGTCGCTGATGCTCCAGGCGAAGCTCTTGCGCGTGCTCCAGGAGCGCGAGTTCGAGCGCGTGGGCGGGGTCAAGCGCATCAAGCTGCGCGCCCGCGTCATCGCGGCGACGCACCGCACGCTCTCCGAGGAGGTGGAGGCCACGCGCTTCCGCGAGGACCTCTACCAGCGCCTCAAGGTCATTACGCTCCTGATTCCCCCGCTGCGCGAGCGGCGCGAGGACATCCCGCTGCTCGTCAAGCACCTGCTCGAGCGCATCAACGAGAAGGTCCACAAGCGCGTCACGCGCGTGCCCACCGAGGTGATGGAGCGCCTCACCCGCCTGCCGTGGCGCGGCAACGTGCGCGAACTGGAGAACGTGCTCACCCGCGCCGTCGTCCTCGCGCCAGGGGATGTGCTCCGCGGGGATGATCTCCCGTCACTCGACACCCAGCCCTCACCCGACAGCGGACGGCCCCCCATCAACACCCTCATGTTCACCGCGCCCGCGGTGGACGACGCCAGTCAGATTCCGACGCTCGACGAGGCGGAGCGGATGCTGATCGCCCGTGCGATGGCCGTCACCAAGGGGCACAAGGGTCGCACCTGCCAGATTCTTGGAATCAGTCGCCCGACCCTCGAGCGCAAACTGCAGAAGTACAATCTTTCACAGGGACAGAACCCTTCAGGGCCGGGGTTCCCCGTGAAAGACGACCCGTGAACACTGTCCGGGCCGCGACAGAGGCCCGGGCGGTTTTAACGTTTCGTTCAACTTGATCAGACTGTTTGAACGTTTTGTTTCAGGTTTTGGACACAGACGGGTGGGTGCTACGGACCTCTAGCGCTAAGTACCCGGCATTCTTGGATGTGTTCCCCCTGGAGCACTTCATTCCCCGCTGGCACGTTCCTTGGAAATGGAAAGCCCCGTTGCCGCCGAAGCAGGCGGCCGCTTCTACCCCCGACTGCCTTCCACGGAGTGAATGCCATGCACGGTTTCAATCGCCCCCTCGGCCCTATCGGTTCCAACGTCGTGGCGCCGCTCCAGGCGACCAGCTCCGGGATGATGGTCACCGCGAACAAGCTGGTTCCGGGGCAGGAGGCGATCGACTTCAAGGGCTACTTCAAGGTCGAGTCCTTCCCGCACAACTCGACCATCTACCGCCCCGGCGACAACACGGACCGCGTCTATCTGCTCAAGTCCGGCCGCGTGCGCCTGATGCGCATCGGGAAGAACGGCACCCGCTCGGTGGTGTCCATCCTGCGCCCGGGCGACTTGTTCGGCGAGCTGTTCCGCCCCGAGGGGACGCCCATCGAGGAGATGGCCATCGCGGCGGGTGAGGCCGAGGTGTGGAGCATCGAGGGTCGTGACTTCCGCGCGCAGCTCGAGGCCCGTCCGGCCCTGGCGGTGGACGTGGTGCGCGCCTACGCCGAGCGCGTGCGTGCCCTGCGCAAGCGCGTGCTGGGCCTGACCTTCAAGGAAGTCCCCGCCCGTCTGGCGGACACCCTGCTGACGCTGGTGGAGGCGCACGGTGAGCGCTGCCCCCACGGCGGTGAGACGGACCTGCGCGGCATCACCCAGCAGGACCTGGCGGACCTGGTGGGCGCCTCGCGCTCGTTCGTGTCCACGCTCATCAACGAGATGAAGCGCGAGGGCGTGCTCGGCAACGTCGGCCGCATCCTCTGCGTGCGCGACCAGAAGGCCCTGCGCAAGATCGCCTCGAAGGAGAAGTGAGCCGCGCCCCGCACTCGCGGGTGTGACGGGAAGGGTGTTCAACGACGGGCCTGACCATGCGCTTGGCGTGTGGCCGGGCCCGCGTCGTTTTCTGGGGGACTTCGGGTGATGCGCGGCGCGAGCGCACGCCTGTCGTGGCCCTGCTCTCCGGTGCGGGCGACGTCGTGTGTCCCCGGATGAGCGGCTGCACGACTCGTTCAATCCGAAGCCCGTGCTGATCGAAAGTGAACGTCCGAGGCTTCCGGACAAGCCGCCATGTGGGCGTGATTTCCACGGTCGCGGACGCCACGGTGCGGGGCTGAGTGAACGAACGGGCCGCCGCGCCGGGTACACCCTGAACGCCGACGAGTGAACCTCTCCGTTCAACTCGTTCAATCCGCCCCGCGTCGCGCGAGATAGCGAACGCTCGACGGGCTGTGAGCGGCCAGAAACTTGCCGCCCGCTCGAGTCGAGCCGTCTGTCCGCGCGCACCCAGGGGACTGTCTGGCGACAGGGGACCCACGGCGTGGGGCTCACACCTTTGACGAGACGCCACGTCGCGCGAACCCCACGCGTCATGCTGGAGGTCCGTCGGGACCTCCTCCACCGGCGGCCGCGTCACGACTCGAGCGCGGTCCCGAGCGCCTCGGCCTCGGCGCGATGAGGCCCGTCCGCGTGGAGTTCCATCAAGACCGCGCCTCTCGGGCGGCCCCATCACGACTCAGGCGCGGACCTTGAGCTCCTCGACCTCGGCGCGCAGGAGCCAGTCATCCTGGAAGTCCGTCGCGGCGGCGGCGATCTGCGCCAGGCGCTCCGACTTCGCGCGCCCCGACTCACGCAGCCCGCGCACCTCGCGGTAGAGCGCCGCGAGGGACGGGTGCAGCGCCAGCGACTTGCGCTCACGCGCCTTCGACTCGCCGTCGCCCTCCGAGAACGCCTCCAGCTCACCGAACCACCGGTCCCACGTCGCCGGATCCGCGGGCCCACCCGCCACCGAGGGCAGGTGCGTGCTGAGGAAGAGCTTCGTCACCGCGGGCACGTCCAACACCCGGCCCGCGATCCGCGCGCGCAGCGCCAGCACGTCGCCTCCGCCGCCGGCGAAGCCCTCCAACTCCAACCCGCTCGACAGCGACAACTTGAACGGCCCGCGCTCCGGCAACTCGCCCGCGCCGAAGGCCACCAGCGCCGAGCCATTCCACGGCCGCGCGCCGTCCGCGTTGCCACCGCGAGACACGAGGACGGGGCCATCCAGCCGCACCAACGCCGACGTGAGCCCGGGCGCCACCGGCCCCGGCGCCAGCACCGACTCCATCACCCGCCCCGTCACCTCGCGCCCATCCGCCAGCACCAGGTGATTCACCGTGCGCGCCTCGCGCGCCACTTCCAGTCCGAAGTCCCCACCGCGCTTGAACGCCAGCGTCGACTCGAACTCCGCGAGCACCTCGAACAGGTGCTCGAAGTCGCGCGCCACGAAGAGCTGCGGCTGCATCCGGGTGATGTCGTATTCCGCGTCCGCGCACGCCACCGTGAGGGGCAGCTTGCGCACGGCCGGCGTCATACAGTGCTCCGCCTCGCCGATGCTCGACAGGATGCCCGCGCCGTAGATGCGCGGCCGCTCCAAATCGCCCACCAGGCCGTACTCCGCCGTCCACCAGTACAGGCGGCTGGCGCGCGTGCTCTCGCTCACGTAGCGACGGCTCGCGCTCGCCGCCGTCAGCCGGGCCTCCGCGTGCGCGACCTCGTCCTCGCTCGCGTCCGGGTCCTCCTTCACCACCGACAGGTTGCGGATGGCCTCGAACACCGCCTGGTCCTCCAGGCTCGCGATGGACTTGAACCCCACCAGGCCGCACGCCTTGAGGTACTCCGAGTAGCGCCGGTTCGCGATGATGGGCGCGTGCCCCGCGCTCTCGTGCACGATGTCCGGCGCGGGCGTGTAGCCGATGTGCTCGTGCGTGCGGATGTCCGACGCGATGGCCAGCACGCCCATCGACTGGAGCTCGGTGAACACCGCCGGCGGGATGAAGCCGCGCACGCCCACGCACGCCCAGCCCAGCCGCGACAGCCGCTCGTTCATCTCATCGAGGCTGGGAATCGCCTCCAGGTTGATGCCCGTCGCCGACAGGCCCTCCAGGTACACCGGATGCGCCCGCTCGGAGAGATGTCCGCGCAGCTTGCCCAGGATGTGCCGCCACACCGCGTGGTCCCTCGGCGTGTACGCGTCGTAGTCCTGGCTCACCACGTAGCGCCGCAGGTGCGCGGGCAGGCGGGATATCGTCAGTTCCGTTGGCGTCATATCCGAGTACTCCTGGTGAAAACTTCCAACCTGGAGAGGATACTGACGGGAGCGGGCTCCGGAAAACCGACAGAATTCGACGTCTTCGTCGGTTTATCGACGAGAACTCATACGCGCTGACGCAGTCCGTCGAGGACGCTGGCGGCGCCAGGGCTCAGTGAGCCGGAGGGCCAGAGGGCCACGACCTCCACGGCCTGGGGCTCTTCTTCCTTCAGGGGCCAGGCGTGGATGTCATCGGGGAACGGGTGCATGGGGCGCAGGTCCGGTGTGATCGCGCACGCTCGAAACGCTCGCAGCAGCTCGTAGAGGAGCAGGAAGCTCTCGACGCGGGCGACCTCCTGCACCGCGACGCCGTGCTCCGCGAAGCGCGCGCTGTTCGCGCCACCGTACGGGTCGTCGCGCAGCCAGTCGACGAAGGGCTGGCCCGCCAGGTCCCTCACATGCAGCGTGCGTCTGGCAGTGGCCGACGTCGCGAGCCCGCTCCCGGGGCCGGCGAGCACGACGAAGGGCATGCGCAGCAGCGACTCCGACTCCACGCCCTCATGCGGCGGCAGGGGCGTGAAGTCGAGGGCCAGGTCCAACTGACGCGTCTGCACCTGGCGCGTCAGCTCGTGAGGACCACCGAAGCTGAGCACCAGCTTGAGCCCCGTGGCCGCCGCGTCGTGGGCGACCTTGCCGAGCAGGGAGAGCGACAGCGTGGGGTTCAAGCCCAGGCGCACCACGGGCTCGGCGCTGGCCAGGTCTCTCAGGCGCTTCATGTCGAGCTGGTGCAGGGGCGTCTGGGTGCCGGCGAAGAGCCGCTCGCCCCGCGCGGTGAGCTGGAGTCGTCGTCCCGGGCCGCGCTCGAGCAGCGTGGCGCCGTCCGCCAGCGCCATCTCCAGCGCGCGGATGTGCTCGCTCACGACGGAGCGCGCCACGCCCAGGTGCTCGGCGGCGGACTCGATGCTGCCCGCCTCCACGGCGGCGGTGAAGGACTCCAGCCAGACGAGGTGTCGCACCAGCTTGCGTGGCGGCATGCGTCCCATCCTGGCACCCCTCCCACACGCGGCACGAGGACTCTGGAGCCACCCGGCGCGCTTCCACTGCGAGGAAGCAGTCGGGCGCGCGTCGCTGCTTGAACATGCGTCAGGAGCGGGCTAGCAGAAGGCGCGATGTCCCGGACGCCTTCCGACACCCTCCCGCCCGCCCAGGGGCTGCGCCAGCGTCTGGCCGGCGCCGCGCCCCTGCTGGGCCCCGCGCTGCTGTGGTGCACGCTGCACGGGTTGATCGCGCTGGCGTTCTTCGGGGCTCCGCTGCTCGCCTCCGTGGAGCGGCTGGCCGCCTCGCTGCGTCCCGTGCTGCTGGTGGGCGGCGTCATCCAGGCGCTGTTCCTGGGCCTGCTCACCTTCGTCGCCACGCTCCCGTTGATGCTGCTCGGGCGTCGCTACGCGGTGGCCCTGCCCATCGCCGTGGCGCTGGGCGTGGCGATGCTGGGCGTGGACGCGCTCGTGTTGTCCTCGCTGGGCTTCCACATCAACGGCCTGGTGCTCGCGGTGGCGATGCAGCCTCGCGCGCTCGCGGAGACGGGGCTCGCGCCGCATGAACTGGCGCTCCTGGCCGTCGGAACCCTGGCCGTGCTGTCGCTCGACGTCTGGGTCGGCGTCCAGTTCCTGCGCCGGGTCCATCGGCCTCGGCATGTGGCGAGGCTCGTCGCCGTCCTCGTGTTGACCACGGCGGTGGAGCGATTGACGAGCGCGTGGCTGGTCTTCGCCCATGGGGGCGCGGTGCTGCACGCGGCCACCACCCTGCCCCTCCAGGCGCCCGTGCGGATGAACACGCTGCTCATGCGGCTGACGAGCCGGCCTCCCGCCTCAGGCCTGCGCCTGGGGGTGAGCCCCGAGGCCGGCGCGCCCGCGTCGACCATCGACCCCGCCGCCGTGCGCTTCACGCGCAAGCCCGACATCCTGCTCATCCTCGTCGAGAGTCTGCGCGACGACTTCTTCCGTCCGGACGTCATGCCCCACCTGTGGCGGCGCGCGGAGCACGGCACGCGCTTCCTGCACCACCACAGCGCGGCGAGCTCCACGGACTACTCGGTCTTCAGCCTCTTCTTCGGCCTGGAGGCCCAGCGCCGTGACGCGGTGGTGGGCGCGGGCCGCGCGCCCCTGCTCTTCCCCGCGCTGCGGGAGAATGGCTATCGCCAGGCCTTCTTCGCCGCGTCCTCCGTGGACTGGATGGGGCTGAAGGACACGGTGTTCCGCGACGTGCAGGGCGGACTGCGCACGGACTACGAGGGCAAGAGCCACCTGCGCGACGCGGCCATGGTGAAGGACGCGCTGGACCTGGCGCGCTCCACGCCCGTGGACACGCCGCTCTTCACCTTCGTGTTCTTCGCGGGCACGCACTTCGACTACGACTATCCGCCGCGCTCCGCGGTGTTCTCGCCCGCGTGGGACGGCAAGGGCGGCCTCGCCACCGCGCGCGTTCCAGCCGAGCACCTCAAGGCCCGCGCGTGGAACTCCGCCTACGAGGTGGACTCGAAGGTGGAGGAGCTCTTGTCCCGGTGGGAGGCCGTGCGTGGCACGCGTCCCCTGGTCGTCTTCACCGGAGACCATGGCGAGGAGTTCCGCGAGCACGGCCGCGTGGGCCACGCCAGCGATGTCACCGAGCTGCAGTTGCATGTGCCCATGCTCGTCTTCGATGAGCGCTTGCCGCCCGGACAGGTCGAAGCCGTCACCGGACACATCGACCTGGTGCCCACGCTGTTCGACCTGCTGGGGGACACGCACACGCCGGAGCAGTTGGGGGATGGGATTCCGATGAGCCGTCCGGACCCTCGGCGCTACCTGCTCACCACCATCGGCTGGGAGCCGCGCTACGCGCTCATCGGGCGTGAGCTCAAGGTGCGCTTCGGCGCGGGCCTGCCCGGCACCGAGCTGAGTGATTTGTGGGACCGCCCGCTCCCGGATGCGCAGGAGCGCTTCGCGGCCGAGGCGCCACGCATCCTGCGCAGGCTGCGCGGTGGGGGCGCCCAGAGCGAAGCTTCCGAGTCCACTCCGCGGCCCGTACCCGCGGGCGCTCCCGCCACCGCGACCCAGCCGCCGCGCTGAGGCCACGTCCGTGACAAGCGCGGCCAGCGCGCCGTGAGCACAAAGCCGCGTGGGAATCCGCCTGGCTCAGAAACGGACGCGGGCTCCGAGCGCGAGCGAGAACAGGCCCAGCTTCACGGTGTCCGGGTTCCGGAGGAACTGGACGATGCGGTAGTCCGTGGCGACCAGCTCGTAGTACCCCTCGAGCCGCTCGAACCCGAGCACCTTCGCCGGCCGACCCACGCCCCCACCCATCAAGAACGCCGGGCGCAGCGCCGTCTTGAACCAGTAGTAGCCCGACGCGTACCGGTCCGGCAGCGTCAGGTAGAAGTCATCCCCGAACGTGTAGCTGAACGCCGCGCCCAGGGTGAGCGGACGGATGTCCCACTCCCCATGGCGCACCCGGAACGGATGCCACTGCGCCTTGAGCGTCAGCGTCACGAAGTCCGAGCCCGCCACCGCCTGCGGCGCCCACCCCACGAGCACCTCCAGGTCCACCTGCTCGTCCAGGAACGCCCACCCAGGCCCCGCCGCGAGCATCCCGATGGAGCCCGCGAACTGCACGGCCGCATGGTCTGGCACGTACCACGGCGCCTTCTTCGACTCCGAGGCGTCTTCGTGCAGCTCCTGCTCCTGCGCACGCGAGGAGGACGCCACCAGGAGCAGCGACGTCAGCAGCCCCCCCGCGAGCCCGGAGCGCGACATCAGAAGAAGACCTGTTGGACATCCACCGACGGCCCCTCGACGGAGACCAACAGGTAGCTGCGGATGTCGAGCGCGTCGGTGACGAAGTAGCGCACGCCCAGTCGCTCATCGCTCCGGAAGCGGTGGGAGTGGCCGTGGAAGGACACCGTCACGCCCCGCTCCGACTGGAGCTCCTCGATGGGCCCGGTCAGCGTCGGGTCGAAGTCCTGATGCCCGGGTGCCACGTGCGAGAAGGTGAAGCGATGGCCGCCCAGCGAAGCCTCGGCGAGGGCCTGCTCGAGCCGGACCAGGTCCGGTACGTCGCCCGGAAAATCGTACTCGCGCGAGTTCGAGTCGAAGAGGACGAACCGGCTGCCGCCATGCTCGAACGACAGGAACGTCGGACCGAAGCGGGCCAGGAACAGCTCCGTCCCCTTGCCCACCATGTCGTGGTTGCCGATGACCGCCATCGTGGGGACTGACGCGTCATTGAGCAGCTTCGACACCCACTTGTACTCGTCCGCCGAGCCGAACTCCGTCAGGTCCCCCATCTGCACGGCGAAGTCCACGTCCCGCCGCGACAAGTCCCGCACCGCCGCTTCCGAGGAGCCCTGGAAGATGCCGATGTCCCCAATCACCGCGAAGCGGAAGGGCCCCGAGCTCATCCGCTCCTGCAGCCGCTCCACGGCCCGCGCATTCGAGTCCCGCTCGCCCCCGCGAACCTCGTAGGGGTGCATCTCGAACGCGCCACAGCCCGCGGCGAGCCACGGCAGCATGATGAGAAAGTGTCTCACGAACTTCGGAAGTAACGACCCGGTGCCACCTCTTCAACCCTTGGATTCGCGCCGGCCACCCCCAAGACACAATGGCTCATGTCGACCATCACCTGACCGACAGTCACCGCCCTCGCAACGAGGCTCCAGGGCCATGGCCCCTGTCTCCTGACAGGGGGGCGCGGCTTCACGGCCGTGTCACCTGAACGCCACGCGGCCCGGCTATGACGTCCCTCCCATGGGGCGACTGCTGTCCTTCGCGTTGGTGGCGGCCAGTCCCGTGGGCGGCGTGCTCGCGGCCATTCCGCTGGGCATCCTCGGGCTGGGCTATCCCCCGTGGGCCGTCGTGGTCGCCTGCGTGCCGCTGGGCTACCTGCAGGTCCTCGTCGTGGACCTGGGCTGGGATGGCCTGGAGCGACTGGAGGGCTGGCGACGGCTGCGCTCCCGGCCTCGGGGACGGTGGGTGGAGAAGCTCCTGTCACACTGCGGCGGATTCTGGTCCACCGCCGCCCTGGTGCCGCTGGTGGGCCCGTGGGCGGTGATGGCGCTGATGCGCGCGGCGGGAGTGCCCCAGCGCCGCGTCGCCGCGCCCATCCTCCTGGCCCTGACGGTGCTGTCGTCGGTGCTCGCGCTCGTGTGCGCGTGGGCCCCCGAGTGGGTGCGCTGAAGGACTCAGGCCGCGAGCGCCTTCGCGCCGTCCCAGTCCTCCACCTCGTAGAGGAAGCGCGAGCCCTTCACGAGCTTGCGGTTGGCGGAGGTGCTCTGCACGAAGACGACGTACTTCTCCAGGCTCGCGGGGCGGATGCGCACCGTCTCCCCCGGCGGCAGGCCCAGCATCTCGCGCGCACGCTCGCCGCTGAAGAAGTCCCCCGTCTTGCGGTCCATGAGGACGACCTCCTTGTGGCCCTGGATGGTCTCCGTCTTGGTGAACTCGTAGAAGCCCCGGCCCGTCTTGAAGCCCAGGCCGTTCTCCTGGACGAAGGTCTTGATGGGCATGTCCGCGTCCACCTCCAGCGACTGGAAGCGGCCGGGCGGCACGGCGCGCAGGTCCGCCTCGCCGTAGACGGACGTGGGCGCGCGGCCGAGCATGGCGCTGAACAGGCCACTCAGGCCCCGGCTCATGCGGCCCTCGCGGGAGACCTCCGCCTCGTAGGCCTGGAGCTGGGCGTCCGACGCCTGCTTGTAGCAGACGGCCAGCAGCATGTCGGTGACGTGGGAGAACTGGTCCAGGCTCAGGTGGAAGCCGCCCGACTTCTCGGCCAGCTCCCGGTAGAACGGCGTGGCGTGGCGGCGCGCCAGGGCCTGGACGCCGTACACCGGGATGCCCAGCCTACCCAGCGCGTCCACTTCCTTGCGCCAATCCAGCCGCTTCGGGTTGTCCGAGGGCGCGTGCGGCACGTCATCGCCAATCAACACGAAGGCGTGCCGATAGCCCGTGGTCCATGAGAGGGATTGCGCCTCGCGGAGCACCAGCTCGTAGCACTCCGGCGCGTCGCCGCCGCCCGTCTGCCCCACCTTGTCCACGAACCGCACCACCGCGTTCACGTCGTCCGTGAGGTCCAGGATCTTCGTCACGTACGTCGAGCGCGCGTCACAGTAGTCGCCGTGCGCGATGACGCCGATGCGGATGCCCGGAATCTCCTTCATCAGCCGGGACACGGTGCCGTGCAGCTTCTTTCGGACCTGCGCGAGGCAGGGATACATGCTGCCGGTGGTATCGAAGCTGAAGACAATCTCGACGCGATTATCGACGACGGACTTGCCCATTTGTTGGCTCCCCTCGTGTGCCGTGACGAGAGGAAGAATACGGGGCGGGTCTGACATTTTCGGGGCGCCGGAAGGGCCTACGTGAAGGGTGGTTTCGAGGCGCTTTCCGACAGTCCTTGCGGGCTTCGAGGGGCCGTGCTGAAAAGCGCGCCACAGCCCCTGCCTGGGGCCCGGGGAGGACGTTGGTGGAGATCCAGAAGCCCTACCTGTTGTTCCTGGGGGATGTCCCCGACCAGCTCGCGGCGAAGACGGCGCACGGCATCGTCGACTGGCGTCCCGATTGGTGCGTGGGGCAGCTGCGGCTGCCGGGCTGCAAGGCGGACTGTGGCCTCGAGGATTTGGACATCGCGGGGGCGAAGGCCAGGGGTGCCCGGACGCTCATCGTCGGCGTGGCCAACGCGGGCGGCGTGCTGCCGGAGCACTGGGTCAGCAAGCTGGTGGAGGCGCTGGACGCGGGGATGGATGTCGCCACCGGATTGCACAAGCGACTGTCCTCCTTCCCCGCCATCGCCGAGGCGGCCCGGCGCAATGGCCGCGCGCTGCACGACGTGCGCATCCCCGACCAGGACTTCGCCACGGGCAAGGGCACCAAGCGTCAGGGATTGCGCCTGCTGACGGTGGGCACGGACTGCTCGGTGGGAAAGAAATACACCGTGCTCGCGCTGGAGAAGGAGATGCGGGCGCGGGGCCTGAAGGCGGACTTCCGGGCCACGGGGCAGACGGGCATCTTCATCTCGGGCCGGGGCGTGGCCATCGACGCGGTGGTGTCAGACTTCGTCGCGGGCGCGGCTGAGTGGCTCTCCCCCGCCAACGACGTGGACCACTGGGATCTGGTGGAGGGACAGGGCTCGCTGTTCCATCCCTCGTTCGCGGGCGTGACGCTCGGGCTGCTGCATGGCGCACAGCCGGATGCCTTCATCGTCTGTCACGAGCCCACGCGCACCAAGATGCGCGGCGTCCAGCATGGGCTGCCCTCGATTCAGGCCGTCATCGAGCGCACCGTGCTGGAAGGACAGCTCACCAACCCCGCCATCCAGTGTACGGGGCTGGCCATCAACACCGAGCACCTGGACGAAGCCGAGGCCCTGGCGCTGCTGGAGCGCACCGGGCGCGAGCACGGGCTGCCCTGCGTGGACCCCATCCGCACCGGCGTCGGGCCGCTCGTCGACGAGCTCTCGCGCCGCTTCCCCGCCCGGAGCTGAGGAGCCCATGCGCAAGCTCACCGTCCGACACGAGAGCTGGCCCATCGCGGGGAGCTTCACCATCTCCCGGGGCTCGAAGACGAGCGCGGAGGTGGTGGTCGTCACCCTGGAGGAAGGCGGCGCCGTGGGCCGCGGCGAGTGTGTCCCCTATGCCCGCTATGGCGAGACGGTGCCGGGCGTCATGGAGGCGCTGGAGGCCGCCCGGGCGCGCATCGAGGGCGGGCTCTGCCGGGAGGAGGTCCCCGAGGTGCTCGAGCCCAAGGCCGCGCGCAACGCGCTGGACTGTGCGCTGTGGGATTTGGAGGCGAAGCGGACCGGCAGGCCCGTCTGGGCGCTGTTGGGGATGCCCGAGCCCCGGCCGCTCGTCACCGCGTACACGCTGAGCCTGGACACGGCGGAGGCCATGGGCCGGGCCGCCGTGAAGTCCGCGCACCGGCCGCTGCTCAAGGTGAAGCTCGGGCGTGGGAGCACGGAGGACCTGGAGCGCCTCGAGGCCATCCGCGAGGGAGCGCCGGCCAGCCGGCTCATCGTGGACGCCAACGAGGGGTGGAGCCCCGCGGAGCTGCCGGGCCTGCTGGATGCGTGCGCGAAGCTGGGTGTGGTGATGGTGGAGCAGCCCCTGCCCGCCTCGGACGACGAGGCCCTGCGAGGGCTGGGGCGTCCGGTGGCGGTGTGCGCCGACGAGTCCGCGCATGACCGGCACGGGCTGGCGGCGCTCGTGGGCAAGTACGACGCGCTCAACATCAAGCTCGACAAGACGGGAGGGCTCACCGAAGCCCTGGCCCTGGCCCGGGACGCGCGAGGGCACGGGCTGCAGCTCATGGTGGGCTGCATGGTGGCCACGTCCCTGTCCATGGCCCCCGCGGCCCTGGTGGCCCAGGACGCGGAGGTGGTGGACCTGGACGGCCCCCTGCTGCTGGCGAAGGACCGCGAGCCGGGCCTCCACTTCGAGGGGAACACCCTGTTCTGGCCGCCCCGAGCGTTGTGGGGCTGAAGCACCAGCCGGGGCTTCGTCGTCCCGATGGCACCCGACGACAAGGGCCTCTTGCCCTGGGCGGGCCGGAAGCACAGCATGCGCGGCCACCGTGTCCGTGAACGCCACCCGCCCGAGTCCCCACCACACGTATACCGAGCGCCGCGCCGCCGCCCAGGCGGAGCTGTCCGTCCTGGACCGCATCAGCGCCCGCTACGCCAACCTGCGCACCGTGGCGGTCCTCGCCGCGGCCATCATCTCGGGCCTCATCCTCACCGGCCGACTGCCCAAGACGTGGTGGTGGGGCGCGCTCGGCTTCGTCGTCGTCTTCATCATTCTCGCGGTGCTCCACCACCAGGTGTTCCGCCGCGAGGAGCGCCAGCGGCTCTACGTGACGCTCAATGAGCGGGGACTGGCGCGCCTGGGACACGGCTGGCACGAGTTCACCGAGCAGGGTGAGCGCTTCGCCTCCCCCGCCCACCTGTACACGCCGGACCTGGACGTCTTCGGACAGGGCAGCCTGTTCCAGCTCCTCAATGAGACGGCCACTCGCGCCGGCGAGGAGCGGCTCGCCGCGTGGCTGTCGTCCCCTGCTCCGCTGGAGGTCGTCGAGGCCCGACAGGGCGCCGCCCAGGAGCTGGCCCCGCGCGTGGACTTCCGGCAGGACCTCTGCGTGGACGCGCGCACGGTGGCCAAGGAGAAGGCGGACCCCGCGCTCTTCATCCAGTGGGCGGAAGCCGGCTCCTCGCTCGACTCCATCCGCTGGTCCCGCCCGCTGGCGGTGGTGCTGCCCTTCGTGACGCTCGCGCTCTTCATCCTGGGCGAGGTGGGCGTGATTCCCGGCTCAGCCGTCTGGGCGGGCCTCATCGCGCAGCTCGCGCTGGCGGCGGCCACCCGCAAGACGCTCAAGCGGATGGACGACAACGTGGAGAAGGGCGAGCGGGGCTTCGCGCGGTATGCCCCCCTCTTCGAGCGCATCGAGGGCCAGCGCTTCGAGCATCCCCTGCTGCGCCAGCTCCAGGCAGGCCTCCAGCAGCAGGGCGAGCCGCCGGTGTCCACGCACTTCCGGCGCTTCAGTCAGCTCTTCTCGCTCATCGAGTTCAAGCGGCACCAGTTCCACCCGCTGGTTCACTGGCTCACCCTCTGGGACATCCACGCGCTGTTCGCGCTGGAGCGATGGCGCGAGAAGCACGGCACGCGCGTGCGGCACTGGTTCGAGGCGCTCGCGGAGCTGGAGGCGCTGTCCTGCGTCGCCGGGCTCGCGCATGACCGCCCCGCCTTCGCGTGGCCCTCGCTGGTCAAAGAGGGGCCTATCGTCGAGGCGACGAAGCTGGGCCACCCGCTGCTGGACGCGCCCGTGCCCAACGACGTGTCCCTGCCCGGGCCCGCGCACGCGTTGCTCATCACCGGCTCCAACATGAGCGGGAAGACGACGCTGATGCGCGCGGTGGGCGCCAACGTGGTGCTGGCGCTCGCCGGAGCGCCCGTGGCCGCCGCGTCGTTCCGCCTGTCACCGCTGCATGTGCTCACCAGCATGCGGGTGAAGGACTCGCTGGAGCGCGGCGTCTCCTACTTCTACGCGGAGGTGCAGCGCATCAAGGCCGTGCTGGACGCGGCGCGCGCGGCGAACGGGCAGGCCCTGTTCCTGCTCGACGAAATCCTGCTCGGCACCAACACGCGGGAGCGCCAGCTCGCCTCGCGCGAGGTGCTGCGCCTGTTGCTCGCCACGGGGGCCAGCGGCGCGGTGACGACGCATGACCTGTCGCTGACCTCGCTCGCCGAGGAGACCACCCACGCGAAGGTCCGCAACGTCCACTTCCGGGACCACCTGGAGGAGGGACAGATGGTGTTCGACTACACGCTGCGCGAGGGCGTGGTGGACACCACCAACGCGCTGCGCGTGCTGCGGCTCGCCGGTGTCCCCGTGGACGACCCGGAGGCGCCCACGCCCCGCGCGTAGCGCATACCGAGGAGCACCCGACCACCGCGACGTCGGGCCTCGCGGCACGACGACGCCTCCTCCTTGCGCTCGGCGGCCCCATGCCCGACCGCCACGTCGAGGTATCGACGCCACCGCGCCAGCGATGTCCGGCTCGGAAACCAACGGCCCGGGGGTGCAGACCTCCAGAGCCCACGAGCGCCCTCGGGCACTCGACGCGGGGCTCCCGAGAAACCAGCCTGGAAATGAAAACGGGCCCCGGGAAGCGCTTCCCCGGGGCCCGTGAACTTTCGAAGTCGAAGCGGCGACTACTTCGCCAGCTCGATGAGCGCCGCGGCGCCCATGCCGCCACCGATGCACATGGTGACGACGCCGTAGCGGCCGTTGCGGCGCTTGAGCTCGCGCAGAATCGTCGCGACCAGACGCGCACCGGACACGCCCAGCGGGTGACCCAGGGCGATGGCGCCGCCGTTCGGGTTCACCTTGTCCATGGGGATGCCCAGTTCACGGATGCAGTACAGCGCCTGCGGAGCGAAGGCCTCGTTCAGCTCGAAGACGTCGATGTCCTTCACCTCGAGCTTGTTCTTCGCCAGGAGCTTGCGCACCGCGGGCACGGGGCCGATGCCCATGACCTCCGGAGGCACGCCCGCGACGGCGAAGTCCACGAAGTAGCCCAGCGGCTTGACGCCCAGCTCCTTCGCCTTCTCCTCGCTCATCACCACCGCCGCCGCCGCGCCGTCCGTCAGCGGCGACGCGTTGCCGGCCGTCACCACGCCCTTGGCGTTGAACGCCGGGCGCAGCTTGCCCAGGCCCTCGGCCGTCGTCTCCGGACGCAGGATGGTGTCCACCGACACCGTCACCGTCTGCGCCTTGCCGTCCTCGTCGTAGACAGTGGTGGTGACCGGGACGATCTCCTCGGAGAACTTCCCCGTCTCCCGCGCGGCGGCCGCGCGGCGCTGGCTCTCCGCGGCGAACTTGTCGGAGTCCTCACGCGACACGTTGTGACGCGAGGCGATGTTCTCCGCCGTCACACCCATGGAGCTGTAGATCTCCGGGTGGTTCGCCATGATGTCCGGGTTGGCGCTGACCTTGTTGCCGCCCATGGGCACCATCGTCATGGACTCGGTGCCACCCCCGATGCCCACCTGGATGTGGCCCGCCTGGATGGCCGCGGCAATCTGCGCGATGGCCTGCGTCCCGGAGGAACAGAAGCGGTTGATGGTCATCGCGGCAACCTCCACCGGAAGACCCGCCAGCAGCGTGGCCTGACGCGCCACGTTCATGCCCTGCTCGGCCTCCGGCATGGCACAGCCCAGGACGACGTCCTCCACGTCCGACGGCTTCAGGCCGGGGACCTGGGCCACGGCCTCCTTGATGGCGGCGGCCGCCAGCGTATCCGGCCGCGTGTCCTTGAACTCTCCCTTGTGCGCGCGGGTGAACGGCGTGCGGACCGCGCTGGCAATCACGACTCGACCAGGCATCTTGATGTCTCCTTGCCCGGGTCACACCCGGGCATGCAGCGAAATTTATGTCGTAGCCAATGAGTACCGGCCGGCCGTCAATTCCGCAGCGGCTTGCCCTTTTCGATCATGAACGTCAGGCGGTCCTGGGTCTTCTCCTCGCCGCACAGGCTCAGGAAGGCCTCGGCCTCCAGCTCGAGCAGCTTCTCCTCGGTGACCAGCGTCGAGGTGCTGGTGTCGCCACCGGTGAGCACGCGCGCCAGCTTCTGACCAATCTTGCGGTCGTGCGCGCTGACCTGCCCGTTCATCTCCATGTCGTACAGCATCATGTCGATGGTGGCGTAGCCGCTGGGGCCGCCCAGCCGGAAGCGCGAGGGACGCGGCGCGCGGAAGCCCGCGTCCGCCATGCCCAGCACGCGCGCCTTCGCGTCCGACAGCAGGAAGTCGCGGTTGGCGCTGATGCCGTCCGCGTGCGTGAGGAAGCCCGCCTCGCGCGCCTCTTCCGCGCTGGTGGCGACCTTCGCCGTGCCGATGGACAGGAACACCTTCTTGAGGAAGGGGAACGGATCGAAGTCCTTGTCCGTGGAGTACGGGCCGTAGACGTTGCGCAAGAGCTGCATGTTGCCGCCGCCGCCGGGGATGAGGCCCACGCCCACCTCGACGAGGCCCATGTACAGCTCGGCGCTCGCCTGCACCGCGTTGCCGCCCATCGTCACCTCGGCGCCGCCGCCGAGCGCGAGGTTGAACGGCGCCGTCACCACCGGCACCGGGCTGTAGCGCATGCGCTGGTTGGCCGCCTGGAACGACGTCACCAGCTTGCGGATGTCCTCGTACTGGCCGCTCTTCGCCGCCCACACCAGCGCGACGATGTTGGCGCCCGCGGAGAAGTTGGCGCCGTCGTTGCCAATCACGAGGCCCTTGAAGTTCTTCTCCGTCTCGTCCAGCGCCGTGTGCATCATCTCGATGATCTGGTCATCGATGGAGTTCATCTTCGTGTGGAACTCCAGCAGCGTGGCGCCGTCGCCCAGGTCCCACAGGGTGGCGGAGTCGTTGCCGGCGACCTTCTTGTTGCCGCGCTTGAGGTACTCCACGCGCTGGGTGCGCGCGTTCTCCGGCACCACCTTCACGGACTTCGTGGGGATGTCCCAGTACGTGTCCTTGCCGCCCTCCACGCCGTAGAAGGACTCACGGCCCGCGGCCAGCATGTCCTCCACCCACCCGGCGGGCTTCAGGCCCAGCTCCTTCATCCGCGCGACGCCCTTCTTCACGCCGTACGCGTCCCAGACCTCGAAGGGGCCCAGGTCCCAACCGAAGCCCCAGCGCACGCCGCGGTCCACGTTGACCACGTCGTCGGCGATCTCCGGGATGCGGCGGCTGGTGTACGCGAGCACGTCCAGCGTCACCTGCTCGGCGAACTTCGCGGCCTTGTCCGTGCCGTTCATGACGACGGCGACGCGCTCCTTGACGTTCTCCACCTCGCGGGCGGCGCCCAGCGACTCGAAGCGCACCTTGCCCTGCGCGCGGTACTCGAGCGTCTTCAGGTCGAGCGCGAGGATTTCCTTCCCGCCGGAGCTCTTGTCCTTCTTGTAGAAGCCGCCGCCGCTCTTGTCGCCCAGCATCCCCTTCTCCACCATCTTCTGGAGGAAGCCGGGGATGGCGAAGACCTCACGCTCCTCGTCCTGGGTCAGCGTGTCGTAACAGTTCTTCGACACGTGGACGAAGGTGTCCAGACCGACGATGTCCGCGGTGCGGAACACGGCCGACTTGGGGCGCCCCATGGCCGGGCCGAAGATCTTGTCCACCTCCTCGATGGACAGTTCCGCGGGGCCCATGGCGGCGATGGTGCGCATCATCCCGTACACGCCGATGCGGTTCGCGATGAAGTTGGTGGTGTCCTTGCCGTAGACGATGCCCTTGCCGAGCACCTCTTCGCCAAAGCGGTGGATGGCCTTCATCACCGCCGGGTCCGTGTCCTTGCCGGCCACGAGCTCCAGGAGCTTCATGTAGCGGACCGGGTTGAAGAAGTGCGTGACGAGGAAGTTCTTCTTGAAGGCCTCGCCCCGGCCCTCCGTCATCCCGACAATCGACATGCCGGAGGTGTTCGAGGAGATGATGGCGTCCTTGCGGGCGTGCTGCTCCACCTTGGCGAAGAGCGCCTGCTTGACGGCCAGGTCCTCCTTCACCACCTCGATGACCCAGTCGCACTCGGAGATGCGCTGCAGGTCGTCGTCGAAGTTGCCCACCTCGATGGCGGTGAACACCTGCTCGGACATGATGGGGCTGGGCTTCTGCTTGCGCATGTTGGCCAGCGCCCCGAGGGCGAACTTATTGCGGAAGGCCTTGGTCGAGGTGTCCTCGCCCGGTGCGGCCTTCGGCGGAACGATGTCCAGGAGGAGCGCGCGCACGCCCGAGTTGGCCAGATGGGCGGCAATGCCGCTGCCCATCACTCCGGCGCCCAGCACAGCTACCTTGCGGATCCGCGTCGTCATTGGGGAAGGCTCCCTTGCTCTCATGGGATGGAGGGGACTGCACAAATGTAGGCGATTGACCCGAAAGTCAATCGCTTCGGCGGGTGGGAGCACTCGCCACCCGGCGCGCCAAGGACTACAAACCGGACCTCCATGGCTCGCCCCGACCCGCACTCGTACAACGACAGCACGCAGCCCGAGACGGAAACCCTGGACTGGAAGGCCCGCGTCGACTTCCGCACGCGAAGGCTGCACGCCGAGGCCACCCTGACGCTGAAGGAAGCGTCCGCCGGTCCCCTCGACCTGGACACCCGGGATTTGGAGATTCTCAGAGTCGTAGACGGCAATGGTCGC
Source organism: Myxococcus guangdongensis (assembly GCF_024198255.1). Taxonomy (NCBI): domain Bacteria; kingdom Pseudomonadati; phylum Myxococcota; class Myxococcia; order Myxococcales; family Myxococcaceae; genus Myxococcus; species Myxococcus guangdongensis. The sequence goes on from NZ_JAJVKW010000001.1 coordinate 570,701, forward strand.
CCCTTGCCCTACATGCTCGCGCCGCCGGAGCCGATTCTGGGGAGCCGGCTGCGGGTGGAGCTGCCCCAGGGGGTGCGCCAGCTGACGGTGCAGTACCGCACGTCCCCCACCGCGAGCGCGCTGCAGTGGCTGACGCCCTCGCAGACGGCGGGCGGGCAGCACCCGTTCCTCTACAGCCAGTGCCAGGCCATCCACGCGCGCAGCCTGGTGCCGCTGCAGGACACGCCGCGCATCCGCATCCGCTACCGGGCGTCGCTGCGCGTGCCCAAGGCGCTCAAGGCCGTGATGGCCGCGAGCTTCGTTGGCCGCGAGGAGCACGGCGTGGAGGCGGAGGAGCACTACGAGATGCCGCAGCCGGTGCCTCCGTACCTGCTCGCCTTCGCGGTGGGCAGCCTGGCGCCGAAGGAGCTGGGGCCGCGCTCGCGGGTGTGGGCGGAGCCGGAGCTGCTCGAGGACGCGGCGGAGGAGTTCTCCGGCGTGGACGACATGCTGCGCGCCGCCGAGTCGCTCTTCGGGCCGTACGACTGGGAGCGCTTCGATTTGCTCACCATGCCTCCGTCGTTCCCGTACGGCGGCATGGAGAACCCGCGGCTGACGTTCCTCACGCCCACGCTGATTGCCGGCGACAAGAGCCTGGTGAACGTGGTGGCGCACGAGCTGGCGCACTCGTGGACGGGCAACCTGGTGACGAACGCGTCCGCGGAGCACTTCTGGCTCAACGAGGGCTTCACCGTGTTCGCCGAGCGCCGCATCCTGGAGGCGCTCGCGGGCAAGGAGGTCGCCGCGCTGCACGGGGCGCTGGGGCGAAGGGCGCTGGAAGAGGCGATGCACCACTTCCGCGAGCACCCGCACCTGACGGCGCTGCGCACGCACCTGACGGGCGTGGACCCGGACGAGGCCTTCTCCCAGATTCCGTACGAGAAGGGCTACCTGTTCCTGCGCGCGCTGGAGGACGCGGTGGGCCGCGAGACGTTCGACGGCTTCCTGCGCCGCTACCTGGCCACCTACCGCTTCCGCGCGCTCACCACCGAGGAGTTCATCGCCTTCACCGAGCGCGAGCTGCCCGGGGCGCTGGCCAAGGTGGACGCGGACGCGTACCTGCAGCGGCCCGGCATCCCCGGCGGCGCGCCCTCCCCTCGCTCCAGCCGGCTGGAGACGCTCTTGCGCCTGCGCGGCACCGTGCCGTCGAAGGACGTGGTGAAGGACTGGACGCCCGCGGAGTGGCAGCTCTTCCTGGAGTGGCTGCCGTCGGACGCGCCGCGCGACCTGTTCCGCCAGCTGGACGAGCGCTTCGAGCTGACCCAGAGCCGCAACTCGGAGGTGCTGGTGGCGTGGCTGGTGGCGGCCCTGCGCGCGGGCTGGGAGCCGGCGGTGGCGCGCACCGAGGTCTTTCTGGGCGAGGTGGGCCGCATGAAGTACCTCAAGCCCCTGTACGGCGTGCTCAGCGCTTCACGCGAGCACAAGCCGCTGGCGCGCTCGCTCTTCCAGAAGAACGCGGAGCGCTACCACCCCATCGCCCGGCAGGGTGTGGAGCTCATCCTCTCCCGCGCCTGAGGAAGGCGCGGGCAGGAGGACGACGGACTACTTCGCCGACTGCGCCTTCAGGCGCTTCTCGGAGAGGTCCAGGTACTTCTCGTCCATGTCGATGCCCACGTAGCGGCGGCCCAGCTTGAGGGCCGCCACACCGGTGGTGCCGCTGCCGTTGAAGGGGTCCAGGATGAGCGCGTCCTCGGGGGTGCTCGCCTCGATGATGCGCTCGAGCAGGGCCACGGGCTTCTGCGTGGGGTGGCTGCCGTGGGCCTTCTCCTCACCGCCGCGCGGGACGGTGAGCGTCCACAGCCGACCCTCGCCGTCGTCCGTCACTTCCGCGTCGCCGGAGGGCGGCAGCACCCACGCGTCGCGCATCTGCTTGCCGCCGTTGTCCGACTTCATCTTCTTGTAGTTGAAGATGTGCTGCAGCTTGCCGCCCGACTTCGGCGAGGCCCAGATGAGCAGCTCCGTCGAGTGGGTGAAGTAGCGGCAGGCCAGGTTCGGACTGGCGTTGGGCTTGAACCAGGTGACGGTGTTGAGCAGCTTGTAGCCGAGCTTCTGCATGGCGAAGCCGGCGTTGAAGATGACGTGCTGGGTGCCGCTGACCCAGAGCGTGCCGGTGGGCTTGAGCAGCCGCTGGCAGGCCTCCAGCCACGCCGTGGTGAAGGCGTGGTCCTCCTCCACCCCGCGCGACACGTCCCAGTTGCCCTTCTTCACCGCGACGCGCTTGCCACCCTTGCAGGTGGTGCCGCCATTGGAGAGGAAGTACGGCGGGTCGGCGAAAATCATGTCGAAGGTCTGGGGCTCGAACTGCTTGAGGAGCTCCAGGCTGTCCCCGTGCAGGAGCGTCCAGGCGTCGCCCTTCGCGTGCACGCTCTCGTTGAGGGAGCGCCGGACAATCTTCAGGTCAGGGGCAGCAGCTTCAGCCAACATCACGCCTCCGTCGGACTCTTCGTCGTGGGACGCGGCGGAATGTGCGGTGACTTGAGTGCTACGTCTAATTTCTGGCCTGTAGCACCCTGAAATTTGACCCGGGGGGCTTGCCGTGGAAACGACTCGAGCAGGGCGGGAGCGCCTCCAGTGAGGCCCTCCGACACCCTGCTCGACGGTGCTGCGAATGGCTGTCACGCGGCGAGCGCGTGACGGCTCGAATCAGGCCTTGGCCTTCTTGCCCTTGGCGACCGGGACGGCGATGGCGCCCTCGCCAGCGGCGGTCTCCGTGGGGTTCGAGCCGTACTTCTTGCGGAAGCGGTCGATGCGGCCGGCCGTGTCCACGAGCTTGTACTTGCCCGTGAAGAAGGGGTGGCAGTTCGAGCAGATTTCCACCGAGAACGAGCCGCGGGTGGAGTGGGTCTCGACGACGTTGCCACACGCGCAGGTGATGCGGGACGGCGGATAGACGGGGTGCATTTCCGGCTTCATGACGCTCTCCAGGGTGCCTTGCCCCCAGCCGCCCACGGCAGGGAGGTCCGGCACTGTAATGGCCGGCGCTTATAACGGCGCGCCGACCGGGGCACAAGACCAGCGCGGCTCAGTGGGCCGCCGAGCCCGGGGGCTCGACACGTTCCACCGCCTTCTGGACGACCGGATCCGCCGGTACGTCACTGCCGAGCTGGATGTACGACAATAGATGCGTCCGGGCCGAAGGCGTTGCGCCGCCCGCCACCGTCTTCTCCAGGGACTGGCGCCGGGCCTCCAGGCTGGCGACCGTGGACTCGAGCGCCCGCTTCTGCGCCTCGTCCTTCATCTGGGCCAGCCGCTCCTTCGCCCGGGCGAGGTTCGTCTCGACGATGCGGAGGCTGTCGCGGGTGCGCTCGCGCTCGGAGACGTCCACGAAGCGACCGGGCCCGTCGATGGACAGCTCCAGCTTCGCGACCTGGCGGCCCCGCTCGCCCGGGGGCACCACGGTGGTCAATCCCACGCGCTGGGCGATGCCAGCGCCCCGACCCTCGTGCGACTGCACCACGAAGTCCACGCCCTCCAGCTCACCGGCGAGCCCGAGCAGGTCGTTGTAGGGCACGGCGGCCAGGAGGATGACCAGGTCCACCTTCTGCTCCCGCAGCGCCTTCACCTCGGCCATGACGGAGGGGAGCACGGGCAGCCCCTGCCGCTTGACGGCCGTGGCCTTGCCCTGGGCGAAGGGCTCCATGGGCTCCGGCTGCGCGGTGGCCGGCGACGCGCCCACCAGGCCGACCTTGAGCCCGCCCACCTGCGTCACCAGCGACGCGGAAAACAGCAGCTTGCCCTGCGCGTCCACGAGGTTCGCGGACAGGAGCTTCATCTTCGACTTGCGCGACTGCTTGCGCAGGAAGTCCACACCCAGCGACAAGTCGCGCGTGCCCACGGCCATGGCGGTGGTGCCCTGCGCGCTCATCTGCGCGAACACCAGCTCGGCGCGCGCGCGCGCATCCGGGGACTCACCGCTGTCCCGGCTCTTGAAGAGCGCGTTGCCCGCGTCCAACACGAGGACCGGCACGCCCTTGGCGCGCTCCTTCTCTATCGTGACTTTTCTTCTGGCCAGACCGCCAGACGGGTTGTGTCGTCAACCACAGGGGGCGACTTCGCCCCCGTTGTCTCCAGTGAAGAGGAGCACGAGCTGCTTGGGCGCGGCCCCCGCGACGAGCGGGAACAGCAGGGCGGCCAGCAGGGCGAGCCCGGGCAGGCGGAGGCTCACTTCTTGGCCCCCTTCTTCGCGGGCGTCTTCGCCTTGTCCAGCTCCGCGATGCGGTCCTTGGCCGTCTTGGCGGCGCCGGACTTGGGGTAGCTCTTCACCAGCTCCTCGAGCGCCATGCGCGACTCGTCCTTCATCTTGAGCTGGGCGAAGCACTCGGAGGAGCGCAGGTACGCATCCGGCGCGGAGGGCGTCTTCGGGTGGTCCTGCACCACCTTGCCGTACTCGAAGAGGGCCTCGCGGCACTTGGACTCGGAGAAGTACGTCTCTCCCAGGCCGTAGTGGGCCTCGCCGACGAGCGCGTCCTTGGACCACTTCTTCATCAGCTCGGTGAAGAGCTGGCGCGCCACGAGCAGCTCGCCGGCCTTGGCGCGCTCCTGCGCGAGCGCGAGGAAGTCCTTGGGGTTGGTGGGGCGCTGGAGCTCCTCGGCCTTCTTCTTGGCCTCGGCCTCCTTCACGGCGGCGGCGCCCTGCATGGCGAGCAGCTTCTGGTCCTGGGCGCCGAGCGCCGTCTCCAGCTCGGTGATTTTGTGGAGGTAGGTCTCCACCTGCCCGCGCAGCTGGGACAGGTCCTCCATCGTCTTCTGGAGCTGGATGCCGATGTCCGCGTCCTTGCGGCGCGCGGCGGTGTCCAGGCCGTCCAGGGCCTTGGTGACCTCGGCGACCTTCTCGTCGATCTTCGGCAGGACGATGGCGAGCTGGGCGCGCGCCTCCTTCAACTCCGTCTGCATCTGCGCGGAGTCGGTGCCGAGCCGGTCGACCTTCGCCTCGAGGGCGCGGCCGCGATCAGCGGGATAGAAACAGCCAGGGAGCGCCACCAGCAGCGCGAACAGGACGAGCCTTCGCATGGGGCCGGCATCTTAGGGCCAAATCGGCGCGTCGTCCGGACTTCTCGCCAAGGGGGCGGCTAGCGGGGCCCGCCCAGGGGCTCCAGGCGGCCAGCCGCGTGCGCGCACGCCACCCGCAGGCGGCTGGGGTTGAGGAAGAAGGGCACCGGGCGGGCGCGGCCCTCCTCCAGGGCGACCAGGGCCCGGCGGTACTCGGAGACCGCCTCGAGGGGGCGGCGGCACTGCTCCAACAACAGGGCCAGCAGGTAGCGGGCGGCCGCATGGTCGGGGTCCAACTGGAGGCACTGGCGCAAGTCCCGCTCCGCCACCGCGTCCGACACGCCCGACGCGGCGCCGTCGAGCACGCAGGCGAAGAGCAGGTCGGCCTCGGCGAACGCGGGGGCCAGGGGTGGGGCCTCGAGCGGGGCCGCCGACGCGGAGGGCGCCGCGCCCCGGGGTGTCCCCCTGGGCGGTCCCAACGGGACAGGGGTGGAGGGGCTCCGCGTCACCTCCACGGGGACGAAGCGCTCGGCTTCACCGCGGACGTGGAAGAACGCCGACTCCGTGCGGACCACGCGCAGGGTGGGCGGCACCTGGAGCAGCGGCTCCGAGGACGACAGCACCAGCGTGCCCCCGGGCGCGAGGCTCTCCGCGAGCGTGGCGACGGTCCGGTGGAAGGACTCCACCGTGAAGTAGATGAGGACGTTGCGGCAGAAGATGACGTCGAAGCCGCGCTCGGCCGGGGCCCGGGGATAGGGCACGTCCATCAGGTTGTGGACCTGGAAGCTGGCCCGCTCGCGAAGCCCGCCCATCAGCGCCAGGCGCGAGCCCGTCGACACGAAGTAGCGCTCCCGGAGCGCGGGCGGCACCCGACGCAGCTGCTCCGTGGAGAAGGAGAGTCCTCGCGCGCGCCGCAGCGCCGCCTCCGAGATGTCCGTGCCCAGCACGGTGCTCCCGGGGCTCGCGCCCGCCTCGGCCAGCAGCACCAACAGCGTGGCCACCTCCTCGCCCGTCGAGCACCCCGCGCTCCACACCCGCAGGGGCCCTCCCCTCGCCCGCTCCACCAGCGGCGCCAGCACGTGCTCGCGGAAGTCGGTGAGCTGCACCTCGTCGCGGAAGAGGTCGGTCTTGTTCACCACCACCGCGGAGATGAGCCCCTCGAGCTCCGCCGCGCCGGTGGGGGACTTGAGGAACGCCAGGTACTGGTGCGGCGTCAGCCCGCGACACCGCTCCGCCAGCCGGTCATCCAGCCGACGAATCTGGGGGCCGCTCAAGGCCATGCCCGTACGCGCCGTGAGGAAGGCCCGCACGAAAGCCCATGGCGCGCTCGGAGCACGCACCGCCAGCTCAGCGCCCCACGGCCAGCGACTCGCCCCGGGCCAGTCGCGACAGCGTCGCCGCGACCTCGTCGCCGTGGATGAGGTGGTCCACCGCCTTGCGCTCCACCGCCGCGCCCGGCATGCCGAACACCACGCAGGACTCCTCGTTCTGCGCCAGCGTGAGCCCACCGGCCTGACGGATGGCCAGGAGCCCCTCCGCGCCGTCCGCGCCCATGCCCGTCAGCACCAGGCCCACCGCGCGCCGGCCGTAGGTCCTCGCCGCGCTCTCCAGCAGCGTCGTCCCGGAGGGCATGTGCCCGTCGCGCTCCACGCCCGCCTTGAGCGCCACCCGACCCCGGAAGGGAATCATGGTGTGCTGCCCCGGCGGCGCGATGAGCACGTGGCCCGGCATCAACGGCTCACCATCCTGTGCCAGCCGCACCTTCAGCCGGCTGGTGTTGCCCAGCCACCCCGCCAGCGACTCGGCGAAGGCGGCGTTGATGTGCTGCACGATGACGATGGGCGCGGGGAAGTCCGACGGCAGCTCGGACAACATCCTGCACAGCACCTGCGGCCCGCCCGTGCTCGCGGCCACCACCACCACGCCCATGGACACGGCGGGCAGCACGGACGTCGTCACGCGGGGCGGGGTGATGCCCTTCTGGGGACGGCGCAGGTGGCGGATGACGCGCACCGAGGAGAGCAGTCTTATCTCCCGCACCAGGTTCCAGGCCTCGGGGCCGGCGTCGATGGCGGGCTTGATTTGCAGCGCGAGCGCGCCCAGTTCCAGCGCCCGGTACGTCAGCTCCGGCGCCTGCGAGCGCGGGTCCGCCGTCAGCACCAGGATGGGCGTGGGGCACTCGGCCATGATGTGCTCGGTGGCCGTCAACCCATCCATGACGGGCATGTCCACGTCCATGGTGATGACGTGGGGCCGCAGCTCCTTGGTCATCTCCACGGCCTGCTTGCCGTCCGCGCACGAGCCGACGACCTCGATGTCGGGGTCCTTGCTCAGCGCCTCGCAGATGAGCTGTCGGCAGATGAGTGAGTCATCGACCACCAGCACCGACACTTTCTTGCCCATGCCCTGTCCATACCCCGTGCGCGAGGCGCCGAGTATAGCCAATGCTCCGGCCTGTCCTCAGGAGGTTGAGCGGGGGCCCTCAGGACAACAGTCGTCCCACCACATCCACCAGGTCCTGGCGCACCAGGTCCCCCTTGGTGACGTAGGCGTCCGCCCCCGCCGCCAGCCCACGCCGCCGGTCCTCCTCTCCACCACGGGTGGTGAGGATGACGACGGGCAGCCTCGGCTGGGCGGAAAGTTCCTTCAGCCGGCGGGTCAGCTCCAGGCCGTCCATGCCCGGCATCTCCAGGTCGGTCACCACCAGGTCCACCGGGGCGCCCTCCAGGACGTCCAGCGCGTCCGCCCCGTCGGCAGCCATGACGGTGTCGTAGCCCACCGCCTCCAGGAGGTTGGAGATGAGCTCCCGGGTGAGGGGGGAGTCGTCCACGACGAGGATGCGCCGGCGACGCGACTCCGTCCCGGGGGCCGACGAACGGGGCAGCTTCAGCGGGGACGTCCCGTGGGCACTGGCGGTGAGGTAGGCCGCCGACAGCACCATGGCGAGTCGACCATCCGCCAGGGACGTGGCGCCCGTGAGGTGGCCGAAGCGGGCCAGCACGCCGCGCAGGGGGAGGATGGCCTGGACGCGCTCCTCGAGCACCCGGTCCACGACGACGGCCGCGGCGCCGCTCTGGCTGCGGACCACGAGGACGAGCTCTCCCTCGCGGACCTCCCTCTCCGCGGACAGGCCGAGGAGCGCGCCGAGCGACGCCAGGGGCAGCACCCTCCCCTCCACGAGCAGCGCGGGCCGGCCCGCCACCTCGCACAGGTGCAGGGGCTCCACCTTGAGGGCGCGCGAGACGTGGGTGGCGCTCAAGGCGAGCGTCTCCGTGCCCACCTGGACGAAGAGCAGCGGCGCCACGGTGAGGGACACGGGGACGCGCAGCTCGAAGATGGTGCCCCAGCCGGGCGCCGATTCGACGCCGACGTCGCCGCCCAGGCCCTGGATGGAGGCGCGCACGGCGTCCAGTCCCACGCCCCGACCTGACAGGTCCGTGACGACCTCTCGGGAGGTGAAGCCCGCCAGGAAGATGAGCTCGCGGGTGGCGGCGTCGGACAGGGCGTTGGCGGCGCTCTCGTCGAGGACGCCCCGGCGCACGGCCACTCGGCGCAGCTCCACGGGGTCCAGTCCCATGCCGTCGTCCTCGACGCGCAGGATGATGCGGCTGCCCTCGCGCGCGGCGCGCAGGGTGAGACAGCCCCTGGGGTGCTTGCCGGAGGTGACGCGGTCCACCCGGGTCTCCAGGCCGTGGTCCAGGGCGTTGCGCACCAGGTGCATCAGCGGCTCTCGCAGCGCCTCCACCACCGCCCGGTCCGCGCGGGTGTCCTCGCCGTCGACGACGAGCTCCACCTCCTTGCCCAGCGTGCGCGACAGGTCCCGCACCATGCGCGGATAGGGCTCGAAGAGGACGGACAGGGGGAGCATGCGCAGCCCCTGCACCTCTTCGACGACCATCCCCAGGTCGCGGAGTTCTTCGTTGGAGAGCAGCTTGGACTCGCGATGGAGGTCCGCGGCCAGTTCCTTGGCGGTGCCGAGCCGGGCCACCAGCGCGGCGGCGGCGGGGCCCAGGTCCTCGGCTTCCCGGGCGAGTTTTCCGAGCTCCCGAGCCAGGGCCAGGCGGCGGGCGTTGGCGCGCTCACGGCGACGGGCGACCTGGGCCAGGTTCGTCACCGCGCTGGTCAACAGGTCCAGGCTGGCCACGTCGATGCGCACCGCGTCCATGCGCATCTCGGGCTGACGGGGCGTCGGGGAGGGCCCCTGCCCTGGCGCGGCCACACGAGGGCCCGGGACGGGGGTGGGCGCGTGCGCCGCGCCAGTCGTTCCCATGGAAGGGCGGGCGGGGCTTGCCTCGGGGCGAGGCGCGGAGGGCCAGCCGCGATTCTGGGAGACGGTCGAGATGCCGCCCGTGGGCAGTGGGGCGCTACCGCGGAGTGGAGGTTCCGCGGGAGACACCGTGGACACGCGGGTCATCCCCGGCCCCGAGATTCGCCAGAGAGGGTTGCCACCGGGCGAGGAGCGCGCTCCGGTTCGAGCAGTCCCATCGGCGACGGATGCCTCGCTCCGAGGAGGAGCATCGGGAGCACGCGCACCGCTCGTGGCAAGCACTTCGGGGGCAGCCCCTTCGGACCGGAACGAAGCCTCGGACGCACGCGCACCGCTGCGAGCGGAAAGCTCGCGAGCAGTCCCCTCACTCCGGGACGAGACCTCAAGAGCACGAGCCTCGTTGAAGGAGCGCTCATCGCGGGCGGACGCCTCACCACGAGGCGCCTCGTTGGGAGCGCGCGCAGCGCCTTGGGCAGGAGCACCGCTCCGTGCGTCCCTCTCATTTCGGAACGAGGAATGAGGAGCAGGAGCCGCACCGCCGAAATCGCCCACCCCGCCCGCTGACCGCGCCAACGACTCGGCCCCGTCGATGCGCACGCTCGAAGGAGAACCCGCGCCCGCTCCCGTCGGAGCGTCCCGCGTCTCCGCGCGGGTACACGCCTGGAGCCAGCCCACGAGCCGCACCACCTCGGGCGAGGACGCCGCGCCCGGCTGTGCACCCGAGAGCAGCAGCACCGCGTCAGCGGCGCTCAGGAGCGCGTCCGCCGAATCCGCGGACAAGGCATAGCGCCGGGGCTCCACGCAGCGGACGAGCTCCTCCATCTCGTGCACCAGCACGTTGATGTCGTCGAAGCCCATCATCCGGGCCTCACCCTTGAGCCCGTGCAACTCGCGCAGCGCCCCCCGCCCCGCGTCCGGGCTCGCTCCCGCCTCCAGTTCCATGAGCGCCCGGTTGATGCGCTCCAGGCGCACCGTCACCAGGTCCCGGAACTGCCTGAGCAGGCGCTCGCTCGGGTTCACCCGCCCTCCTCCCCTCGCAGCGTCTCCTGTCCAATCTGGAAGCGCTCCACCACCTCACTCAAGTCCCTCGCCAGCACGAGCAGGTCCGTGTTGGCGGTGCTCACCTGCTTGGTGGCGTTGAGGCTCTGCTGGGTGATGCGCAGGATGTCCGCCATCGTCTCCGCGAGCTGGTCGGTGCCCGTCTGCTGCTGCTGCGTGGCCAACGAGATGCTCCGCACCGCGTCCGACGTCTTCCCCGCGAGCTTCGTGATCTGCCGCAGTGACTCCGACACCTGCTGCGCCAGCGTGGTGCCGGACTCCACCGCGCGCACGCCGCCCTCCGTCGCGGACACCGCCGCGGCCGAGGCCTCGCGCACCTCCTCGATGAGCCCCTCGATCTCCTTCGTGGACTCGAGCACGTTCTCCGCGAGCCGACGCATCTCCGCGGCCACCAGCGAGAAGCCCCGCCCCACCTCCGCCGCCTTCGTCCCCTCCAGCTCCGCGTTCAGCGCCAGCAGGTCGGACTTGTCCGCCACGCCGTTGATGAACTCGACGATCTTGCCAATCTGCTGCACGCGCTTGTTGAGCCGCACCACCGAGGACGCGATGGCGACGTTGTCCTGCTTCATGCGCTCCATCGAGCCCAGGAACGACTCCGCGCTGCGCTGTCCCTGCTGCGCCGCGCCCAACGTGCGCTGCGCGATCTGCGCCACCGAGCCCGCGTTCTCGGCAATCTGCCGCGCCGAGCGCGCCAGCTCCTCCGTCGTCGCGCTCGTCTGGTCCAGGGAGCTCGCCTGCTCCGACGCGCCCACCTCGTAGCGCCCGGAGGTGGTGAGGATCTCCTCCGTCGTCGCCGAAATCTGCGCCCCGGCGCGCTGCAACTGGGACATCACGTCCGCCAGGTGCGCTCGCATGGTGGTGAAGGCCGCGGACACATCCCAGATTTCATCCTCCGTCGGCACCACGCGAGGGCTCGCCAGGTCGCCCTCGGCGATTCGCCGCGCCTCGCTCGACAACTCCCGCAGGGGCCGGCCCAGCAGCGTGCCTCCCAGGTACGCGGTGGTGAGCGCCAGCGCGAAGACGAGCAACACCAACGGCCCGCCCGACATGAGCGCCTCCACGCGAAGCCTCGAAGCCAGCTCCGCGCTCGGCGCCGCGTGCGCCACGAGCTGCCGCAGCGCCCGCTCCCCCAGCGCCGAGGAGAGCTGCACGGACAACACCGCCGGCGTCACCACGGAGATGAAGGCGAACGCCACCAGCCGCGCCCGAATCTCCGCCCGCCTCGGCATCGCCGCGATGAGCTGACCGTGCGTCATGCCCAGCTCCGCCAGCCACAGCACCACCTTGCGCGAGCGCAGGATGACCAGGCAGTGCACGAGCAGCGCGGTCAGCGGACCGAACAACAGCCCCAACCCGGCGATGCGCCGCGCCGCGTCCGCGTCCACGCCCGCCGTCCGCCACACCGCGAAGCCCAGCAAGGGCGTGGTGAACAGCCACAGCCCCAGCGAGCGCAGGAACGCCTCGTCCGGCCAGCGCGTCACCTCCGTCACCGCGGCCTTCAAGACCTCCGGCGTCGGGGACACGCGGCCCACCTCCAACGCCCGCACCGTCCGCAGCCGTTGGATCGATACCAGTGCGCCCAGGGCAATCGCCACCGTGCCCATCCCACAGGCCCACCGGACGAACAGCCCCATGCGCCCCACCATCCCCGGCGCGTCGGAGAGCGTGAGCCACGCGTAGTGCAGCCCGAACACCACGCCGACCAGGTTGGTCAGCGGCACGGGCAGCATCAGGTGACGGGTGAAGGAGATCCGATTGGCACCCTCGCGCGGGCTCATGCGTCCTCCCTGGCCGCCACGTGGAAGCGCTCCACCACGCGCTTCAAATCCCTCGCCAGCGTGGACAGGTCCGCGTTGGCCACCGCCATCTGCTTGGTGGCCGCCGCGTTCTGCTCGGTGACGCGCAGGATGTCCCCCATCGCCGCGGCGAGCTGGTCCGTGCCCGTCTGCTGCTGCTGCGTGGCCAGCGAGATGCTGCGCACCGCGTGGGACGTCTGCCGCGCCAGCTCCAGGATGAGGCTCAGGCTCTCGTCCACCTCGGCCGCCAGCACCGTGCCCGCGTCCATGGCCTTCAGCCCCGCCTCCGTGGCCATCACCGCCGCGTTCGTCGCGTCGCGTATCTCCTCGATGAGGCCCTCAATCTCCTTCGTGGAGCGGATGACGTTCTCCGCGAGCCTGCGCATCTCCGCCGCCACCAGCGAGAAGCCCCGGCCCACCTCGCCCGCCTTCGTCCCCTCCAGCTCCGCGTTGAGCGCCAGCAGGTCCGACTTGTCGGCAATCTCGTTGATGAACTCCACCACCTTGCCAATCTGTTGCACGCGCTTGTTGAGCCGCACCACCGCGTCCGCGATGGCCTGGTTGTCCTGCTTCATGCGCTGCATGGCGCCCAGGAAGGCGGCCGCGCCGCGCTGGCCCGTCTGCGCGGCGGAGAACGTCGACTCGGCGATGGTGGACACCGACTCCGCGTTGCCCGCGATTTGCTGCGCCGAGCGCGCCAGCTCCTCCGTCGTCGCGCTCGTCACGTTGAGCGAGCTGGCCTGCTCGTCGGCGCCCGCCTCCTGCTCGCCGGACGTCGCCACCAGCTGCTCGGTGGTGGTCGATATCTGCAGGCCCGCGCGCCGCAGCTGGGTGAGCGCCTGGCCGAGCTGCGCCTGCATCTGCGCGAACGCCGCCGAGGTGGCCCACACCTCGTCCTCCGCGGGGATGACGCGCGGGGGCCGCAAATCGCCCTGGGCGATGCGCGTGGCCTCCTCGGTGATGGCGCGCAGGGGACCCGCGATGACGGTGCCTCCCAGGTGCGCCGTCAGGAGCACCAGCACCGCCACCAGCCCCGCGACGACCAGCCCCCGCTCGTCGTCCGCCCGTCGGACGGCCACGTCGCGCTCCAAGGGCGACGTCGCTCGCACCACCTCGTCCATGGCCCGCGAGGTGCCCGTGACGGTGGCGTCGAGGATGAAGAGCGAGGGGGTGAGCACCGCGATGGCGGTGAAGAGCACCATGTGCCGGCGCATGTGCAGCCGACGCGGGGGCGCCGCGGCCACCACGTCCAGCGGCGACAGCCCCCGGGCCGCCACCAGCTCCACCGCCCGGCGGCAGCGGCGAATCACCAGCAGGTAGATGAGCAGCGCCGTCAACGAGCCCAGCGACGCGCCCACCAACACGATGCGCGGCGCGAGCCCCAGCGACGCGTCCGCCCAGGGGATGAAGATGAACGCCACCACCAGCGCGCCCAGCAACCAGCTGCGCAGCGCGAAGGAGAAGACCCTGTCGGGGAACGCCCGCGCCTCCAGCAGCGCCTGCCGCAGGTGCTCGGCGGAGGCGGGCAGTGCCCCCTCCCCCACCGCGTGCAGCACCCGCAGCGAGCGCCGCGCGTTGAGCCGCACCAGCCACAAGGACAGCGCCGTCACCACCACCACCAGCCCCAGGAAGCGCAGCCACGCCTCCCGCGGCAGCGCATCCGTCAGCAGCCCGTGCAAGAGCGCCAGACAGATGCCCACCGTGCTCGCCGGCATCACCGGCCGCGCCACCCAGAGCGCCAGGCCCCGCACGTCCGAAGGCCCCGTCACGCCGCGCCTCCCATGAGCCGCCTCAGGAAGCGCTCGAAGTCCGCCAACCCCAGCAGGGGCCACAGCTCCCCACGCGCCAGCACGAAGCCTCGCAGGCTGCCTCCCGAGGCGCGCACCGCCACCAGCGGCGCGGGCAAGAGCGGATGCGCCTCCGCGTCGATTTCGAGCGCGTCCACGCCCACCGCCCCGCCCGACGTCGCCACCAGCACGCGCGAGGCGCCCGCCGACGCGCGGAAGGCCAGACGGGCCGAGGCCGCGTCCTCCTTCCCCGGCGAGGTGATGGAGAGCACCTCATGGGCCAGGAACGCGAGCCGATGCGGGCCCGCGTGACACAACAACATGCCCCGCACGGGGCCTGCTGGAGCCATGACTCAGGCGCCCTGACTGAGGTGGTCGAAGAGCCCTTCGGGGTCGATGACGGCCACATCCCGGGGACCGCTCTTGGCGGGGCCTCTCAGGTGGACCTGGACGCCCGCGGACCCCAGGGGCTCGAGCGTGCCCGTCACCGGGGAGACGCCCGCCACATGGGTCGCCGTCAGGGCGAGGGTGCCGCGCGGCAGCCGTACCAGGACGGCCCGCCGCGACGACTGGCTGGCTCCGCCCACCAAGAGGCCCATGTCCACCACCGGGATGACCTCTCCTCGGTGGGCGAACACACCCAGCAGGTGGGCTGGAGCGCCCGGTACCCGCGTGAGCTCGGGGAAGGTGACGACCTCCGCCGCGCTGTCCGCGGGTACCGCGTACCAGCTGCTACCGCAGGCGAAGACGAGATAGGACTGACGCGCTTCCGGCTCGTGGACGGCCATGTGGCGCGAAGCCTACCTCAGCCCCCACTAGCGCTGGAACTCAACCCGGCGGTTCTCGCTCCACGCCTCTTCGGAGGAGGCGTTGTTCACCGGGCGGGTCTCACCGTAACCCACCGTCGTGACGGTGTTGGACTTGATGCCCAGGTCCGTCAGGTAGCGCTTGACGGCCGCCGCGCGGCGGTTGGAGAGCTGGAGGTTGTACTCCTCCGTGCCGCGCTCGTCGGCGTGGCCCGCCAGCGTGAGCTTGCCGCCCGGGCTGGTCTTCAGGCAGTTGGCCAGGTCCGACAGGCGCTGCTGGGCGCTGGAGTCCAGCGAGGACTCGTTGAAGCCGAAACGGATGGGGCTCCAGTCGCACTTGTCCGCGGAGGCCGTCACGCAGCGGCCGGCGCTGCACTCCTGGCCGTCACCGCAGTCCGAGTTGGACGCGCAGGTGTCCGTGGGGACCTGGCAGCGGCCCGCCTGGCACTTGCCACCGGAGGGGCACGCCGAGTCGTCCTTGCACTGGGCCTCGGCGCACTTGCCGGCCTCGCAGATGCGGCCGTCACCGCACTGGTTGTCGACGGTGCACTCGGGCGGCTTGGGGGCGCACTTGTTGCCCTGGCAGGAGAAGCCCTCCTTGCAGTTGGCGTCGGTCGCGCACTCCTGGCACGTGCCCTGGACACAGACCTCGCCCTTCTCGGAGCAGGTCGAGTCGTCCTTGCAGTTGGGGTAGCTGGGGGGGCAGCCGGTCAGCACGGCCATGGCGAGGCCGAGACCCGCCCACAGAGAAATCCGACGCATCATTCCTCCCGAAATCATTGAAACGAAAGAAGCACCCGCATGGGACGGGTATTGGGGTCGCGTGTAGTCTCAGTCGCCGGGGTGAGTCAAAGCTTTTGTCCCTTTCGAGACACCCCGCCCGCGCCCCGAAACCCTTGAATGTCCAAATATTTTCCGTGAGATTGTCCCTGTTCCCCGGGAGCGGCCGCGTGACGTGGTCCCCGGGCCGGGAGCGCCCCGCATGCCCGCATCCGTGCTCATCGTCGATGACGAGAAGAACATCCTGCTGACCCTGAGCCAGTCGTTGCAGCTTGCCGGATATCAGACACATCTGGCGGCCAGCGGGCAGGTGGCGCTCGACGTGGTGAGCGCGCGGCCGGTGGACGCGGTGTTGATGGACGTGAAGATGCCGGACATGGATGGGCTGACGGCGCTGGCCCGGCTCACGGAGCTTCGTCCCGAGCTGCCCGTCATCATGATGTCGGGGCACGGCACCATCGACACGGCGGTGAAGGCGACGCAGCTGGGGGCGCGCGACTTCCTGGAGAAGCCCATCGCGCGGGAGCGGCTGCTGGTCGCGCTGCGCAACGTGCTCAAGCACCAGGCGGCGATGGAGGAGCTGCGCGAGTTGCGCGAGCAGCTGGGGCGCTACGACATGGTGGGCAGCGGGCCGGCCATGCAGCGCATCTTCTCGCTCATCCAGCGCACGGCGCCGTCCGAGGGGCGGGTGCTCATCACCGGAGAGAACGGCACCGGCAAGGAGCTCATCGCCCGGGCGCTGCACCAGAACTCGCGGCGCAAGGCCTCGCCGTTCGTGAAGCTCAACTGCGCGGCGGTGCCGCACGAGCTCATCGAGAGCGAGCTGTTCGGCCACGAGAAGGGCGCCTTCACGGGGGCGGTGAGCGTGCGCCGCGGCAAGTTCGAGCTGGCGCACGAGGGGACGCTGTTCCTCGACGAGATTGGCGACATGCCGCCCGCCATGCAGGCCAAGCTCCTCAGGGTGCTCCAGGAAGGAGAGCTGGAGCGGGTGGGCGGCGCGGAGACGCTCAAGGTGGACGTGCGCGTCATCGCCGCGACGAACAAGAACCTGGAGCAGGAGATTGCCGCCGGGCGCTTCCGCGAGGATTTGTACTACCGCATCAACGTCGTGCAGATTCACTCGCCGCCCCTGCGCGAGCGGCGCGAGGACCTGCCGGACCTCATCGGCACCTTCCTGCGCGAGGCCTGCGCGAAGAACGGCCGGCGCCCGCTGACCTTGTCCCCGGACGCGCTGGCGGTGATGAGCGCCTACGACTACCCCGGCAACGTGCGCGAGCTGCGCAACCTGGTCGAGCGGCTGGCCATCCTGTGCGAGGGTCCTGTCGTCACGCGCACGGACGCGCTGGAGCTCCTGCCCCGAGGACGCGGCGCAGTGCCGCCTCCGGTGGAGCAGGTGGCCGCGCCGGCGCCGTCGGTGGACTCCGCGGTGGTGGCCGCCGCGAGCACGCCCGCGCCCGCGCTGATGGCGCCGCCTCCCCCGTCGGCGCCCGTGGTGGGCTTCCGGCCCCGCGCGGACAAGACCTTCCGCGAGCAGGTGGAGGACGCCGAACGGGAGATCATCCTCTACGTCCTGGCCCATACCCATGACAACGTCACGGAGGCCGCCCGGCTCCTGGACCTGGAGCGCGGTCATTTCTATAAGAAAATGAAGGCATTGGGCCTCCGGCGCGGCCAATCCGAGACGTAATCCCGTGTCGTCATCCGTGTTTCAGCGCCGCCAGGCTGAAACATTTCCAGGCACGGTGTTGTTTCACGCCCCACGCGCGACGCCCTGGGGCAGCGGCCCCGCGGACATGCCCACCAGTTGGGCGATGAACTCGCGCCGGCTGCGGACCTTGGCCTTGGTGAAGATGGCCTTCAGGTGGTCCTGCACGGTCGCCGGGGTGATGACCAGTCGCCGGGAGATGGTGTCCGTGGTGTGCCCCTGGGTCACCAGGATGGCCACATCCTGCTCCCGGGCGGTGAGCCCCAGGCTCATCAGCGCCATGGGCAGCACCTCCGCGGGCGTGGCGGGCGCCACGACAATCGCGACCTGCCCGTCCGGCCGCCCCTCCAGGAGGGAGGCATGCAACGTGAGCCACTGTCCGGCGCGCGTCCTCACCCTGGAACGGGATGGCACGTCCTTGCGCCCCGCCGCGCCCAGGCCCCGGGCATGCTCGGCCACGGTGATGACGCCGGACGGAACGCCCGTGGACGACGGTGACGTCTCCGCGAGCTCCGCCAACACGGCCTCCGCCCTCGGGTCCGCCGACATCAACTGCCCCCGGGGCCCCAGCACCGCGATGCCCGGCAGGGGCTGCCCGTCCCCCTTCGGCACCGTGCCCTGGTACGAGCGCCACAACATCTGCCCGATGTGCGCGGAGAAGCGCTCCATCATCCCCAGCTCGCGCTCCGTGTAAGGCCCCCGGTCCGTCGCCCGGAGGAACGTCGCCGCGCCCCAGCAGCCCGACGACAAGTCGAAGTTGACCCGAAGCTCGTCCCCGAAGCCGAAGGGCGCGATGAGCTCGCGGTAACGCGCGCTCTCGTCGAGCTTCTCCCCCGCCGCCCGCCGCAGCGAGCCCACCCGCTGACCGGACGCCCGCAACCCCGCGAACGTCAACGGCTCCGGCGCCCACAGCTCCAGATACGCCGCCCGCTCGAAGCCTCGCGGGTCCAGGTTCTCCATCACCGTCGACGTCACCAGCCCCGTCGCGGGGTCCGTGCCGTGCCAACAACTCGCATCCACGCCCAAGGGCTCTCGAAGCAAGACATTCAGCCGCGTGAACAGTTCTCCCAAGGGAAGCTCGGCGTCGGACAGCTCACGCAAGGCCCCCAACAACGCTCGCTCCATCCGGGAACGCGTCACCATTCCCTGACTCTATCCAGACTAGACACTAATTCCCCACATTCCTGGGATAGACGCGCCCGGCGGGTCCAACGCACCCTGTCGGCAATCCCTGTCCCTCGTGTGGAGGAACCGTGCGCAATCCCCCCCATGGTCGCGTGACGACTCGCGTCATCGCCCGGAGTGTGGCTTTGGCGCTCTGCGCATCCGTCCCCGCGGAGGTCCGGCCCCTGACAGTCCTTCATCAACAACAACAGCAATACTGCCTGAAGACAGGCAGGGGAAACCCTGGTGGCCATGTCAGCGCCGCGCCTTGCCATGGCCCCGCGCTCGACTGGGAATTCGAAGCGGTGCGGGGAGTCCTCGCCCGCAGGGAGCGCATCCGGGATGGCAGTTTCTGTCTGGGCGCTCGCGGGCGACATCTGGTCTCCGCGCGGTGTGATGACAGCCTGGAGCAGCAATGGGTCGTCACCCCGTTCGAGGTGCCCGGCGCCGCCCCGCCTCCAGGGTTCCGGGGCATCCGCCTGAAGAGCGCCGCGACGGGGGGATGCGTGGAGGGGGCGCCGGAGCCCGTGGGCGGGGCTCGCATCCGCCTGCACCCGGAATGTCTGCCCCAGCCCTCACAGCAATGGAATGTCCATCGCTCGGTGTTCGAGCGGCTCCTCATGCAAACCCCTCCCGAGGCCGCTCGCGCCCCTCAACGACGGC
Organism: Myxococcus guangdongensis; assembly: GCF_024198255.1. Taxonomy (NCBI): domain Bacteria; kingdom Pseudomonadati; phylum Myxococcota; class Myxococcia; order Myxococcales; family Myxococcaceae; genus Myxococcus; species Myxococcus guangdongensis. Next base: position 589,756 of record NZ_JAJVKW010000001.1, read on the forward strand.
CCCGGGCGTCTGGCGATACCGAGCGCCTCCACTTCTACTCGGACGAGAGCCGCACCCTCCTGGTGGGATGGCGCGACAGGGATTGTCTGGGTGCCCAGACGTCCTGGGGCGTGTCATCCCCCCATGAGACGCGGGTCTCCACCTCCTGCCCGGGCGAGGCAGGAGGCCTGGAGTGACGGCTCAGAGCGGGTCGGCCGTCGCGCAGCTCGGCGAGGCGCTCTCCGCCACCTGGCGCGTCAACGACTTGCGGCTCGCGTCGGTGAACGGGGACACGCCCATCACCAGGCACGTCCGGTAGAGCAGCGCCTTGCTCGCGGGGAAGGCATTGATGGCCGTGCTGAAGTCGTTGTTGAAGTACACCGAGGTGAACGCCGAGCCGTAGAACGGGCTGGAGCCCCAGGCGAACTTCTTGCCCGTCACGCCCGTCGCCGCGTTGAGCCCGCTGTACTGCGCGGACTGGAACGGCCACTCGCCCGCGGAGAAGCCGTCGCTCAGCAGCGCCCGCCCCGTCGCGGCCTTCGTCGAGCCATTGTTGGTGCTGTAGCCGCCGTAGACCAGCCCCGCGTCCTGGCCCAGCTTCAGCTCGAACAGGCCCAGCTCGTACAACACCCCCGTGCCCGAGTGCCGCGCGATGAGCGCGTGGTACTTGCGCGTGGTGCCGATGGGCTCGTTCCACGTCCAGTTCGCCTGGGTGGTCAGCGCGCCCGCCACGGGCGCCTGCGTGGTGAAGTGGTTGCGCGTGTCGCCCCACTGCACGTTGCTCAGCGACGCCTGCGTGTCCGCGTCCGCGAACTCGACGACGCCGTAGGGGCCTCGCATGTCGAACGAGAGCTGTCCCGCCGTCGCCTCACCCAGGTCCAACCGGGTGTCCAGGCGCGGGAAGTCGACGCCCTTCTGGAAGACCCAGCGAAGGGTGAGCGGCACCATGAACTTCTGGTGGGACGCGGCGGCGGCTGGCGTCGCCGCGGTGACGTCCGCCATGGCCGCCCGCGTTCCCCACTTCGGATAGGTCGTCGTGAAGGTGTGGCTGGCGGTGGTGCTCGCCGGCAGGATGGCCGAGTGCGCACCCTGCACCGGGAAGCCATACCCCAGCGGCGAGTCGTCCTCGTCGTGCAGCCCCGCGATGGTGCCGGACGCGCCGTTGTCGAACTGGCGGTACAGCTCGTGCCCCACGAAGTAGCCGAAGCCACGCTCGCCGCCGCCCGTGCCATCCACCGTCACCGTGCGCCAGTCGGCGCCCGCGGCGACCTGGTAGGTCATCTGGACCGCGTACCCGCCGTTGCCCGCGGCGGTCTGCCGCTTCAGCGACAGCGTCCTCGGGCGCCCCTTCGAGTCCGTCCACGTGTAGCGGTCCACGTCGATTCCACCCACCACGGTGGACTCACGCGAGACGCCGTCGCCCTGCTCGAAGGAGGGCACCTCGGGCCCCGCGTCCGGAGTCCCCGCATCCGGCGTCCCCGCGTCACCACCGGCATCCGGGAGGCCCGCGTCCTGGACGCCCGCGTCGTCCTTCGAGTCACTGGAGCCGCAGGCACACAGACACAGCGCCGTCGCCAGGAGCGTCACCTCGAGCCATCGCTGATTCATTCGCATGCGTCGCGGTTATCACGCCTCGCGGGGCGTCGATATCGGTCGGCAGAGACGTGAAGAAATACACACAGCGCCCGAAGGAATCTCGCCCTCGACGTTGCGCGCGGCGCCGGGGCGCCTTCATCCAGACATGCTGAAGGTTTCCGCTCGGGGTCAGCTGACAGCGAACCCCGCCGCGATGCCCTATCCTCGCGAGGGCAACACCCACCGGAGACGGAGTTCCAGGAGGACGCATGCGAGGCATTCTCGGAGGACTGCTGGCGGCGGCGCTGCTGATGGGCTGTGGTGGAAGCGAGGCCGACACGGACACGCCCCCGCCCGAGACCCAGGGCGGAGGAGTCACCGCGTCGGCGCTGTGCACCAGCGCCTACCTCACCAAGTACTACAACAAGACGTACACGGAGGTGCTCGGCACGCTGACGTGTGTCTGTGGCGCGGCGCCCGTCTTCGAGGGCAACCTGACGCCCTACCCCAAGACCTACAACCAGAGCGCCTGTCCCTGAACGAGGCCCGCTCCCGTCCGGGCCTTCCGGACGGGAGTGACTCGACGCCACTCCTGGTGAAGCCAGACATGGCGCGAAACGCACACACACCTGTTGCCCTCGCGGCCTCGACTGACGTGTGATGGCAAGTCGCCCATGACCTCCGCACTGCTCCGAACGCTGACGCTCTGCTGTCTGGTGTCCACGGCCTGTTCCAAGGAGGGTCCCGCCGGCCCGCCCGGTCCACAAGGCCCCCAAGGGCCCGCTGGAGGTCCCATGGGTCCACAGGGGCCTGTCGGCTCCACGGGTCCCACCGGACCACAGGGCCCCGCCGGCGCCACGGGCTCAATCGGTCCACAAGGTCCTGTCGGGGCCACCGGTGCGCAGGGCCTCACGGGTCCGCAGGGTGTCACGGGCCCCACCGGCCCGCAGGGCCTCACGGGGGCGATGGGCCCGACCGGCCCCAAGGGAGAGACGGGCGCCTCCGGGCCTCCAGGCCCCGCGACCCGGACCATGCGCGTCCACGACGCCACGGGCCGCTTCGTCAGCAACGACACCCTCTTCGCGGACGCCCAGGGCCTCGTCTGGTCCGTGGACATCGAGACCGGCAGGTCCAAGCCCGTCTTCCAGGACGTCTCGAGCTACTTCGAGACCAGCGATTGCACGGGCGAGGCATTCCTCGGGGGCACCTTCCCTCCCCGCTACGTCTTCACTCTCGCCGGGGACCCGACCTTCCGCCGACGCCCCGACACCCAGATGCGCGCGCTCCGTCAGTTCAAGTCCTTCTTTTCGGAGGGGCGCTGCCGGACCACCCAGTTCGAGAGCCATGGCCTCCCCCTGTCCAACACCGTGCCGGACAGCCCCGTCTCCCCGCCGACGCACACGGACGGCTTCACGCCGCCCTTCCACTACGAATTCGACTGAAGCCACCCGCTCGGAGCCACCCCGACTCACGGCACTCCGAGCAGCCGCAGTCCCGCCGCACTCGCCGCCGCGGCAATCACCACCCCGATGAAGGGCAAACGCAGGCACGCGAGCACCGCGCCGACGAGCACCCCCGCCGGCCGGGCCCACCCGGCGAAGCCCCCCTGAACCAGCAGCGTCGAGGTGGCCACGAGCGCCGCCAGCATCGCGATGGTCGCCAGCGCCATCCGCTCCTGGACCCGTGCCGACAGCTTCAGCCGCTCGCTCAACAGCGGCCCCGCCACGCGGAAGCCATACGTCCCCAGGGCCAGCACCAGAATCGGCAGCAAGGTCATCGCAGCGCCACTCCCACGGCGAGAATCGACAGAATCACCGGCAGCCCCATGGGCAGCCACGGCGTCAGCACCAACGCGATGAGCGCGCCCACCAGCGCCACCTTGCGCGCCTTCGCCGCACGCTCCCTCGCGCCGGCCTCCGCGTCCTGCTCCCGGGGCGGCAACAACGACGGCAACAGCAGCGCGACCATGCACGCGGGGAACGCCGCGTCGAGCCCCAGCGACTCGGAGCTGCCCACCACGCGCCCCGCCCAGCCGCCCAGCACCACGCCCGTGTTCCACCCCACGAACAACATGCCGCCGCACAGCCAGTAGGCCGCCCGACGCCGCCCCGGCTCTCGCTGCGACAGGGCGAAGGCCACCGACTCGTCCACCATCAGGTGCGCGCCCAACAGCCGCGTGGGCCACCGCTTCCCCAACAGGTCCGCCACCGCCAGCCCGAAGGGCAGATGCCGCGCGTTGAGCAGGAGCCCCGCGAGCACCGCCGCCACCGGACTGCCGCCCGCCGCCACCATCCCCACCACCACGAACTGCGCGCCCCCCGCGAACACCACCACCGACATGAACAGCGCCATCCACACCGACATCCCCGCCGCCACCGCCAGCGCGCCGAACGACACCCCCACCACCCCCGACGCCAGCGCCACCGCCCCCACGTCCCGCACCAACACCCGGTCCACGTTCTCCATGCATCTCAATGTGGACAGAAGCCGCCCGTTCGTCAATAAGAACGACCATGCCGGTAAAACGAACGCCCAAGACGCCTCGTCCGCTGGACGCCATCGCCGTCGCCCTGCGCCGGGAGCGTGAGCGCGCGGACATGTCCCTGTCGGAGCTCGCCCGCCGCGCGGACATCTCCAAGTCCACGCTGTCGCAGCTGGAGTCGGGCGCCGGCAACCCGAGCATCGAGACGCTCTGGGCCCTGGCCGTGGCGCTGGGCGTGCCCTTCAGCCGGCTGGTGGACCCGCCCGCTCGCGAGGTGCGCGTCATCCGCGCCGGCGAGGGCGCCGCCATCCGCTCCGAGCAGGCCCACTTCACCGGCATCATGCTGTCCGCCTGCCCGCCTGGCGCCCGCAGGGACCTCTACGTCATCACCCTGGAGCCCGGCTCCGCCCGCCACGCCCAGGCCCACATCCCCGGCAGCGTCGAGCACCTCATCGTCAGCAAGGGTCGGCTGCGCGCGGGCCCCACGGACAACCCGGTGGAGCTGGCTCCCGGCGACTACGCCACCTTCCCCGGTGACGTGCCCCACCTCTACGAGGCGCTCGCCCCCCACACCGTCGCCGTCATGGTGATGGAACACGTGTAGGCAGGAGAACCCCGCGACTCTGAATCCCTGGAATCTCCGGAGCTGAACCGCCGGGCCAGACATGGGAGACTCCGGTCCGCATGAGTACGGCCCCCATCCTCGGAATCGACTTCGGGACCACCAACACGTCAGCGGCCTTCTTCGACAAGACGGGCAAGCTGCGGCTGGTGCCGGTGACGGACAAGAGCTTCACGCTGCCTTCGGTGGTGTGGTTCCACGCGGCGGACAAGGCCATCGTCGGCCACGCGGCCCGCCGGCAAATCATCGACGACCCCCGGCACACCGTCTTCGGCGCCAAGCGCTTCCTGGGCCGTCGCTACCAGTCCGAGTACGTCACGCAGCACAAGGACAAGTACGCCTTCGAGCTGGTGGAGGCACCGGACGGCTACACCGCGGTGACGATGTACGGGAAGCAGACGTCGCTGACGGACGTCACCCACCTGGTCATCAAGCAGATCCTCACCCTGGCCACGCACGCGGCCGGCGAGCCCTTCAAGGAGTGCGTGCTGACCGTTCCCGCGCACGCGAGCATCCGCCAGCGCGAGGCGGTGCGGCAGGCCGCCGAGATGTGCGGGCTGCAAGTGCGCGCCATCATCAACGAGCCGACGGCGGCGGCGCTCTACTACGCCAACCTGCGCAACCCCGAGCAGACGGTGATGGTGTTCGACCTGGGCGGCGGCACGTTCGACGCCACGCTGCTCGCGGTGCAGAACCGGGTGGTGAAGGTGCTGGCGACGGGCGGCGACGCGTTCCTGGGCGGCGCCAACTTCGACGAGCGCATCGTGGAGCTGCTGGTGGCGGACTTCCAGCGCCAGCACGGGCTGGACCTGCGCGGCAACCAGGTGGTGATGCAGCGGCTGGTCTTCGCCGCCGAGTCCGCGAAGATGGCGCTCAGCACGCGTGAGTCCACGGTGCTCCGGGTGCCCTGCATCGCGCAGAAGGACGGCGGCTTCATCGACTTCGACTACACGCTGACGCGCAAGCAGCTGGAGGAGATGGTGTTCCAGCTCATCGAGCGCAGCGCGTCCGCGTGCGACGACGTGCTCGAGCGCGCCAAGCTCAAGGCGGAGCACATCGACGAGCTGGTGCTGGTGGGCGGCCAGACGCGCATGCCCGTCATCCGGCAGCGCTTCTCCCACTTCAAGCGGCTGTCCTCGGACAAGGAGGTCAACCCGGAGCTGGGCGTGGCGGTGGGCGCGGCCATCCTCGGGCGCAACCTGGCGCGCGGAATCACCGGCCTGTCGGACGTGGTGCCCATGCCCATCGGCATCATGGTGCCCGGCGGCGCCCAGCACGAGGTCATCCCCGCCAACACCCCCGTGCCTGCGACGAAGTCGGTGACGCTGGAGCTGCCCCTCATCCCCGGCCCCATCTCCGTCGCCCTCTTCGAGTCGCTCGACACCACCACCGTGGACCGCGAGCTGCTCGGCACCGTGCGCATCGACTTGGACTGGCGCACCACGCACAAGGGGCCCACCACCCTGGAGCTGCGCATGGGCCAGGACTTCGTCCTCGCCGCCGCCCTCGTCTCGCCCCAGGGCACCCGCCACCCGCTGCCCATTACCGACCTGCGCGCCCCCAAGCGCACGTCGTGAGCGACTCGCTGCCACGGGGGCCCGAGTGGGAAGCAGGCACGCCTGTCTCCCCACCCGGGTCGGGTGACGCGGACTACGTGCAGTTGCCGTTGTAGCCCGGACCGCCGAAGTAGAAGTACCGGCCCCAGCCGCCCGGGTTGTTGCCCTGGATGATGTCGTAGCAATTGCTGTCGTTGCGCCACGCGCCCAGCGCCGTGGGCTCACGATAGACATTGCCCGTGTCCACGTAGAGGATGTTGCGGGTGTACGCGGCGTTGCTCCAGCCCGCGCCCGGGTACGCGCCGCTGCCCATGTCCGTGGACGTGTGGAGGTTGAGGTTGCGGTTGTCGATGATTTCGCCGCCGAAATCGATGACGTCCGCCCGGTCCGCCAGACCCGCCGCGTCGAAGCGCGCACGCGGGTAGTAGCCCACCCAGATGTCCTGGAACTTCAGCCACCAGGCGCCCGTGGTGCCATCCTTGTACCACATGAGCTTGAACTCATATTGGGCGCCGCCGGAGACGCTGTAGTTGTCGAAGCCTCCGCCGATGAAGACGGACGTGTTCGTCTGGACGAACGCGCCGCAGCTCAGGTTGTAGCAACCGCCGCTGCCGTAGTTGTCCGGCGTGAAGTAGATGAACAGGCGCGCGCGGTCATCACCGTAGAGGTCGCGGTAGCGCTGCCAGCCGGCCTCCACCGTCTCCAGCGACGCGCCGGAGCCGCGCACCACCCACATCTGCGACAGGCTGAACTCGCTGCTCAGCTCCGTGTACGGGCTCCACAGGTTGAAGATGGCCTCCGCGCCCATGTTGCCCACGCCCTGGGCGGTGTGCGCGTACTGGTGCAGGTCCGTGGGGCCCGCGCGCAGGGACGGCGTGGGCTGCTGCTCGGAGCGCCGCTTGCCCGTCTCCACCGAGACGTTGCCCGTCAGGTGATTGGGAATCTTGCGCCGGAAGTCGTCCACCGACTCGAAGCGCTTGAGCGTGTCGAGCGTCAGCTTGACGATGGGCACGCTCCCCTCCGGGCACTGCCTGCGCGCGCCCGTGGCGTCCACCTCGTCCGCGCGGCCCTCCAGCGTCGCGGGCTCGGCGCGCCACTTCGTCGCGAGCGAGTCCCCGGGCGCCACCTGCCGCTCCGGACGCGCGATGGGCTCGGTGCCCGGCGCCAGTTGGATGCGGTGGTTCTCCATGCCTGGCTGACGCAGCGCGGGCTGCGCGTACAGCGGCACGCAGTCGATGGCCTCGCCGCCCCGACTGGTGAAGCGATGCACCACGTCCTTCTCGTCGTAGAGCGACTCGGCGTAGGCCTTCATCCGGGCCAGCTCCGTCGTGTCCCGCACGCGCTCCACCAACGCCGTGCTCCCCGTGGCCTCGGGAGCGGCGACCTCGGGCGCCACGGCACCTCCGCACGCCAGCGCGCCCAGCATCACTCCGGACACCGGGCCCAGACGCCAGCCACGCGACGACCTTCGTTGCTCGTTCATGCAATGCCCCTCTTGGTGGGTTGGAATGCCTGGCCTGCTTCACGGCGAGGCATGGAATGAACGCCTGTCTGGGAATCCTTCGGTTCAAAGCGTTCCATGTCGCACGTGCGGATGCGTGGGCGCGCGGGAGGAGCAACGGCAGGGCGGGAAGATTGGCGCGGGGCTGGAGTCCTGGACGCGCCGGAGTGTCAGGGGTTGGACATCCTCCAGGCTGACGCCAGCCCGCACGGGGAGTCCCAGCGAGACTCGAGGCCATGACCTCTCTCAATCCCTTGCATCGTGTCGTGGTGGCGGTGGTCCTGGCGGTGGCGGCGCTCTGGGCCTGTGGTGACGAGCCCCGGGCGACGTCGCGAATAGAGTCCGCCGTGGCCACGGACTCCTCGACGTGCGCCTTCGTCGACAACACGCCTCCCGACGTCGCCCGGCGGCTGGAGGGCACGGTGATGACGGCGCTCGGTCCGGAGAAGAGCCACGAGGAGGAGGGGAAGAGAGTCTCCACCCTCTCCGTCCGCGTGGAGTCTCCCGGCTCTCACACGGCCTCGAGCGCGACGGCCCTCGGAGAGGGAATCATCATCTGCACCGGCACCTGCTCGGGGCAGGCCTGCCCGGCGCCCAGGGGCTGCAAGGCGGACCTGGGTGGCTGCACGCCCCTGTCCTGCGGCCACTGCGACGGGGGCTGCTCCCAGACGACGATCTTCATCCCGTTCGATGGCGGCACGGCGGACGCCGGCACGCCGGATTCGGGGACGCCGAACCTCCAGTAGCCGCGCGCTCGCGCCGCGCGTCGGAAGGGACGGCGCGGCGCGGGTGGCCTCCTCCGCTCAGGCGCCTTCCGCCCGAGCGATGAGCTCCTGGACCATGGGCTCCAGCCAGGCACCGCGCTCGATGATGTTCATGTGCGTGGTGTTCGGCAGCACGGCCAGCTTCGAGCCGGGGATGAGGCGGTACATCTCCGCCGCGTGCTCCAGGCGGGTGAAGTCATTGTCCCCGAGCGCGAGCAGCACGGGGGCGCGGATGCCGTTGAGCTGCGCCGGGCTCCACCCCTTCCACTCCGTCAACAGGGTGTTCAGTCGCGCCAGCACGGACTCGAAGTTGGACGGGTCCGGGTTGTACTTGTCGAAGTTCGCCTTCCACGACAGGAAGTCCGCCTCCGTGGGCAGGAGCGGAATCAGCTCGGGCGAGGGCACGTGCGTCGGATCCCTCTGCATCTTCACCAGCTCGGGCTGCATGCCCTCGAGCGTGTAGGTGACGCTCAGGAGCGTGGCGCTGGCGACGACCTCGGGGTGGTGGACGCACACGCCCGTGGCAATCATCCCGCCCAGGCTGTGGCCCAGCAGGTGGGCCCGCTTCACGCCGAGGTGCGCGAGCACGCCCGCGACGTCCTTCACCATGCGCTCCAGCTGGATGGGCCCCGGCCTGTCTCCCGTGTGGCCATGTCCCTGCATCTCCATGGCGATGACGGGGCGGCTCTTGGCGAAGCGCGGGAGCAGGTCCTTCGTGAAGGCCGTCTCGATGGCCAGCATGCCCCCGGGCAGCAGGACGAGCGGCGCCTTGCCTCCCTCGAGCGGACCTCCGTGGACCTCGAAATAGACCTTCAGGTCGTCGACGGTGGCGTAGCCACCCTGCTGCGGCTTCGTGTTCATGGTGTGTCCCCGGCAAGAGAGTCCAAGACTCGCGACACACGCGGCCCCGGCCCCCAGGATGAAACGGCGGCTGAGCCCCTGCTGTCCCTGGTCCTTCATCGCGAATCCTCCGACGCATTCGACTTCGGGGAGGCGAACGAACGGGCCCTTCGCATTTCGACAGAGCGGTTGTTTTTTCCCGGCTACGCCGCCACCCGCTCCACGCAGGCCGGCACGTCGTTCGTGGGAGAATTGACCACGCGCGCCACCTCGTAGGCATCCAGGCCGTCATCCGCCACCGGCACCAGCAGGGGCAGCAGGACGGAGGACTCCTGGGGCTCTGGGCGCAGCCACACCTCCTGGGCCGGGGGCGGCAGGATGACGGGCATCCGGTCATGGATGGGCGCCATCAACGCGTTGGGGCTGGTGGTGATGATGGTGCAGGTGCGCAGCACCTCGCCGGTGTCCTGCGCCGTCCACTCCTCCCACAGCCCCGCGAGCGCCAGGGGCTTGCCGTCCGCGCGGTGGAAGTAGAAGGGCGTCTTCGGCTTCGTGGACTGCTTCCACTCGAACCAGCCGTCCACCAGCACCAGGCACCGGCGACGCTTGAGCGCGCTGCGGAAGCTGGGCTTCTCCGCCACCGTCTCCCCGCGCGCGTTGATGAGCTTGTTGCCGATGCTCGCGTCCTTCGCCCACGAAGGGATGAGCCCCCAGCGGAAGGCGTCCAGCATCCGCGCTCCGTCATTGGGCACCACGGGCATCAGCTGCGTGGGCGCCAGGTTGAAGCGGGGGCGGTCCACCGCCATGCGAATGCCGGCGAGGCCCAGCTCCACCACGAGCTGATCAGGAGAGGTCCGAACGGTGACACGGCCGCACATGGGTGGGGAGTATCACCTCGTCCGGAGGCGGACCCAAGCGACTCGTGC